>NVUX02000060.1 GCA_002402045.2 Paracoccaceae bacterium | reverse complement strand
TGATTAGCGCACCCCAGACACCGCATACTTCGCGGAACAACAAACACGAAAAACGGCATGAGCAGAAATCAGATGCATCTTAGCCAAGCCGCAAAACTGTCCTAAAAAGAAAAACCACTTCAATGGGCGTAAAAAACACCGCACTAGGTCCGATAGGTCAAGGATATGGTTGGTGATGCGCAGGGTCGAGGTGTGCTGGTCGTCGGCGTCAAAGCCCGGCGAGTCGATCAAAATACGGTTTTTAGTCTTCTCGGAGTTGGCCGTGCGCAGTTGTAGATAGCTTTCAATCCGCTTGCCTTCCTCTTTGGCAACCTTTTCAATTTCGCGCGAAATGCGGAAGAACGGAAAGCGCGGATCAGCGTCCAGCGCCGAACCGGGGAGGGTTTGGTTGGTGGTGCCTGCCGAGCGATAGCTCAGCACGGTAAACTTGTCATCAACTGCTTGGTTACCGGTGTCTTGAATATTTACACCAATGTAATCATTGATAAAAGTGGATTTCCCGGAGCTAAACGTGCCGAGCACCGAAATCAGCGGCCACCACGAAATCCTCGAGGCCAGTGAGCTTTTTTTGTGTAAAAGCCCTGTGCGATAGAGCAGTTTGTACATTTTGTAATAGGTCGGCAAAACCTCCAGCAGGGCGGGGTTTTCATTAATCAGGTGGTTTTCGAGGCTGGCCAGCCGCTTTTTGAGAAAATGACTCATGCGGAATTCCTGTATTTTTGCGTTTTGTTCAGTCTAGCTAATTACCACTAAAATACAGTAGATTCCGCGAATGCCGCCAGTTTCCCCGTGCCAGCGTGGCGAAGCCATGCGTAGCTCCCGAGCGCAGCGAGGCTACTGCGCCGCAGCCGCATTTTTATTTTAATGAAAATGCGCCAACGGTTGATCTTGGTGAAAAGATTGAAGGTTAAGCGCTACTGCCCGGCATTGAGCGTGGCCTGAAGCTCGGTCGCTTTGGCGGGGGCAATGCGCTGGAGCAGGCTCAGCATACTTCCCGCCATTTGCATATTCCCGTTTTGCGCTGCAATTTCGCCAACGGCTTGGTAATGCGTGGCGGCTTGGTTGAACTGGCCAAGATTGTAGTAAAGATTTCCGGTTTCACCGTGGAGGTCGATGTTGTCGGGGAAGTCGGACGTCAGGGCTTCATAAAGCGCTGCGGCCTCTGTGGGGTTGCCTTGGCTAAAGACCGCACGGGCTTTGCGCCAACGGCCAACCATGCTTTCACGGCTTGGTGCCGCGGGGGCCACAGCGGGGGCGGCAGCTTGGCCGAAGTATTGCGGCGTGATTTGAGTGCCAAAAGCGGGGGGGGCGCTGAAGCTGGTTTCAGTGGCGGGGACTGGCGCTTCGGTGGCCGAGGCTTCAACCGTTGCATCAAGGTTTTCCTGCGGGTTAGCCTCGGGTGCATTCTCTGCGCTTGGGGGGGCCATCTCGGTTTCTGGTGCCGTAAAATAATCCATAAGTTGATCTCGCTTGAGAAACGCAAATATGGCGGCTCCGACAAGGGCGTAGATCGCGATCAGGCGAACAAATGGCATCATCATCATGGTGTTTTCCCCTCAGGCCTAAGCCCCGTAAATTTCGTTGGCGAGTTCATTCAGCTCAAACGCGGCTTTGCCCGATGGCTCCAGCTCGTTCACGGCCAGCCCTTCGGAAAATGAGCGCCTGAAGGCAAGGCGTTGCACCAGTTTGGCCTCAAGCGGTTTGATGGTGCCCAGCATTTCCAGCGCCGCGTATGTTTCGGCATTTTCGCGTGAGCGCGGGTGTGGATCGGCGCGGTTAATGAAGGCGCGCACGGTGGGCATGCGGGCTTTGCCGCGCTCTTTTTTGATGATCTCAAGGAAGCGCTGGGTGGCCCAGATATCAGCCTGCGACGGCGTCACCGGAATAACGATGAGCGAGCAGGCACGGATGGCATCGCCCATGGCGGCCATATCAGACGTACCTACATCAATCAGCCAATCCCCACGCGCTTTGCCCTTTTCGGGCAATTTATGCACAACATTCAGCATCGGTTCTATCCCGTCTTCCTCGCGGATGGCGGCAACATCGGTGACTGTGCGCTGGGGGTCCAGATCACAAACCGTGACGTTCTCGCCTTGGGCTATCCGCCATATCGCCATGTTGAAAACCACCGTGCTTTTGCCGGTACCACCTTTGAAATTCGCATAAAGCGTTAGCATGGGTTACTCCTTCGGGGGGGCAGGCGCGTCTAGGCGCTGCCAGTTATCGGGCACTGTAAACAGGCTCGGGGCAACCGGGCCGATGGTGACATTTTGCAGGTGGCGCTGGGTGCCGTCGGGCAGTGTTTCGCGCAGCACCAGCTTTAGTTCATTGTCATACCACCACTCGGTGCGCAGGGTGGCGCGGCCTTGGCGGGAAACTTCGGTAATCCAATGCTCAGCCTCGCGGCTTTCAATTTCTTGCAGGCCAAGAAAGGTCATTTGCACCAGCGTGCCGTTTGACATTTCTTGCCGCAGCGCCCGTTTGCGGGTTGGATCCCAGAGGATAAGCATCTGGCCGGGGTCGCCCTCGGCGCCGATATGCCAGCGCTCCACGGCGATGCTTTGGTAGATCTCTAGCCCGAGACGGTTGCATTGCAATCCGCTGTCTTCGGCTTGGGTTGGGCAGGGCGGGGTGTAACTATCGGAGAATTCTTCGGGCTGGGCGGGGCCGCGCTGCTCCACGTAGCTGTTGCTGGCGGGGTAAAGCACATAAGTCAGGCCCTCTGTCGGGCGCAGAATTTGGATGACTTGCTGGCCATCTTGCGTAAATTCGAGCCGCAGGAAATTGCCGGATTTGGTGATAACGCCGGTGCGGTCAGGCTGATCGGGGGCGGTTTGCACGGTGGTGGCGGAATACGAGGGCAGAGGGGCTTGGGCAAGCGCGGCGCTGGCACTTATCGTAAGCGCGCCGAGGAGAGCAAAAAGCGGACGAAATTTCATGTCGGCAAGGCTCCGGTTGGCTGGCTCCGATAAAAGAGAAATCCGCCCCCTGTAATCAAGGGGCGGATAGCATGTGTATTACTCAGAAGCGGCTGGTGCCGCTGGTGCTTCAACCGGCGCTTCCATTGGGGTGATTACGATCGGGTAAGGGCCATTTGGACCCATCATCATCAGCTGGCCATTAGGGCCCATGAAGATGCCGAGGGTGTTGCCGCCATTGCCGTAGCCACTGCCTTGACCTTCGCCTTGGCCTTCACCAGCGCCTTGGCCTTCGGCCGAGCCGTTAAAGCCAAAGGTGAAATTGCCAGTGCCGTTACCGCGACCGTCGGAGTTAAAAGGACCCCAGTTGTTGCCCCAGCCCTGGTTGTTACCCCAGCCGTTGTTGTTGCCCCAAGGCATGTTGTTGCCGCCCCAAGGTGTGTTGTTGCCACCCCAACCGTTGTTGCCATTATTGCCATTGTTGCCCCAACCGTTGTTGTTGCCCCAAGGCATCCAGTTGCTGTTGTTGTTGCCACCAAATGGGCTCCAGTTGCTACCATTGTTGTTGTAGCCTTGGTTAGGGTAATATTGAGCCGAAGCTTCAGTAGCGGCAACAGCGCCCAAACCAGCAACGATAGCGGCAGAAATAAGAATTTTACGCATAGTATCCTCCAGCGTTGTCCCTGATGAAAGGAAGCTTAGGCAACGGGACAACCGCCAGAAACTTCGTGCATTGCCACAATTTGCGGCCTGTTTTCCTTAACTACCAGAACTTGAAAGCAGCCGGGTTAAACCCAAATTGCAAAGGCTGGTAGCCTCCTCCGAAACCATTGCCATAGGGCGGCATGGCTAAACTCATGCGAATACTTGGGAAGCTGAAATACTCTTCAAACGTTCTCGTACTCGAATACGTATCAATATATGCATATTCTTGCACGTAAGAAGATGACAAAATGCCGCGAGTCTGATTTTGCACAAAACCCCTTGTTTTACTTGCTATACTTGGATCTGAGGGCATAGAGGCTGTGTTTATACTTGGATAAAGTCGCAAATATAGCGAATCTGAAGCATAAGTTTGGGCATTTGCAATTTGCGGCGCGAGTCGCAAAACCGGAACAGATTCGATATATTGATAGGGGATCATGGGGCTGACATCAGAGCGCCAGACACTATTGAGGGGGGCTGCCTGCAAGGGCAAAGCCGCCGCCATAATAGCGCTGGTTAGCGCGCTTTTAAGATAGGGGTTCATGTTGAGTCCTTTTATGCGCACGGGCGAAGAATGCCTTTAGCTATTGTGGTGGCCACTTTGGTGGGGCGGCCGGAACGGCTGGCGCAAGGTTTTGGCTGGCATTGGGGAAGATCGACCAGTTATTGGTTGGCCGTAGAGATTGAATGGAAACAGGGGCTTGCCCGGGAAGCGGGGCCCAGCGCGGTGGTGCGGACGAAAAGCCCGGTGGGGTGAATACCGTATAGCTTGGCGGCGCGTTTTGCGGGGCTACATTTGAGGGCACTTGGGTAATAAAGCGCGCTGGTGATTGCGGGGTTTGCATCCAGAAAGGGGTTGGCTGTGCCATTGGGGTGGCGGGAAAGGCCGAGGCCTGCGGCTGGCGGGCGCTTGGAAATTGCGGATTTGCAAAGGGGTATTGCGGTGCGGGCATGGTGAGAAACGGGCTTTGGCCGTTGTTCATGTAGCCTTGTGGCACGCCGTAATTATTGCCGCCAAACATCCCCGGAAACATCCCGCCAAAGGTGTAGCCCGGCGGGGTGTTATTTTGAGCCTCGGCCATTACTGGGGCAAAGCTTGTGGCGACCAGCGCCAGATATAAAAGCGGATTTTTCATGCCGCTTAGCTATCTCCGCTGGTAGGCTTGATGCGAATACCACGACGGCCAGAGGCGGCTTTGGGCCGTTTGGCGGGGGCTTTTGCCTTAGCGGTCGCCGCTGGCTTAGCTTTGGTTTTAGGCGCTTTGGCCGCCGCAGGGGCGGCTTTGGGCGCGGGCTTGGCGGGCGGGCTAGGCGGGGCTGATGGGCCGCTATCTTTGCTGCCAAAAAGGCCGGCGAGCATGCTATATATCTTCTTGAAGAAGGTGATGACCAGCAATCCGATGGTCAGGACAATGAGCCAGAGGAAATCTGCAAAGGCCAGCACGCCGCGCCAAAACGAGCCGCTTTTGTGGTGGTTGGTGGGGGCCACGATTTCTTCTTCGGGCATATCGCAGGTTTCACACAGCGCTTTCCTAAAGCTCACACAGCCCAGCGGGATAACAACAAGTGTTAGCACCGTAGACACCGCGCCGCCAAACATCAGCGAAACCGCCATGCCTTGAAATATCGGATCGCTTAGAATTACCGAGCTGCCAACCACCAGCGCCAGCGCGGTGATGATAATGGGGCGCGAGCGCGTGGCACAGCCGGAAATCACGGCGTCTATTACGGGCATGCCATTCTCTACAGCCGTGCGGGAGAAATCTACCAGCAGGATCGAGTTTCGCACAATAATACCGGCAAGCGCGATGAACCCGATCATTGAGGTGGCGGTGAAGGGCGCGCCCATGAGCCAGTGGCCGGGCACAATGCCGATCAGCGTGAGCGGAATAGGGAACATCACAATGGCGGGCATGGTGAAGTTGCCGAACTCCCACACCACAAGGATGTAGATCAGGATGAGGGCGACCCCGAAGGCGATGCCCATATCGCGGAAGGTGACGTAGGTGACTGTCCATTCGCCGGTCCACTCTAGCGCTGATTGGCGGCTGTCAGCGGGGGGGGCGAGGTAGTTGGTTTCTACCCGCACACCGTCTGGCGAAACATAATCATCCAGCAGCTTTTCCATTTCAAGAATGCCGTATATTGGCGCGCCGAGGCGCCCCGTAACTTCGCCGGTTACGTATTCTACCGCGCGCAGGTCTTTATGGTAGATGAGATCATCCATTTGGAACGGCTCAAAATGGCCGAGCTCTGTGAGCGGAATCATATTGCCGGTGGAGGTGGGAATGGGCAGCTGGCCGATGCGGCCAAACTGGCTGCGCATCGCCAAAGGCATTTGCAGGATGATGAAGCGCGGCTCCAAGGCCCGCTCCATTTTGGTATCACCTAAAATAAAGCCACCCATCGCCATTTCGAGCTGCCGGTTGATGGTTTCAACCGAAACCCCGCGGCGCGAGGCCTTTTCGCGGTTGATCACAAAACGCCAGCTTTCATAGGGCATTTGCAGGTAGCTATCGGCATCGGTGATGGTTTCGGCCTCAATAAACATAGCCTCAACCGCGCGGGCAACTTCGCGGCGGGTTTCGGCATCGGGGCCGTAAATTTCGGCAACCATGGTTTGCAGCACAGGCGGGCCGGGCGGCATTTCGATCACTTCAATGCGAGCCCCAAGGCGGGTGGCGATCGGCGTAAGCATTTCGCGGGCCAGCACGGCCAGTTCCTCAGAGCCGCGCTCACGGTCGCCTTTGTGCTGAAGCTGCACCTGAATATCGCCCATCCACGGCTTGTTTCGCAGGTAGGTATGGCGCACGAGGCCGTTAAAATTAAACGGGCTGGCGGTGCCGGTATAGGTTTGCAGGGCGGTCACTTCGGGAATATGGCGCAGCTCTTCGGCCAGTTGGCTGATAACATTGGCGGTGACCGGAAGCGGGGTGCCGTCGGGCATATTAACGGTGACGTTAAACTCGGGCTTATTGTCTTTCGGCAGCATTTTCACCGTAACGGCGGTGGTGTAAAACAGCGTGAGGCTGAGCAGGAAAACGATGATGAGACCGGCGGCAAAACCCCAGCCAACGATGCGCTTGGTGATGAGCGGGATGAGCAGCTTACGGAAGAATCCGTGCAGCCATTCGGCCTGCTTATGCTCGGTTTTTTGCGCCTTTTCCAAGCCTTTGATGGTGGGTTTTATTTGCTGGGCCAACCACGGCGTAAAGATAAATGCGGCGAAAAGCGAAAGCAGCATGGCGACCGAGCCGAGGGCCGGAATGGGGGCCATATAGGGGCCCATCATGCCAGTTACAAAGCCCATGGGCAGCAGGGCGGCGATAACGGTGAAGGTGGCAAGAATGGTGGGGTTGCCGACCTCACGCACGGCATCTATTGAGCATTCCTCGGAGCATTCACCGATTTCGAGCCAGCGGCGATAGATGTTTTCAACCACCACAATGGCGTCATCCACCAGAATGCCGATGGAGAAAATGAGGGCGAAAAGCGACACGCGGTCAATGGTGAAACCGAGAATCCAGGCGACAAATACGGTCATCAAAATGACGATGGGAATTACGATTAGCACCACAATGGCGGCGCGCACGCCGAGCGTAAGCCAGATAAGCAGCGTAACGGCGGCGGTTACGATGAAGAGCTTAAACAGCAGCTCGTTCACCTTTTCATTGGCAGACTCGCCATAGTTTCGCGTGATTTCAACATTCACATCATCAGGTATAAGCGAGCCTTTGAGTTGCTCAACCATATCAAGTATTGACTGCGCCACGGATACCCCGTTGGAGCCGTGTTTCTTGGCAAAAGCGATGGTCACGGCGGCAGAGCCGTTGGGGGCGAGCTGCTCGGAACTATCAAGATCAGCGTAGGCGGGGCCGGTGTAATAGGACACGATATTGCTGGCATCACGCGTGCCGTCTGTCACCAAGGCTATATCACGGATATAGGTGGGCGAGCCGCTGGCCACGCCAACCATTAGGTTCTCAACGTCTTGTTTTGTTCGCAAAAAATCGCCGGTATAGATGGTGAAGGTGGTTTGGCCGGTTTCAACCGTGCCAACATCACGCGCCGAATTGGCGTTGCGGATGGTCTCGGCGAGTTCATCCAGACCAATGCCAAAACCGGCGAGGCGCTCGGGGAAAACCTCAATGCGGAGCGCATTTATGCGACCACCAACCACAAAGGTTTGCGCTGTATCATTGCCTTGTTTTACAGCTTGAATCACATCAAGCCCGAGCGAACGCAGGGCGGCGTCATCTACCGTGTGTGACCACAGAGTCAGAGTCACCACCGGCACATCATCAATGCCTTTGGGTTTTATAAGGGGTTGGGATACGCCGGGAGGGATGCTGTCTAGGTTAGACTGGATTTTGTCGTTGAGTTTAACGAGGCTCGGCCCAAGCTCTTCGCCCACATCAAACTGCACCGTCACCATGGCTCCGCCGCGCTCTGATACAGAATAAACGTGGTCAACACCCGGAATTTCGGAGAGCATACGCTCTAGGGGGGCTGTCGCGAGAGACGCCACTTGGGTGGCGGTGGCACCGGGGTAGGAGAAGAAAATATCAACCATCGGCACCGAGATTTGCGGGTCTTCTTGGCGGGGGGTAGAGATGAGGCCCATAATGCCGAGGCCAAGGCAGGCCACCAGCAAAAGCGGGGAAAGCGGCGAGGCGATAAACCCTTTGGCCATGGCACCCGCAAGGCCAAGCTTGGCGGAAAACTTGGTCTTTGGCGCGCTGTCTTTTGATGCGTCACTCATCGTTAAACCCTCCCTAATATGTTAATTGCCACCCGAAACCAGCGTGGCAGGAGGGTTGAGAATGACGGTTTCACCGCCGCTCAGGCCCGAAATGACAGACACCCGATCTGTCCCGATGGGGTAGCCCACGCGCACGAGGCGCAGGGATGGCTTGCCGTCTATCAGCACAAAAACCGAGGGTAGAGAGCCGCGCCATACCAGCGCCGCCGTGGGTACAGCGGCTTGGCCTTGCACGGGGATGGAGGTGTCTGGCACCGTCACCTCAACATACATTCCGGGGCCGCCGGGGGTGCCGTAGGGGAGGTCAAACTTGATTTTCACCGTGTGGCGGGCTTGGTCGGCGACCGGAAATATTTGGGCCACGCGGGCCTCAATTGTGGCACCGCCGATATCTAGCCGCGCTTGCACAATAACGCCTTCCGTAAGGCCCGCAGCCAAGCGCACAGGCACATCGGCCTCTACCCGCAGATAATCGGTGTAGGCGAATTTAAGCATTGGCATGCCGGGCTGGACGCTATCGCCGACCTCGACCATGCGCTGGATGATAACGCCGTCAAACGGGGCGAGATGTGTGGCGTCTCGCAGTTTCACATCAAGCGCCTCTAGCATGGCTTGCGCCTGCATTACGCCGCTCTGGGCTTGGTCTACGCCCGAGGTTTGCGCATAAAGGTCGGCTTGGCGCTCTAGGGCTGAATTGCTTTGGCCCATGGCATCTGAAAAGCCGCGGGTGAAGAACTGGTCAAACATGCTGGGCACGCCCATGCCCGGAAAGCTGGAAACCGAGTTGCTACGGGGGGAGTACAGCTCTCGTGTATATTGCATTTGGGCGTTTTGCAGGCCAGCTTGCGCCTGATACACCCGCGCCAGTGCGGCATTGCGCTGGGCGACGATATCGGCATCATCCACCGTGATGAGGATTTCGCCCTCCGCCACGCGGGTGCCCTCAAGGCCAGCCATTGAGGTGATGGCCCCGGGAATTTGCGCTGAAATTGTAACTTCTTTAAAGGGGATAACCGTGCCGCCTATCGTGGCAGAGCCGCCGATTTGGGCGGTGCTCACAACGGCGGTCTGGAATTGATTTGCAGTGGTTTCCTGCGCGCTCATGCCTGACGCCACAGCCAAAGCCGCACCGACCAGCCCCGAAAGCATTACATTTACCCGCATCCTTCTCCCCTTACATAGCCTTGCGCCGCTTTGGCGTCTTTAAATCTACTATAGCCAACTGTATTTACAAATCTATTCTTTATGGCCGCCCTGATTCACTTGATTGTGCCTACCATATAGATAAATATGAATGTGAATACATGGCAATTTGCCCCACATGCGCTAGAAGGGCATTACATTCCCCCACATATATGACATTGGCTGGCTAAATGCATATGCAGCCAGCCCAAGATCATATGACATTTTACCAACGGCTTGCGACATATTCAGCATGGTGGCGTTCATTTCCGGCATCGCTTCCGCCATCACGGTCATATCGCCTGACATGCTGGCAACAGAGGTATCAAGCGACGCTACGCTACCACTCATGGCATGAATATCGGTGACCATACTGGAAATATTTGTGTTCATGGCTGTTACGCTATCAGCCATGCCAACCACGGCGTTGTTCATGGATTTAATGCTGTTGTTCATCTCAAGCATCACATCGGAAAGCACAAAAACCTGCTTTGCCATGCCCCACATAACCCAAGTGAAAACGGCCATTACGACAACGATCAGAAATGTTGTCAGGCCAATAAAGCGGCCAGAATTGACACGTCGATACATTCGACACTCCTTAATGTGGCGAACGATCTAAGTGAGCCTTATACGCGTGCGCTAAATATTCGTGGTTATGACTGTAAAACAAGTACATAACAAAGTATTCGAATAACTGTATATTAATTTTTCCGTAAAGTTAAGTGTCGTGTTGCCACAGGGTAGGGTGAGGACTTGGGGCCTGATGTAATGGCTGATTTGTGCTGCGCTGAATAGCTTGCGCGATTGGGCGTCAATAATCCGAATAGGACGGCTTGTTTGATTGCGTCGGGTCTTGGAAGGCGGCCTTAGCGACGGAATTCCTGCTCGCTGACAGCCGTTCCCCAAGCCTCGCCTTTTGCTTCGTTAACGAGCGAAAAACCGAAGCTTTCGTAAAGGTGGCGCGCAGGCTTTAGGCCTGCAAAGGTTGTCAGCCACATACGGCCCTCGGTATGAGCCTCGGCATGAAAAACGGCGCGTTGCAGGAGCTGCCGTCCCAAACCGGTTCCGCGGCACCGGTCGGCACTGATAAACCACCGCAAATGCGCGCCTCGCTCACCTGATGCGGGATCATTTAAGTCAAGGATTAAGGATGCGGCTACACCTTTGTGATCATGGGCAATTAACACCAAGTCATTTCCAGCTTGTCGTGAAGCAAAACCAGCGAGTTCTTGCGCAACCTTGGCCTCAAAGAAGGTTCCAAAGCCCCAATTGGAGGCATAATGATTGCCGTGGAGGGTTATGATCGCTCCAAGCGAACCCGGCAGGAATTGTTCGGAAATATTCACTAGAAACGCTCCATGAGACACGCCTGGACTAAACTATAAAACCAAATGGCAGTAAAGGACTGCGGACGTATGATTTAGCGGTGTAGGGAATTGGCATGGGCGGCTCTGGCGAGATATGGTAAACATATTAGTGGTTTCAGGCTGCCGTGCGCAGCGGCGTTTGGGCATGGTTTTTGGCGGGAAAGATATCGAAAAATTACTGGGCTGAGGAAGATCAAGGGCGTGGAGGCGGGGCTCGCCATTTTGGATGTGAAAAGGGTGTTTGTTTTATGGGGTGCTTATGAGATGATACGAATATGCGGGCTGTTGGCGTGTTATTATGGGTAGCAGATATGTGCCGCCGAGCGCAGCGAGGCCATGGCCGCCGCAGGCCGGTTTTTTGCTTGCAAAAAACGTGCTTTTTCGACGGGGGGCTTGGCCCCCTTGGAGAAAAAGCAAACGCGGAGCTGCCGGACTGTGCCAGTGTCGCGCCGCCTCGGCGAGCTGAAGTCGTTGGCTTCGCCTTCCTTGGTTCAGCCCACCTCGTTGGCGCGGGGCGGCAAGTCGCCCGTTGCCCTACGGGCCCTCGCCTCGCTGCGCTCGGTGGACTTCGGGCGGCTGGAGTTTTTCATCTGAAGCCAAATTCTGGGCTATAAAAAGTGTTTTTGGGTGGCTATAGTTTGGCGAGGCGCATTCGAATTTACTGGAAGCCCTAGGCACTATTTTTCGACGTGTTTAAGCGCTATGGTGGTTTGGTTGAAATTTTGGGTATTCGAAATCGCTATAAACAAGAGTGAGGGCAGAATGACAAAAGCATTTATTTTTCCGGGGCAGGGTGCGCAATCTATTGGCATGGGCAAAGCTTTGGCTGAGGCTTATCCAGCGGCGCAGGCTGTGTTTGATGAGGTGGACGAGGCGTTGGGCGAGAAGCTCTCAAGCTTGATTTGGGAGGGGGATATTGCGGAATTAACCCTGACGGCCAATGCCCAGCCTGCCTTGATGGCGACATCTATGGCGGCGATGGCAGCTTTGAATGCTGAAGGTTTGGCGGTTGAGGATGCGGCTTATGTGGCGGGGCACTCTTTGGGGGAATACTCGGCGCTTTGCGCTGCGGGGGCTATAACGCTGGCGGATACGGCGCGGCTTTTACGCATTCGCGGCGAGGCAATGCAGGCAGCCACGCCTGTGGGCGTGGGGGCAATGGCCGCCATTCTTGGGCTTGGATTTGAGGCCGTGCAAGCGGTGGCCGAGGCGGCCGCGCAGGGCGAGGTTTGCATAGCGGCCAATGACAATGATCCGGGGCAGGTTGTTATTTCTGGTCATAAGGTGGCGGTTGAGCGGGCTTCGGTGCTGGCCAAAGAGGCCGGTGCCAAGCGGGCGGTGATGCTGCCGGTGAGCGCGCCGTTTCATTGTAGCTTGATGCAGCCAGCGGCGGAAGCGATGGCCGAGGCGCTGAGCCATGTGGATATTGTGGCCCCTAAGGTGCCACTGGTGGCCAATGTGAGCGCGGCGGATGTGCACACGCCGCTGGTGATCCGAAATTTGCTAGTGGATCAGGTGACGGGCTCTGTGCGCTGGCGGGAGTCGGTTTTGTTTATGGCGGCGAACGGCGTGACCGAGGTGCTGGAAATTGGCGCGGGCAAAGCGCTGTGTGGGATGGTGCGGCGGATAGACCGGAGCATTGCGGTGGGCAATGTGGCTGTGCCGGAAGATATTGCGAAGTATCTGGCCAAATAGTAATTTCAGGAGACGAAAAATGCGATTTGCTACAGGGGTTTTAGTGGCTCTGACATTTGGGCCAAGCGTGGGGGCGGCGCAGGAGTGCACGCCGTGGCAATTCACTTCTGATGGCGGTTATAATGGCGAAACGCCTGAGGCCTCTACTCGGTGCGAAGGTTTTGGAACCTTTGTGATGCTTTGTTATGACTCGGCATTTTTGATCGGCTTTACCCCAGCACAAGAGCCGGCGGAATCGGGTTTTCCGGATGGGTATGCGGCTATTTCATATACGTTTCCCGAGCAGGTATATTCTGACGTGGCGACGTATTATGACGCCACGGGTGTGTTTGCATTGTTGCGGCATGTTTGGGATGGCCGTCATCCGTTTATTGAGGCCTTTCAAGCCAATGCCGAAGTGGGTGTTTCGATGCCAACGCTGGGCGTGGACGGGTTTATTTCGCTTGATGGCTCAAGAGCTGCCATTGAGCAGGTTATTGCGGCGTGTCCGGGGAACTAGGGCCTTACCGTTGGTCATGTATGGAGACTAGAGAATGGCTGATGTGATATTTTTTGAAAACCAAGACGCGTTTGGCGATTGGTTGGAAGGACATACGGACGCCAGTGAACTTTGGGTGGGTTATCTTAGAAAAAGCACAGGGCGCGCAAGCCTTACGTGGTCTGCATCCGTTGATGCTGCTCTTTGCTTTGGATGGATTGATGGTATTCGGAAAACTATTGATGACCAGAGCTATAAGATCCGTTTTACGCCGCGAAAAATTAGGAGCGTATGGAGTGCTGTGAACGTAAAGAAGGTGGAAGCGCTCATACCGCTTGGAAAGATGAAACCAGCGGGAATGCACGTTTTTAACAATCGGTCCGATGTGAAGGGCTACTCCTCTGAAGATCGAAATGTGCCGCTTTCTGGTGCGTTTGAGGCGCAAATTAGGGCCAACCAGCCTGCGTGGTTATTCCTTACTAATTTGGCACCATCTTACAAACGAGATTCTATTTGGTGGGTTATGAGTGCCAAGAGAGAAGAAACACGGTTGAGACGGCTTGGCATATTGATTGAGTCATCGGAAGCAGGGCTGAAAATACCATCTTTGCGGAAGAAATCGTGATTTTGACTAAAGTCAGGCTCAGAGGGAAATATGAAGGGCATTATTAATATGACTGCAAAACGTTTTACCCAGATATCATCATTTTTATTTGGGGCTTTCGCCCTCTACAGCGCTATTTTGGCGGTTCCCCTCGCGCTTTGGTTTCCCCGAATCCTTGTAAACGACCTCGTGCGGTTTGGGTTTATACTGACGGCGCTGATCTTCGGTTTAGGGTTATTGTTTCCGCACCGTTTTACTCCTGCGCTGCGAAGGCTGGCAGAACGTATAACACCCGCCCCGGTTAAGTTTCTGTGCGGCCTAATGATGTGTGTTTGCCTATTCGTTGCCATGCTCTCTGGCGCGGTTAATGGCTGGGTGGTTTCTCCGATAGTTACGGGGTTTTTTGTGGCTTTTGTTTTTCCGGGTCTTGCGTTTCGAAACCTTTCTTTTACGCGCCCTGAAAAAATAGGCATGCAAGAACTCAGTCGGCTTGCTGGTGAGAAATTGCGCAAAGGACCCAAGCTCAAGCGCGGTTTAGTCGTGACCACATTGGCTCTTCTTGTTATTGGTCTTGCATGGGGTATCCTTGGCAAGCAAACGATCCCGAGCCCCTTGTGGGCGGCGCTGGCCGGATGGATCGGGATCTTTGGTGGCGGCCTCATGTCAGTCGTAATCGGCCGCCCCGTTTTACAGGCTTTACCAGATAGCGCGCGCCGTGGGTCACTGCCTGGATTGGCCTTTTGGGGAGCTGTAATGCTCGCGCTATCCATATTTGGATGTCGAGCGATTTTACTTGGGGCGATCCCAACGGGTGCTGCATATTTCTGGGGGGAAGAGACCACCCAAAATGCTATCGTTGTAAAAAGCTCACCGGATAAACGCAGGAAAGGTTGCCATGGCTCGGTAGACCTTCGGATTGCGACAGGTGACCTAGAGATTTGTAATCTTTCGCGTGGCTTTTTAGAAGAACTCACGCGGGGAGACACAGTTGTTATATCCGGCAGGGCGACGCGTTTTGGGCAGACGATAGAATCGTTCAGGCTTCTTGAAAACTGATACGAACGCAACTGGCCTATGTAGTTGCGATGGCAACAAAGGGCATCTGGAGGTGGTTTGGCGTGGCTGTGGGCGGATATTGGCTGGAAAGCTGGGAAATATCCGGTATGGTGGCGGAGAAATGGTGGGTGAAGCCCGCTCTACAACAAGGAATTGATATGTTTGATTTGACAGGAAAAACGGCGCTGGTAACGGGGGCTTCGGGTGGTATTGGCGGGGCGATTGCGACGGCTTTGCACGGGGCGGGGGCCACGGTGGCGCTTTCTGGCACGCGGGTAGGCCCGCTGGAGGCGCTGGCGGCTACGCTGGGGGCGCGGGCGCATGTGGTGCCGTGTAACCTTTCAGACCGTGACGCGGTGAAGGCTTTGCCCAAGGCGGCGATTGAGGCGATGGGCAGCTTGGATATTTTGGTGAATAATGCCGGTGTAACCAAGGACAACCTGTTTATGCGGATGAAAGACGAGGAATGGGACACGGTTTTGGATATTAACCTGACCTCGACCATGATGCTGATGCGGGCGGTGATGCGGCCGATGATGAAGGCGCGAAGTGGCCGGATTATTAATATTTCGTCGATTGTTGGCGTGACGGGCAACCCCGGGCAGGCGAATTATGCGGCGTCTAAGGCTGGCGTGATTGGCATGGGTAAATCTGTGGCACAGGAAGTGGCATCACGCGGGATAACTGTGAATGCGATTGCGCCGGGGTTTATTACCACCGCGATGACCGATGTGCTGACGGATGAACAGAAAACGGCGCTGCTTACGGGCGTGCCCATGGGCCGGATGGGGACCGCGGACGAGATTGCTGCCGCCGCGCTGTATTTAGCCAGTGACGAAGCTGGGTATGTAACGGGGCAGACGCTGCACGTAAATGGCGGCATGGCGATGTTTTGAGGGTTTTTCGTTTTTATTTACTTGCTTTTGTGGCCAGCTTTATGCTGGCCACAACCTGTTTTGGGCAGACGTATAGCGATGCCCGCAAGCTAACAGATGATGGGAACTATACTGCCGCTAACCAGATTTGGCAGGAATTGAGCGATTCTGGAAATTCTGAAGCCATGAATAGGTTGGCATATAATTACGAGCATGGCCGTGGCATTGAGGCCAATATTGGGAAATCGTTTCAACTATATTTAGAATCTGCTGAATCCGGAAATGTTTATGGGCAATTCAGGGTTGGCTACTTTTATGATACCGGGCGCGGTGTAGAAGAGAACAAAGCCGAGGCGATCAGATGGTATCAAACTGCGGCGGACGCTAATAATGTTGGGGCAATATCCAACCTTGCCTATATTTATCGGACGGGTGATGGCGTGCCTAGGGATTATGAAACAGCATTGGCGCTGGATAGGCGCGGGGCTGAAATGGGATGGAAGCGCTCGATAACCAATCTTGGTTACAGCTATGAGCATGGACTTGGTGTCGAAGTAGATGCTCACCGCGCTTTTACGTTGTATCTGGAGTCAGCAAAAATGGGTGAATCTGTTGCGCAAAACAATCTGGGATTGGCATATAGGCATGGTCGAGGTGTAGCCAGGAACCTTGAAGAGGCGCTTTATTGGCTCGAGCTGTCTGCGGAAAGTGGAGAAGATACAGCGCAATTTTATACTGGCGAATCTTATGAGAGAGGGGAAGGCACTGAGGTTGATCTGCTGCGCGCGGCGTATTGGTATGAACAATCGGCAGAGCAGGGCATTTTGGAGGCTCAGCTAAAAGTTGGTGAGATATTCAGCAACCGTGAAAGTGATTTGCGTGATGACATAAAGGCTGAGCGCTGGTATTTGGCGGCGGCGCGACAGGGGGAGGCCGATGCGTTTTCGGGGCTGGCGGGGCTATATGAGTATCCGCAAAACACGGAGCAGGATCTGGTGCGGGCTTATATGTGGTATCAGATGGTTGCGGGCCCAGTGGGCTGGATGCAGCGGATGAAGTTAAGGCCACTTTTAACACCTGAAGAAATTGCGCGCGCCGAGGTTATGGCGGTTACTTGCCAAGAGAGCGGATATTTCGATTGCTAGCGCTTGAAATCCACAAAATACTTGCCAACTTGTCAGAGTATGATATAGCCCCCGAAAGGATTTACCGGGGGCGCTGCCCTGCGGGCGAATTTTGTTTTTCTAACGGTAGAATTGGCGCTTAGCTGATGACACCACATAACCGAGCGGCTTGCCGCTCATTTGCAAAAGGATGAAATTATGAGCGACATTTCAGATCGCCTGAAAAAAATCGTTGTCGAGCACCTGAGCGTGGAAGAAGACAAGGTTATTGAGGGCGCGTCCTTCATTGATGACCTTGGCGCTGACAGCCTCGACACTGTTGAGCTGGTTATGGCTTTTGAAGAAGAGTTTGGCATCGAGATCCCTGACGACGCGGCTGAGAACATCCAGTCTTTTGGCGACGCAGTGAAGTATGTAACCGAAAACACCTGATTTTTCGGCAAAATTATGATAGAACGGCATCCAGCGCGACTGGGTGCCGTTTTTTTATGGGAGATTGATTTTGAAACTTAGAGCAATTATTGGCGCAGCGGTTTTGGCCACGGGGCTTGGCAATGGCGCGCAGGCGCAATTTTTAACGGCGGCTGAGGTGAAGCCTATTTTGGAAATGACCCAAGATAGCTGGGTTGCTGTGCGGGTGTTTGACGGCAAAGATTTGTTTTATTTCACGCATTTGGTGGTTTTTCGCTGCGGGTTGGAAGACGTATTTTACGGGCTGAACGGCGAAGTGCCGAACCTGCGACTGCCGATGGAGCCATGCTATGAAGGCACATCTGCCCCGGCTGCGATGGACGCTGTTAAATTCCCACCTTATATGACCTTTCCTGTTGGCTCTATTCACTCGGTGACATTGATGATGATGTATGACGATGGCGACATTCAGGAAGTAAGCTGGGAACGGGCGCAGATACAGATTCAGTAGGCCTTGCCCTTGGGCTTTGGCTTGGGGTAAAACAGGGAAAATGAAAATAGGGTGGGGCTAATATGCGTCGAGTTGTTGTTACGGGCCTGGGGATGGTTTCTCCATTGGCTGATGGTGTGGATGAAACTTGGAAGCGGTTGCTGGATGGGCAGTCGGGCGCGGGGCCGATCACGCGGTTTGATACAGAGGGTCATAAAACGACCTATGCCTGTGAAGTGCCTTATGGCGATGGCAGCGACGGGACGTTTAACCCTGATACTTATATGGCGCCCAAAGAGCAGCGCAAGGTGGACACGTTTATTCTGTTTGCCATGGCCGCGGCGCAGCAGGCGGTAGAGGATTCGGGCTGGTTGCCGGAGGATGACGAGGGGCGTGAGCGCACCGGCGTTATGATCGGCTCTGGCATTGGCGGATTGGCGCTGATTGAGAAGACGACTTTGATGATGGCTGAAAAAGGGCCGCGCAGGGTTTCTCCATTTTTTATTCCGGGGTCGTTGATTAACCTTTGCTCGGGGCAGGTTTCTATTCGATATGGCTTTAAGGGGCCAAACCACGCGGTGGTAACGGCGTGCTCAACCGGCGCGCATGCCATTGGCGATGCGGCGCGGCTGATTATGTTTGATGATGCCGATGTAATGATTGCTGGCGGGGCCGAGGCGGCTATTTGTGGCATTGGCATAGCCGGCTTTAACGCGGCCAAGGCGCTTTCCACCAAGTGGGCGGATGACCCGACTAAGGCGAGCCGCCCCTATGACAAAGACCGTGACGGCTTTGTGATGGGCGAGGGCGCGGGTGTGGTGGTGCTTGAAGAGCTGGAACATGCGCGGGCGCGTGGGGCGAAGATTTATGCTGAAGTGGTTGGCTATGGCCTTTCGGGGGATGCGTTTCACATTACCGCCCCTGCCGCTGATGGCGATGGTGGCTATCGCTCAATGAAGGCGGCGCTTAAACGCGCGGGCTTGAAGCCGAGCGATATTGATTATGTGAATGCGCACGGGACATCGACTATGGCGGATACCATTGAGCTGGGCGCCGTTACGCGGTTGCTTGGCGAGGGTAGCAAGGCGACCATGTCGTCTACCAAATCCTCGATCGGGCACCTGCTGGGGGCGGCGGGCGCTGTGGAGGCGATTTTCTCGATCCTTGCGATACGGGACCAGATTGCCCCGCCAACCATTAACCTTGATAACCCCGATGTGGAAAGCAAGCTCGACCTTGCGCCCAATAAGGCGGTGAAGCGGAAGATTGATGTGGTGCTGAGCAATTCGTTTGGCTTTGGTGGCACCAACGCTTCGTTGGTTTTTAAGAAGTTGGACAGCTAAATGCGCAAGGCTCTGGCATCGAACGCCCTTATGTTTTTGATTGTGGGGCTAATTGGCTTTGGCGGGGTTCTGGCCTGGGGCAAGGCGCAATTTGGGGCCGTGGGGCCGCTGGCGCAGGCGATTTGTTTTACGGTGCCGAATGGGTCTAACTTTAGCAAGGTGAGCGATAGTTTGCTGGACGCGGGGGCGATTGATACGCCTTGGATATTTCGGATCGGGGTGCGCAATAGCGGGAAATCGAGTGACCTGAAGGCGGGGACGTTTGTGTTGCGGCAAGGGGTTTCGATGCAGGGCATTACGGACGAGCTGACGCAAAGCGGGGCGGCGAGCTGTGGCAGCGAGATTGTGCTGCGGGTGGGCGTGACGCGGAGTGATTTGCAGATGCGCGAAGTGGACCCGAGCACTGAGCGGATGGTAACGACGGCGAGCTTTGTTTTGGGCAGTGGTGAATTGCCAAGCGAATACAGCCGTTTGCGGGCGGATGATGCCACGGCTTATCGGGTGACGATGGCTGAGGGCGCGACGGTGTGGCTGGTGGCTGAGGCGCTGAAGCAGGCGGAGTTTTTGACTGGTAATGTTGGTGTGCTGCCGCTTGAGGGCATGCTGGCACCGGATAGTTATGCGGTGGTTGCTGGTGGCGACCGTGGGGCGCTGATGGCGCGGATGGTTGAAAAGCAGGAGGAACGACTGGCGGCGGCTTGGGCGGTGCGGGCAACGGATTTGCCGATAGACTCGCCGGCGGATTTGCTGGTTCTGGCTTCGATCATTGAGAAAGAGACCGGTATTGCGGAGGAGCGTGGGCTGGTGGCTGGGGTTTTTGCCAACCGGTTGCGGCGGGGGATTCGACTGCAAACGGACCCTTCGGTGATATATGGCATTACGCTGGGCAAAGAGATTTTGGGGCGGGGGCTTCGGGTGAGCGAGCTTCGGGCGGATACGCCGTATAATACCTATGTGATTAATGGGCTGCCGGTGACGGCGATTGCCAACCCGGGTAAGGACGCGATTGAGGCTGCTGCGAATCCTGAAGCGACGGATTTTATCTTTTTTGTGGCTGATGGCACTGGCGGGCATGCTTTTGCGGCGACGCTGGCGGAGCATAACCGGAATGTGGCCAACTGGCGCGCAGCCGGAAATTAGGCTTGGTTTCAAGGGTTTAGCAATTCGTTAACGCGGGGTGTTGCGCAGCGAACGCACGTATGGCGTGCAAATCGCTTGACTTTGCGAACGGTGTTGGGTATAACTCTAAGCAAGCTGGAAGAAATGGGCGAGCGGACTACCGAGGGGTGGGCCGCTCTTCTTGTTTCTGCCCCCATACGGAGGCAGGTGAAGGCTTAACATATGACATTGAAATCGTCCAACGCTGGGAAGCCCAGCGAGGATACGCTGCGCTCGGCACGGTTTGTTTACAAACGGTTGGCGCGGGGATTGCAGGTGCTTGTAGAGCGACTGGAAGGCGGGCTGGAGTCTGAGGACCCGACGGCTGTTCAGAAGCAAATAAGCGGGCATTTCAAAAGCTTACAACAAATTGTTGATATGGAGATGGCGCTTGGAAAACGTGAAAAGCAAACGGGCGGCGGGGCAACCGCGCTCGACCTTGACGCGGCAAGACGCGAGATCTGTGATCGACTACTTAAGCGGGCTAGAGCCAAAAGCGCTGACTAAAGCGCTGGATGGCTTGAGTGAAAATGCGCTGGTGTCTCTGCCTTGGCTCTTTGAGTTTTGGGCCTTGGAGGGGCATCAGCTGCCGCCGGAAGGTGACTGGACGACTTGGGTGATTTTGGGCGGGCGCGGCGCGGGGAAAACCCGGGCCGGGGCTGAATGGGTTCGCGCTCAGGTTGAGGGGGCGGGGCCTTTGGACAAAGGGCTTTGCCGCCGGATAGCGCTGGTAGGCGAGACGATCGAGCAATGTCGTGAGGTTATGGTCTTTGGGGAAAACGGAATTTTGGCATGCAGTCCGCCGGATAGGCGGCCTGTGTATGAGGCAACGCGGAAGCGAATTTTGTGGCCGAACGGGGCGGTTGCTGAGCTTTATTCGGCATTTGACCCCGAGCGGCTTAGGGGGCCGCAATTTGACGGGGCTTGGGTGGACGAGCTGGCGAAGTGGAAAAAGGGGCGTGAGGCGTGGGATATGCTGCAATTTGCGCTGCGGCTGGGGGAATACCCTAGGCAGGTGGTGACAACGACGCCGAAGAATAACGAGCTGCTTAAAGAGATATTGGCGGAGGCGGCGACGGTGAAAACATCGGCGGCGACGAGCGCGAATAGTGCCAATTTGGCGGCTTCGTTTTTAACCTATGTAACAGCCAAATATAAGGGCACGCGGCTGGGACGCCAAGAGCTTGAGGGAGAGCTTTTGACGGCGGAAGAGGGCGCGCTTTGGAGCCATGAGGGCTTTAAGCGCGGAAAGGCTGAGGACTTCACCCGGATTGTAGTGGCGGTGGATCCGCCGGTGACGAGTGGTGCGAAGGCGGACCTTTGCGGGATTGTGGTGGTTGGGGTGATGGCGGAGGGGCCGCCGACGGAATGGCGGGCTGTGGTGCTGAAGGATGCTTCATTGCAGGGGGCTTCGCCGCAAGCTTGGGCGAGCCGTGCGATTGAGGTTTTTAGGGACTTTAAGGCGGACCGTTTGGTGGCGGAGGTGAACCAAGGGGGGGAGCTGGTGGAGAGTTTAATCCGGCAGATTGACCCTTTGGTGTCTTACCGCGCGGTGCGGGCCTCACGCGGGAAAATTGCGCGGGCGGAGCCGGTGGCGGCGCTTTATGAGCAGGGGCGCGTGGCGCATTTGGAGGGGCTGGAGAGGCTTGAGGACCAGATGTGCTTGATGACGGGCGAAGGGTTTAAGGGCAGTGGCAGCCCGGACCGCGTAGATGCGCTTGTATGGGCAATTACAGATTTGATGATTGACCCGGCGGGGGTGTTTTTGGCGCCTCGGGTGCGGGCGCTTTGAAGGGTGGGGCGCGCCTTACCTTAAGATTTTCAATTAACATGGGAGCATAACTTTATGGTTTTGCAGATTTTTAAGTCGTCTAAGGGCGCGAGTGAGAAGAAATCTAGCGCGGCGGCCGGGGTTGTGGCTTTTCAGGGCGCGGGGCGTGTGGCGTGGACGGGGCAGGATACGGCCAGCCTGACGAGGAACGGCTTTGTGGGGAACCCTGTGGGGTTTCGCTGTGTTAAAATGATTGCCGAGGCGGCGGCGGCTGTGGTGCTGGTGCTGAGTGACGGCGAGCGGCGCTATGAGACGCATCCGATGCTGCGGTTGTTGGCGCGCCCAAACGGGGCGCAGGGGCGGGCGGATTTGCTGGAGGCGCTGTTTGGGCAGATGTTGCTTTCGGGGGATGGTTACCTTGAGGCGGCGGGGCTGGATGAGGCGGGCTTGCCGCAGGAGCTTTTTGTGCTGCGGTCTGACCGGATGCGGGTGGTGCCCGGCAGTGACGGTTGGCCGGTGGCGTATGAATATGCGGTGGGGGGCAAGAAGCACAGGTTTGATATGCGGGGCGAGGTGAAGCCGGTGCTGCATGTGAAGCTGTTTCACCCTGCCGATGACCATTATGGGCTTTCGCCGATGGCGGCGGCGCAGAAGGCTTTGGATGTACATAACTCTGCAAGTGCTTGGAGTAAATCGCTTTTGGATAATGCGGCGCGGCCTTCGGGCGCGATTGTTTATAAGGGGGCTGATGGGGCTGGGAGCATGGCGCAGGACCAGTATGAGCGGCTGGTGGCCGAGATGGAGAGCCATCATCAGGGGGCGCGCAACGCAGGGCGGCCAATGCTCCTTGAGGGTGGCTTGGACTGGAAACCGATGGGGTTTAGCCCGTCAGATATGGAGTTTCAGAAAACCAAAGATAGTGCGGCGCGGGAGATAGCGCTGGCATTTGGGGTGCCGCCGATGCTGCTGGGGCTGCCTGGCGATGCGGCGTATGCGAATTATGCCGAGGCTAATCGGGCGTTTTATCGGCAGACGATTTTGCCACTTGTGGGCAAGGTTTGCGGGGCGCTGGGGAACTGGCTTTCGGATTATTATGGCGAGGTTTTGAGCCTGAAGGCGGACCTTGATAGCGTGCCGGCGCTGAGTGTTGAGCGGGAGTCTCAGTGGCGCCGCGTGGCTGGGGCTGACTTTTTGAGCCAAGCGGAAAAGCGGGCGATGCTTGGGCTTCCGGCGGAAGCTGATGAGTGAGCGCAAGACGGGGGGATCTCGGTATTTGTATGAGCCTTTTGATGCGGCTCAGGCCCGGATTGAGGCGCATGAGCGGGTGACTGACGAGCGCTGGAAGGGGCTTGAGCGGCGGCTAAACGGGATTGAGACCATGCTGGAGCGTTTGGAAAAGCGGATGTGGCTGGCGGTTTATGGTGCGGCGAGTTTGTTTTTGGCAAATGTGGCTGTGGCGTTTTTGCAGCGCTAGGGGCGCGCACCTTACGGATTTCTAACATTGAAAGGGAATGGGATGAATTATTCTCCATTCGTGGGCCCTGCCTACGAAACCAAATTTTGTGCGCTGGAGGAAGCGGCTGTGAATGGTGCGGTGATCACCGGCTATGCCAGCCTGTTTGGCGCGGCGGACCAAGGCGGCGATGTGGTGCAGCCGGGGGCGTATAAGGCGTGCTTGAAAAAGCTTGCGGCCAAGGGCGGCAAGATAAAAATGCTGTGGCAGCACGATGCGACCAAGCCGATTGGGGTTTGGGACGAGATTGTGGAAGACGCCAAGGGTTTGCGGGTTTCGGGGCGATTGCTGACCGAAGTGCAGGCCGGTTTTGAGGCGCAGGTATTGCTGGAAGCGGGGGCGATTGACGGCTTGTCAATTGGCTACCGCACCAAGCGCAGCGAGAAGGCCCAGACGGGCCGCTTGCTGCATGAGATTGAGCTTTGGGAAGTGTCTTTGGTGACATTCCCGATGCTTCAAGAGGCGCGTGTGCAGCCTTCTTCAGATGAAGAGGCGTTGGCGCAAAATCTGGCGGAGACCTTTCGGGCTGCCAGAGACATGCTGGCTTAGTGCCAGCTTAACTAAGAGGAAAACCAATGGGTAAAACAGAAACTAAAGCACAAGGCCCGGCTGTAGAAGTGAAGGCTGCACTGCAAGGGTTCTTGACTGAATTCAATGAGTTCCAAGGCGAGCTTAAATCTAAACTTAAAGAACAGGAAAATCGTTTGAACATGCTTGATCGTAAATCTATCTCCTCCTCCCGCCACGCGCTTTCAACGGCGGCTGACCTAGACATGCCCCACAAGAAGGCCTTTTCGGCTTATCTTCGCTCTGGCGATGATGACGCTTTGCGTGGCCTTCCGATGGAAGAAAAGGCGCTTTCTACGGCTGTTTCGGCTGATGGCGGCTTTTTGGTAGACCCGCAAACCGCAGCGCAGATTACCTCTGTTCTTCGTGGTGCTTCCAGCATTCGTGCGATTGCGAATGTGGTGCAGGTGGAAAGCACGGCGTATGACGTGCTGGTTGACCAGACCGATATTGGCGCTGGCTGGGCCAACGAAACGTCTTCGACTTCTGAGACAGGCACACCGCAGATTGACCGGATTTCAATTCCGCTGCACGAGCTTTCGGCGCTACCTAAAGCCTCGCAACGCTTGCTGGATGACAGCGCGTTTGATGTGGAAGGCTGGCTGGCGGGCCGCATTGCGGATAAATTCTCTCGTGCGGAAAGCCTTTCGTTTGTATCGGGTGATGGCATTGATAAGCCAACTGGCTTTTTGACCCATCCCACGGTAGACGAGACCAGCTGGACATGGGGCAACCTTGGTTATGTTGCTACTGGTGCTGCCGGTGATTTTGCGGCTGTTGATCAGGCCGATGCGGTTGTGGATCTGGTATATGCGCTGAACGCGCAGTATCGGGCCAACGCATCTTTTGTGATGAACTCCAAAACTGCGGGTGCTGTGCGCAAGATGAAGGACGTGGATGGTCGCTTCCTTTGGTCTGATGGCCTTGCGGCTGCTGAGCCGGCGCGCCTTATGGGCTACCCTGTGCTGATTGCGGAAGATATGCCTGATATTGCAGCTGACGCGATGGCGATTGCTTTTGGTGATTTTGGCGCGGGTTACACCGTGGCTGAGCGGCCTGATTTGCGCATCTTGCGCGACCCGTTCAGCGCCAAGCCTCACGTTCTTTTCTATGCCACCAAGCGTGTTGGCGGTGACGTGAGCGACTTTGCAGCCATCAAGCTGCTGAAATTTGCGGTGTCTTAAGGCGAGAGCCTGACGTTGCAATAGGTCGCCCTTCGGGGCGGCTGGCCCCCCGTGCTTTCCGGCTTGCTGTTCCTCCCTCCGTATGGGCGGCACGGGGGATTTACCTATTTTCAAATGACTGGACCCAAATGCGCGGCACAATTCTTAAAGACCCGAACTCCGAGCTGGCCTTCGCTATTGATTGGCGCGCCAGCGGGCTTTTGAAACATGAACAGGTGGTGGATGACCTGGGGTGGACGGTGCAACCCGTCGATGAAGACCCGAACTGCCTGAAAATACTTGAACAAACGATCAAGATGTGCTGCTCGCGGGTGGTGCTGGCGGGGGGCGTGGAAGGGCAGGTTTACCTGCTGACATGCACCGTGGGCACCGACAGCTTGCGGGTGCTGAAACAGGCGGTGATCTTGCGGATTGCGACGGCCTCTAAAGATGGAGAATTCGATGAATCTGACTGAAACTACAGTGTTGACCAGCGCTGACTTTCCGATTGCCGAGCTAAAAGACTATTTGCGTTTGGGCAGTGGGTTTAGCGACGATAACCTGCAAGACGCGTTGTTGGAAACCTGTTTGCGGGCGGCTATGGGGGCGATTGAAGCGCGCACAACCAAGGTATTGATTGAGCGCGCGTTTGAATACACGTTTTATAGCTATCGGGAAGAAAGTGGCGGCATGCTGATGCCGATTTCGCCGTTGATTTATTTGAACCAGTTTCTGATGTATGACAAAACGGGCGCGTCTACGAACCACTCCAAGAACGATTTCCAGCTTATGGTGGATAGCCAGCGGCCGCGGATGATTGCAAAAGCCGGGGATTTGCCGAAAATTCCGGAGCTGGGCTGGGGCTTGTTGCGGTTTTTGGCGGGGTATGGGGACTGGAGCGCCGTACCAGCGAACTTGCAGCAGGCTATGCTGATGCTGGCGGCGAGCTATTATGAAAACCGGGATGTGATGGTGAGTGGCCGGACGCAGATGCCGTTAATGGTTGCGGTTTTGCTGGAGCCTTATCAGCGTATTCGCATCGGTTTTGGCGCATGAAGACGCCTCGATTGAACCGCAAACTCGTGCTTGAAGAGCTTTTGCGCGTGCCGGATGGCATGGGGGGCTTTACCGAAAGCTGGGTCTCGAAAGGGGCTTTGTGGGCTAATCTTGATGCCCGCGGGGCCGTGGAGCGGCAGGTGGGTGGACGGACACTTTCTGTCAGCAAATTCAAGATTATTACGCGGGCGGCGCCTTTTGGGGCGGACTCGCGGCCGCGGCCAGACCAGCGCTTCAGGGAAGGGGACCGGAGCTTCGATATATTGGCCGTGGGCGAATATGACGACGCGGGGCATTACCTTGAAATTTGGGCCGAGGAGGGCCGGCTATGAGCTATGCGATGAGTGCGGCGCTGCAAGAGGCTGTATTTAATGCCCTTTCTGGCAATCCGGTTTTGAGTGCGGCCTTGGAAGGGATTTATGATGCCCCGCCGGGCAGTGGTGGTGCGCCGCCTATTGGGACCTATATCACGCTTGGGGACGAGGTGGCGAAGGATAGATCTAGTGGCAGCCATAAGGGGGTGACGCTGGATTTTGAGGTCAATATCCACTCGGATTTTGCGGGATTTAGCGTGGCGAAGGCGGTGGCGGCTGAAGTGGTGGACACGTTGGCCTGGGCTGACCTTGGGTTGACGCGCGGGTCGCTGGTGAACCTGAAATTTTTGAAATCGCGGACGCGCAGAGGCGCGGCCCCGGAAACTCGCCGGATTGCGCTGGTATTTCGCGCAATCCTTGATGATGGCTCAATATAAGGACGCTTTAAAATGGCAGCTCAAAAGGGCAAAGACCTACTGATTAAGATAGATATGGACGGCACGGGAAGTTATTCGACCTTTGCTGGCCTTCGGGCCTCGCGGATCTCGTTTAACTCGGAAACGGTGGATATTACTAATATTTCCAGTGCGGGGGGCTGGCGGGAATTGCTGCCTTCTACCGGTATTCGCTCGGCTTCGGTGAGCGGCTCGGGGGTGTTTTTGGACGAAGACACCGTGGAGCGGGCGCAGAGCTATTTCTTTAATGCGGATATTCCGACATTTGAAATAATTGTGCCAGCGCTGGGTGTGTTTCGGGGGCCGTTTCAGATTACCAGCCTTGAATTGGCGGGGAATTATGACGGCGAGGCGACGTATGAAATTACGCTGACTTCGGGGGGCGAGATTATTGCGACGCCTCCACCGCCACCTCCGGGGCCGTCTCTATGAACCCATATCGTGGCGATGTGGCGCTGGTGCTGGAGGGGGAGTCGCATAACATGCGGCTTACCCTTGGGGCGCTGGCGGAACTGGAGGGCGCCTTGGGGGCGGACTCTATGCTGGCGCTGGTGGAGCGATTTGAAAGCGGGGCGTTTAGGGCCTCGGATTTGATATCGTTGTTGCTGGCGGGGCTGCGGGGCGGCGGGCTGGCTATTGAGCGGGAAGTGCTGATGGCGGGCACGATTGAGGGCGGGCCTGTGGCGGCGGCAAAGGCGGGAGCGCTTTTGCTGAAGCGGGCTTTTTCGGTGAGCGATGAAGCGGTTTGACTGGCCCGCGCTCATGCGGCTGGGGCTGGGGCAGCTGCGGCTGGCCCCAGACCAGTTTTGGGCGCTGACTCCGGCGGAACTGGCGCTGATGGCGGGGCTTGATGGCGCGCGGATGATGGACCGCTCGGGGCTGGCTGAACTGATGGCAATGTATCCTGATAAAGGGGAAGAAAATGGCTGAAGTAAGCACGGATGTGGATAATTTGGATTTGGCGCTGGGAGACCTTGCGGGATCTATTGCGGGTGCTGAGGCTGTGACGGCGGCTTTTCGGACGGAGCTGGCGGGGGTGACCACTGTGATGGCGGCGACAAGTGCGCAGGCGACGGGCTTTCAGCGCTCGGTGGGGACGAGCTTGCGCAGTGCGTTTGACGCGCTGGTGTTTGATGGGGGCAAGCTGACGGATGTGCTGAAAGGGCTATCGCTTTCGATTGCGAATTCGGCACTGGATTCGGTGCTGAAGCCGGTGACGAGTGGGCTTGGGAACCTGATTGGTGGCGGTTTGCAGAGCCTGATTTCTGGGATGCTGCCGTTTGAGAACGGGGCGGCGTTTTCTAGTGGGCGGGTGCAGGCTTTTGCCAAGGGCGGCGTGGTTTCGCAGGCGACGAGCTTTCCTATGCGGGGGGGCATGGGGCTGATGGGCGAGGCTGGGCCAGAGGCGATTATGCCACTGGCGCGGGGAGCTGATGGCAAGCTTGGGGTGCGCGGCGGCGGTGGCGGTGCCGTGAATATTACGATGAATATTAGCACGCCGGATGTGGCGGGGTTTCAGCGCTCAAAGGCGCAGATTGCTGCGCAGTATCAGCGGGCTTTGGCGCGCGGACAGCGTAATCTTTAGGAATTTTGGGAGGTTAGCATGAATTTTCATGAGGTTCGGTTTCCGACGGCATTGTCATTTGGCTCTAGTGGTGGGCCGGAGCGGCGCACAGAGATTGTGACGTTGTCAAACGGTTTTGAAGAGCGAAATTCGCCTTGGGCGCAGTCTAGGCGGCGCTATGATGCGGGGCTTGGCATGCGGTCGCTTGACGATTTGTCCGAGGTGTTCTCGTTTTTTGAAGCGCGGCGAGGGCAGCTTTTTGGCTTTCGCTGGAAGGACTGGACTGACTTTAAATCGTGTGTGCCGTCAGCGAATTTCGGGGCCTTGGACCAGAAGTTTGGGGACGGTGACGGGGTGCGTACGGAATTTCCGCTGATCAAGAATTATCGCTCTGGGGTGTTTAATTATGAGCGGGTTATTAGCAAGCCTTTGGAGGGCCGCGTGGTGGTGGCTTTGGCGGGGGATGTGCTGGCTGAGGGTGTGCATTTCGATGTGGATTATTCTACGGGGGTGATCAGCTTTGTGGTGGCGCCGCCTTTGGACGCGATTTTGACGGCGGGGTATGAATTTGATGTGCCGGTGCGGTTTGATACGGACCGGATAGAGGCGAGCACGGGGGCGTTTTCGGCTGGGGAAATTCCGGCGGTTCCGGTGGTGGAGGTGCGGGTTTAATGGGAATTTCGAGTGAATTTCAGGCGTTGCTGGATGGTGGCGCGACGACGATTTGCCGGTGTTGGCGGATGGTGCGCAAGGATGGGGTTTCGTTTGGGTTTACGGACCATGATCGGGACCTTGATTTTGGCGGGCAGGTTTATTTGGCTGGCTCTGGCATGGATGCTTCGGCTTTGGAAAGTAGCACGGGGCTAAGTGTGGATAACGGGCAGGCTGTGGGCGCTTTGAGTGCGGTTGGCTTGCAGGATGCGGATATTTTGGCGGGGAAGTTTGACCGTGCTGAAGTGGTGCAATGGCTGGTGAACTGGCGTGATGTGAGCGTGCGGGAGATGGTGTTTCGCGGCAGCTTGGGTGAGATTCGACGTGGGGCGACGGGTTTTGAGGTGGAACTGCGCTCGCTGGCTGAGGGGCTGAACAAGCCGCTTGGGCGGGGCTATGTGCCGGGATGTGATGCGGTGCTGGGGGATGCGCGATGTGGGGTGGACCTTGGGCTGGCCGGGCGGGTTGAGACGGTAAGTGTGCTTTCGGTTGTGAACGCGCGGCGGGTGCAGGTGGATGCCATTCCGGCGGCGGATTTGGGCTGGTTTGCCAATGGGCACATGCGCTGGGTGAGCGGGGCGAATGCGGGCGTGGTGTCGATTGTGAAGGTTGATGCGGCTGGTGTGGATTTTCGCGATATGGAGCTTTGGGAAGAGTTGCGCGCGCCGGTGGCTGTGGGCGATGTGGCGGAGCTGGTGGTGGGCTGTGATAAGCGGCATGGCACTTGTGGAGCCAAGTTTTCTAACCTGCTGAATTTTCGGGGGTTTCCGACGATTCCCGGCGAAGACTGGGTGGCTGATTTTCCGCGAAGTGATGGGACGAATACGGGTGGAAGCCTGTTAAATGGGTGAGCGCATAGTGGCGCTGGCGCGGGGGTGGATTGGCACGCCTTATGAGCATCAGGCGAGCTGCAAAGGGGCCGGGGCGGATTGTCTCGGCCTTTTGCGTGGGGTGTGGCGAGAGCTGCATGGGCGTGAGCCTGAGCTGCCGGGGGCGTATACGCCGGATTGGTCGGAAACCGATGGGGTGGAGCGGCTTTTACCAGCGGCGCGGCGACATATGATTGAGATCGAAGTGGCGGGGACGGGCGATGTGTTGCTGTTTCGGTTGGGGCGGAATGTGGTGAAGCATGTGGCGATTTTGTCAGATGGCACTGCGGGCGCTGAGAAAATAATACATGCCTATTCTGGGCGCGGAGTGGTGGAAAGCCCGCTCACGCCTGCGTGGGCGCGGCGAATTGCCGGGAGATTTCGGATTCCTGAGGGGAGAGCTTAAAAATGGCGACGATATTATTGGCGGCGGCTGGCGGGGCAATAGGCTCGGCGATTGGTGGCTCGGTGCTGGGCTTGGGGGCGGCTGTGATTGGCCGTGCTGTGGGCGGCACGATTGGGAATATTATTGATCAGGGGTTGCTGGGCGGCTCGGCACCTGTGGAGCATGGGCGCGTGGACACTTTGCGCGTGCAGGGGGCGGCTGAGGGGCGGCCTATGGCGCAGGTTTATGGCGCGATGCGGGTTGGCGGGCAGGTGATATGGGCCAGCCAGTTTAAGGAAAATGTGGTGGCCAGCGGGGGCAAGGGGCTCGGCGGGCCTAAGGTGCGGGATTATAGCTATTCGGTGAGCCTTGCGATTGCGCTATGCGAGGGCGAAATTACGCGGATTGGGCGGGTTTGGGCTGATGGCAAGCGGCTGGATATGAGTGAGATTAATTGGCGGCTGCATGTGGGCAGTGAGGGCCAGATGGCGGACCCGGCGATTGTGGCTGTGGAGGGGGATGCGCCGGCCTATAGAGGCGTGGCGTATGTGGTTTTTGAGGATCTGGACCTGACGCAATTTGGCAACCGTGTGCCGCAGTTTAACTTTGAGGTGATCCGTGCGCGGATGGACTCTGTGGCGGAGCAGGTGAAGGCGGTGGCGCTTATTCCTGGCTCGTGGGAGTATTCGCTTGCGACGGATGCGGTGCATTATCCTGAGGGTAAGGGGGCTAACCGCTCGGCGAATGTGAATAACGAGGCGGGGGGGACGGACCTTGAGGTTTCCTTGGCGCAGATGGCGGGGGATTTGCCGAATTGCGAGAGTGTTTCGCTGGTGGTGAGCTGGTTTGGCGATGACCTGCGCTGTGGTTCATGCGCGATTGCGCCGAAGGTGGAGCAGGCTTTGGTGGATGGTTCGCCGATGGCTTGGGAAGTGAGCGGGGCTGCGCGGGGTGCGGTGCCGCTGATGAGCCGAGACGCTGAGGATAGGCCGAATTTTGGCGGCACACCTTGTGATGAATCCGTATTGCAGAGCATTGCGGCGATTAAGGCGCAAGGCAAAGAGGTGATGTTTTATCCGTTTGTGCTGATGGATATTCCGAGCGGCAACGGGCTGGTGGACCCTTATGGTGGGGCTGAGCAGGCTACGTTTCCTTGGCGGGGGCGGATTACGGCCTCTGTTGCGCCGGGGGGCGTGGGGACGCCGGACAAGACAGCGGCCATGAATGCGGAAGTATCGGCGTTTTTTGGCAGTGCGACGGTGGGGGACTTTAGCCCATCGGGCGTGGGCGTGGCCTATGCGGGGCCTGTTGAGTGGTCATACCGCAGGTTTATTTTGCACTATGCGCATTTATGTGCGGTTTCGGGTGGGGTAGAGGCCTTTTGCATTGGCTCGGAATTGCGCGGGCTGACGCAGCTGAGATCTGCTGCTGAGGTGTTTCCGGTGGTGGCGGCGCTGAAGGCGCTGGCGGCGGATGTGCGGGCGATTTTGCCTGATGCCAAGATTGGCTATGCGGCGGATTGGTCAGAGTATTTTGGCTATCACCCGCAGGATGGGTCGGGGGATGTGCTTTTTCATCTGGATGCGCTTTGGGCTGATGATGAGATAGACTTTATTGGTATTGATAATTATATGCCGCTTTCGGATTGGAGAGATGGCGAAGACCATGCGGATGCCGAGCATGGGTCTATTTATGACCTAGATTACCTGAAGGGCAATGTGGCCGGGGGCGAGGGGTTTGATTGGTATTATGCCAATGAAGAGGCGCGGGATTTGCAGGTGCGCTCGCCCATAAGCGATGGGGCTTATGGGGAAGATTGGATTTTTCGCTACAAGGACATTGTGAACTGGTGGCGCTGGGGGCACAGGAACCGGATTGGGGGTGTGCAGAACGTGGGTTATACGGACTGGATTCCGCAGAGTAAGCCGATTTGGTTTACGGAAATTGGCTGCCCTGCGATTGACAAGGGAACCAACCAGCCGAACGTGTTTTTGGACCCGAAATCGGTGGAATCTCAGGTGCCATATTTTAGCAATGGCGGGCGAGATGACTTTGTTCAGGTGCAGTATTTGCGCGCGATTTATGGCTATTGGGGGGAGAATAATCCGGTTTCGGATGTTTACGGCGCGCCTATGGTTGAGATGGGGCGGGCCCATGTGTGGGCGTGGGATGCGCGGCCTTGGCCGGACTTCCCGTCTAGGGGCTCGGTGTGGTCTGACGGGGCGAATTTTGCGCGGGGGCATTGGATATCTGGGCGGATGACGAGCGCGCCTTTGGATGGGGTTGTGCGCGAAGTATGTGCGCGCAGCGGTGTGGACGCGGTGAATACTGAAGGGCTTTACGGGGTGGTTAGCGGCATGCTGCTGGACCGGAATGAAACGGCGCGGCAGGGGTTGCAGCCGCTTATGCTGGCCTATGGTTTTGAGAGTTTTGAGAGCGGTGGAGAAATTGTATTTCGGACGCTGCACGGGCGGGCTCAGGCAGTGCTGGGGGCTGATGACTTTGCCATTGAGGGCGATGAGGCGGCTGTGAGCCTAACGCGGAACCCTGAAAGTGAGACGGCGGCGCGGGTGCGGATTGGCTATATGGAGCCGATGAACGAGTATCAGGGGGGCGCGGCCGAGGCGGCATTTCCGGATGAGGTGGTGCCTCGGGTGAGCAGCACGGAGCTGCCTTTGGCGCTGTCTGATGGACAGGCGCGAAATGTGGCGGCGCGCTGGCTGGCGGAGGCGAGGATTGCGCGGGATAGGGCGGAATTTGCTTTGCCGCCGAGCAAGATGGCGCTGGCGGCGGGGGATGTTGTGGCGCTGGACGATGATGGTGTGGAGACGCGGTATCGGATTGACAGAGTTGAGGACTATGGGCTTCGCAAGGTGAGTGCGACGCGGGTGGAGCCGGGGGTTTATGTGCCTGCACTGGCGGAGGACCGTGTGTTTGATCGAGGTGTGCTGATTTCGGCGGGGCCTGTTTATGCGGAGATAATGGACTTGCCGTTATTGCGCGGCGATGAGCTGGCACATGCGCCCACTGTGGCGGTGACGGCGACGCCTTGGCCGGGCGAGATGGCGGTGCTTTCGGCGCCGCAGGATGCGGGATATGCGCTGGAGGGGCTGGTGCCCCGGCGTGCCATTATGGGCGCTTTGCTGGATGATTTGCCTCGGGCTGGCGCTGGGCGCTGGAGTGAGGCTTCGGTGCGGGTGAAGGTTTCTGGTGGGGATTTGCAGACGCGTTCGGAGATCGAGGTGCTGAATGGGGCCAACTTGGCGGCTGTGCGGGAGGGCACGGGCGATTGGGAGGTATTGCAGTTTCGCGATGCTGAGCTGATTGGGCCGGATGAGTATCGGCTGACGGGGCTGCTGCGTGGGCAAGCGGGGACCGATGGCATTATGCCGGACATATGGTTTGCGGGGGCGGACTTTGTGCTGCTTGACGGGTCGCAGGTGCAGCTTGATGTGCCTTCGTCTTGGCGGGGCTTGCCGCGGCATTATCGGATTGGTCCGGCGAAGCTGGGGTATGATAGCCCGCGATATGTTCACGCGATTGAGACCTTTGAGGGCGTTGGGCTTAGGCCCTATGCGCCGGCGCATTTGAGGGCTGAGGGCAGCGGTGATTTGGCGGTGAACTGGATAAGGCGGACGCGGATTGATGGCGATAGCTGGGCGGGGCTTGAGGTGCCGCTTGGGGAAGAAAGCGAGGCGTATCGGCTGCGGGTGGTGCAGGGGGGCGTTGTGCTGCGGGAAGAAACGCTGGGTGCGGCGGGCTTTACATATACCGTGGCGATGCAGGGGGCAGACGGGGCGGTGGAACCGTATGACCTCGAAATCGCTCAAATTTCAACAACTTATGGGGCTGGCCCCGATGCGAGGATAACCATAAATGGCTAATACGTATAACTTTGGCATGCCGCTTTTGGATGCGGCACAGGCGCAAAAGCATGTGACGGTAAACGAGGCGCTGGCGCGGGCGGATGCGGTGGCGCAGATGCGGCTGAAAGCGCGGGGCGTAACGGTGCCGCCGGTGGCCGTAGATGGCACGGCTTACGGCATTGGCGTAGGCGCGAGTGGCGACTGGGCTGGCCATGAGGGCGAGGTTGCGGTGCAGGCCAATGGCGGCTGGGTGTTTATGCTGCCTAAGCTTGGCTGGCGCGGCTGGGATGAGGCGACGGGCGAGGCTGTGGTTTATGATGGCGTGGACTGGCAAAGCGATGCTGTGGTGGCAAGCGTGGGCGGTGCGGGCACGCATTGGCGAATGGCGGAGATTGACCATGTGATCACGGCGGGGGCGGATTCGACCACGGTGAATGTGATCCCGAACGGCGCGCAAGTGATTGGGGTGACCGGGCGCGTTATTTCGACGATTAGTGGCACGGGCATTGGCAGCTGGCAGCTTGGGGTGGCGGGCTCGGTAAACCGTTATGGCTCGGGGCTTGGGCTTGGGCTGAACTCTTGGGCCAAGGGGCTGAGCGGGCAGCCGCTGACCTATTATGCTGACACGCCGCTTTTGCTAACGCCTGATGCGGGGACGTTTGGGGGCGGCACTGTGCGGCTTTGTGTGCATTATGTGGAGCTTAGTGTGCCGAGGGCTGTTTAAGGAGTATCTTTACCAGCTCGGAGAGGTCTTGCTGCGGCGTGCTGAGGTTTGCCGCTGCGAGAATATCTAGCCCAATGAGAGCGCTATAAAGCAGGCGGGCCGATTGGCTTGCCTGCGTTTTTTTGTGTCCGGATTCTTGGAAAAGTGACGCTGTGAAGGCTATCCGCTGGGCGTCAATTTTTGCAACGATGGCGGCAATTTCGGCGTCATATCTGGCCCAGTCTCGGATGGCCGATTCGCATGCGGGGCCGCCGTATTTCTCATGGGGTTGCTCTGTAGAACGGAGCGCGAGATCGAAAAGATTTTCGGTTGGGTTTTCTTTTCCCGCGTTGATTTGGGTAATGACATCTGCGGTGGCAGCCTGTTCCCAGTAAGAAATCATCGCGGTTTTAAAGGTCTTTATGTCTTTGAAATGCCAGTAAAAAGAGCCTTTGCTTACGTTGAGGGACTTGGCCATTTGCTCGGCTTTGAGCGCCTGAGGGCCTGCTTTAGTAAGGGCGCGGAAGCCGGCTTGCAGCCAGTCTAGTTTGGAGAGAGAGTTGCTCATACCATACGGTAGCGTATTGACACGGTGCGTGCAAGATGCGTGAACATACGCAACCGTATGGAGGTGTGAATGGACTATTGGATATTGGCGGCTGGCGGGCTTTCTGGCCTACTGTTTTTTGCCCATGTTGTTGGGGGTGGTAAGGAGGTGCATGTGCCTATGCTTGAAAGTGATATGAGCCGATTGCTGAAAGCCTACACGTCGGTGATTTGGCATGGAATTAGCGCGCAACTAGCAATTGGCACAGGGGTGCTTTTATGGGCGGCGATGGGGCCCGGAGACGGCATGGCGATCGTTATTGCCGTGCAATACTTGGCCTTTGTCGGGCTGTTTTTGGGGTATGGGATTAAGAGGTTGAAATCTATTTGGGTTATGCCGCAATGGGTGGCGTTTTTGATGATTTCAGTATTTGCGGGGATTGGACTATGGAACTGATTTCATTTGCTATTTTCGTAGTGTTGCAATTGGTTTCACTGGTACACTTTGGTTGGGCGTTTGGCATGGCGTGGCCGGCAAAACATCGCGCGGCGCTGCCAATGATGGTGGTGGGGTTGCCCGAGGGCTCACCGATGCCTTCAGTGGCCGTGACGGTGCTGGTGGCAATCGCGATCTCTGGCCTTGGGTTGGTAGCGCTTTGGGGCGCGGGGATGGTGAATATCTTTGCATTTGAGGGGCTAAAAGGCTGGGTGCTGATTTGTGTGGCCGCTATATTTGGCATACGAGGCGTTATGACCTATTTGCCATTTGGCCCGCTAAAAGCCGCGGTTCAGCCTTTTAGAAGCTTGGATCTCCGCTATTTTGGCCCCTTATGCCTGATGCTCGCCACCGGATATTTCGTGATATTCTTGAGCCTGTAAATGGCCTGCGAGGTGGGATCGATGGCTTTGCCGTAACGCTGTTTTGTTTCAGGATCCACAATTCCCACCCGTTAACGCTTGTAATCCGGCGCATATGCTATGATCTATAGATACAAATGCCAGAAAAACGGCAATGGAGTGAGATCATGGGCCAAGAACAAGCGCAAATAAGTACGGTTGATCCGGTTTGGGATGCGATCAAGGCCGAAGGGCAAGATATTATTACGGCTGAGCCTGCCATGGCGGGCGTGGTTTATGGCGCTGTATTGCACCATAAAACCCTGGAATCTGCGCTGGCTTACCGCATTGCACAAAAACTGGCTTCGGGCGATATGACCGAGAGCGTGGTTAATGAGGTGTGCGTAGAGGCTTACGCGATGGACTCGACTCTAGGGGAAGCTGCGCGGGCCGATATTGGCGCAATTCTTGACCGTGATCCGGCTTGCCATCGCAGTATTCAGCCGCTTTTGTACTTCAAAGGTTTTTTAGCCGTGCAGGCGCATCGCGTGGCCCATTGGCTTTGGGGGCAGGGGCGTAAGGATATGGCCTATTTCGCTCAAATGCGCAGCTCAGAAGTGTTTGGCATAGATATCCACCCCGGGGCGACTATCGGCAAAGGGCTGATGATTGACCATGCGCACTCGATCGTAATTGGCGAGACGGCAGTGGTGGGTGACAATGTTTCGATGCTGCATTCGGTTACGCTGGGCGGAACGGGCAAGGAAGACCAAGACCGGCATCCGAAAATTGGCAATGGCGTGCTGCTAGGCGCGGGCGCGAAAGTACTGGGCAATATCCAGATTGGACATTGCTCGCGTGTGGCGGCTGGCTCTGTTGTGCTACGCGATGTGCCGCCGAATAAAACGGTGGCGGGGGTTCCGGCGAAGGTCGTTGGAGAGGCTGGGTGTGATCAGCCTTCCAACGAGATGGATCATTCGCTTAGAAATTCGGTGGGGTAAAGCCCCACCTTAAGCCAGCATCGAGATCGGATTTTCCAGATTTTGCTTGATTGCCGTTAGGAATTGCGCGCCCAATGCGCCGTCAATCACGCGGTGGTCAACGGATAGCGTCACCGACATTACGGTCGCGATATCCAGTTCGCCCTCTGCATTTACTACCGGCATTTTTTGCCCTGCGCCCACGGCAAGAATTGAGCCATGCGGCGGGTTGATAACCGCATCAAAATTGGTAACCCCCATCATACCGAGGTTCGAAATCGCGAAGCTACCGCCTTGGTATTCATGCGGTGCAAGCTTGCGGATTTTGGCTCGGGCGGCGAGATCTTTCATCTCGGCAGATAGGCTGGAAAGCGTGCGGTTTTCGGCGTCGCGCAGCACGGGGGTAAACAGCCCGCCTTCAATCGCTACGGCCACGGCCACATCAGATGGCTTAAGCTTCAGAATGCGGTCTCCGGCCCAAACGGCATTACAATCTGGCACTTCTTGCAGGGCATTCGCACAGGCTTTGATGATGAAATCATTGAGAGAAAGCTTGATACCTTTGTCGGCGAGGCTCTTGTTGAGCTCACTGCGGAACTTCAGCAGTGCATCGAGCTGGATCTCGCGGCGGAGGTAAAAATGCGGGATGGTTTGCTTGGCTTCGGTGAGACGAGACGCAATGATTTTGCGCATACCATTCAGCGGCACTTCCTCATATTCACGATCAGCATACATGGCCATAACGGTGTTAGCGTCCGCACTTTGCGGCGCGGCGGTAGGAGCGGTAGCTTGTGGGGCGGCTGCGGGTTGCGCCGTCGCATTTTCCACATCAGCTTTCACGATACGGCCTTTGGGGCCGGAGCCCTTAAGCGAAGCAAGATCTAGGCCCTTTTGCGCGGCAATTCGGCGCGCAAGGGGCGATGCAAAAATGCGATCGCCTTTAGGGGCGGCGATGGATGGCGCAGGCGCTGCAACTGGCGCAGAAACCGGCGCTGCTGCAACCTCTGCTACGGGCGCTTGCGGCGCTGCCGGGGCGGGTGCGTCCGTAATATCACCAACGCTTTCGCCTTCCTCCAGCAATATCGCAATTGGGGCGTTAACTTTTACGCCCTCGGTGCCGTCTCCCACGATGATCTTGCCGATCACTCCTTCGTCCACGGTTTCAAATTCCATCGTGGCTTTGTCAGTTTCGATCTCGCAGAGGATATCTCCCGACTCAACCGTATCGCCTTCTTTTACCAGCCATTTGGCCAGCGTGCCTTCTTCCATTGTGGGGGATAGGGCGGGCATGAGAATATTAATTGGCATAATCCGCTCCTAACGGTAAGTTACTGATTTAACGGCGGCAATCACTTCTTCCGTGGTTACCAGCGCTAGTTTTTCGAGATTGGCAGCGTAGGGCATTGGCACGTCTTTACCGGTACAATTTATCACCGGCGCGTCGAGGTAATCAAACGCTTCCTGCATGATGGTTGCCGAGATATGGCCACCGATGGACGCCACAGGGAAGCCTTCCTCCACCGTCACGCAGCGGTTGGTTTTCTTCACCGATTTGATGATGGCATCGGTGTCCATCGGGCGCAGGGTGCGCAGGTCAATCACCTCAGCTGAAATACCCTCTTCGGCCAGCTTGTCTGCCGCCTCAAGCGCATATTGCATGCCAATCCCAAAACTCACAATCGTCACGTCGTCGCCTTCGCGCCAAATGCGGGCCTTGCCGATCGGCACTGTGTAATCCTCAATTTCAGGCACATCAAACGAGCGGCCATAGAGCATTTCGTTTTCCAGAAAAACCACAGGATTAGGGTCCCGAATGGCTGATTTCATCAAACCTTTATAGTCAGACGCCGAATAGGGCATCACCACTTTAAGGCCCGGCACCTGTGCATACCAAGACGCATAATCATGGCTGTGCTGCGCGCCCACGCGCGAAGCCGCACCATTGGCCCCGCGAAACACGATAGGGCAGGTCATTTGACCGCCTGACATATAGCGGGTTTTGGCGGCGGAATTGATGATCTGGTCAATTGCCTGCATGGCGAAATTCCACGTCATGAATTCCACAATCGGGTTCAGGCCCGCAAAGGCCGCGCCAATGGCAACGCCTGTAAAGCCGTGCTCGGTAATCGGTGTATCGATCACCCGCCTTGGGCCAAACTCATCCAGCATTCCTTGGCTGATTTTGTAAGCACCTTGGTATTGCGCCACCTCTTCGCCCATCAAAAACACATCGGGGTTCCGCCGCATTTCCTCACTCATGGCATCCCGAATGGCTTCCCGCACGGTTTGCGATTTAAAGGTGGTGCCTGCAGGCAGATCTTGCTCTACCGGCGTGCTGGCCACGGGGGCCGCAGCGGCGAGGGCTGGGGCCGAAACAAGCGCGGGAGCAGCAGTGGACGGCGCCGCGTCGGCGCTTTCTCCGTCTTCTAGCAGTACTGCAATCGGAGCGTTTACCTTTACGCCCTCCGTGCCGTCAGCCACCAGAATTTTGCCGATAACGCCTTCGTCAACCGCCTCAAATTCCATTGTGGCTTTATCGGTTTCGATCTCGCAAAGGATATCGCCAGATTCAACCGTATCGCCTTCTTTTACCAGCCATTTGGCCAGTGTGCCTTCTTCCATAGTGGGAGAAAGGGCGGGCATGAGAATATTAATAGCCATTATACGACCTCCGCCAAAATGTCTGTGTAAAGCTCGGAAATATCCGGCTCAGGGCTTGCTGTGGCAAAATCTGCCGCCGCAATTACAATCTTCTTGATCTCTTTATCAATCGCCTTCAAATCGGCCTCGGTGGCATGCTTGCCGCTCACGAGTATATCACGCACGTTCTCAATCGGGTCACGCTCTTCCTTCACCTTTTGCACCTCTTCACGGGTGCGGTATTTGGCTGGGTCAGACATGGAATGCCCGCGATAACGATAGGTATTCATCTCCAAAATATACGGCCCTTTGCCCGAGCGGCAATGCGCTACGGCTTTGGCCCCAGCGTCTTTCACCGCTTGCACATCCATGCCGTCCACCTTTTCACCGGGAATGCCAAAGGCCGCGCCGCGTGTGTAAAGATCAGGCGTTGAAGACGCCCGCTGAAGACTTGTCCCCATGGCGTATTTGTTGTTTTCAATCACAAAAATGCAGGGAAGCTTCCACAGGCTGGCCATGTTGAACGTTTCATAAACCTGCCCTTGGTTGGCCGCGCCATCACCAAAATAAGCAAAGCTCACGTTGTCGTTTCCACGGTACCAATTGGCAAAAGCCAGCCCCGCGCCCAGAGGCACTTGCGCGCCCACAATCCCGTTGCCGCCATAAAAGTTTTTCTCTTTCGAGAACATATGCATAGAGCCGCCCTTACCGCGCGAATAGCCGCCCTCGCGCCCCGCCAGCTCGGCCATCACGCCCTTAGGGTCCATGCCGCAAGCCAGCATATGGCCGTGGTCGCGATAAGAGGTGATCCGTTGATCGCCCTCTTTGGTGCTGGCTTCCAAGCCCACCACAATCGCCTCTTGCCCGATATAAAGGTGGCAAAATCCGCCAATAAGCCCCATGCCATATAGCTGGCCGGCCTTTTCCTCAAAACGCCTGATCAGCAGCATTTCTCGGTAAAATTCCAGCAATTCGTCGGCATTTACATTTGCTTTTTTGGCTCTGGCCATGCGGGTCTCCTGAAGGTAGTTTATCGTTAAACTACAGTATACAGCAGGCGGACAGCTTGTCACATGCATTTTTTGCATAGAGCTACGCAAAGCAATAAAGCTGCGGGTCGGGCGAGGCTACTGAACGATTATTTCGTCACCGCGCATAAGGCCCAGCACTTTGCGGGCCTGCTCATCCAGCAGGTCGAGGTCCAGATATTCGTCTGAAAGCCGGTAAGCACGGTTTTTTGCCGTGGCATGCTCTTGCTTCAGCACATCAAGCTGCAATTGCAGCTGCGCCTCTTTTGTCTCGATTTTAAAGAGGGTTAGCATGCCGTAAGGCCCTTGAATGGCCGAATAAGAGAAATAGGCAACCAAAGCCACAACGCTGACAGCTGTCAGGTAGCCGATCACGTGCCTCGATTTGCTCGGTTCATTCATTACACTGCCTCAAAAGCCTGATCTAACGCCGGATAAGCTGAATCATGGCAGAAGTGATTCGATTTGTGAATCCCAAATCGACAATTTTATGTAAATAGTTGGCGATGGGTGGTTCGCCCCGCAGGGGGCAAACCTGCAATTTAGCCTTCAAGTGCCGCCACGCCGGGCAAGGTTTTGCCCTCAAGCCACTCAAGGAAGGCCCCGCCAGCTGTGGAGATATAAGTGAAGTCTTTGGCGGCACCAGAATTATTTAGCGCGGCCACGGTATCACCGCCACCAGCAACCGAGGTTAGGGAACCAGCGCGGGTCAGCTCAGCTGCCTTGAGGGCCGCGGCATCGGTGGCCATATTGAAAGGTTCAATTTCAAACGCGCCCAGGGGGCCGTTCCATACAAGGGTTTTGGCAGCGGCAAAAACCTTGCCAACTTCCGCAACCGATTTGGGGCCAGCATCCAGTATCATTGCATCAGCCGGGCAGGCGTCTGCGGCAACGGTTTCACATTTGGTATTGGCCGCAAATTCCCACGCCACCACCACGTCTACTGGCAAAATCAGCTCGCAATTTGCGGCTTTCGCCCGTGCCATAATCTCGCGCGCCGTGTCCGCAAGGTCATGTTCGCAAAGGGATTTACCTACGTCTATGCCTTGGGCGGCGAGGAATGTATTGGCCATACCGCCGCCAATTACAATCTGGTCAACCTTCGGAATGAGGTTGCCTAACAGGTCCAGCTTGGTTGAGACCTTTGCGCCACCAACCACGGCCACCACAGGGTGCTCGGGCTTTGAAAGCGCAGCTTCAAGGGCGCTCAGCTCGGCTTGCATTAGGCGGCCTGCGCAGGCGGGCAGTAGGTGCGCGAGCGCCTCTGTTGAGGCATGCGCGCGGTGCGCCGCCGAGAAGGCGTCGTTGCAATAAACATCGCCAAGCGCGGTAAGGTCGGCAGCAAAACTGGCGTCATTTTCTGTTTCGCCTGCGTTGAAACGGGTGTTTTCCAGCAGGAGAACACTACCAGCGGGCAGGGCGGCAATGGCGGCTTTGGCTTTATCGCCTACGGTTTCAGAGCAAAATACTACGGGGTGGCCGATGGTTTCGGCAACGGCCTCGCGCAATTGCTCTAGGCTGAACTCAACAACTGGTTTGCCGCCGGGGCGGCCAAAGTGGGCCATCAGTACCGGCTTGCCACCTGCCGCCAAAATATCGTCAATCGTGGGTTTGATTCGCTCAATGCGCGTCGTGTCGGTTACGCGGCCATTTTCGACCGGCACGTTGATGTCCACGCGGGTCAGTACGATTTTGCCGCTTAGCGACATATCATCCAAAGTTTTCCAGCTCATTGTATGCTCCCATTTTGCCTGCGGATTATCGCCAGATGGCCATCCAGTCAAGGACGCGCACAAGCTGGGTTCCCAGAACTACAGGCAGGTTCCATTCCAGATAGAAATAATCTAGCGCAAAAAAGCCTATAATTAAAAGGACTATACCGAGTGCCCAACGTGTATTCATGTCGCACCCCCCTTTTAGGCGTGTAGCCAAGTTATGTAATCCCCCGCGCAGCGCAAGCTGCGCGGGGGAAGGTTTATCGTTAAACTACATCAATGCTTCGGCTTGGGCCGCTACATTTTTAGCGGTAATGCCAAACATTTCGTAAAGATCCCCGATGGGGGCAGAGGCACCAAAGCCCTCCATGCCGACAAATGCTGCCTTGTTGTGCTTGCCACGCTCGCCGCAAAGCCAACGGTCCCAGCCCATACGTCCGCCGGCTTCTACGGCAACCCGCACAGGGCCAGCCGGAAGCACGCGCCGGCGGTAGCTCTCGTCTTTCGCCTCGAAAAGCTCCCAGCATGGCATAGAAACCACGCGGGTGCCGATGCCCTTGGCTTGCAAAATATCCCGTGCGGCCAGTGCTATTTCCACCTCAGAACCAGATGCCATAAGGATAACCTGCCGCTTGCCCTCGGCATCGGCCAGCACATAGGCGCCCTGCGCTGTCAGGTTTTTGGTTTTGTGCTCAAGGCGCACCGTTGGCAGCCCTTGGCGGGTAAGCGCCAGCGCCGAAGGTGTGGTTTTGCTGGTCATGGCAATTTCCCATGCTTCAGCCGTTTCCACAGTGTCCGCCGGGCGGAAAACATTGAGGTTTGGCGTCGCGCGCATCATCGCGAGGTGCTCCACCGGCTGGTGGGTTGGGCCGTCTTCGCCAAGGCCGATGCTGTCATGCGTAAGCACATATGGAACCCGCAGGCCCATCAGAGAGCTAAGCCGCATGGCGCCGCGCATGTAGTCTGTGAACACCATGAACGTGCCGCCGTAGGGGGCACACCCACCGTGCAATGCAAGCCCATTCATGGCGGCTGCCATGCCGTGCTCGCGGATGCCGTAGTTAATGTAGCGGCCCTTGCGGTTGCTACTGTCAAACACGCCGAGGCCTTCGGTATAGGTGTTGTTGGAGCCCGTCAGGTCTGCCGAGCCACCAATGGTTTCAGGCATCACGCTGTTGATAACAGCAAGCACAGCCTCTGAAGATTTACGGGTGGCCATTTTGGGGGCTTCTTCGGAAATTTTCTTTTTGAACGCCTTGATCGCCGCAGAAAGCTTTTTGGGGGCATCGCCTGCGATGACCCGATCAAATTCCACTTGCTTTGACGCCGAGAGCGCGGCCTTACGCTCTGTCCATGCGGCCACATCTTTCTGGCCGCGCGCGCCGGTTTCGCGCCAATCTGAAAGCACATCAGCGGGGATTTCAAAGGCGGCATGGGGCCAGCTAAACGCTGCGCGGATTTTTGTAATTTCGTCTTCACCCATGGGGGCACCGTGAGCGGCGGAGGTATCTTGCTTGCTGGGCGAGCCAAAACCGATATGGGTTTTGCAGTCAATCATGGAGGGCAGGGGAGACTGTTTGGCTTGGGTGATGGCGCGGTCAATGGCGTCTGGGTCGTGGCCGTCACAGGAGAACACGCTCCAGCCAGAAGCCTCGAAGCGGCTGAGCTGGTCGGTGGTGTCAGAAAGGGAAACCGCGCCATCAATTGTGATGCCGTTATCATCCCAGAGTACAATCAGATTGCCGAGGCGCTGCATGCCGGCCAGTGCAATGGCTTCTTGGGAAATACCCTCCATCAAGCAGCCGTCACCAACGATCACATAGGTGTTGTGATCTACGATTTTTTTGCCGTAGCGCGCCTGCATAGAGGCCTCACCCATGGCCATGCCCACGGCAGTGGCCAAGCCTGCGCCCAAGGGGCCGGTGGTGGTTTCAATACCCTCTGCATGGCCATATTCCGGGTGGCCAGCCGTGCGGGCGCCCTTTTGGCGGAAGTTACGGATTTCGTCGATGGTCATCTGCTCATAACCCGTAAGGTGCAGCAGCCCGTAAATAAGCATTGAGCCGTGACCGGCGGAAAGCACGAAGCGGTCGCGATCTGGCCAGTTTGGCTGGCTGGCGTCAAATTTCAGATGGTTGCTGAAAAGCACGGTGGCAACGTCGGCCATGCCCATGGGCATGCCTGGGTGGCCAGATTTTGCGGCTTGGACCGCGTCAACGGCCAACATCCGCAAGGCGGTGGCTTTGGCGAAGTGCTTGGGGTGACGGGCTTTTAGGTCAGCTATTTCCACGGGGTTCTCCGGATTTTGATTGATGCTTTAGCCTTGTTAACAGGCCGCAGAGGGGCGTCAAGCAGTTGGCAGCCGGTATTTCGCAAATTAAGGCGGCAAATCCGGATTTTTCGCGCTATTATGGTGCGAATATACGATTCGGGGTGAGGGACGCGCGCATGGATGATCTGGAAATACTGGCAAAGCGGCTGGAGGCGGCAGTGGATACGCTTGCGTCGCAAAGCAAAGCCGACGCGCGGGAGATTCTCGATTTGCGGGCCGAGCTGGAAATGCTGAAAGAAAAGCGAAAGGCCGATATAGCTGAGCTGGATACGCTGCTCGCTCATTTGAAGCCCCTTATGGAGGCGGAAGAAAATGCCTGAGATTGTACTGGAAATTGGCGGACGAAGCTTCACACTGGTGTGCGACCCTGGTGAAGAATCCAGCCTTAAAAAGGCGGCTGAAATGTTGGCAGTTGAGGCGCTTCGGCTGGAAGATGCCATTGGCCGTGTGCCCGAATCCCGGATGCTGCTGATGGCTGGCTTGATGCTGGCGGATCGAACTAAAGAAATGGAAACCGCCTGCCAGCTTAGTGATACACGGCTAAAAACGCTGGAAGACCGTTTGCTGGAAAGCGAAGCTAAACTCGCGGCGATGACGGTTGAAATGAATAAAACTCCGGAACCTCCAGAAGAGGATTTGTTTAACAACGGTGAAGCGATTTCTCAAAGCTTGAGCAAAAGCGTGGGCAGGCTTGAAGCGATGATTGACGCTTCGGCTTAAGCTGCACTTCGGCGAAACACCACCGAGCGAAGCGAGGCCACGGCCCGTAGGGCAATTGTTTTTGATTGCACAAAAACTCGCCTTTGCTGAGCGGGGGGATAGAGGCGATATTGCCAAAAACGCAATGTTTGTGGCCTCCCCGAAGCAAAGGCGCACCTAGCCCGCAGCCAAAGTGCTATACCTCAAACAGCGGAAAACCCTCCGTCGATGCCCTGTTGCGTTGCAACAGAACAAAGACGTTTGGGCCGTGGCCTCGCTACGCTCGGCGGGCGCTTGACGCAGCCTTCCTATTTCGCACACCACAATTGCAAAAGGCCGCACCTAAATGGCGCGGCCTTTTTCGCATATTCACAGTGGCTTAGTCGTTAGCTTCGCGCACCTTGTCAGCGGCTTCTTTGCTGAACGAGATACCATTTTTTTCCAAAAGCGTATCCAGCTCACCCGAAAGCACCATCTCGGTAACGATATCACAACCGCCAACAAATTCGCCCTTTACATAAAGCTGCGGAATGGTTGGCCAGTCGGAAAAATCCTTGATGCCTTGGCGAATGCCTTCATCAGCCAGCACGTTTACGTCCTTATATTCAATACCCATGAAATTAAGCACACCGGCGATGCGGCTGGAAAAGCCACATTGCGGGGCATCAGATGTACCTTTCATAAAGAATACAACGGCATTATCGGTGATTGTGGCTTGGATTTGCTCGGCTGGGGTGGTCATTTTAATCTTCCTTTTCGGTTCTATTTGAATAGTACATTTTTGGTTTTAAGCGCGGAAATCTCGCTGAGCCTTTGCGCACGCTCCACGCTTTCAAGGTCCGTGGCTTCCATGCCAAGCGGCTTTTTGGTGTCGGCCGTTTCTTTCATACCGCTGCGCATCCGTTCGGCCAATGGCCGTGGGGCTTTGCCGCGTTTGAGCCAAAGCTCAAGCAATATGGCCATAGCTATGGCTGTTGCCACGCCCCCAAAGATTTGCAGCGCCAGCATTAATCCGGGGCTTTAGTGGTCAGCGCGAGGGCATGAAGCTCGCCCGATGGCCCGTCCATTTTACCTTTGAGCGCCTTATAAACCAACTGGTGCTGCTTTACGCGGTTCAAGCCCTTGAACTCTTCCGCCACCACACTGGCCGCATAATGCGCGCCGTCTCCGGCAAGGTCATCAATGCGCACTTCGGCAGTTGGAAAGGCCTCCTTAATGAGGGCTTCGATTTTTTCAGCTTCAATCGCCATGGGGATACTCCTACTAATTCAGTAGGTTAATTAAGCCAATTTGCCGTTTGGTTCAAGAGGCGGATTGGCGCAGTTTTAGCCCATAAGCTCCGGCAACCCGCTTTCAAAAGCTTCTTTCACCGCGTCAAGCGGGATAAAGGCATCGGCTAGCGCTACAAAATCGCCGCTAAATTGGCCGAGCGCTTGGGCGGGGACGCCAACAGTTTTCGCCGCCGCGAGAAGCGTGTCCAGTTTTGCCTCGGGTACGCTGAGCAAATAGCGCGCTTGGTCCTCAGCAAAAAAGAACTGAATGGCGGGCAGGGTGCTTTGGTTCGCCGCCTCGGCCCCGGTTTTCCCGGCAAGGCACATTTCGGCCAGTGCCAAGGCAATGCCACCATCAGAAACATCATGCGCCGCTGAAATCAGCCCTGATTTATGCAAGCTGCGCACCAGCTCACCGGCTTTAAGTTCGGCGCTCAAATCCACTGTTGGCGCATCACCCAGCTCTTGGTTGAAGACATCGGCCAGCAACGCAGATTGCCCCAGATGGCCATGGGTTTCACCGAGCACCACAAGCTTTTCACCGCTTTGCGGCACCATACGAATAATTTCATCAAGATTGCTGAGAAGCCCCACCGCGCCAATGGTCGGAGTCGGGTAAATGCCCGCACCAAAGGTCTCATTATAAAGGCTCACATTGCCTGAAACGATCGGCATATTCAGCGCGAGGCAGGCCTCGCCTATGCCCTTGATACAGCCCACAAGCTGCCCCATAATCTCAGGCTTTTCAGGGTTGCCGAAATTCAGATTATCGGTTGTGGCCAAAGGCTTGGCCCCCGTAGCGCATAGGTTTCTATAAGCCTCGGCCACCGCCTGCTTGCCGCCCTCTACAGGGTTGGCAAAGCAAAAACGCGGGTTTACGTCGCTGGTAAACGCCAGCGCTTTTTCGGTGCCATGCACCCGCACCACACCAGCATCAGAGCCAGGGCGGATGGCGGTATCAGCTAGCACCATGTGGTCATATTGCTCCCAAATCCATGCTTTGCTGCTATGATTTGGCGAGCCGATCAGCGCCAGCAGCGCCTCGGCGGGTGAAATATCGGGCACATCAGTATATGGTTCAGGCGTGGGGGTTTCCACCCATGGGCGGTCATATTCGGGGGCCTCGCCAGACAGTGCCTTCAGCGGCAAGTCAGCCTTGATTTCGCCGTGGAGGCGAATAAGAAACCGGTCTTCCGCGATGGTTTCGCCGACGATGGCAAAATCGAGGTCCCATTTATCAAACACAGCCTTGGCTTCGGCTTCTTTTTCAGGCCGTAAAACCATCAGCATCCGTTCTTGGCTCTCGCTCAGCATCATCTCGTAAGCGGTCATGCCCTCTTCGCGGCACGGCACCTTTTCAAGGTCCAAAATCACGCCAAGGCCGCCTTTATCGCCCATTTCTACCGCCGAGCATGTAAGGCCCGCGGCCCCCATATCCTGAATGGAAATCACCGCGCCAGTTTGCATCAGCTCAATGGTGGCCTCCATCAGACGCTTTTCGGTGAAGGGGTCACCCACCTGCACCGTGGGGCGTTTTTCCTCAATGGTGTCATCAAACTCAGCGCTGGCCATCGTGGCACCACCCACGCCATCGCGGCCGGTTTTGGCCCCGAGATAAACCACAGGCATACCAACGCCCGAAGCTGCGGAATAGAAAATCTCGTCGGTGTTTGCGAGGCCTGCCGCAAAAGCATTTACAAGGCAATTGCCATTATAGCTTTTGTGAAAGCGGGTTTCGCCGCCTATATTTGGCACGCCAAAACAGTTGCCATAGCCGCCAATACCCCCCACCACGCCGTGCACCAGCTGGCGGGTTTTGGGGTGGCTTGGCTCGCCAAAACTAAGCGCGTTCATCGCCGCAATCGGCCGCGCGCCCATGGTGAACACATCCCGCAGAATGCCGCCAATACCGGTGGCCGCGCCCTGATATGGCTCGATATAGCTCGGGTGATTATGGCTTTCCATCTTGAAAACCAAGCATTGGCCATCGCCAATATCCACGATCCCCGCGTTTTCGCCTGGGCCGCAGATAACCTGCGGGCCTTCCACAGGCAGTGTTTTCAGCCAAAGCTTGGAGGACTTGTAAGAGCAATGCTCATTCCACATTGCGCTAAAAATACCCAGCTCGGTCCATGTTGGCTCTCGGCCAATCAGCTCCTGAATAAGCTGATATTCAGCCTGATTCAGCCCGTGCTTACGGATAACTTCGGTGGTGATAGCCGGCTCGGCGGCGGTCTCGGTGGGCATGGACATCTCCTGCGCTTTGGAATTGCGCCCTTTTAGGCAGGATTGCCCGCAATTCCTAGCCCCTTTATGCCCAATATGTGCGACAGAAGCCGCTTTCCCTAAAGTTAAGGCGCGCCTTGGTTGCTTGACCACTGGGCCGAAACGGGTTCAAATGGCTAAAATTGTTCAGGAGCCAACCATGCACCAGCCCGTTATTTCCGGCACAGGGGTTTTCACTCCCGAAGAGGTGATCACTAATGATGAATTGGTGGTGGCCTTTAATGCTTATGCCGATAAATTTAATGCCACGCATGCCGAGGCGATTGCCGCGGGGGAGATTAACGCGAAGCCGCAATCCTCCAGCGAGTTTATATTTGCGGCCAGCGGCATTGAGCGGCGGCATGTGATGAATAAATCCGGCATTCTGGACCCTGACCGGATGTATCCGACATTGCGGCAGCGCCGCGATGACGAGCCGAGCATTATGGCCGAAATGGCCGTGGATGCCTGTAATAAAGCGCTGGCACAGGCAGGGAAGACAGCCGCCGATGTGGACGCGGTGATCGTTGCTGCTTCCAATATGGAGCGGGCCTATCCGGCGATCGCGATCGAGGTGCAAGATTTGCTTGGCATCGAAGGCTTTGGCTTTGATTTGAATGTCGCCTGCTCATCGGCAACTTTCGGTATTCAGGCCGCAAGTGATATGGTCCGCGCTGGTTCGGCAAAGGCAATTTTGGTGGTGAATCCCGAAATCACGTCTGGCCATCTGGAGTGGCGCGACCGGGATTGCCACTTCATTTTTGGTGATGTGTGCACGGCCACGTTGATTGAACGAAAAGAGGATGTGACGGGGCCGCATTTTGAGGTGGTTTCGACAAAATGCCTGACGAAATTCTCCAATAACATCCGCAATAATAACGGTTTTTTACGCCGTAATCGCCCTGATGGCGTGGAGGACCGCCGCGATATGCAGTTTATGCAAAACGGGCGGAAAGTGTTTAAGGAGGTGCTACCTATTGTATCTAAACACATTCTTGGCCACTTGGAAGACGCAGGACATTGCGCGGATGACCTGAAGCGGCTCTGGTTGCATCAGGCCAATAAAGCGATGAACGATTTTATTGGCAAAAAGGTGCTGGGGCGAGTGCCTGAGGCGGGGGAGCAGCCAAACATTTTGCAAGAATATGCCAATACCTCTTCCGCGGGGTCGATCATCGCGTTTTCGCAGTATTCTAATGATTTTAAAAATGGCGAGCTTGGGCTGATTTGCTCGTTTGGGGCGGGATATTCTGTAGGCTCGGTGCTGTTGCGTAGGGTGGTTCCCTAGCGGCGCGGCAGCCTTAGTACTTGGTTAAGCATTGCACACGCGCCGCGCTGCGAACCATGCGCTTGCCATTATGCAAATGTAGCCGCGCGGCGCTGGTGGAAGGCCTGAATAGCCACAACGCTTGCGCGCCGCCTAGCTTTTGGCCGCTTGTTGCCGCGCCATTCCGCTATCCACATCATTAACCCCGACCAGTTTCACCACCAACCGTAAGAACTGGTTTTCGGCGTGGTCGCGCGTGCCATCGGCCAAAACAAGCCGCCAAAGGTCTATGACGAGTGCTATGCGGTCATCATAGGGGATAGCGGCTTTTATAAGGCGGGTCAGGTGAACCGTATCTCCGGCGGTTGCTTCTACGTCTTCAGCGCCAGCGCGCAAAGTTGCGGCCTCAGCCGGCTGCATCTTGTAGCGCTGCGACAAGATTTCGTCGATTTTCTCTTTTTCACTGCTGGCATAATCGTGATCCGTGCGCGCTAGGCGCACCAAAAGGGCGGCAAGCGCCAAGCGGGCGTCGTTTGCCTCTAGCGGGTCGGGGGCGGGTTCGGCGCGCAGGCGCTTGAAGAGTGTGTCAAACATGCGAGAAACTTAACGCGTTTTTGCGCGGTTACAAGGGCAAGGCCGTGATATGACCGTGATGCACCCTCACCGCAGCACCTTTTATGCGGATTTTCTGAATAGCGCTATCTTTAACATCAACCGACAGGCTAATTTGGCTGGGGCGTCCCATGTCTTCGCCTTGTACAAGTGGCACATGTGTGGTGCCTTCGGGCAACGCGCCCGCAGCCAAAAGCTGGGCGGCCAAAATGGCGCTGGCCGAGCCTGTGGCCGGATATTCCGGCATACCATGTTCGGGGGCAAACATACGGGCGGCATAGCCCTCATTCTCTTTGCAATATATATATACCGACTGGGTATTAGCCTTTGCCGTCATCTCCAGCCAACTGGCGCTAGGTGCGGCATTTGTGAGGGCTTCGCGGCTGGCAATCGGGATATAGAGAAAATCTGGCCCGCCTTGCCAATGCTGAGGCGTATGCTGTTCAAAGCCTATATCATTGGGCCGTAGCCCAAGCGCGGCGGCGGCCTCTTTGTGGTTTGGTGGCGTGCCTGATGCCAATTCGGGGAGCACGGGTGCCGTGAATTCGGCCGTAATGTCATGTCCTTGGCGCACCACGTTAACGCAAACTAATCCAGCGACTTCTTCAAGCGTGATTTCACATTCGAAATTGCCCTCATGGGCCATTTCTGCCAGTAAAATAACACAGCCAACCGTGGGATGCCCAGCGAATGGCAGCTCACAAGCGGGGCAAAATATGCGCACCTTGGCGGTATGGGAGGTATCTTTGGGCCTTTGCACAAAGATGGTTTCTGAGAGGCTAAACTGCCGTGTGATGGTTTGCATTTGATGGTCATTTAGCTCATCCGCATCCAGAACAATAGCCAGCGGATTTCCGGTGAAGGGCGATTTTGTAAAAACGTCCAGAACATGATATTTGAGCATTTTGCAGTCTCCTCTAATTGGGAGGTATTTGAAAGGAATACCTTATTGAAGGCAAGCGGAAATCAGTGGGCTGCTGATGCTTGGAATACTGCTATAGTGGAGCAAAATAGGGAGGTAGATATCTTGATTATCAGGGGGTGCTAAGCCAGCTAATATGGCAGGCCACAAGGTCTTTTGGTCGTGCGGCCCAATCTTGCAATAGCAAAGTATTTTCGGCACGCTGATCTTCAGGTAAAAACTGAAGCCAAGCCCTTAAGGCCTGTGTTAGCGGCGCGCTTTCTTCTCTGAAATTGGCGGTTTGCTCGGCCAATGGAAGCTGTGCCGTTTCAGAAACCACCTGCACCAGACCCACAAAATAATTGGTTAATGGCTCTGGATATTGATGCGGCAAACACGCCTTCATTGCCGCTTGCATTTGTGTGGTTGTACCCACTGGGTCCGCGTGCATTGCAAATGATATTGCCGAAACTTGCCCCGAATACGTGGTTATGTCCGGCGCGCTTATCGCACTTAATATCTGGGTTTCTGGGCCATTTGGTGCACTCGTTTGGTCATTTCCCGCAAGCACTATTGTATCATTCGAAGCCGAATCATCAGGGGAATCGAAAAAACTCTCATACATCTCCACCCCGAAATCGCCAATTTTTGCGAAGTCGATAGTGGCGCCCTTTGGCTCTTCACGAACAATGCGCCCACCCACTGAAAGCTTAAATTCTCTTTTTTTACCAAAGGCTTCAGGATTTGAAATGTAAAGAACCAAGCCGAAAAGGGCTATCGAAAGTAGAATAAAACGCATGTCCGAACCTCAACTTTTAGCCGCCTTACATACTACTATCATAAAAATTAGGAAAATATTTAGGAAAATTGTTTAGCGGTTAATTTGGTAATGATAACTCTGGAAAATATTGACAGTCTTCGGCTCTTTTTCTGTGGTGAACGTGGCAACCAAACCTACAAGAAAAATTTGAATTAAATGAGGCCTTAAACAAACCGGCTTTGCTTAACGGCCGCCTCGATAAAGCTGGCAAATAGCGGGTGCGGCTCAAACGGGCGAGATTTCAGCTCGGGGTGAAATTGCACACCGATATACCAAGGGTGGTCTTTAATCTCGATAGTTTCTGGTAGCTTACCATCGGGCGAAATGCCCGAAAACATCATCCCAGCAGCTTCCAGCTTGTCGCGATAGCTCATATCCACCTCATAGCGGTGGCGGTGGCGCTCCGAAATCTTGGTGCAGCCGTAAATTTCAGCAATTTTGGAGCCCTCGGTGAGGGTCGCATCATAGGCCCCGAGCCGCATAGTGCCGCCCTTGTCATCGCCTTCTTTGCGTTGAATGGTCCGGTTGCCTTCCATCCACTCCTTGAGGTGATACACGATCGGCGTAAACCGTTTTTCTCCGGCCTCACTGTCAAACTCTTCCGAGCCAGCATCTTTAATGCCCGCAAGGTTGCGCGCCGCTTCCGTTACGGCCATCTGCATGCCAAGGCAAATGCCGAAATAGGGCACATTATGGGTGCGGGCATAGGTGGCGGCATTTATCATACCTTCAGTGCCGCGCTCGCCAAAACCGCCGGGCACAAGAATGGCGTCAAATCCCTCAAGGTGGGGCGTTACATCGTCCTCGTTCTCAAAAAGCTCCGAGTCAATCCACTCGGCCTTAACCTTTACGTGGTTTTTAATGCCGCCATGGGTCAGGGCCTCAGCGATGCTTTTATACGCGTCCCCAAGCTGGGTATATTTGCCAACAATCGCAATTTTAACTTCGCCCTCGGGCAGCTTAACGGCGTCCATTACCTCGTCCCATTTCGCCATGTCAGGCTCGGGCGCATCGGTAATGTGGAAGGCTTCCAAAACGGCGCGGTCCATGCCATCGCGGTGATACGCATGCGGAGCTTCATAAATTGATTTGAGGTCCAGTGCCGGAATGACGGCCTCGGGCCGCACGTTGCAAAACAGCGCCAGCTTGGCGCGCTCTTTTTCCGGAATAGGCCGATCAGCGCGGCACATCAGGATATCTGGCGCAATACCGATGGAGCGAAGTTCTTTTACTGAGTGCTGGGTTGGCTTGGTTTTAAGCTCGCCTGCAGCGGCGATGTAAGGCACCAGCGTGAGGTGCATAAAAACGCACTCGCCAAAGCGCTCTTGGGAGAACTGTCGGATGGCTTCAAAAAAGGGCAGGGCTTCGATATCGCCAACCGTGCCGCCGATTTCACAAAGCATAAAGTCCACTTCGTCATCACCAATGGCGATGAAATCTTTAATTTCGTTGGTGACGTGCGGAATAACCTGAATGGTTTTGCCGAGGTAATCCCCCCGCTGCTCTTTTTCCAGCACGGTGGAATAAATGCGCCCCGAAGACACCGAATCTGTTTTGCGGGCAGAAACGCCAGTGAAGCGCTCATAATGGCCAAGGTCGAGATCGGTTTCTGCACCGTCATCGGTCACAAACACCTCGCCATGCTCAAAGGGAGACATCGTGCCGGGGTCAACATTGAGATAGGGGTCCAGCTTGCGAAGGCGCACCGAATAGCCGCGGGCTTGTAAAAGCGCACCAAGCGCGGCGGAAGCCAGCCCTTTGCCAAGGGAGGAAACTACGCCGCCAGTAATAAAAATGTATCGTGCCATGCCGGATTGGTCCCCGTGAGAATCGTTTAAAAGGTGAGCGCGCTTGTGCGGTTTTTCGCTCTATCACGGGGTTTGATTCTTACAGGGGAAAGGGGGCGCGGGCAAGGGGGCCAGCGGCAATATCTTGTGGATAACCTCAGGTAATTTCGTAAACCTTGCGGTGAACACCGCCGAGCGTAGCGAGGCCATGGCCAGCGGCAGGCATTTTTTGCTTGCCAAAAATGTGCTTTTGTCGAGTGGGGGTTTACCCCCCCAGAGACAAAAGCAAGCGCGGCGCTGTCAGGCAGTCCCGAGCGCGCGCCTCCTCGAGGAGCCTAAAGGCCCCCCTCGTCAGCGCGGGTCGTGTAAACACGACCGGTCAAGCTTGCAGCATCGGATTCAGCTTTGAATTTTGCGACAATCTCGCGCAATAGCGGCACGCGTTTTGGCCGGAAGCTCTGGCCGGTTTCAGCAAAATGCTTGATCCGGTCCAGCCGAAATGTGCGGAAACTTTGCCGAAGCAAACACCAACTCGCCAACACCAACGTGCTTTCCAAAAACACAATGCCAAGCGGATAGATATTTCGTTCGCTTTTGGCGTTCTTATTATCAACATACACAATATGAATCACCCTTTCAGCGCGCACGGCTTCACGCAGTTTTGCTACATCTATCCCGATTTCGGGCCGGGAGTGAAACCGCTTAGCGTGCAGGCTGGCATGCTCCAATTGCTGGCGCTTAGACACAGGCAGACTGGCGCGCAGCTTGCCAAGTGCGCTCATTGCTGCGGCGGCGAGCACCGAGTCGGCCACCGCTTGCACTTCGCGCAGCCCAAGCACCAATGCTTCAATTTCGTCTTGCGAAAAACTCATCGGAGGCAGGGCGGGGTCATCTATCAGCGTGTAGCCATAGCCTGCCGCGCCGTCTATCACAGCGCCCATACCCCGCAGGGCCTCTATATCTCGGTAGACCGAGCGCAAGGAAATACCTGTTTCATCGGCAAGCGCCTGCGCCCGCACGGGGGTGGGGAGCGTTCGAAAAAGTTGCATCAACTGCATAAGGCGGTGACTGCGAGACATATCTGAACCATAATTGCCATTGCTGACAAAAAGTGACAGCAGCTCATTGTATCACAGCCAAATGAGATTCACAGGAGAACAAACATGTTAAAACTTATCACTTATCCGGCGGCCTTTGGCGCGCCTTCGGCCAGCCCTTTTGGGGTAAAGGCTATGTGTTTTTTGAAAATGGCGGGGGCAGAGTGGGAGATGAGCAGCAATGCTGACCCGCGCAAAACCCCGAAGGGGAAGCTGCCATTGCTGGTGGATGGCGATATGAAAATCTCCGATAGCGAAGATATTCGGGCCTATTTGGAGCAAAAATTCAGCGTAGATTTTGATGAGGGCCTCAGCCCCGAGCAGCGCGCCACATCTCGGGCGGTTATTCGGATGTGTGACGAGCATCTCTACTTTGCGTTGGTCTGTGATCGCTGGCTAAATGATGCAAATTGGGAGGTTGTCCGAGCGGAATTCTTTGGCATGATCCCCAAGCTGGTGCGCGGGTTCGTGACCAAAAAGATCCGGCAGCAGGTGCGGAGGAGTATGCATGCGCAAGGGATGGGGCGGCACTCGGTTGAAGAGCGATTGGTGCGGGCAGATTTGGATATGAGCGCAATTATGGCTTTGGTCGGGGATAAGCCGTTTCTTTTTGGAGATGTGCCAACGGCTGCCGATGCGTCTGCGGTGCCAATGCTGGCCGCTATGGCCGGCTCCCCTACCGAAACGCGACTTAGCAAACGCATCAACAATGATGCGCCCCTGATGGCATATCTCGATAGGGTAAATAAGGCGCTTTACCCTTAAAGGCACAGCGCCCCAAAGTTATTCTGAGGCGGGTGGGGTCGCTGGTGCGCCTTGTGTGTTTACGGGTGCAGCCGCTTCTGCATCCGTTCCGCCGATGGTTAAGTTCCCCAAGTCTGGTATCAGAATCGCATTTGGGTCTGCCAAGGGTATATCCTCAACAGGGGTGCTGGTTGCGCTACCTTGAAGGTCTAGCACCGAGGAGCCGCCCGCATTTTTGGCGGCAATAACCGTGAGTGTTAGGGAAGTGATCAAAAATCCGATGGCAAGTATCCATGTGACTTTTGCCATCGCTGTCGCTGCCGAGCGGCCGCTCATAGCGCCACCACCGCCGCCACCAATGCCCAAGCCCCCGCCCTCAGAGCGTTGGAGGAGCACAGACCCGATGAGGCCGAGGGCCAGAATCAGGTGGATGGTGAGAACGATGTTTTCCATTATACGGTCTTTCGGTCTTTAAAGGGTCGGGGCTATCTAACGCCTAATTTGGGGGATGTCGAACGGAAATCAAGCCTAGTGGTCAACATCGTCATGATCATCAGAATCGCGCACATCAAGCTGGCCGGAAATACGGCGGCGGATGATGCTCCAGCTTAGGCCGAGGCCAAGGATGAAGGACAATGCAATGAGGCCGATCCATGTCATTATGGTGCCATTGGCGGGGTCAAGCAGGCCCTTGTCATAGAGCACCCAAAGGAGCACAGCGATGACGGTCAGCACAAGGCCAATGCCGATTCTGCCGATTGATTGCAGCGTGGCGCGGACAAAAACCACGTAGGCCACAAACAAGATGAGGCCGAGCAGGATGACCACGGAAAGGTTGGTCGTATAACTCTCCAGCGCCCAGCGGACATAGTTCAGGCTGGTGGGGTTATAGGTGGTGAATACCAGAATGAGGGCAGCGGCCCAGCGGATCAGCATTTTTTTTAGCATTTTGGCCCTCGTTTTGGTTGGTTAACTCTAAATCGGGGTTTTGTGGGCGAAAATCAAGGGAAAAGGGTTGATTTAGGGCTGTTGCATATATGTGAGTGCTTGCCTGAAGTTCTGAAGCGGCGCGGCAGCCATAGCGATTTTGGTGAGGTTTCGCGCGCGCCGCGCTGTGGCGGCGGTGCGTGTGGCGGCGTCAGAGGTGCTTTTGAAAGCTATCGAGCCATAGGGGTTCTCCGTTTAGCTCTACGCTTTGTACCTTGCCCTGCATCAGCGAGAAACCATTACGCCTTAACACGTGTTGAGACGCCGGATTATTGCGTGCCACTTGGGCTGTCACCTCAGACACGCCGTGGATGTTTTTTGCAATAGCGCAAAAATCACGGACAGCCGCTTTCGCCAGCCCTTAGCCTGTATGCGTTTTTGAAATTCGGTAGCCAGGACTTGGAGTGAGAAACTGCGTGAGGTTAATGTGCCCAATGATTTTGGTATCCTGTGTTCGAAATAGCCGCGATTGCGGTGTTCGAATTTAAGGACTTCGGGGAGGTCGGCTTTGCTGAGAGGGGGGGAGAATGTGCATCAGGGCTTTTAGCAAGAAAAAGCGCGCCCAGAAAGCTCGGGGCACGCTGAAAATTGGTTTGATGCGTATTTAGGTAGAAAAGAAGCTTAGTTCTTTTCTTTATCCACCATCCGGCCTTCTGAAATCCAAGGCATCATGGCGCGCAGGGTTTTACCCACTTTTTCGATCTGGTGCTCGTCGTTCATGCGGCGTGTGGCTTTAAAGCTTGGCTGGCCAACGGCGTTTTCAAGCATGAAGTCCCGCACGAATTTGCCGCTTTGGATGTCGGTCAGAACCGCTTTCATCCGCGCTTTGGTTTCTTCATAAGGAAGAATGCGCGGGCCAGAAACATATTCGCCATACTCAGCAGTGTTGGAGATCGAGTAGTTCATGTTGGCGATGCCGCCTTCATAAATCAGGTCTACGATCAGTTTCACTTCGTGCAGGCACTCAAAATAAGCCATTTCAGGCTCATAGCCAGCCTCAACGAGGGTTTCAAAGCCCATGCGGATAAGCTCAACAAGGCCACCGCAAAGCACTGCTTGCTCGCCGAACAGATCGGTTTCGCACTCTTGGCGGAAGTTGGTTTCGATAATGCCGGAGCGACCGCCGCCAATAGCGGAGCAATAGCTGAGGCCGATTTCCATAGCTTTGCCAGACGCATCGTTTTCAACTGCAACCAAGCAAGGCACGCCGCCGCCTTTAACAAATTCGCCGCGCACAGTGTGGCCGGGGCCTTTGGGGGCCATCATGATAATGTCCAAGCCCTTTTTAGGCTCGATCAGGTTGAAGTGGATGTTCAACCCGTGGGCAAACGCCATGGCCGCGCCGTCACGGATGTTGTCCTTAACGTATTTGGTATAGGTTTCGGCTTGCAGCTCGTCTGGCATGGTAAACATGATCAGGTCACACCACGCGGCGGCTTCAGCAATGCCCATAACCTTCAGGCCCTCGCCCTCGGCTTTTGCTTTGCTCGGGGAGCCATCACGCAGCGCAACAACCACGTTTTTAGCACCACTATCACGCAGGTTAAGCGCGTGGGCGTGGCCTTGGGAGCCGTAGCCTAGAATGGCTACTTTCATGTCTTTGATCAGGTTGATATCGCAATCTCGGTCGTAATATACGCGCATGATTTTATCCTCGTTTGGGTTGAACTGGGGGTAGAATAGGGTGCTGGGTCGGAAATACTATTTGAAAACCACTGTAAATGACGGTATTTGGAATATTATATGCATATATATTAGTAAAACTGGAAAATTCATGCGCGTAGACGATACGGACCGCCGCTTGCTGCGGCACCTACAAGAGGATGGTAGCCAGACCATGGCCGAACTTGCCGAGCGGGCAGGGCTAAGCGCAGGTGCGTGTTGGCGGCGAGTGGAAAAGCTGGAAGCCTCGGGGGTAATTGAAGGGCGCGAAGTGGTGCTTGACTACCGCGCCATGGGGTATGCTGTTGAGGTTTTTTTGCGTATCACGCTGGATAAAACCCAAAGCAACGCCTTTGATGAGTTCACAAAGGCCGTGCGGGAAATTCCGGAAGTTGGCGGCATTCAAACCCTGCTTGGGCGGGTCGATATCCGCATGGATGTGCGGGCGCGGGATTTGGCGCATTATCAGGAGATATATAAGGGACGGATTTTGGCATTGCCGCACATTAATGATGTGGAAGCCCTAATGCTGATTTCTGAAGTGAAAAACTCTGAGGCGCTGCCGATATGATTGAGCTGGATGAAAAAGACCATAAGATATTGAGTGCGCTCAAACGTGATGGCAGCCTGAATGCGGGTGAGGTTGGCAAAGCTGTTGGGCTGACGCAGTCATCGGCATGGCGGCGGATCAAACGATTGGAGGACGGCGGCGTGATTTTGGGGCGGCGGGTGCGGCTGAACAAAGCAGCGCTGGGCTTTGATGTGGTGGTGTATCTGGGGGTGAAGCTTGCCGTAAAGGGTCGGGTAAGCCTTGAGGATTTTGAACGGGCGGTGTGTGCCGTTCCTGAAGTGCAGTTGGTGCAGCATGTCTTGGGGATATATGATTATCGGCTAAAAGTGGTTGCACGTGATCTTAGTGATTTTGAGCGCATCCTGCGACGAAGGATTATGACCCTGCCCGGGGTGGGGGAAATAGAGAGCAATGTGATGCTTTCAGAGATTGGCTGAGGCAAGCGCCGCCGAGCGCAGCGAGGCCACGGCCCAAAGGCGAGGGGTTATTTGCGTAGCAAATGATCGCGAGCCGAGGGGGAAACGCTGGCGGTGGCGGCGCGCGCACATTGCTTTGCTTGGCAGCATTGCACCCGCGCCGCGCGGAGGCCGTTGTGTTTGCGGCAGCGAGGGGCTTAAGGCACTGCGGTCTGCGTACATCCTATTAAGCAAGGTAATTCAGGATATCATCGGAATAATAGCCTTAAGGCTGGTGTTTTATCTCTCATGCCTAACACATTTTGTAGATGTATCCCGGCCCTCGCCACTTCATTATGAGGCTCTCATCCTCACAGCCGTCGGCATGGTTTTCGTGGATATGCAATGGCGGCGCGGCTGCTGCGGCGTATTTCTTCGGCGCTTGCCCAACGGAAGATGAGCGGGTTTTATATATCGCGGGTGGGGCATATGCAAATAGCCCCTAGATTTGTAGACATCTTGCTTGGTGATTTTGGAAGCAAACAGGGCAAGATGTCCATGAACAGATTTACAGATAGGTTTAAGCGCGATGCCGTCGCACAGGTAGGTTGATCGTGCGCATGCGGTCAACGAGAGTGCTGAGCGGTTAAGGATCAGCACAAAATTGTTTTATACATGGAGGGCGCGGTTTCCTAAGTCCGCCAAGGGTGCAAGGATTGATACGGGCAAAGCCGCGAGATACGACGACTAAAAACGGAGCTGGTATGGGTTGCGGAGGAACGCGACATCCTAAAAAAGGCCATGGTACGCCGAGCGGCAGGTGAGGTATGCCTTTGTTGCCGAGTATCACCCACGATTTTAGGCCGTGCGATGTGCTGGTGTCTGCGCATTCACCCCAATGGATTTATGCATGGCTGAAAATCCCTCGCTGCATAGCCTGTCAGGTAATATATGAGCCGACGGGGAAATGGCCACGATAACGCGGTGGCCGAGAGTTTCTCCAACCTGTTGAAGCGGGAGCGCATCTGGCGACGAACATACAAACCAGAGAAGACGCTAGGCGGGATGTATTCGATTATATCAAATGTTCTATAATCCGAAACGTAAACACGCTAGAAACGGGATGCTGTCGCCCCCTCTCAGTGATTGCATGCAATCACCTGCCGGCAATGGTAGAGTTCGAAAAACAGCAAAAGTGGCAGCAGCAAGGCGTCTACGAAACTAGGGGCTATTCAATGTGGCGGTTCCGCGCTAGCGCTTAAAGCGTGCCAATTGGCAGGTTCGGGTTTACCTCCATATCAGGCGCTGTGCCGAGGTAATCAAATGTTGCCATCGCGATCATGGCACCGTTATCGGTAGACCATTGTTGTGGAGGCAGGGCGAGGTGGACCCCCGTTGCCTTAGATAGCTCTGCCATGCCTGCGCGCAGCTGCGGGCTGGCGGAAACCCCACCAACTACGATCAAGCTCTCAGGGCGGTATTTCTCTATCGCTGCTTTGCATTTGCCAAGCAGAACATCCATACAGGCCGCCACAAACGAGGCGGCAACATCGGGCACATGCGCTTCAGGGTTTTGCTCTAAATGGCGGCGCACCGATGATTTGAGGCCGGAAAACGAAAACTCGAAGCCTTTGCCCAGCATTGGGCGAGGAAAGCGGGTGGTCGCCTTGCCAGTTTTGGCGACCTGATCAATGATCGGCCCGCCGGGGAAGCCGAGGCTAAGCATCCGCGCCACCTTGTCATAGGCTTCGCCCACCGAGTCGTCCCGTGTGGTGCCGACGAGCTCCATGCTTGCCGCGTCTTTCATGTAAGCGAGCAGGGTATGCCCGCCCGAGGCCAGCAGGACGATGGCGGGGTAATTCACCTTCCCCCCCCCAGCAGGGCCGAGCGCAGGTGGCCGCGTAGATGGTTAATGCCGTAAGTCGGCAGCCCCCATCCCGCCCCCAGCCCGCTGGCGGTGTGAAGCCCCACCAGCAGCGAGCCAATGAGGCCGGGGCCTCGGGTAACACCAATAGCGCTGAGCTGATCTGGTGTAACATTTGCGGCCTTTAGCGTGGCCTCAAGTGTTGGAATAATAGCGGCCACATGGGCGCGGCTGGCAAATTCGGGGTAGATGCCGCCATAGCCTTCATGCACCTCAACTTGCGAGGCGGTTTTGCAGGCTAGCACATGGCCGCGTTCATCGACCACGGCGATCGAAGTGTCATCACAGGAGGTTTCTATCCCTAGAATCAGGGTCATAATGCACATAGCTCCTTGAGGTCAGCACCTGAAAGCGCGCCACGGCGTAGCACGGTAAAAGGGGTGGTTTGGCAGTCAATCAGGGTAGAGGCCTCGGCATCGCGGGGGCCGTCATCCACCACAATATCGGGCGTGCCGCTAAGTTGGGCCAGTATCTCTGGCACGGTTTTTGCCGTTTCTTGCCCGCTGGCATTGGCGCTGGTGGCCAGCAATGGGCCGGTTATGCGCAGCAGGGCGAGCAGGGCGGGGTCATCTGGAATACGGAGGGCGAGTTCATGGCGGCCAGCCAGCCAGTCTGGCGCATTGGCCAGTGGTAAAACCATGGTCAATGCGCCGGGGGAAAAGCGCGAGGCCAGCAAAGATTTGCTGCGGGGCGTATGTTGTACGCCAAGGGCCGAAATCTGGGCGGCATTGGCGGCGAGCACCGGCAGGTTTTTGCTGGTGGGCCGCCCCTTAAGGCTAAATACTTTGGCAATTGCTTTTGGGTGCAGCGGGCTGGCAACCAACCCGTAAACCGTATCTGTAGGCAGCAGGGCAACACCACCGGATTGCAGGATTTTTGCAACCTTATCCATGGGCTAAGCCATTTGTATCTGTTAGCGGCACTACGGGGCCATGGGCCGGTTTTAAGTGTGGCTCTAGCGCCGTCAGCGCGGTTCCCGGCACGGCGTTTAACTCCACCCATTGGGCGTTTTGCACGTCCGCGCGCTCAGGGGTTGCGTCTCCTGCCACCACAATTTGGCCTTTGTATTTAGGGGAAATTACCGCATCCTCAGCAAAACCCGCTTCGATGATTTTGCCATGCTGCACCAGCCCCCAATGATACTGCTGCCGCGCGGCGCTGCGCAATATAAGGCAGGGTTTGGCGTGTATCTTTTCGGCATATACGCCCAGCATTATAAAGGAATTTAGCGGGCAAATGCTAATTTTTCGGGCATAAGCCAAGCCATTGGCAAAGGCCACCGCCGTGCGCGTAGAGCCAAGCCGCCCGGGGCCGATATCAACGATAACCTCGGTGATGTCGGGTAAGGCCCGCCCTGCGGCTTTTAGCGCGGCCTGAAGTTCTGTGCCATAATCAAGCCGCTGCATTTTGTCGTAAGTCACCTCATAGAGCACGCGGTTTTCCCAGAGCACGAGGGAAGGCTGGCCAGACGATGTTTGCAAAAACAGTTTCATGCGGCAAATTCCTTTAGCACCAGCGCCAGAAGCTCTGCGCCGCGCGGGCCATACGGGGCCAAATTGGCAAGGCGGGCCTGCTCGGCGGCTGGGTCTTGCGCCAGTTCAAGGCTGACATAATTGTCAAACTCACCCGCCAGCTTGCCGCCCCACTCTATAAACGACACCCCTTGCAAAAATTCGTCTTCCAGGGCCAAATCATAAAAGTCGGCTATAGTTTCCAGCCGGTAAGCATCCATATGCACCACTGGCCCCTTGGGGCTGGCATAGATATTGGCTAGTGTGTATGTGGGGCTGCTCACCGCATCCAATGAGCCAAGAGCCGCCACCGCCGCGCGCACAAAATAGGTTTTTCCGGCGGCCAAGCCCCCATTTAGCAAAACCACATCGCCTAAGCGCATATGGTGGGCAAATGCGGCTGCCAGCCTTGCCGTATCCGCCTCAGAGTCTAGGCGCAACGGGGGGAGGGGGGTGGTTTTGGTCATTGTGGCCTGCGCGCTTGGGTTTCGCCTGTCTTTTCACACCCCTCGCTGCCAGTCAATATCCAGATAATTTGCAAAAAATGCATGATTCACAATATTGGCAGGTGGATTATTGCTATAAATCCGTTATCAAGGCTTGATGCGGCATTTTGCAGGGTGATTTTTAATCACATCCCGTCTAAGAAAGCCGAACTTGTTGAGTCGGAGACCGTCCCATGGATTATAACGCACATTTGGATATAGCGCTTGATGCGTTACATGCGGAAGATCGCTATCGTGTGTTTATGGATATTGTGCGCCAAAAAGGCCAGTTTCCGCGTGCCAAGTGGAGCCGGCCAGACGGTAAAGTGCAGGATATCGCTGTGTGGTGCGGTAATGATTACCTCGGCATGGGGCAAAATGACCTGGTGCTGAAGGCGATGCACGAAGCCATCGAGACGGCAGGGGCTGGCTCTGGCGGCACGCGCAATATTTCTGGCACCACGGCTTATCACACCGCGCTGGAGGCCGAAATTTCGGACCTGCACCAAAAAGAAGACGCGCTGGTGTTTACTTCAGCCTATATCGCGAATGATGCCACGCTTAGTACATTGCCCAAGCTGTTTCCCGGCATGATTATTTTTTCGGACGAGCTAAACCATGCTTCGATGATTGAAGGCCTGCGCCGTAGTAAAGGCCAAAAGCATATTTGGCGGCATAATGATGTGGCCCATTTGCGTGAGCTGCTTGAGGCCGCCGATCCTGCTGCGCCCAAGCTCATCGCGTTTGAGTCGGTTTATTCGATGGATGGCGATTTTGGGCCTCTGCAAGAGGTGGTTGAGCTTGCCGAGGAATTTGGCGCGCTGACCTATCTGGATGAGGTGCACGCGGTGGGCATGTATGGCCCGCGCGGTGGTGGGCTGTCTGAGCAGCTGGGGCTGACGGGCCGGATTGATATTATTAATGGCACACTGGGCAAGGCTTATGGCGTGATGGGTGGCTATATCGCGGCCTCGCGCAAAATGATTGACGCTGTGCGTTCTTATGCGCCCGGGTTTATCTTCACCACGTCTTTGCCGCCGGCTGTTTTGGCCGGGGCCACGGCGTCTATCCGCTATGTGAAAGAGCATCAGGAGTTGCGCGACCAGCAGCAAGAAGCCGCCAAGATATTGAAATTGCGTCTTAAAGCCATGGGCTTGCCTGTTATGGATAGCCCGAGCCATATTGTTCCGGTGCATGTGGGTAACCCCGCCAAGTGCAAAATGCTGTCGGATGCGTTGCTGAATGACTTTGGTATTTATGTGCAGCCGATCAACTATCCTACTGTGCCACGGGGCACCGAGCGGCTGCGGTTTACCCCCTCTCCGGTGCATGATGGCCCGATGATGGATGAGCTGGTTCATGCACTTGATAGCTTATGGCAGCGGTGCGAACTCGCCCGTAAGCCGATCGCTTGTTAGGTGTGGGCGTAAACCCGCTTAAGCCACTGGACAGCCAGTAAAAAAACACCTAAAAACAGTGAATAAAGTGTTACTAGCGATGAAAGACTTCGGTAAGCTAGCGATGAAAGACTTCGGTAAGGAAGTGATTCGTTTTATGAGTTGGCGCAATGCGAGCACAAGGGCAGTACAGTGAATCCCACTGATGTAGATACAGCAAAATTGCAGGGCTTTGACTCGTTTGAGTTGCGCCTTGGCGATGAGCTGCGCGGCGAACGCGCCACGCTCGGCAAGTCTTTGCTTGATGTGCAGCGCGATCTGCGGATCAAAGCTTCCTATATTGCCGCGATTGAAAATTGCGACCTCTCGGTTTTTGAAAACACAGGGTTTTTAGCCGGTTATGTGCGCTCTTATGCGCGCTATCTGGAGCTGGATCCTGAAGTTACATATGCCCGTTTTTGCGTTGAGGCTAACTTTAAGGGTGCTCATCCCGATCTTGGCCGCCGCCGTGAGGGCGGCAGTAATACGCGGGTTTCAGCGATCAGCGCCTCTGCCGTAAATGACATTAATCCGATCTTCGGGCGCGCCGCCACAAGTGGTTTCCGCCTGGCTGATTTCTCGGCTATGGGCCCGCTTTTGGTTATTGTTCTCCTCATCGCTGGGCTTGTTTTTGGGGGCTGGACGCTGCTGAAAGATATTCAGCGGGTTGATATTGCCCCTGTGGAGCAATCTCCTGTGGTGCTTGACACTGTCGAGTTTGCCGGATTTGCAGATGCCGCAAATACCGATCTGCTTGACCGCACATCTGAGCAAGCGATGGACCTAAACCGGCTCTATTCCAACCGCGCTTTAAGCGTGCCTGTGGTGACGCCGCGTGATGGCCCGATTGGCGCGATTAACCCGCAAATCGCAAGCATATCTGCGCCGGATGGGGCCTCACAAGCGGCAATTGTTGCCGCGGTGGAAACCCTTGCGGAAATTGGCAGCCCACAAGTTACTATAGCTGAAAAGGCCCCGCTTATTAGCTTGTTTGCCCAGCAAGAAGCCTGGGTGCGCGTAAGTGCTGCTGATGGCTCTATTTTGTTCGAGAAGGTTTTGGCCGCAGGTGAGGAATATACGCTGCCCGCTCGCGCCGAAGTTTCCAGCTTGCGGGCTGGCAATGCGGGCTATCTGTTCTTGATGGTTGACGGGCAGGTCTTTGGGCCGGTGAATGGCACAAATGGCGTGGCGCGCGGCGTATCTCTTGCGGCTGCCGATATTATCGCAAGCTATGCACCGCTTGGCACACTAACCGCCGAAATGCGCACGGTATCTGAAGAGCTTACGCGCGCTGCGACCCTAAGCGACGAATACTAGCGCACCTCCCTTATCGGTGGTGACAAGTGTCGCCAGACACGTTACAGCTCTACCCTTAAAGTATATTTTGAACAGCGGCACGGCCCCCATATGACTCATAATCCCATTCGCCCATGGCGCGACATCGAACGCCGCAAAAGCCGCCAAATTATGGTTGGAAATGTACCCGTTGGCGGTGATGCCCCGATCACGGTGCAAACCATGACCAACACCATCACCTCTGATGTGGCAGCAACGGTGGCGCAAGTGCAGGAATGTGCTGAGGCTGGCGCTGATATTGTGCGGATTTCTTGCCCTGATGAGGCGTCGACCAAGGCTTTCAAGGATATCGTGGCGGAAAGCCCGGTGCCGCTGGTGGCGGATATCCACTTTCACTATAAGCGCGGCATTGAAGCCGCCGAGGCGGGCGCGGCCTGCTTGCGGATTAACCCCGGCAATATCGGCTCGGCTGATCGTGTGCGTGAGGTTATTGCTGCTGCCAAAGATAACGGCTGTTCTATTCGTATTGGTGTAAATGCCGGCAGCTTAGAGCGGCGCCTGCTGGAGAAATATGGCGAACCGTGCCCCGATGCGATGATCGAAAGCGGGTTGGACCATATCCGCATATTGCTCGACAATAATTTCGATAATTTCAAAATCAGCGTTAAGGCCTCTGATGTGTTTATGTCTGCTGCGGCGTATCATGGCTTGGCCGAGGCCACCGATGCGCCTATCCACCTCGGGATTACCGAGGCGGGCGGGCTGGTTTCCGGCACGGTTAAAAGCGCCATCGGCCTTGGCTCGATATTGTGGGCGGGCATTGGCGATACCATAAGGGTTTCGCTTTCGGCTGATCCTGTGCGCGAGGTGAAAGCCGGATTTGAAATTCTCAAATCACTCGGGCTGCGCCATCGCGGCGTTAATATCATTTCCTGCCCTTCTTGTGCGCGGCAAGGGTTTGACGTGATCAAAACCGTCGAAGCACTCGAAGTGCGGCTGGAGCATATTCGCACGCCTATTAGCCTCAGTATTATCGGCTGTGTTGTTAATGGCCCGGGCGAGGCTTTGATGACCGATGTTGGCTTTACCGGTGGTGGTGCCGGCTCGGGCATGGTTTATGTGGCTGGTAAGCAAGACCACAAGTTAAGTAATGAGTCGATGATTGACCATATTGTTGATCTGGTAGAAGCGCGGGCCGCGCTGATCGAGGAAGGAAAATAGATGCAGAGAATGGCGCTCTATATGATATTGGCTGTCTTTCTGGTGATCGGCGCTTTTTATGTGCGTGCAGTGACCGCTAGCCATGATCCGGCAGAATGGCACATCGACCCGCTCACGGTTGAGCGTCCGGCCTCACCCAACACATATTACGTAGCCCCGCAAAGCTTGGTAGAAGATCGGGTGGATCTTGAAGCCCCTATTTACGCTGTGCCAGCGGCTATTATGGCTCGGGCATTTAACGATTATGTGGTTACGCAGCCCAATGCTCTCATCGTTGAAGGGCATGCGGAGACGCTTTGGCTGACCTTTGTGCAGCGCACGCCCGCCCTTAAAATGCCTGACTATATCACTGTCAAATTCATCGATCTTGAGGGTGGAAAATCCACCATCGCAATTTATTCCCGCTCTCGCTTTGGTTATGGCGATCTGGGGGTCAATAAGGCGCGGGTTGATCTTTGGCTGCAATCCTTAGCTTCGTTTGAAGAGTGAACTATGATACCTGACGAGAAACTGGAGCAAATCCGCCGGCGCTTTGCCTTTGTGGAAGCCAAGCTTAATGAGGGCGCAGCTGTGTCTGAGCTTGCAAGCCTTTCAAAAGAGTATTCCGACCTGAAATCGGTGGTTGAGCAGATCGACGTTTATCGCCAGATGCTGGAGGATAAGGCCGAGGCCGAGGAAATGCTGAGCGACCCCGAGATGAAAGAGCTTGGCGAGGAAGAGCTTGAGAGCCTACGCAAAGCTTTGCCTGAAGCTGAGCATAAGGTGATGCTGTCGCTGCTGCCCAAAGATAAGGCCGACGCAAAGCCCGCAATTATGGAATTGCGGGCGGGCACAGGCGGCGATGAAGCCGCGTTGTTTGTGGCTGATTTGCTGCGTATGTATCAGCGCTTTGCCGAGAATAACGGCTGGAAGCTGGAGATCGTGGAAGAGTCAAAAACCGAGATTGGTGGCTATAAAGAAGTGATCGCCAATGTAACCGGAAAAGACGTGTATGCGCGGCTGAAATTTGAAAGCGGCGTGCATCGTGTGCAGCGGGTTCCGGCCACTGAAAGCGGGGGCAGGGTGCATACCTCTGCCGCTACGGTGGCAGTGCTGCCCGAGGCAGAGGAGGTCGATATTGACATCCCAACCAAGGATATTCGTATTGATACCATGCGGTCCAGCGGCGCGGGTGGCCAGCATGTAAATACTACGGATTCGGCTGTGCGGATCACCCACTTGCCTACGGGCATTGTGGTGACGAGTTCTGAAAAATCCCAGCACCGTAACCGCGCTAAAGCGATGCAGGTGTTACGCACCAAGCTTTATGATCTTGAGCGGCAAAAACTGGATGACGAGCGCTCTTCGGCACGCAAAGGCCAAGTGGGCACGGGGGACCGTTCTGAGCGCATCCGCACCTATAATTTCCCACAGGGACGCCTGACCGACCACCGAATAAACCTGACGCTTTATAAGCTTGATCAGGTTTTGCAGGGGGATTTGGATGAGATCATCAACGGCCTTACCGCCGCGGACCAAGCCGATAAGCTCGCTGAGCTATCGATGTGAGCGAAACCGTTGCTGACACGCTGATACGCGCCAGCTTGATGCTGGCGGCAGCTGGAATTGAGGGCGCTGAGCGTGATGCCCGCGTGCTGCTTGCCCATGTGTTAGACATAGACCAAACCAGCCTGACAGCCCGCATGAACGACACGCTCCCACAATCGGCGCTTTATGGCATGGACCGCGTGATCGCTGTGCGCAGCCTCCACCAACCGGTTTCGCATATCACCGGCAAACGCGATTTTTGGAACCATGAGTTTTTGGTCAATTCAGATGTGCTGGACCCGCGACCTGATACAGAAACCCTTGTTGCGGCAGCGCTGGAGCAGCCGTTTGATAGTGTTTTGGATCTTGGCACCGGAAGTGGTGCGATCATCCTTAGCTTGTTGGCCGAGCGGCCCCAAGCCATGGGCGTTGCAACTGATATAAGCGCCAAAGCTCTGGATGTGGCGCGCCGGAATGCGGGCCGCATCGGGGTTGCAGACCGTGTTGAGTTTTGCGAGGCAAATTGGTTTGAAGGCGTTTCGGGTCAGTTTGATCTGATCGTCAGCAACCCCCCGTATATTTCCGAATCCGAGATGGCCGACCTCGGACCCGATGTTCGGGATTGGGAGCCGCATCTGGCGCTTACGCCCGGTAAAGACGGGCTTGAAGCCTATCGCCATATTGCGCTCGGGCTGAAGGCTGCCCTCGCCCAGAACGGCCGGGCGTATTTTGAGATTGGTTGCCGCCAAGCCGTTGATGTTAAGGATATTTTTACCAATGCGGGGTTTGCTCAACTGCAAGTGTTGCAAGACCTTTCCGGCCATGACCGTGTGATTGCGCTTAACGCGGAATAAGCCGGAAATAATCAATAAAATTCAAGATAGAGCTTGTTTTTAATATGTATTTCCGCTTAGTATAGCGCACCTGCACGGATTGAACCTAGGGCTCTCCAGTTAAACGCAGATATGTAAATCGAAAATCGGGCGGCTAATAACCAAATTCCAAGCCACTGGGCTTGATGGCTCCGATAAGGATAGAAACCAAAGCATGAGACCTTCGAATAAATCGCGCTCGCGTAACAAAGGTGGCAATCGCCGCCAGAATAACAATAGTAATAGCAACGCCAATATTGTGAATCGAGTATTTGATTCCGCTGGGCCGGAAGGCAAAGTGCGCGGCACGCCACAACAGATCGTGGAAAAGTACTCGCAACTCGCACGCGACGCGCAGCTTTCTGGTGATCGCGTGGCTGCTGAGAGCTTTATGCAGCATTCGGAGCATTATTCGCGGATGCTGGCCGTAGCACAGCGTGAGCAGGCCGAAAAGCAAGCAGAGCACGCGGCACGCCAAGCCGAACAGGCCGAGCGCCAAGCTGAGCAACAGCGCCAGCGCAACGAGCAGCGTGCCCAACAGCAACAGCAAAACACTGTTGAGCAAGACCCCGATCCGGTTGATGCGCCGCAGCCAGAAGTGGTTCTGGCCCAGGTTGTTGAGACCCCGGAAAACAATCCGGCCCCCAAGCGTAAATCACGGCCGCGGACCCGAAAGCCAGCTGTGAGCGCCGAAGAGGCTCCTTCTTCAGTGGCTGAATAAATGACCGGCTGTGCTTGCACCGCCCGCGCCGACGAGGGGGGCTTTAGCTCCCCGAGGAGGCGCGCACTCGGGACTGTCCGGCAGCTCCGCGCTTGCTTTTTCTCCTTGGTGGGCAAGCCCCCCGTCGAAAAAGCACATTTTTTAGCTTGCTAAAAAATGGCTGCCGCTGGCCGTAGCCTCGCTTCGCTCGGCGGCCCTAGCCTTGACGCCGCGCCACACGTACGGCTTCACTAAGTTTGCAAAATTCTTCAAGGCTTAAGGTTTCGGCTCGCCGTTGAGGGTCAATCTCTACATTTTCCAACACCGCTTGAATCTCTGGCACCACCCCTTTCAGGCTTGCCCGCAGCATTTTTCGGCGTTGATTAAAGGCACGGGCCACAACTTCGGAAAGCAGCTTTGGCTCGGCTTGAAAGCGCGGAGCTGCGAGGGCCTTTATATGCACCACTGCCGAGGTGACTTTGGGCGGCGGGCTAAAGGCCTGCGGTGACAGCTCAAAACAAATATTAGGATCTGCACGGAATTGCGAGAGTACCGCAAGGCGACCATAGGCTTTGCTGCCGGGTTTTGCCACGATCCGCTCTGCTACCTCGCGCTGAAACATCAGGGTGAGGCTCTCCCAGAAGGGGGGCCAAGTGCTTGGGGTAAGCCAGCGCACCAGCAGCTCGGTGCCTACATTGTAGGGCAGGTTTGCGACAACCTTGACCGGCCCTTGCAGGTGGGGCAGTGGGTCAAGTTTCAAGGCGTCGCCGCTCAGAACGTGCAGCCGACCATTTGCAGCCGCGCCTATTTCGGCCAGCGCGGGCAGGCAGCGCGTGTCGGTCTCGATTGCAACCACTTTACGAGCGCCCTCCGCGAGCAATGCCCGCGTTAATCCGCCCGGACCGGGGCCAATTTCCAACACATCATACCCGCTCAAATCGCCAGCTTGCCGTGCGATTTTTCCGGTGAGGTTAAGATCTAGCAAAAAGTTTTGCCCAAGGGATTTTCGCGGCGCTAGCCCGTGTGTCGCAATAACCTCACGTAGCGGCGGCAGGTTTTCCAGGCTCATTTGCGCTCAATTATCGAGTTGCGCCGCAGCTCCAGCAAGTAGCCTTCAGACAGTGCGCCGAGGTTTTGGGAGGCCAACTGATTGCGCAATGTCGCGCGCCCCTCGGGGCTCATTTCTGAAACGCGATCACATAGCACCAGCACACGCAAAGCATTGCTACCTTGCATGATTGTGCTGTCTCTCGGGTCAAGCCGCGCTAATGCCAAGCCAACATCGGTGTCTATACTGTTGAGGGAAACGGGGCCAAAAACGCCGCTTCCCGTGCCAAAATCTGCCGCTTGGGCCACGAGGCCCCGGCAGCCATCAAGCGAGCGCTGCACCCTATTGGCAAGGCGGCCGGCTTCGTTCTCGCCACCAGGGGTGTAGGGGATAACTAGCTCGGCATAGGTCAGATTCACGTTGACAGGCACTTGGATTTGCCGCGAAACTGTGCGCGCATCCAGAACCTTGATAATGACGACACCTGAAGGAATGAAAATCGGGTCTGCTACGCGCCCGCGCCCCAGCCCGCGAATGGCGGCACCAATTTGTGCGGGCAGCCGATTTGGGGAAACCCAGCCAATAACGCCGCCGCGATCAGCGGTGCGGGCGCGCGAATATTGCTTGGCCAGATCGGAAAAATTGGCGCCGCCCCGCAGCTGCGCTACAATATCGGTTGCGAGTGCTACCGTGGCGTTCTGTCCGCGCTCCAGATAGGGCAGCACAATTTCTCCGAGCTGAATGGTGCTGGAACTGGAAATGGCATAGGTATTGAGCTGCGCGTTTAGCTCTATTTCTGACGGGTTGGCTTGTTGGCCAAAACGCGAGCGCAAAATATTGCGCCAAATGACCGAAACGCTCAAAAACTCGTCAAAGCTTTCGGGCTGTACGCCTGCGCGGCGCAGCTTGGCCAACAGGCTTTGCGTGGTTAAATTACGCTGGTTAGCATAATTTTCGATGGCCGTATCGAGGGCAGCGCGTTCAAGGCTTGCCCCAAATGAGGCTGCGGCCTCTTGTTTTAAGCGGTCGTCGATTAGGGCATCAATCGCCGCTTGGCGCATATTAGAGCCATTGGCCCCCAGCGCGCGCATCAGCCTAACGCGCTGGTCAATGTCGTAATGGGTGATCACGGCCTCGTTTACACGATACGCGATTGAAAAGGCGCCCTGCGCGGAGGCTGGCAAGGCCAGACCCATAATGAGCGCCCCAAGGAGCATTAAACGTTTACCCAACAAAACCATACCCTTGCCCTTTATTATTGCATTTTCATGCAGGTGCCTGCTCTTTCGCGAAGCTGTGTTCCGCCGCCGAATCCGGCCAATTTAACTGATACATCAAAATTGGTATCGGGGGGAACATTATTCGACGTGGTAAAGCGGCGCGAGAGGGAAACCGCCACCTCGACGCATTCATTGGCATAGACCAGTCCAATTTCGCCATAAATGTTCTCGTTTCCCAGCAAATCGCGGCGTAAAGAGGCCGAGGTGGACCAGCTTTCCGAAATTCGATAGCCAATGGCAATGTTGGCTTCCGAGCGGTCCACCGGTGAATCTGCTACAACATCGGCAGCCAGAAACACAAAAGTTGCCTCTAGGTCCAACCTATCCAAATCCAGCGCAATTTCGGTTTCGGCCCGCCGAATGCCTATGTTGGGGGCCACCAATAGGCGGCTAATAAGGCGGTATTTTGGCGGAAGCTCGAAACTGATCGCGGCCAGAATGTCCGAATTTTTTCCGGAAAGCCCCGAGCCCGTTGAAAACTGGGTGTTGGTATTGGCTCGAAATATCTGGCCTACATCCACGCCGACAGTCCAGCCTGACGGGTCATAGCGGCGATAGCTGAGGCCGACATTGGCGCGAAAGCCGGTTTCTATCTGGTCTTCGCCCGGAAAGCGACTAAGGCCAAAAAGATTGGTTTCGTCAAATTCCACCTGCAAACTGTCTTCATTTGGAACGGTGTCATTAAAGGCCAGCTCTGGCGTATAAATAAACTGCGCAATGGGAGAAAGCACCAGCAAAGCGCCAGATTTGGCGGATTTTGAAAGCGGCAGGCTAAAATCGGCGCCAATGGACGGGGTGAGCCGGTATAGAAGCTCATCACCAAAGCTCATATCGTCCCACACGCGATAAATGTCACCCTGTGTTTTTGCAAATGTTGTAGCCCGAATGCCCAGTGGCGCGGACCAGTCTTTGCGCCAGTCAACTGAAGCGCTGAGCCGCGCCACATCGCGGCCAGAGGCGCGAATTAGCCCGAGGGTGGAGGCATTTATTCCCATCCGACCGCCGGTCAACGCCTCTTCCCATGTGCGGCGGTAGCTGATCGAGGGCAGGGCGAAGGGCACCTCGGCATCCACCTCGTCATCTCGTAAGCTTTGGAAAAAGATGGCGCTGACCTCAAGAAACTTGTTGGGCTCAAAGCGGCGCAGGCCAATTTGGCTCACCAGTCGGTCGGCATCATCATAGCCATAGCGGCGCATGAAGGCGTCATCGCTGGTGAGGGAAAGGTCCAGGAACGCTTCAAAATTATTGGCGAGCGTAAACGTCACATCGGACTTTAAAAAAGAATCTCCGCTATCATTTGCGCTCCCGCGCACGGCAAAACCCCCGTGGATATTTATGGCGCCATTGTGGAAACGCCGTCGATACTCCGCTTCGAATAAAAATGCGCCACTGGTGGTGGCAAAAGGCGTGAACGTAGCGTCGGCATTATCTCCAAACGTTAGGAAATAGGGGATTTTCAATCCGTAGCCATAGATTTCAGATGAGATGATTTGCGGGTAAAGCAGCCCTGTGGCGCGTTGTACAGAGGGGTCTGGCAGTCGCAAATTGGGAATAAAGGCAACGGGCACGCCAAGCACTTCTAACCGCGCATCCTCAAAATAAAGCCGCTTGGCCTCGGTATCATGGATGATCCGCTCCGAGCGAATTTGCCAAATGGGCACGGGGGCGCTGGCGCTGACGGTGCAGGTGGAGCCAACGGTTCGATAAAGGATATTGAACCGGTCAGAGCTTCGGCGAATTTCTGCCGCTGCAATCTGGAATCTGTTCGACAAAAGCAGCCGCGCTTCCTGGATGATTCCCGCGCTGAGGTCTGCGCTAAGCGTGGCCATCGAGGCTGTAAATACCGCGCCGCTCGGGTCGGTAATGCGAAGCGGGCCAATGGCTTCAATTGTTCCGGTGGTGCGATTATAGCTAATGCTCTCCGCTTCCATCCTCGTTTGATTATAAATTACAACCACTTGGCCCGAAGCAATGAGAAGCCCCGTGGCTGCATTATAGGACACATTATCGGCTGTCATGGTGGAATAGCCGATAATCTGCGCGCGCGATGGCAGCGACCAAAACAATGGCAGAAACAGGGAAAGGGCTAAAAGGCGGGCGAAATTTGGCAAGCGGGACTCCGGAAATAGTGTGCCATATTAGCCGTCTTCGAGGTGGAGCAGCAAGCCCATGGTTAGCAATATTCCGGCAACGGGTGGCCCCCAAGCGGCCAGTTCAATCGGAATCTCGTTGGCTGTGCCAAGCGCCTCGGCGATAGATTTGAGCGCGTAGAGTAAAAAGGCTGAAAATACGGCGATAAGCACCATAAGCCCTGTTTGGCCAAAGCGGGCGTGACGCATAGAAAACCCGGCCCCAATGAGCACCATGGCTACCAAAAGCAGTGGCCGCGCCAGCTCTGATTGCAAAAACAGTTTTTGCCGCTGAGAGGCAAACCCTGCATCGGTTAAGCGCTGAATAAGGGCCGGCAAATCCCATATCGGAACCGCTTGCGGCGAGGCAAATTTTTCCAGAATTTCTTGGCTGGTTAGCGTGGTGGCCAGGGGCAGTTCATCAAAGCTTTGCTGTGTAGTTTTGGTATCTGCGCCGAGATAATCAAACTGCCATTCCGTGCCGTTTCGCAATAGCCATGCGCCATCATCCAGCCGCGCACTGTCGGCCTGTATCCGGCGGGTCAGCGAGCCGTTTGGTGAAAATTCATAGAGGTTAACCTTAAACAGAATCGAGCCATTAAAACTGGTGCGGTCTGCCTGAATGACAAACTGGCTATCGGCGCCGCCTTGCCGCAGCCAAATCCCTTTGGCCCCGAGCGAAACCAGCGATTGCCCGCCCACATTATACTCTGCCAAAAGCGCATCTGTCCGGCGTAGGGATGCCGCGACAATCGGGTTAATGACCGTGGTTGCCAAAATGCCGATAACCAGCGTAGCCATAACAGGCACCATCAGAATTTTGAGCGCCGATTGCCCAGAGGCCCGCATGACGACCAGCTCTGAGCTGCGTGAAAGGCCAACAAAAGTAGAGAGCGAGGCGAGCATCAGCACCAGGGGGAAAATTTTCATCAAGAATTGTGGCATACGTAAAGCCACCAGATGCAACACCTCAAACCCACCCAAATTATAGGGCGAAAGAACCTGCGCTTGCTCAACCCCGTCGATGACAAAAACCAGCATTAAAAATGCCAGCTGAACCTTAAGCAGGTTCATTAAAAACCGCACAAGGATATATCGCGCCATTCTCATGCCAACCCCCGCTTTCGCACGCGCCCCGCGCGCCATAATAGCGCCAGCGCAACGGCAAGGCCGATAAGGGCAGGCAGATACATGATCAGGTAAATATCGGGGTTGGATTGCACGAAGGTTTTGGAAATTCCAAGCCCTGCCTGCAAAAACAGCCCCAAAACAACCGCCGCCACAACCCGCCCCATAAAGCCGCCGCGCCGAAACCCGCCCGCCAAAATAGCCCCAAGCGAAATGAGCGGCAGCACCAAGGCGCTTAGCGGCATGGCCAGTTTATGGTTGGCTTCTGCCAGATAGTCACCCCTGTCCCACAGGCCGCTGGCTTTCATGGCGTCTGTCGGCCAAAGCAGCTCGGGCAAAAACCGTTGAAACGGCGAGCGTATATTCTCTGCGGGGGCGGACAGCAACGCGCCCAGATCATAGGAGAACTGTTCAAAATGCACGGTGGAAAGCTGGGTGGTGCCGGCGGGCAGGTACTGGATATTGCCATCAACCATCACAATCCGAATACCGCCTTCATCTTGTAATAAAAGTGCTTTTTGCGCGGTGTAAATCACCGGATTGTCGGCATCGCGCCGGTCACTCAAAAACAGCCCGGCCATTTCTCCGGCTTTTGAGGTGTCATTGATGAAAAGCGTAACCCCGTTTGTAGGGTGAATGAATTGCCCTTCTTTTATCAACGTCTTGGCGAAATCTGACTGAAAATCGGTCAATCTTTGCGCCAGTCGAGATTGTGCGGCGGGCACAAGATAGAGGGTAACGATCGCCATTAGCACCATAACCAAGCCGCCAAAAATAGCCACGGGCCGCGCCAGCGCCATGGGGGAAAGGCCAGACGTCATCATCACCACCAGCTCGCTTTCGGTGTAAAGCTTATTGAGCGCATAAAGCGAGGCCGCCAGCGCCGCAATCGGTAAGGATACCATAAGAACGCGCGGGATGAGATAGGACGTGATTTCAAGGAAAACCAAAGCGGATTGCCCGCTTTCGATGACTTTATCAATGAGTGGCAGTGCTTGTGCCAGCCACAATATCCCCGCAATAACCAGCGAGAAAAACCCGAAAGGCCCGATGAGCTGGGCGAGGAAATATCTGTTGAGTCGGTTTAGCATATCGCCCCTGCCTATTGGCTATCACTGAACTGGTCAAGGGAGGCCCGAGGCGCTAGGGTCGGGGCCAACAGATTCTAACCACCTGCGAGGATAATATGAGCCAGTCCATGGATATCACTTTCATCGAAACCGACGCCAATGCGATTGCCGAAATCAGCGGCAAAATTGCCGTTGTGATGGGGGCCGATGGCAGCATGAATGCGCTCACTCGCAAAGCCAATACGCTGATGCGCGGTGCGCTAAAGCGGCTGAGTGAGGGCGAGGCTTGGGAAAAGCTGAGCGAGGGCAAGGGCGTGGTGATTAATGTGCCAGACCGGATGGAGGCATCGGCATTATTGGTGTTGAAAGCCCCGCGTAGCCCGAGTGTTAAGCTGGCGCGCAAACTTGGGGCTGAAGCCGCGAAATTTGCTGGCAAAGAAGCCGTGACGCTATTGCTGGCGGCGCAAGCGCGGGCTGAGGAGCTGCTCAACGGCCTTGTTTTGCGGATGTATAGCTTTGATCGGCATAAATCTGAGCCAAAGGAAGTGGTACGCAAGGCGGCTGTTATGGCCAACGGGATTGATGCCCTAAAGACCAAATTTGCCCCGCTGGCGGCGGTGGCCGAGGGCGTGCATTTCACCCGCGACCTCGTAAATGAGCCAGCGAATGTGCTGACCACCACCGAATTTGCCAACCGCCTTGTGGCGCTGGAAAAGCTCGGCGTTAAGGTGGAAGTGTTGGACGAACCGGAGCTAGAAAAGCTTGGCATGGGCAGTTTGCTATGTGTTGGCTTTGGCTCCGAGAGCCCCTCAAAAGTGGTGGTGATGCAGTGGCAGGGCGGCGGTGATGAAGCCCCCTTCGCTCTGGTCGGCAAAGGCGTGGTTTTTGACACGGGCGGGATTTCGCTTAAGCCTGCGGCTGGCATGGAGAATATGACCATGGACATGGGCGGGGCCGGTGTGGTTTCGGGGGTGATGCACGCGCTTGCAACCCGCAAAGCCAAGGCCAATGTTGTGGGCGTGGTTGGGCTGGTGGAAAACATGCCTGACGGCAAAGCCACGCGGCCTGGGGATGTGGTGACCTCGATGAAGGGCGACACGATTGAGGTGATTAACACCGACGCCGAGGGGCGCTTGGTGCTGGCTGACATACTTTGGTATACCCAAGAGCGGTTTGCGCCCAAGGGGATGATTAACCTCGCGACGCTAACGGGCGCGATTTTGGTGGCACTTGGCCATGAAAAGGCGGGCGTGTTTTCCAATGATGATGCGCTGTGCAGTGCCTTCCTGAAAGCGGCCGAAGCCGAGGGCGAGGGCGCGTGGCGTATGCCGTTGGGCAAGGCTTACGACAAGCTGATAGATACCCGCATGGCGGATATGAAAAACACCGGTGGCCGGATGGCTGGCTCTATTACCGCCGCGCAATTTTTGCAGCGGTTCGTGAAGGATGACATGCCGTGGATCCATCTGGATATCGCTGGCGTTGCCTCGCCGGGGCCAACAGATTTGGCGCCCAAAGGGGCGACGGGCTGGGGTGTGCAGGCGCTTAACCGGCTGATCGCCGATAATTACGAGGCTTAAGTGACCGAAGTCCGTTTTTATCACCTCACGCAATCACCCTTGGAGCACACGCTGCCCGGGCTGCTCGCCAAATCGCTTGAGCGCGGCTGGCGGGTGATTGTGCAGGGGGGCGATGACGCGCGGCTGAAGTTTTTGGATGCTCATTTTTGGACATATGCCGATGATAGCTTTTTGCCTCACGCTCTGGAAGGCGAGGGGGCCGCGCAACCGATTTGGCTGACGGCCTCGGAGGCCAATCCCAATAAGGCCGGGGTGCTTATGCTGATAGACGGCGCGCGGGCGACGCCGGAGCGTATGGGGGACTATGACCTTGTAACCGTGTTTTTTAACGGGGCCGACCAAGGTGCGGTAGCAAAGGCGCGGGAAGGCTGGAAAGCCGTGACCGATGCGGGTTTGCCCGCTGTTTATTGGGCGCAGGAAAATGGCGGCTGGGTGCAAAAAGCCAAATCTGAGGGGTAGGTTCTTGGCCGCAAGTGTGCGCTCCCGCCTGCCGGACGCCGTTTGCTACGCAAACGACACCGGCAGTTGGGCGTGGCCTCGGCTACGCCTCGGGTGGGGGCGACACGCCCCCTCGCGCAAGCGCGCTCCCCCCTGAGGGGCGTTGTCTCCAACCAAAACGCGGCATGCTTTGAGCTGTTAATGGGACAAAAGCACCGGCACTTTGGCCTTTTTTAGCACCGTATTTGTGACACCGCCAAATAGGTCTTCTGCCAGTTTCGCATGCTCATAAGCGCCCATTGCGAGTATCCCTACGTTAGTTTCGCTGGCGGTTGCGAGAATGGTTTTGGCAATTTTTCGTGTTTTTTTGCTGATAATTTCAGCCTCAAAGCCGTGCCGTTTCAGATGGTCAATTGCTGGCTGCGCCCTTTTGGTTGCCGCCTCTGTTTCACCCAAGCTTAGTACGGTGATTTTGGTGCTGGTCTCCAGAAGCTTAACCACATCGGCCATGGCGCGCGACGCGGCGCGTTTTCCGTCCCAAGCCAACAGCACTGTGTTATTGAATTGCGCCGTGTCATAGCCTTTTGGCACCACCAAAACCGGCTTGCCGCTATTGCGGGCCACCACATCTGCATGCGCTTCCATATGCGGGAAATTCGAGTTTTTTTCGGGTGGTCCCATCACAACCATGTCATATCCCAGCGCGATTTCCATAAGCCTTTCATTGGCTTCGCCGTAGACATCAAGAAAGTGGACCCGTGCGCTGGGGAGCGCTGCTGTCATGGCTGCAAAATCTTTGCGCACCTCTTCGCGGTGCTGTTTATCGGCATCTTCAAGCTGGTCCATTGCCGCTTGAGGAATGTGGCCGCCGTAGGCATAGAGCATATTTGGCAACCCGTGCGCCAGCACGCCGGTTATGTGGGCATCGCTGCGCGCCGCCAGCTTTATCGCCATTTCAAGTGCGCTTTTTGCCGGGGCACCGCCGTTAAAAGAAACGAGAATATTTTTGATGGTCATGGTTCTGTCCTCCATAGGTTGCCTATGGCTTTATCTTAGGACAGGCGCTCATGGCGCGCATTGATTTATGTCAGCGTGTGAGCGTTAAGCGAGATCCGACGATTTCTATTTTCCGAAAACGCTCAAGGTATCGCATGCCAAGGAGCGAGGTATCGAGGTCTCCGCCATTGACTGTGGCGCGGATGTTTCGGTCTGTAAATCGGCCTAGGATGATGCTGTCTAGCGTAATGCGGGCCATGGGCACTACACCGTTGGCGGTGTTGGCACGGCCAGAATAGATTAAATCTCCAACGGGGTATCCTAGATATTCAGCATCTTTTTCCGAAAGAACAATGTCGGTTGCGCCTGTATCTATTACAAATTCCAGCTTTTTTCCGTTCACTTCAAGCTCGGCATAAAAGTGCCCGTCGCGGGCGCGACTAAAGCTGGCAGTGCCGCGCTCTGAAATCAGGGCGCGCTCGGGGTAGAGCGAGGCTTCTATCCGGTCTCGTAGGCTATAAGCCCCGATGGCGCCCACAAAAATAAGCCCCCAAATGGCGGCCTGCTGTAGCGTTTTGTTAAGCTGCCCACGGCTGGAAATAACCATCGATCCGCCCACGACGAGCAGGATCAAAATTAGGTAAACCAATACCGCGTGGTCATCACTGTTCAGGTCGCGCATTTAAATCCCTAATCCGATATCTCGAATACCGTCTATCACAAATTGTACGGAAAGGGCAGCCAAAAACATGCCAAGTAGCCGGCTGACGAGGTTAATACCGGTTTGGCCGAGCAGGCGCTTGAGCACGCCACTGAGCATAAACAGGACAAATACCAGCAAAATAACGGATACCATTACGCCAAAAACCATGGCTTGGCCAACAACATCAGTTTGTTGGCCCGTAAGCAGGATCATGGTTGTCATTGCGCCGGGGCCAGCAATAAGCGGCATGGCAAGGGGGAAGACGGAGGGGTCGGGCGCGGGCTCGGCTTGGTTTTCGCGCCGCTCTGTGCGCTTTTCAAATAGCATTTCGATGGCGGTGAGGAACAGAAGCAAGCCACCGGAAATTCGGAAGGCGGGCATGCCGATGCCGATACCGGAAAGCACGATTTCTCCCGCCACACCAAAAATTGCCAGTATTACAATGCCGGTCAGGCAGGCGCGAATGGCAATGCCGCGACGCTCGGCCTTGGTATTGTTTTTGGTAACGGCCACAAAAAGAGGGGCCAGGCCGATAGGGTCGATGATCACAAACAGCGATACAAACGCCGTGATGGCGAGATCAAGTTCCATAAATACCCCTCTATTTTGCGAAGCTGGTTTTTTGTGATTTAGGCGTTTTTTGCGCCATGATGCAAGCCATGGATATTCGAATGTGCAAATATTTGCCGCGCGCCCGGCTTATCTCTAGCCATGAGGTGGCGATAACAGTGGCCTTTTTACTTAAAAAACACGCTCATTGCCGGCGGAAAAAGCTTAACCGCTGCCCACCGAGAGAGGGGGGCAGCGTGCCATTTCGCATGTTGAGTTGGGCGTTGATTAGCCCCTTTCAACCTGCTCTAGCGCTTTCATCCACAGGCTTTCGGCGCGCTCAAGACCTTTCATGACCTCTTTGCGCTTTTTGGTCCACTTCTCAATTTCCTCGTGGTCGCCGCGCTCATAAAGCGCTTTGTTGCCCAAGCGGCGGTCGATGTTATCGCGCATCTCTTCCAGCTTGTTGACCCGCATTTCGCATTTGGCGGCCTCGGCCCGCAGCGCGGCACCGGGTTTTGGCTTGGGGGCTGATTTTACAGGCTTAGGCTTTTTCTTCACCACGTCCTTCACCGCACCACCGCGCTCACTCAAAAGCATCCGGCGATAGGCGTCCATATCGTCATGGTATGGTTTCACCTCGCCGTCTTTAACCAGCCACAGGCGGTCAGCGACCAGCTCAACAAGGCTTGAGTCGTGGCTCACGAGGATAACCGCGCCGTTATAAGCGGTAAGCGCCTGCACAAGGGCCTCGCGGGACTGAATATCAAGGTGGTTGGTCGGCTCGTCGAGGATGATAAGATGCGGGGCGTCAATAGTTGCCAGCAGCATTGATAGCCGCGCCTTTTGCCCGCCTGAAAGCTTGGCAACCACGGTTTCCACCGCTTCGGCCCCCAAGCCACCCGCCGCCAAACGCCCACGAATTTTCGCCGGCGTTTCCGTGGGCCGCTCGCGCATAACGTGCTGAATAGGGGTTTCATCAAGAAACAGCTCATCCACCTGATGCTGGGCAAAATAGCCGATGCGCAGCTTGGTGGAGGTGATCATTTTGCCAGCCATGGTTTCCAAGCGTCCGGCGATCAGCTTTGAGAGCGTAGATTTACCCTGCCCGTTGGCCCCCAAAAGCGCGATGCGGTCATCTTGGTCAATCCGCAGGTCTAGGCCTTCCAGAATGATCTTGCCATCGTAACCCACGCTGGCATTTTCCATTCGCACAATCGGCGGAGAAAGCGCTTCGGGGGTCGGGAAGTTAAAGCTGGCAACGGCATCGCCCACAATCGCGGCAATCGGCTTCATGCGCTCCAGCGCTTTCACACGAGATTGCGCCTGTTTGGCTTTGGAGGCCTTGGCCTTAAAGCGGTCCACAAAGCTTTGCATGTGCTCGCGCTCACGGTCCTGCTTCTTTTTCGCCGAAATTTGTTGCTCGATTTTGGTGCGGCGCTGGTTGTCAAAATTATCGTAATTGCCCTGATACAGCGTCAGTTTTTGCTGGTCGAGGTGCAGAATGGCATTCACAGACCGGTTCAGCAGGTCTTTATCGTGGCTTACGATCAGCACGGTGTAGGGGTATTTAACCAAGAAGTTTTCAAGCCAAATGGTGCCTTCAAGATCCAAATAGTTCGTCGGCTCGTCGAGCAGCAAAAAGTCAGGCTTGGCAAACAGCACGGCAGCCAAGGCCACCCGCATGCGCCAACCGCCCGAGAAATCTTTGCAGGGGCGGGCTTGGGCTACGGCATTAAAGCCAAGGCCGTTCAAAATAGCCGCGGCGCGCGATTCGGCCGAGTGGCTTTCGATATCCGCCAAGCGGGTGTGGATTTCGGCAATCCGCATTTCGTTAGTGGCGGTTTCGGCCTCTTGCAGCAGCGCATGGCGCTCAATGTCGGCTTCTAGCACGGTTTCCAGCAGCGAAATATCGCTGGCGGGGGCCTCTTGGGCCACGCCGCCAATGCGGGTGCCGCGCGGAATGCTGATCTCGCCGTCATCCAGCGCCCACTCGCCGCGGATGAGCTTGAAAAGCGTGGTTTTGCCGGTGCCATTGCGGCCGACAATACCAACCTTATGGCCAGAGGGGATCATTGCCGTGGTGTTATCCAGCAGCACGCGGCCTTCCAGCCGGAACGTAATATTTTTGATTGCTAACATGGGGGGGCTTTTGCCTTATGGGCAGGGGGGTGTCAACGCTAGTCTGTTAAGGCCAGCTTGGCCCCGAGCAGGCCGAATAGGCCCCCAAAGGCGCGGCGGACCCAAGCAAGCACGGAAGGGCGGGTAATGATGTATTCGCGGATGTATGCGGCGAAGGCCCCATAGCCAACAAACACAATGAAGGTAAGGCCCATGAAGGTGGCGGCAAGGGTGATTAAGGCTGAGGCCCCGGCGCTTGCAGGCACAAATTGTGGCAGAAATGCAAGGAAAAACAGCGAAAGCTTGGGGTTGAGCACGTTGAGCAACATGCCAGATACGGCAATGCGGCGGGCCGAGCGAGGTGTGGCTTCTGAATTCAAATCAAGCGCGCCGCCTTCACGAGCGATGTTCCATGCCATATAAAACAGGTAGGCCACGCCGAGATACTTGATGACCATAAAGGCCGTGGCGCTGGTGTGGAGCAGGGCGGCCAGCCCGATTATGCCGGCGGTGGCGGCCGGAAGAATGCCCATAGTGCAGCCCAATGCCGCTGCAATGCTCATTCGAAAGCCGCGCGCCAGCCCAATGGCCATGGTGTAAATCACGCCTGTGCCGGGCAGCAGGATCACGATCATCGACGTTATCAGGAATTCTATGGTCATGAATGGAGGCTAGCACAGGAAAGAAGAATTGAAAAGCAATGGGCAACCACTTGCTGCGTGGCAGAGATGGCCCAACAGGGGTTTTCAATTTGAAGCGCTCGTGTTAGATGCGCGACAGCATATAGCGGGGCCGGATTGGCCCATTTAAAAGGACCAACACCATGGCTATCCAACGCACATTTTCTATCATCAAGCCTGACGCCACCAAGCGCAACCTAACCGGCGCGATTGTTGCCAAATTTGAAGAAGCCGGCCTGCGGGTTGTGGCCTCCAAGCGCATTCAGCTTTCACTGGCGCAAGCACAGCAGTTTTACGGCGTGCATTCCGAGCGGCCTTTCTTTGGCGAGCTTTGCGAATTTATGGTTTCCGAGCCGATTGTTGTGCAGGTACTTGAGGGCGAAGACGCGATTGCCAAAAACCGTGAAGTGATGGGCGCAACTAATCCGGCAGATGCCGATGCGGGCACCATCCGCAAAGAATTCGCGCTTTCAATCGGCGAAAACTCGGTGCACGGCTCCGATGCTCCTGAAACGGCTGCCGAAGAAATTGCTTTCTTCTTTTCCGGCCTTGAGCTGGTTGGCTAATCCGCCGCTCTGACACCTAAAAAATCTAGGGCCGCTTCGATTTCGGAGCGGTCTTTTTTTGTGTTTTTGGCTTTGATTTTATCAAATTTTACGCGCAGTGCCACCTTTTCGGCTCCTTGGCAATCATTCCAAGGTCGCCCTTGCAGCCCCATTACCAAGGCGTAATAACCTATAAAATGGGGCTGGGTTCCAGCGTTTAGCAATTTGGCATAGGCCGCATCTGCGCCCAGCTCTCGCAACGCTTCTGCGCCTTTTATCCCGGCCCGCGCAAAGTTTTTATCAGACGCCGGACCAAGATTGCGAATGCTGGAAACCGGGTCAGCCATCAGCGCGCTTGACCGCATCATCAAAGCTGGCGCGGGCCGCCTGCCATGCTTCGCCAGAAGGATAAGCAAGCAAAGTAGGGAGGATCAGGTCCGAGAAATCTTCCGAGGCTTCCCGCGGCAAAAGCGAGGGCAGGTTATCAATCGAGGTGATTTCCACACCGCCAGCCAGCGCTTCAAAAGGGGCGTCCCAAGTGCTGGGGGCGCTATAAATCGGCAGCGGGTTGAAATCGGAAAACGGGTCGCAGGATACATCGGAAATCATGCGGAGCTTGCCTTGGCCAAGGTCTTCAGGGCGGAGCAACAGCAGGCCGGGGCCTGTCATCAAAACACAATTCACCAGCAGATCATGGGTGAGCAGGGCGGTGCGATCGAGGGAGCGGGTTTCCTCAATGTCCCATTCCGAAACGGTATAGCCTGCAAGCTTAAGCGCCTCGGTGGCCCCTTGGCCCGAGCGGCCTTTGGCCCCGATCACAATTGCATTTTTGCTATTGTTTACGGCCAGTTCTTGCAAAATATCCTCCACCTCGGCGCGGCTTTCAAAGCTGGAAACACCCCCCTCCGGGCCTGCTTTTCCTTGTGCCGCGACCAGCTGCCGCCATGCGGCCAGCGCGGCCCCCATCCAGCCTGCCCAGTAGCCAAAAGCGGCCACGCGGCGGCGGTTTACGGTGAGGTACTCAATGTCATAAAGCCAGCCACCACCTCGGGTGAAGCGCGCAATTTCAGCTTCCCAGCCAGATTGCTCTTTATAAAGGTGGGCAAAGTGGATGAACGGATTGGGCAAGGAGGCCGGCGCATCGGGCAGTTCTTTTAGACCCAAAATGGTGGTGTCAGCGGGCGCAGTTGTCCAGCTGCCTTCTGCAATAATCTTACAGCCTGCCGCGGCATACGCCTCGTCGGGAAATACGCGGCGGTCGCTATGCTCAACCGAAAGATCGAATCCGGCATCAAGCAGCGCTTTTGCATTTTTTGGCGTTAAGGGGGTGCGGCGCTCTGTGGGGCGGGCTTCGGAACGAAGAATGATTTTCATGGGATGATTCCTGTTTGCTCAATTTGTGCTATGGTACGCACCGCACCCCGCATTGTGCAACGCCTGATGGGGCAACGTGCCACGGTTAAAAACCGGCGGCATGGCTTAATTATAGCAAAATAAATTCCGGCCTGTTTGGCTATTTGGAGAGAGCATGACCCATATTATCATTCTTGGCAGCGGCTTTGGCGCGCTAACCGCCGTGAAGCAGATCCGCAAATCTGGCGTTGAAGCGCAAATTACCGTGGTTTCGCCCCATAATCATCTTACGTATTTGCCAAGCCTTATCTGGATGCCATCTGGCCTGCGTAACAGGGCTGATATTGATGTGAATTTGGAGAAATTTTTTGCGCGCAAGAGCGTGGTTTGGCACCAAGGCTCGGTGATAAATGTCACGGATGGGGGCCGCACGGTTGAGACAGATACCGGCACGCTGATCAGCGATTACCTGATCATTGCCACCGGCGGGCGCTATATCCAAAAGCTGCCCGGCATTAAGGAACACGCGATTATTCCGTGCCAAGGCCCTGATTTCGGACAGAAAATCCATGATCGAATTAACGCGATGGAGGGCGGCACCATCGCTGTCGGCTTTGGCACCAACCCCAAAGAACCAAAAGCTGTGCGCGGCGGGCCAATGTTCGAATTCCTGTTTAACATAGAAACCATGCTTCGAAAGCAGGGGCGGCGCGATAAATTTAAACTCGTGTTTTTTAACGGCTCCGAAAAGCCGGGCATTCGCCTAGGTGAAAAGGCCGTAAAAGGCCTGCTTGCCCAAATGAAAAAACGCGGGATTGCGACCCATTTAGGGGCCAAACCCATTCGGATTGAAGCCGATAAGGTGGTGACCGAGCGCGAGGAAATTCCGGCAGATTTGGTGTTGATGATGCCCGGTCTTACGGGTCCACTTTGGCTGGATAATACCGAGCTGCCGCGCTCCTCTGGTGGCTTTGTGCAGGGTGACGAAAAATGCCGCGTGGTGGGCTGGGATCAAACCTATGTTGTGGGAGATACTGGCTCGTTTCCGGGGCCGGAATGGCTGGCCAAGCAGGCGCATCAGGCAGATTTGCAGGCCGAGGCAGCCGTGGCGAACATCATAGGCGAGATAAAAGGCGAAGCCCCGAGCCACAATTTTAAGGCCGAGCTGATTTGCATTGTGGATACATTGGACACGGGCATTGTGGTGTATCGTAGCGAAAAGCGCTCATTTTTCTTGCCAACTTCTAAGCTCGGCCATTGGGCCAAACGGCTATTTGAGGGGATGTATTTGCGGGCATATCGCAAGTAGGTCGGGTTTTACCCGCCCAAATGCGCCAGCTTTCCGCGCTCACCCAATGCAAAGCGTTTGAGCACCGCCGGATAAAGCCGGTGTTCCATCGGCAAAATCCGTGCGGCAAGGTCGTCTGGCGTATCTCCTGCGCGCACCCCAATCACCGCTTGCCCCAAAATCGGGCCGCCATCCAGCTCGCCCGTCACTTCATGCACGGTGCAACCATGCACGGCCATACCGGCTTCTAGCGCGCGCTGATGGGTGTGCAACCCGCGAAATAGCGGCAATATCGAAGGGTGGATATTGAGCATTTTACCCTGCCAGCGCGAAGTGAACGCGGGGGTAAGAATGCGCATAAATCCCGCAAGGCAGATAATATCGGGCGCCGCTTTTTCCAGCGCGCTGTGCAGGGCGGCCTCAAAGGCAGGGCGATCTCCCTTATAAAGGCGGTGGTCAATACAGGCGGTCGGGATGCCACGCGCCTCAGCTTTGGCCAGCCCGCCAGCATTTGGATTATTGGCCAGCACTAAAACCGGCTCGGCTGGGTGGCTTTCGTCCATATCCCGCACCAGCGCCTCCATATTGGAGCCGCCGCCCGAGATCAGAATCGCCACCCGTTTTTTCATGCCAAGGCGCCGGAGTATCTTACGCCTTCGCCTTGGATGACGGTGCCAATCCGTGAAACGGTCTCGCCGTGTTCCTCAAAAATGGCGGTCAGCGCGTCGGCCTCTGCTGCGGCAACAATCGCAACCATACCAACACCACAGTTGAATGTTTTGAGCATCTCGGCTTGGCCAAGCCCAGCCTGCTCTGAAAGCCACTTGATGACAGGCGGCAGTGCCCATGCCGAAAGGTTCACCTCGGCGCCAAGCCCCTCAGGCAAGGCGCGAGGGAGGTTTTCGGTTACCCCGCCACCGGTGATATGCGCCAGCGCGTGCAGCCCGCCAGCGCGGTGTGCCGCAAGGCCAGAGCGAACATATAGCTTGGTGGGCTCCAAAAGCGTGCGGCCCAATGTGCCCTCGCTAAAAGGGGAGGGGGCGTCCCAGCCCAGCCCTGATTGCTCGACAATTTTGCGCACCAGAGAATATCCGTTGGAATGAACGCCGCTAGACGCCAGCCCGAGCAACACATCCCCCTCGGCTACGCCACTTGGCAAGCTGTTGCCCCGCTCCATCGCCCCAACACTAAAGCCCGCGAGGTCAAAATCTCCCTTGGCATACATGCCCGGCATTTCGGCGGTTTCACCACCAACCAGTGCTGAATTGCTTTTCTTGCAACCATCGGCGATGCCAGCCACAACCGCAGCCGCCTCATCAACATCCAGTTTTCCGGTGGCAAAATAATCAAGGAAGAACAACGGCTCAGCCCCCTGACACACCAGATCATTGACGCACATAGCCACAAGATCAATGCCAACGGTATCCAAAATTCCGGTATCAATCGCGATGCGAAGCTTGGTGCCCACGCCATCTGTGGCTGCGACAAGAATTGGGTCACTATATCCAGCCGCCTTAAGGTCAAACATAGCGCCAAAGCCGCCGAGGCCATCCATAACGCCGGGCCGTTTGGTGGCGGCGGCGACGGGTTTTATTTTGTCTACCAAGGCATTTCCTGCCTCGATATCCACACCTGCATCTGCATAAGTTAGGCTGTTTTCGGGGTGCGTCATGGGGTTGCCCTTTGCTACGAACGATAAGGCTGCTTTACCTTACATTTATACAAAAGAAAACCACCCAAAGGGTGGTTGACCATCGCTTTTTGTCAATATACATACGTCACAGGCGGGCCTGTAGCTCAGTTGGTTAGAGCAGAGCGCTCATAACGCTTTTGTCGTAGGTTCAAGTCCTACCGGGCCTACCAGTTAACATTTATTATTAAATAATAACAATTACTTACGGGCTTTAAAGTGTCCCACCATCAAGAGTGGGACTTTAAAGTGGGACTTTTTTCAGGAAAAAGCACACTGATTTGGGTGTCTAATTTGCGAAGCGCAGCCGTTGTTAGGTGCTCATTTCGAGCGCTTTTGGTGTAGAGAGATGCTTGCTCATGAGTCGAGTGGCCAAGTAATGCCATGATCTCATTTTCAGTTCCGGCGCCATCGGCCACAAGCCCTCCGACGCCCTTTCTGATTCCATGAGCAGTTTTTCCGTATATTCCAGCCGCTTCACACCATGATTTGAAGCGAGCGCCAAATCCTGCATTTGAAAATGGTTTTCCAGCCTTGGTTATAAGGAATGTAACTTCGCCAGTGGTGGAATTGTTAATGGCGTCGGCTAAAATTTTACCAATAGGCATTGTGATGACCACGGGCTTTTGGGTGCTGCCTTTTTGCTGCGTGAAGTGAAGCTTTTGACGGCCATTGGAGGTTTTTACATGTGGCCAGCCCATGCTAACTACATCTGATCGTCGCTGGCCTGTAAATAAAAACAAGAGAAACGCGAGCCGAGCCGTGGTGCCATGTGGATGGTGTGCGAGGTATGCTTGCATATCCTCGATGGTCCACGCCACAAAGCCTGGCCCCTTGGATTTGAGCAACTTAACTCCGGTAACTGGATTGCCATCGTGCAGGCAGTTTTCATTTGCCCAGCCGTATACATAACGTAGGATCTTCACGAATTTGTTGGAAGCTGCGGGGCGGTCGGCATTAGCGTTTCGAAGATCGATGACATCCCGTTTTGTGATCGAGGCATAATCATATTCACCAATGGCGCGATTCAACCGCCCGAGAATGTTGTTGCGCTCTTTCAACGTATTTGGCGCGAGGCGCTCATATTCGGGGCTGCACTGGTATTGATCAATCAACCAACTCAGCGAGTTCTTTGGGTGTTTTGCCTGCACCTTAGTGGGTTTTGCTTCTACAAGCGCTTTCGAGCAGGCCATGTGAAAGGCGGCGCTGCCGGGCTTTTCTTTGATTCTGATCTTGGGGCATCCGCGCACACGAATGTAAAACCTCACGTTTCCGTGCCGGTCTTTATCGCTCACCAAGTTTTTGATTTTGACCAAATCGCTCATATCCGCTGTGCAAACCTTCCTGAAGATGCGCTGGCTTGCAGCATCGCGTCAAGCTTTTCGTCAATTTGGGCGCGATCCCAACGTGCGGTACGGCGCTGCCTGAATGCTTCTTCCGGCAGCACCCCGTCTTTCACCAGCTCTTTGAAGTAGTTCTCCGACATATCACAATAGGCCGCTGCGGTTTGCAGCTGCATCCATCTGGGCCATTGGTTATATGTCGTGTGGGCGCTCATACTTTGTCAACATTCCGATGCTGAACCTGAAACGAGTAAGCCACCACCCACGGGTTTTGTTCCCAGGTGTCTGGGCCGTTTATGCTGTTGATTAGGGATTTGAACGATGGAACCATCGCTAGGCGGGCGGTTGAGGCATCGCTCAAGTAATCCCGAAACCCGTCAGGTTCCGTAAGCCTGTCTATCCCCTCCCACAGCGCATCATACGATCTAATATCCTGCAACCGCTGCACCCGCACATCGGTGATCAGCAGGGTGGTGCGGCTGTCGGCTTTCGGGTGGAATAGGCTGTTGCGCTTATACCATCCGAAGGTGGTGTCGCGCGGAAAGCTCTTGGTGTAATCTGGCTCGGCAAAGCGCACAGGTTCGTTGAACGCCCGCGAAAAGGCCAACTTTGGCTTTCCATTCTTCTTAAGCTCCCCCGTTTCCTGCCAATGTCCGAGCGCCCAGTGGGCCTCTTTCACCCAGAGCCGGTCACCAGTTTGATAGGGGATTTTCTGCTCGGTGATAACTCCTGACGTTTTTAAGCCCATGGCGATATTCGTATAGTTCCGCCCTTCCACTTTGAGCGGGTATACTAGGCATTCTTTGCCGCTATCGGGGCGGATGAAGGTTTTCGGCTGCGGCTTCAACATCCGGCGCGTCTGCGTTTTCCGGCCCGCCTGCAAGGCCTCAACCATGTTGTGCTGAAATAGGATCGAGTGGTCAGTCATTCTAAGCACTCCCTTATTCTGATCTCATGATCCTCATCGGCTCCGTTCATGGCATCTTTCTCATCACCGAACATGGCGCCACCCATGCGGCTAACGGTATGGCCTGCGCCTCCCCTTCGCTTGTAGCCCCACCGGCCCAACTGGAAGGAAACTGCGTAAGAGGTTGAGCCACAGCGCCCAATGCGTATTTCTTGCCCCTCAGGCTTGTCATACCACGTCAACGCTTTGATTTTGGTTGATACATCTGCGCGGATATACTCAACGAAATCATCCCCAACACAAACGTGCGGTTTGCCGTAGATATTCAGATACTTGTTGGTGCCCTCAAATGCCTCTGGTGGCAGGAATAGGCTGTCGGGGTAGGCGGGAGCATCAGTCATTGCATCGTCCTTTTTGGTTCAGGAACGCCGTTTGCGGGCCGTCCAGCCGTTTCCCAAGACTGGTTCATTTCATCAGCAAGGGCGGATTGTTGGAGAAATATGGCCCGCCAAACCCGGTGTTCATCAGCGGTGATGTTCAAACTCTTTGCGTAATTTCGTAGGCTATCTGGCCCCCATGTGTTCTTAAATTGCGGGGTATCCGTATAGTTGAAAAAGATGCGGTGGCCCTTGGCTGGGTAAAAGGCGATGCCATAATCAACATTGACCCCTTCGCGCGGAGTAAAATACACAAAACCCTTTCTCTTCTGAAACGGGACACGGCCCTTGGCAGATTTTGAGTTTATTTTTTTAAAATAGCCCATCAGATCAACTTCTGTGCTTGGGTCGCAACATACGCTCTCTTGCGGCTGTCATATCGCCAGAGAGCGCCGTGCAATTTATCAAACTTGCGAAAGTCTATGGTTGCCTGTCCGCTAGATATTTTGAATTTACGAATGAGGTGGGCGCGATTAATGAAGCCATAAATTTCAAGCATTTCCTTCATCCAGCGCATCTTTTCCGTATGATACCAATTCATCACGCCCCCTCCGGCATTTGCTGCCATTCTTTGCCATCGAGCAGGTTGCCAGCGGCTTTGGTGCCGACACGGCAACATTGCCAACCACTGGATTGTTTCGGTGTTAGAACGTACTTCGTCGGCCTGTTCTTGATGATATTGGTTTCTGGCCCGCCCATGCTGTCATTAAAACGCGCGTTTCCACGCCAAATTCCCTTGCGGTCTCTTGGGGTGACGGCTGACCAATGATTGAACCCGTTTTGACCAATGGGAAGCCACTCCCCCCACTGCTTAAAGAAATATGGAACCCCAGCCTCCACGCATTGATCGCGCAGGCTACGCGCCCAATCAGGATGTATCGGGCGGGCTTTGGGGCCGGATTCACCGCCGACGATTACCCAGTCAAGTTCAGCGTAAACATCGTCAGGGTCGCAGGTGCATTGGGTTGGATCAAAGGCACGGCAAACGGGGTTGTGAACCCATGCGGACAAATCCACCGGCCCCAGCAACGGTTCGGCACTCACAAACCGCACCGCTGCCGGTGTATCCAGCAACAGCGGAATGCGCTCATCTGCGCGGGTTTGGTCTTCTACGGATACGCCAAGCCAGACGTTGGGGAGGGGCCACCAATCGTCGCGCGATGCTGGCTTGGCGTGGGGAATCCCATGCCGCTTGCATTGCTCATTTATTGTTGGCCATCCACCACTTTCCCGCAGCTGCATCATTTCCATGACTATTCGATCGAAGCTGTTCCCGCGCATATAATCCCGCATCCGGTCCGCGCGCTTGGTGAGCACCTGAAACGTGTGCTGCGGGCAAAGCGCCATAACCGCAAACACGCGGTCAATCCATTCGTCAGGCACGCTCTCGTGAAACAGGTCGCCCATGCTATTCACAAAATACATGGTCGGCTTTTTGCGCTTGAGCGGCTGCAACAGCACGCTTTCCACAAGGTTCATCTTGCCTGTCCACACCGCGTTGCCGTTCACCTTTTTGGTGAGGCCGTGGTATTGCGGCATATTGGGCATCGACCCCAGCCGACTAGCTATCTTCATGGCATAGCAATTGGTGCAGCCCGGCGAGGTAATGGTGCAGCCCACGATTGAATTCCAAGTTTGCTCGGTCCATTGTATTTTTGTCATTGGGTTTTTTCCAGCCATGCGGTTAGCATTTCCTGCACCTCAATGCCGATTGGGTCATCGGTAAAGTAGCGGACGGGTTTGCCAATACTGACTGCATAAGCGATTTCGTTGCGGGTGGAATCGCCGATGTAGCCTTTAAAATTCACGACAAACACCTCATCGGAAATATCAATTTTGCGCATGTGCAGCGCGTCCATTTGATCCGCTACACCCTCATGCTCGGCGAGGTGATCTGGTGGGCAATCTGGATACCAGATGGGCAGCAGGTGCAGGCCCATGGCGATAGCGTTTTCGTTTTTCTCGATCAGCCACGCACAAACTGCCATGATGTCGGTGTACTTGGATGAACCGCATAGGGTCACGATTTTGGTTTTAGGCATTTGGCGCTCCTATTCGGTTGGCAGTGAATTGATGTAAGCAACAGCTTGTTGCCGAAGGTCGACCATGCTTGAGCACTCGACAAAGAAGTCATGCTCCCAATCTCCGGAATCTGCGATAATGTGTCCCGAGCCATCATCCTCAAGATGGATGGTCACCTCGATGTTACCCATCAACCACAATTCCTCTGGGCAGCCGCACTCTTCGCTGGGCTTCGCGGCGATTAGGCTTGTCTCAACCTCCATCACTGTCACCCCGTTTAAAAAGCTGGTGCCTTCTAGCGTGGTCAAGCGCGGCTTCGTTTACCGAAATCTCGGCCAGTTCTTCAATAGAATATCCAGTTTGGATAGTTGCATGCTTCAAATACGCAACATTGTTCGCCTCGATAAGAACCGTTACGCTAGCCATGCCTTTCAGGGGGCCATCTTCATAAATCTCAACAGCCATCACGCCACCTCCCTTTGTTTCATCAAAAATTCCATTTCAAAACATCTCCATTTGTTCAATCTTCACCACCGCTACAGGCGGCTTCCACATCCATGCGCCGGCAGCCGTGGGCGTCGAGTAGAGTGCGGATTGCATATCCAGCTTCCAGCGGATGAACTCCGTTTCCGAGCAGCTTGAGAGCGCGTGACCGCTTGGCCAGCCCATCAACCATTCTACAAATTGCGGATTCAGCCGCGCTGTTTTCCAATATGCGTTGCGCCGCTTCAGCCAGTGCTCCCGCCGCCGTTTGACCCGGTATGCCTGCGCCAGTGGATTGGGCATAGATCGGCGCGTGGGTGGCATATAGGCGTGCAGCAATTTCTTGGGATGCTTGAACAATCCCAGATCGGCTAAGAGCCGGTGCAAGGTGCGGCGCTGTGCGAAGGACATTTTCCCAATCGACTGATCGGGTGGGCCCTGGAGGGTGAAGGCGCGGGCGATATGAGCTAAAGCTATCTGCTTTCCGCTGGCCATTCGCTCCGAAACCTTCGCTGTGTCGCCTTTGGTATCCTGCATGGCCGATGGTGTCGGCCATTGTGCCGCAGCATTCGGAAGGTTGTCTGTCGGGTGGGCCCGGCGTTCTTGCCTCCCCGCCCCGCTCTCGCCTTTGTGGTCTCTCAAAGTGGGAGTAGGCCAATTCTGCGCCGCTTCCTGTAAATCCGGCCCGCCCGCGCCCCTCGCAGCTCTGTTGCTGTTTGCCCCTCCTGACAAAACCTTGGGCGTTGGCCATTGCGCAACCAGCTGCGTTAGGCTGCTCCCCGACATGCCGGCGGTTATTCCCCGTCCGCCCCGTTGGCCGTCTGTCGCGCTCGGTGTTGTCCAATTCTCTGCCAGCCCTTCCAAGGTCGGCCTCTCGCTGCCCGCCTGACCTCGATCGCGCGTATAGCCGCCGCGCGTTGCTCTTGCTGTAGGCCACGCAGAGCCAGCGCTCCCTTTTGTGCGGCGCGCGTGTTTCTGCCGCTGTGAAGAGCCCAGCCGCAACCTCGAAACCCATATCTTGTAGCTCTCTCTGCACGGTTTCTGCGCCGAGGGTGACATGACCGGCAACATTTTCAAGGATAACCCATGGCGGCTGCACCTCTCGGATGATCCGCGCAATGTCAGGCCACAAGTGCCGCTCATCATTTGCGCCCTTGCGCTTCCCCGCTTGGCTAAACGGCTGGCATGGATATCCGGCCAATATTGTATCAATGGCGTTTTTGTAGGGCTTGCCGTCAAAGCTGGTAACGTCAGTCCAGATCGGGGCTGGCGCAAAATATCCCGCATCCATTCCGGCGATAATGGTTGATCGTGGATATTCCTCCCATTCAACATAGCAGCGCGTGTGAAAGTCTGTCTGGGCAAGCATGATGCCCATATCCAAACCTCCGCCTCCTGCGCAGAGGGAGAGGCCATTGCGGGGTGGTAGCACCATGTCATTTTGTCCTCCTTTGATATCCATCACTGGCCCCGCGTGGGCGGGGCCAGACAAAGAGATCAGGTTTCGGGGGTGCCCATGAAGGTTTCCAATCCTGTCGCTTCGGCTGCGAGGTCCACGGCTTCATTGAGCGCGGCCTTGAAGGCTTTTTCCGGGTTGTAGGCTGACAGGATGAATTTCACGCTGCTGCCACGCTTGCGGTAACGAAAACGCACCGGCATGCGGTAGAGTGCGCCGCCTTGATACACAGGGATAGCGATGATGATCAGGTTGGGAATATTCAGCGGCTGGCCATCAGCCCCTTTATGCTCGTTCAAGAACTGAATTTGGCTCTCTCCGGTGTCGCGATTTGTTTGCACTGTTAGATCGCTGGTTTCAAAAACCTGAAACATTTTTGACATGGCAAGAAGCTGTGTCAGCTGGCCATAGCGCCCCTCGATCTGCGCGGCGGTTGTGATAAGACGGTTTTCCCAATCAGCGTTTTTATCGTTTACTTTGCCGCTCAAGATCGCGGGGGTTGGGTCCATGATATCCTTGGCATTGACCTCAATAAACTCCCCAAGTTCATCCTTTTCCATCGGATTACCCGAAGCTTCCATCCAAGCTTTCCACTCGTCTGAAAGCGGGAACTTGTAAACGGCGCGATGCTCGCAATGGCGGGCGGTTGGCTCTCCTGTTTGATGATTGATTACTGAAGGGCCGCTCAGGTGATAGTCTGCGATGCAGGTCAGCGACGGGTCTGAGATATCCGGCTTTGCGTAGAGCACAGAGCTTTCACCCTTGAAGCGATCTGCCCACCGAATGAGGCTTTGCAGATCATCCATCTTTGCTACACCTGCGCGGCGATGCGGCTTGAGGTATTCAGACGCCTCGCGCACCTCTTTCGTGATGTTCTGCACTTTTCGGCCCGCAGGAACGCTCACAAGATGGGTGGCTTCGAGCGCCTCAACATCGGAATCGCGCTCGGGAATGATAGATTCAACCTGTGCAAATATTTCGGTGGCTATGCCGAGCGCTTCTATTTTTTTGACGATCTTGCCGCCATAGTTTTCGGGTTCGTTATTCATTGTTTTTCCTTTCAGGGAGGGGATTAGGCGTCTTTAATTTCGCCGGTTTCTGGGTCAAAATCGGTTACATCGCGTGGGGGTTCGTGCATTTGGCGCATGAACGGGGAATAGAGCGTTAGCTCGCCATCGTCGCCGATATAGGCGGCTGCGCTGGAGGTGGGCTTTTTGGGTGACTTAAAGCCGACAGTCGCGCCCATTCCCACATCGTGGGATTTCCCCAGTGCATAGTTGATCGTAATGGTCATGCTGCCCTGGCATCCTTTTGCGCCGTGCAGGTCCATATGTTCCAGCAAGTCCTTTTGCAGGTCTTTATGGCCGTCCATTACTTCAGTGAGAAAATCACCACCATCAAACAGGGCCAAGATTTGCTCGATCGAGCGCATTTTGTATGGGTCGCGGTCAGGGCGCTGCGCTTTGCTTGCGATTGGTTTCTTGTTAGTCATCACGGGAGTGTTCCTTTTAACGTGGTGTTGGGATTTTGCCGCGACATGCGTCGAATTCGGTGCGTAGGCGTTGGAATGTTTCGGCGGCTTTTGGGCTGCTGGCCAGTTCGCGGCGACTTTCTATCTGGCAGACATCGCGCAGATATTGTGCGGCGGCGCTGACGTTGAATTCTTGCCCATTCATGCCGCAACGGATGGCGGCGTATTTCTGAAAGCGTGGATCGTTGCATAAGATGCCCGCTTGCTGGGGCAGTGGAAGGTCGGCAAATGGCTGGCGGTTGTGGTGTCTCATTTGCCGAGCTCCTTTAGCGCATCATCAAGAATGGCATCGGCGATATCATCGTTAGCGATGCAGCTGAGCATGTTGCGGCAAAGCTTGTTTACGCTGATTCCGCGCGCAATTGCGGCAGGGCGCAGCGCATCCAGCACGTCGATATCTACGCATATTGTGCTCTGAAGCTCGACCGGCTGCCGCTTACGTTTTGCCGAGCTGATAAGCGCAGACGCGGCACATGGCTCGATGCCTATTTGGTTGGCGATCTGCTTGTAGTTCAGCCCCTGAGACTGCATTGCCAGCGCGGCTGCGGTGCGAGATTTATAGCCAAGGCATGGTTTAGCGGCACCCCATCACGCGTCCTCTCCTGCTGCGCGCAGGGCAAGGATTATCCAGTTGTCGATGGCTTCCAGAGCACTTGTGCCAACGGCGTTAATGCCGTGCCATTCTATTTGGATGGTTACGCGGCCCACACGCGAAGTTGTGGCATAGCCCTCGTCTAAAGCGGTATCGAGCATTTCAAGCTGGCCTTCGCGGCTGCGCTTTTGCAGCAGCTCGGCGGTGCGGGTGGCTGGGTTGAAAAGGTTGTTCATGGGGCGGCTTTCTCTATCAGGTTTGACAAAATGTTGGTGTAATTGAGGAGCCAGTAAAAGATCGCGCCGAAGGCGATGGCACCGACAAGGGCGAATGCTGTTGAGGCAATGAAGCGATTACGCTCTAGGGTGCGTTCTTCATCGCGCAGGCGCTGGCGCTGCATTTCGAGGCTTTCGTTGCTGGGTCTCATAAGATCGCCGCCCCTAAAATTGCCAAAAGAACAACTACGGCAGCGCCAAGGAGGCCGCAGGCTAAAAAGGCGCGGTCACGCTGCGCTGTTCGGATGGTTAGCACGGCATCAATCCGCCGCGCGTCTTGGTCAGTTAGGTAAAGGCGGCGCGGGGTCACGCTTCTGCCCCTGCGTATGGATTGCTAGCGGATAGGCCGAGCACATAGCGGGCGAGGGCGCAGAGGGATGCGCCGTGGTTCTGCGGATTGCGCAGGATTTGGCGGGCCTCTCGGGCGTGGGCAAGGTTTGTGATTTTGGGCTGCATTTGACACCTCCATCGGGAATACGATAGGGAGGGGTGTAGTAGAACATATGAACTATGTCAACAACAAATAGTGCATATGAACTATTGAGTAGTAGAATCAAAATCACGCACCAATAAGGCGGGTGTGGCCAAAGTGAGGCGGAATTGAAAATAATCCCAAATAATCAACTTGAAAGCGGGTGCATGCAATGGCTAAAGTTACGCTGGAAACTCAACTTAAGGACTGTAACGATGAAAAAATCTTTATCCCTATTGGCTTTGGCATTTTTGGCTGCCTGTGCGGCAGCGCCAGATGCGATTGCCCCTGCTGCGATTAGCCCTGATTTATATGCTGGGCGATCATGCCAGCAACTCGCGCAGGAAAATGCAAACCTGACCGCTGAGCTGACGACCCTTGTAGCGCAGCAGCAACGGGCTGTGGATGGCGATGCAATGGGTGTGTTTTTGCTTGGTTTGCCTATGTCCTCAATGTCTGGCAATGACAAGGAGACTGAAATTGCACTGGCGCGAGGTAAGCAGCAAGCTATCACCTTGCAAATGCAAACAAAGGGCTGCCGTGCTATCTAATTCTGAATAGTTGTGTTGAGAGCGGCGGTCGTTGACCGCCGTTTTTTTGTTATTTTTCATGGTTACTTTGAGGTGATTCTAGAGGTTAACAATGGTTAGGCGCGAAATGTAGTGGGGCTTTGCCGCTTCACCGCGATATTAGGGGGCTATGCTTTGCGGTAAGTGTTCCTATTATGTTCTCACATTAGGAGAACATATTATGAGTGTGACAGACGCAGAGATTGTTATCCATCTTCGCCGGATTTTGGCTGAGACTGATCTTGAGCGGCGACAAGACCTTTTCCAAAAGTTAACAGCAACTCACGCTCCTTGGCGGATAGCTGAGATACTAGCCGCACGATCTCTTGCTCTTCTGGAGTCGCAGCACCTTCCATGAAGTCTTTATAGGTGGTGCCGAGGGCTTTGCATATTGCATCAGCGGTGGAAAGGCGGACGCTTTCGGCGTTGCGGCTGAACATAAGTCGGATTGCGCTATTGCTGAGGTCCGCATCAACAGCCAGCTTAGACACGTTCAGATTTTCATCTGCGTCTATGTGTGCCTTAAGGCGGCGCAGGAATTGATTTTTTAGCTCTGGTTGGTTCATAGGCTCATTTTAGCAGGTGTCGTATTTTTGTGCGATAGAACATATGTTCTTGACATGAGTAGAACATATGAACTATTAACCGATTTATGGACAAATTTATCAAAGAGGTAGAGGCATACGCCTCAATTATAGGGTTAAGCCCATCTACCGTGGTGCAGAACGCTGGGGCGGGCGGGGGTAATGTTTGGAAGCGGTGGCAAAATGGTGGTAGCTGCTCGATGCGCACCGCTGATCGCATCCGAACCTTCATGACCGCCAACCCACCCCGCGCGAAAGCGCAAGACGGGGAGGCGGTATGATGTCTATCTCAACTCCTGTTTCAAATGGTTTCACTCAAAAGGGCGCTTTGCAGAACCCTTATAGGAGTGGACCCGTGGAAAAACTTTGCCAAAAATGCACATTGCCGAAAGAAATATCGCGGCAATGGTTTGCCGGGCTGCTGTGGCGGCTGTTTCCGAGCGTAAAATCAGAGAATGAATTAGCTGATTTTGTGGCCGAGCGGCTGAACAGTGATGGCCTGCCAACCAACCCGCGCACGGTGC
>NVUX02000059.1 GCA_002402045.2 Paracoccaceae bacterium | reverse complement strand
TGGCTGGCTTAGAAAGCCGGGCCTTCCATGTATAAAGCGACTTCGTGCTGATCCCTAGACGGTCGGCAACCTCGCTGACCGCATACCCCCGATCAACTACCTGTGCGACCGCATCGCGCTTAAACTCATCTGTAAATCTGTTTCTGGACATAACGTCCTCCTTGCTTCCAAAATTACCAAGCAAGGTGTCTACAAATCTAGGGGCTATTCACCATGAAACTGAAACTAGCCGCGTAATTCTACGAGCAGTCCCCATCAAAAATGGGGGGATTACCGATTGTACTACCGTTTGTATCTTCAAGAAATCGGGCATTGGGGGAATAGAGGCTTTCATCAATGTGGAGCGAGAAAATCTCTGGTGAAACCTGCATTTCATGGTGCTTGATATCGCGAAAATTCTCTGTGCTGGGCACTTGGCCAACAATCGCGAAATGCTGTTTGGACGTGCGAAAAAAACGAAGGAAGATAGAAAACCCAACGCCGGAAATGACGCCCAATTTCACCCCATGCGCGACGGTAGCAAGGATAGTGACCGCCATGGCGACGAAGTCGGATTTTGAATAGTTCCCCCCAAGGTCTCCTATGGCGGCGGTCATCAAAGAGGCCACGGGGCTAACGGCCAGCGTGCGATGGAGGCAAAAAGGCCAATTTGCGCAGGAAGCCCGGCCAAAAGCGCATTAGCCAGCGATTGCGGAATTGGCATAATTGTGACGATCACAGCCGCCACAAGATATTGGTTTAGTGTTTCGCGGGTATAGCTGCGCGACCTGTCCGGAACGAAAAGACCGTTTCATCACTGGTTCCTAAAACGGCGAAGGGGCGCGTTTCCGCCCCCTCATGTTCTTAGCTGCGGGTAGACTTCCAAAGGACTGTGCAGCGGTTTCCGCTTCGGCAATAGGCAAAGACTTTGCCGTTGTCACCATCGGTTACTGCTTTGAAATCACTCAAGGTGTTGGGGGCTAAAGAACGGCCCATCGGCACATAAAAGAACTTCATGCCTGCCTTTTCCACAGCGCGCTGAATTTGCGCGGCGGCGGGTTGGTCAGCGGCCTCACCATCGGGCCGGTTACACATGACGGTATTAAAACCCGCGGCCTTGATATTGGCCACATCAGCCACAGAAATCTGCCCGGTGACTGAATAGTTGGGGTCCAATTCGGTGGCGGTTATGCCACCGATTTGCAGCGTGTTTTTGGGCTTGAACAGGTTAAAGAGCATTGATGGGAACCTTCAGATAAACTTGCCCGTTTGCTTCAGGTTCGGGCATTTGACCAGCGCGCATGTTAACTTGAATAGCTGGCACAATCAACTTGGGAACGCTCAGCTCTGCATCTCGCTTGTTACGCATTTCAATGAAGTCATCAGCGGCTTTGCCTGCGCCCACATGAATATTGCGCGCCCTTTGCTCACCCACGGTGGTTTCCCACGCAAATTCATCTCGGCCCGGCGCCTTATAATCATGGCCCACAAAGATCTTGGTCTCGTCGGGCAGGCTCAGAATTTTCTGGATAGAGCTATAAAGTGTCTCGGCAGACCCACCGGGGAAATCACAGCGCGCGGTGCCAAAATCGGGCATAAACATTGTGTCGCCCACAAAGGCGGCATCGCCAACCACAAATGTAAGGCAAGCGGGCGTGTGGCCCGGTGTGTGCATCACGTTCACCTCAAGATCGCCGATTTTGAAGGTGTCGCCGTCTTTGAAAAGCTTGTCAAACTGCGAGCCGTCACGCTGGAACCGGGTGCCTTCGTTGAAGATTTTGCCAAACACATGCTGCACCACGGAGATCTGGTCTCCAATGCCGATTTTACCGCCAACTTGCTCCTGAATATAGGGCGCGGCGGAAAGATGGTCGGCGTGCACGTGGCTTTCAAGCAGCCATTCTGGCTTTAGCCCCTCGGCTTTTACATAGGCGATCACGTCATCGGCAGATTTGGTATCGGTGTGGCCAGAGGCATAGTCAAAATCCAGCACGGAATCGATGATGGCGCACGCGGCGCTGCTTGGGTCTTTGACCACATAAGAAACGGTGTTTGTGGTGTGGTCAAAAAAGGCTTTCACTTCGGGGGCCATGATTTTACTCCTGAATTTGTGTTTGACTACAAATAGGGCAGAATTTACACATTGCAAGATCGGAATGTGTATTTAGATGAGATATGGCCCGATCAGCAGGGCGAGGCAGCCAATTGTGCCCAGAATCGGCTGCCAAATACCAACAGTATATATCCCCTCGGGGGCTGGTACGCGCCTTATTTTAAGCGATATCAACGCCAAATTGGTGAGGGTAAAAACGATAAGGATCATCTGTGAGGTGAAGGCTGCCAGCGCTCCGATGGGGAAAAGTGCGGCCAGCGCAATAATGATGATGGTAATGAGGGCGGTTGAAAGTAGCGGGGTGCCGGTTTTTGGATGAATCTTCCCGAATACCGCCGGAATGCTGCCGGTGTTGGCCATGCCATACAGCACCCGCGCCGCCATGATGATTTGCAGCACGATACCGTTTAGGGTTGCGATTACCGCGATCAGGGTGATGGAAAGGGGCGAGGAGTTGGTGAGGCGTTCAAACAACAGGCGCACCGGGGCGCTGGAGGCCGCGAGGTCTTCTAGCGGCACGGAAAACACCGCGATTGTGCTGACGAGAAAATATAAAACGGTGGTAATAGCCAGCGTTATATAGATGGCGCGCGGGATCACTCGTGCAGGCTCTTTGGTTTCTTCCACCAGGTTGACGATGTTATCAAAGCCGATAAACGCAAAAAAGGCGATAAGGCTGGTGGTGAAAATGGCGGAAAAGGCGGCGGTGTCGCCCCATGCGGGCATTATTTCGGGCAGGCGGGTTAAAATATCGGGCTGGTTCCAGAAGCCCGCACCGATGATCACCAGCAGCCCCGCCACTTCGAGCACCGTAAAAACGGCCGCAAAAATAACCGATTGCTTAACGCCCCATGCGGCGATGCCGCCCATCAGCAGCACCACGCCAAAGATCATCGCGAGCTTTGGGGCCGAAAACAGCTCCAGCAAATAACCAACCCCGCCAACAGTGATCGCTGCCGCAGAAACCGTGGCAGAAATCAACACGATGGCGCCGGTTAGCAGCGCTAGCGTTTCAGAGCGTAGCCCGGCTTTTACATAAACGGCTTCCCCCGCACTTTTGGGCAGCCGGCCGCTGAGCTCGGCAAAGCTGGAGGCGATGAACAGCATCACCACACTGGCCAGCAAGAAGGAGAGCGGGGTGTAAAAACCCGCCTGTGCCGCCGCTTCGCCTATCAGCACATAAATACCGGCACCAATGCTAACGCCGAGGCCGTAAAGCACCAGTAAGGGCAGGGTGATAACCCGTTTTAGGGCCGGCTCTTCTCTATCCACGCTATTGCTTGTGGAGATTTAGGCGATCTTCCAACATTTTCTCAAGGTCAGAAATATCTTCTGGCACCGGTAGACCTTGCGCATGAAATTCTGCGATTTTCTCTCGTAGTTCTTCTTGCAGTTCGTGCAGGTCTTCGGGCTGGTGGGTCGCTTCATCAAGCATCATCAGCAAGCGAATTTTCAGGGCTTCAAAAGCCATAATTACCTCCTATTACTTTGCGCACTTGGCGCAGACAGGTGTATAGGGTAGCACATCCAGCCGCTCTTCGGCGATATCTTCGCCGCATTGGGCGCAAAAACCATATTCGCCCGCCACGATCCGCTCTAACGCGACCACAATCATCGCCTTTTCGCGCTGTGCAGCATGGCCGACTTCTTCTAAAACCTGGTCATCCTCGCGCTCAATCGCAGCATCTTCCCAATCTTTCGGCATGGGGTCATCCAACGCATCTTCAACCTTTAAAAGGCGGGCGTTCATTTCATTAAGCTTCTGTACAAGCTTGGCTTTACGGGCAGCAATATCTGTCATTTGTAATCTCCTTTGCCCTGAGTATCGGCGCAAATGAAATTGCGTGCATTGACCCACGTCAATCAGGCGATAAGTGCTTTGGTAAGGGGGCTATCGGCAATAGAAAGGTCATCAATCACACTAAAATGGTGTTGGCCTTTGGCCTGCACGCAGCCGGTTTTAGCAAACGCCCCGCGCCATATATTGCCGAGCAAGTTCGCTTGCCGTAAAAACTCGGGGCGTTCATCCTCCCCGACCCAAGCCAAAAGTTCTATGCCCTCACGCGGGGTTTTTAAAGCTGGGCTTTCAGCGGCTGCGCTTGCCATGTCTAGCTGCAGCGCGTCATTAAGGTCGGTGCGGGTGAGCGGACGTAGATCATGCACACCACTAATGCTGACATAGCGGCGCACGCGGTTCGTGTGAGGCAGGGAGACGTCATCACACGCCATGCGGGCGGTAAGATGACCACCGGCAGAATGGCCGCAGATAATAATATCGCCGGTAATCATGTCTCCAATGGCGCCAATGGCCTGCTGAATGCTCTGCGTTATTTCAGCAATGCTAACCTCGGGGCAAAGTGGATAGCCCGGCATGGCCACGGCCCAGCCGTGGGCCATTGGGCCGGCGGAAAGGTGGGACCAAAGGGTTTGATCCAGGGATTGCCAATAGCCGCCATGAATAAAAATAACCACGCCTTTGGGGGGGCACTTCGGCAGGAAAAGATCATACACCTCGCGTTTGTGCGCCCCATAGGCAACGCCGATTTCACGGCGCTCATAGGGGAGGTTTTCCCGAAATGTTACAGAGCGGACCTTCCACATTCCGAGATACGACTCTCCACCAGAGATGTATTTCCCGTTTTGAAAGGCGTCGTCCCAATCGATCATTTTTCAGGTATTAACCCTCGTGGGCTAAAGCGCAGCACAATCAGCAATATCGCTCCCATCAGGAATAGGCGTAAATGCGCGGCGGAACCCATCAGGCTGGTGCGGAGCGCACTATCCTCTGCCATGCCCGAGGTGATCAGTTCCATCATCAAAGGGCCAAAGCGCTCGGCTTCGATCCACACGAACCAAATGAGGAAACCGCCCAAAATTGACCCAAAATTATTACCGGAGCCGCCCACGATTACCATCACCCAGATCAGGAAGGTAAAACGCAGCGGATTATAGGTGCCGGGGGTAAATTGGGCGTCCATGGTGGTAAGCATCGCGCCTGCTATGCCCACCACGGCAGAGCCGAGAATGAAGGTTTGCAGATGGCGGCGGGTTACGTTTTTGCCCATGGCCTGCGCGGCGTCACGGTTATCGCGAATGGCGCGCATCATGCGGCCCCATGGCGATTTGAGCGCTTTTTCGGAAAGCCACAGAATGAGCAGCAGCACGATGGTGAAAAGCACGGCATAAGAGAGCTTCACAAATATGCCCGAGGCGACAATGACGTTTGCGTCAAACTGCGCCGCGAGGTCTTGAAACCACGGCGCATTTTGCAGTTCAATCGCCGTGGGAACGGCGGGCTTCAGCGTGGATACGTTTTTAACGCCGCGGGTTAGCCAGTCTTCGTTTTTCAAGATCGCGATGATGATTTCGGAAATGCCAAGCGTGGCAATGGCGAGGTAATCAGACCGCAGCCCAAGCGCCACTTTGCCCACAACCCAAGCGCCGCCAGCGGCAAATACGCCGCCCACAGCCCAAGAAAAGATGATTGGCAAGCCGAGCCCGCCGAGGAAGCCGGTTTTGGCGGGGTCCACCGATTCAATCGCCTCTACGGCGGGGCCGTAAACGGCGCGCACCGCGAAATATCCGCCAATAACGGCGGCAATGGTGGCATAGCGGCGTAGCTGGCCGGTGAGCTTTTTGCGGATCAGCACAATGAGGCCGATGACGGCGAGCAGCGCCACACCAGATGCCAGAATGCCCACGCCGCCAGCGGCCCAAGCCTCGGGCACGGGCGCGGCATTTACCAGCACCGCCGCCGCGCCACCAAGCGCGGCAAAACCCATAATGCCGACATTAAAAATGCCTGCATAGCCCCACTGGATATTAACCCCGAGCGCCATAATCGCCGAAATGATACAAAGGTTGAGTATGGTCAGCGAAAAGCTCCAGCTTTGGAACTCGCCCGCGCCAACAAAGGCCAAGCCCATGAGGGCAAAGAGGATAACGTTTCTCATAGCACTCTTCCCTTAAAAATTCCGGTCGGCCTCACCAGCAACACCAACACCAGTATCATAAAGCTAACGGCGAATTTATAATCTGTGCTGAGCAATTGCAGCAGCCCTTCGGGCACCCAGCCATCGGGGCCGAGATAGCCGATAAAACGCTTATAGGCATAGGTGAAACCCATTTCAGAAAACGCAATAATAAAGCCGCCCGCCACGGCACCCAGCGGATTGCCAATGCCGCCCACAATCGCCGCAGCAAATATTGGCAGCAGCAATTGGAAATAGGTGAAGGGTTTGAAGGATTTATCGAGGCCATAAAGCGTGCCGGCAATCGTTGCCAGCGTGGCGGCAATGATCCAAGCAACCAGCACCACTTTATCGGGGTCGATGCCTGAAAGCAGCGCTAGGTCTTCGTTGTCAGAATAAGCGCGCATCGCCTTACCCGTGCGAGATTTTTGCAAGAACCAAAACAAAAGCGCCACCACGATTATAGTCACAATTACCGTAATCGCCTGTGTTGTGCGAATACTGATACCCTCGGCTAGCCCTGTCATCTCCTTGAATTCCCGGGCTTTAATAATAAAGCGTTCGCCATCTGTAAAGCGCTGCTCGCCCGGGCCAATCACAACGCGCACAACGCCGTTCATCACAAACATAACGCCTACGCTGGCCATCATGGTCACAATACTGGCGGCTTTAACCTTGCGATAATAACGGTAAACCATGCGATCTGTGGCCAGCACAAAAAGCACGGTGCCAACAATGCCAATAGGCAGCGCGAGCAAGGCCGTGGGCAGTGGCCCCGCCGAAATGCCCATGCTTTGCAGCCACCATGTGGCCAGAATAGTGAGCATCGTGCCGAAGGCCATGGTGTCACCATGCGCGAAATTGGAGAAGCGCAGAATGCTGTAGATCAGCGTAACCCCCAGCGCCCCAAGCGCCAGCTGGCTGCCATAGGCAAGGCCGGGCACAAACACATAATTGGACATAAGGGCGAGCGCGTTTAGGATGTCGGTCATGTCAGCCCCCCAAGAAAGATTTACGGACTTCGGGGTTGGCCAGCAGGGCCTCTCCGGTGTCGATGAAACGGTTGCGGCCTTGCACCAGCACATAGCCTTTATCGGCGATATTTAGCGCTTGGCGGGCGTTTTGCTCGACCATCAAAATCGCGATGCCGGTTTTGGCAACTTCGATAATACGGTCAAAAAGCTCGTCCATCACGATGGGCGAAACGCCCGCCGTGGGTTCGTCAAGCATCAGCACTTTTGGCTGGGTCATCAGGGCGCGGCCCACGGCCACTTGTTGGCGCTGCCCACCCGAAAGCTCGCCTGCATGCTGCTTGCGCTTTTCCTTTAAAATAGGAAACAGCTCAAAAACCTGCTCCATAGTGCCCATAAAATCGTCATTCCGAATGTAGGCGCCCATTTCGAGGTTTTCCTGCACCGTCATGCCGGTAAACACGTTGCCCGTTTGCGGCACAAAGCCCATGCCGGCCTTCACTCTATCTTGCGGAGACATCTTGGTGATGTCCTTGCCATCCAGCTTTACCACGCCTTCACGCAGGTTCAGCATGCCAAATATCGCCTTCATCGCGGTGGATTTACCCGCGCCGTTCGGCCCGACAATCACCGCGATCTCGCCTTTTTCCACCGCAATGGTGCATTCATGCAGGATATCGGCACCCGTGCCGTATCCGCCGGTCATTTTTTCGCCAATGAGATAGCTCAATCGAAACTCCATTCATGGGTAATGCCCGCTAACATTTCGGCGTGTCGTGCGGCGTGCTCTGAGGTGTAGGTGCTGCCAAGCTGCATGGTTTCTGCGTAGAGGCTAACTCGATACAGCAATAGACGTGTGAGGGAAACGACTACGTCTTCCCCGTTTTGTTGCTTTAGCTGAATATGGGTAGTCACGGGGAAGCCGTCGATCGTGGCTAATTCTTCGGGAAGCAGAAGGTCAGACCCCTCAGTGCTATATCTTTGGGCCCGCACCTGAAGGCCAACCCATACACTCGCCATAATCTCAACGGTTGCCGTTATCCCGCCCTCAAACTGAAAGCCGACGCCTTGCAGATCTTCGGGCAATTCCAGCGTTTCCCAGGTGTTCACCTCGTCACACATGTAAAACGGTTCGTTTATATACAGGCAATCATCGGAGAAAAGATAGGTTCTGTCGGGGGGCGGCGCTATCATTGTGATGGTGCCATTCGCATTCAAATGCGGCATTAAGAGTGTGCCATCCGTGGTTACAGAAGGGACAGTTTGTGAGGTGGCGGGCAGCGCGAAAATAAGCGCGGCTAGCAAAACCTCCCGCATTTTCATGCGCTTACCTTATTTTTAAGGCCAGTGCCAAGATAGGCCTCGATTACCGCGTCATTGGATTTAACCTCAGCCGCCGTGCCCTCACACAGGACTTTGCCTTCAGCCATGCAAATAACAGGGTCACAGAGTCGCGTTATGAAATCCATATCGTGCTCGATCATGCAGAAGGTATAGCCGCGTTCTTGATTCAGGCGCAAAATCGCATCGCCGATGGTGTTGAGCAGCGTGCGGTTTACGCCCGCGCCCACTTCGTCCAAAAACACGATTTTGGCGTCGACCATCATGGTGCGGCCCAGCTCCAGCAGCTTTTTCTGACCGCCAGAAAGATTGCCCGCCAGTTCATCCGCCACATGGGTTATTTCCAGAAATTCAATAACTTCATCGGCCTTTTCACGGAGCTTTATCTCCTCGGCCTTCACTTTTTTGCCATGGAACCACGCGTTCCACAGGGTTTCGCCCGATTGCTCGGGGGGAACCATCATCAGATTATCCCGCACCGTGAGTGTTGAAAATTCGTGGGCAATTTGAAATGTGCGCAGCAGGCCTTTGCCGAAAAGCTCGTGGGGCTTTTGGCCGCTCACGTCTTCACCATCCAAAAATACCTTGCCAGAGGTTGGCTTATAGTGTCCTGCAATCACGTTAAATAGCGTGGTTTTACCCGCGCCATTCGGGCCAATCAGCCCCGTAATGCTGCCTTTTTTTATCTCAAGCGACGTGCCGTCTACGGCGCGAATACCGCCAAAATGCATGTGTAGGTCTTCGACTCTGATCATAATTACCCCACCCCGTTATATGCAAACAGCCCAGCAAAAGCCGGGCTGTTTAAGTTTTTAAGCGATCTTAGCGGATGCGCAGCACTTTAAACACGCCGTCTTCAACCACATACTCTTGGTAAGAGCCAGCCGCTTCACCCGGGCCAATCAGCTCAACGTCTGATGCGCCTTGGTAATCGATTTCGCCGCCATTGGCGAGGATCTCTAGGCCTTTAGCCAGCTCACCAACACCAATCATCTCACCCGGGGCGTTTGCCACGTTAAGAACTTGGGCGGCGATGGACGCACGGTCAGCAGAGCCACCAGCTTGGATAGCCAGCGCAATCAGAGCAGCTGCGTCATAGCTTTCAGCGGTGAACGGGCCATCTGGCACAGCCGCGATATCAGCCAGCATTTCAGCTAGCTTCTGCGCGCCTTCGCCAGCAGAGCCGGGCTGAGTGCCGATGGAACCAGCAAGATCTGGGCCAATATTGTCGATCAGCGCTTGGGATTTCATGCCGTCGCCCATTAGGAACGTATCAAACGCGCCGGTGTCTAATGCGCCTTGGATGATGCCAGCACCACCTTGGTCTGCATAGCCAAATACCGCGAGCATTTCGCCGCCAGCAGCGGCAAGCGCGCCAACTTCAGCAGAATAATCGCCTTTGCCATCTTCGTGCGCAGCCGAAATGGTTACGGTGCCGCCCGCAGCTTCATATGAGCTTTGGAACGCATCGGCCAAACCTTTGCCATAGTCGTTGTTGGTGTAGGTTACAGCCACTGACATAACACCACGGTCGACCAACACGTCAGAAAGCACTTGGCCCTGGCGCGCGTCAGATGGTGAGGTGCGGAAGAACAGGTCGTTGTCTTCGATTGATGAAAGGGCAGGGGAGGTCGCGGAAGGCGAGATCATCACAACACCGTTTGGCACGGCCACGTTATTGGCAATGGCTGTGGTTACGCCCGAGCAGTCAGCGCCCATGATGGCCACAACATTGTTGGTCGAAACCAGAGCTTCGGCAGCGGCCTGAGCGGCGGAGCTGTCAACACATGTGGAGTCAGCGCGCAGCGAAACGAGGATTTTGCCACCGCCGAGCAAAGTGCCGGCTGCGTTTACTTCGTCAATCGCCAGCTCGGCAGCAAGTGCCATGTCTGGTGTGAGGGATTCGATCGGGCCGGTGAAACCGAGGATCACCCCGATGTTGATCTCATGCCCGGCTGCAAATGCATTTGTTGCCAGCAGGGTTGCGGCGGTAGACGCCAGTAAAATCTTTTTCATTGTTATCTCCTTGTTGTGGTCAACGCGTCTAACTGCGCGGATCCCTTTGTCAAAACGAGTTCCCCCGATTCTGCCGCTCATTTCACTGCAAAATGGCGTGAGTTTCAACGGCTTTCTCTGATTTGTCCGATTCTTCTCAATATTAACAGGGTTACAACGGCTAAGGCGGTAGAAATGCCAATAATTTGCAAGGCCAGCGCGAGGCCAAGGGCATCTGCCATGCCGCCCACCAGCAACGAGCCAAAAGCGATGCCCCCCATGGCGACCATAATCCACAGGCTCATGACCCGCCCACGCAGGTGGTCTTCCACTTGCATCTGAATGGCAGATTGCATGCCAACCCCCACCAACGTGCCGGTAAAGCCGAGAAACCCTACGATGAAAACGACGGCCTCCCATTGCGCAACGCTGCCCAGCACCGCCGCTGCCAAAGGCCCCGCAATGGCCGCGCCCATAGACATTTTGGGCAAGCGCCCTTTTATCGGCCCGCGCATTACAATCTGAAGTGCCGCCGCCAGCAGCGCTCCAATGCCCGCCGCTGCTGTAAGGGTGCCAAGCCCCGATGCGCCACGTAGAAAAACACCATCGGCAAGGCTCGGCAATATTTCCAGCGCGCCACGCCCAGCCAGCGAAAATAGGCCCGTAATTAGGGTCGCCGTGCGAATAAAGCGCGAGCGCATCACATAGCTCAACCCCTCGGCAAAATCCGCCTTCATGCTAACTTTTGGTTTTGCCTTGTTAGGGCGGGGGGTGAGCGTGTTCAGAATGAAAATAAACGGTGCAAACGCGGCAATGGTGAAAATGAGCGCTGCCGTCAGCCCAAAGGCTGCGATAATGCTCCCGCCAATTGCCGGCCCCACCACCCGCGCGATGTTGAAATTAAGCGAAAGCAGCAGCACCACCGATGGCAATTGGCTTTGGGGGGCAAGCCGCGGCGTGATCGCCATGCGGATCGGGTGCTGGGCCGACGTGACCAAGCCAATAAACAACGCCACCAATGACAGGCTCATGCGTCCACTTGCCTCGGCAAGATACATGCCCAACAGCACCAATGCGCCTAGGGTAAATAGTGTTTGCGTGGTCATTGCTGCTTTGCGGATGTTTACACGGTCGACCACCACCCCGAAAAACGGCCCAAAAAATAGCGGTGGCGCATAGTTTAAAAACGCGAGCCACCCCAAAAAGGCCGTCGATCCTGTTGCCTCCCACGCCATCCAGGCAATAGTGATTTTTTGCACCCACAAACCGTGCAGTGAAATTGCATTGCCAATGAGGTAATGCCGAAAGGGTTTAGTCGTCAGAGCAGAGAGATTCATGGGGCGAACTTTAGGGGAGGGCAGGGGGGAAGGCCATAGGTATGCATTTTTTGCAAGGCGCTAGGGCTGCTTTATGCGTTGTTGCGATGCAACATGTTCCTATATCTCTAATATTAGAAAATGAAATGAAGGAAAAAGAAAATGGCATTTGTAACCCTGCCTCGCGTAAGTGCTCCGACAGCACTCCCCGTTCGTGCGCTGTATGCGTTTGAGAACTTCAAGAAAACCATGCGCCAGCGCGCTATGTTTCGCAAAACCATCACTGAGCTGAATGCGCTTTCTGATCGTGAATTGCATGACTTGGGCCTAAACCGCTCGATGATCACAGACGTAGCCCGCAACGCGGTTTACCACTAACAGTTTCAGAGTTTTGCCAGTGGGTCCTCCCACCAACTGGCAAATAAGTTACCGGAGGGTCCTCCCACCATCCGGTAAAAACATAGCGCCGCCAGAGTCCTCCCCTCTCGCGGCGCTATTATTTTGTCTGGTGCTTTGGTCTTGGCCCGCCGAGTGCTGCGAGGCCACGGCCCGTAGGGCAAAAACATCACGCCCCGTTAAGGCGCAATGTTCGCAGTTTTTAGCGTAAGCGCTCTTGGTTGGCGCCGCGGATCCAAACTTCCACTCGCCGGTTCAGGCTTTTACCTTCAATCGAAGTGTTGCAGCCAACAGGCGCAACCGGCCCAAACCCAAATGCCAATACATCTTCACTTTGCAACCGGCCAATATTGTCTTGCAGCAATAGCCCCTTAACCACGCCAGCGCGATTACGAGACAAGTTAATATTGCCGCCAAAATTGCCAACCGAGTCACTAAACCCGATAACCATAATGCTATCACGATCCAGTGCGCCACTGCTCACAAGGTTCGAAATCCGCCTAACATCGGCAATGCCGCGTGCATCAAGCGTAGAAGACCCCGTCAAGAAACGCAGGGTTGTCGACAAACGGGTCGCGGTTGAAACTTCTGCCAGATAATTGCGATAGGCATTAACCCCTTGCGTATTTAGTCCTTCTGCCAACATTGCAGAAAGCAGGCGCTCGCCTTGCGCACTCATTGGTTGCTGATCAATGGCAAGGCCAACGAGGCCAACGGTTTCAGCCGCAGCTTGGCCTTGGTCAGACACCAGGTAATCAGCTACCGACTTCGCAAAATCAGGAATATCATGATTATTGAGCGTATAAAGGTTCCATGTTGATGTCAGCGGATATTCACCAGTTTGCAGTGAAAAGCTGTTGGCGCTGGAAAACATGTTACAGACATTTCGCGTGCTGGTTATTTTGGTTTGATGCGCAACAGAGCGATAGGAAACTGTAAAACCAGACAGGTCATCCGCAATGGTTTCTCCCATTTCATCAAGTGACGTGTGAATGGTGCCATTCACACTGAGCCGCAACCCGCGTGGGCCAAGAATATCGCGCGCCACAACTTGCGCCAAATTGCTTTCCGGGTCCATTGCATGCACTGTAATTTGCAGGTCGTCACCGCCAATTTCAGCCCAGTTTGTAATGCGGCCGGATAGGATATCGCCCATTTGCGTGATCGAAATTGAGTTAACTCTGTTGGCTGGGTTGATATGCGCCACCAGCGCATCCAGCGCGATCGGGCGAGAGCTCAGGAATTCGTTGATATCCGGAACAGCCATGCCGGTAACTTCCGCAACTGTTTCTGGCGAAAAAGCTTCTCTAGTGAGGGCAAATGCAGCATCGCTAGAGAATAGGTCCTCAATTGAGGCTCTGTCATTGGCCGCAATAACCGTGATATCTGCGATCAGTGCGCCGTTGTTATCCCCGATAAGATATTGTGTATTGCCTTCGCCGCCAATAGAGCGAGTCAAATTCAATGATTTCTCGCTGGTAAAGCGCGCGAGGGCTTCGCCAATAAAGGCTTCCCCTTCATCTTCAGGAGAGGCAATTGTGAAGCGGGCTACAACCGGGCCAGTTTCGGGGCAGGCTTCGCCCTCACACTGCACAAACTCGCCGCGAATGGTGAGCACGCCCACCGATGTTGCGAGAATATAGTTGGTGCCGTCATACTCTTGCAGCTGGCCTTCAAAGAAGGTTCCATCGCCCGAGCGTAGTACAATCGTTTTGTCTATTTCGGCAGCTTGCGTTTCTGGGGGGCAGGCCGCGCCTTCACATTGAACAAATTCGCTACGAATGGTGAGCACACCGATTGTGGTTTTCAAAATGTAGTTTGTGCCATCAAAGCCTAACAACTCGCCGCTAAAGGAGGAACCATCACCGGATGTCAGCAAAATGTCGGCGCTTTCTGTTGGGCAGGCCTCGCCAATGCAGTTCACTTCGCTCCGCGGCACATTCATTTCGCCAATAATTGTGCGCAGAACATAAAATTCTTCATCCGACGATACAAGCTCGCCAGTAGCCTCGAAGTTTTGGTCGATGGACCGTAAAGTGACCATGTTTTCTTGAGCTGATACAAATGTGGCAAAGAACATGCCAGCCGCAATCAGGCTCCTAGAAAATAACTTGTTTAACTGTTTCATATCATTCTCTATCTGTCTTAAACCCAACTTGTGATGATTAACGCGGGATAATCCCGGTTATACCTTCCACAAAGAAACCCATAGTAAGCAGCTCTGAATCCGTAGCGGTTTCTCCAGCGGCTAACCAGCCCGTGCCATCTTGCCTGCGAATTGGCCCTGTAAAAGGGTGCAGACGCCCTGAGCGAATGCGTGCCACTGCATCGGCCGCTTGTTCTTGAATACGCAAAGGCACTCTGTCAGAAAATACGCCAATTTCTAGAATGTCCGTAGCAATGCCTTCCCAAGTATCCGTGCTTTCCCACGTGCCATCCAAAAGCGATTGTATCCGCCGGATATAGTAAGGTGACCAATGGTTTATAGATGCGGTTAGCTGGGAATCAGGCCCATATTTACGCATGTCTGAATCTTGCCCAAATGCAAATACACCTAGTTCCTGAGCCACAATTGTGGGCTCAACGGTATTTGTGTTTTGCATCAAAACATCGGCGCCATTGGCGATAAGATCCCGTGCGGCTTGCGCTTCAAGCTCGTGATTTTCCCATGTATTCAGCCAAACAACTTCAATTTCCACATCCGGATTAACGGAACGAGCGGCGAGAAAAGCTGCATTTATGTCACGAAGGACATAAGGAATAGCAAAGGAGGCAATATACCCAATTTTATTGGTTTCAGTCATGTGGCCAGCCAAAATACCCTGAGGCACGCGGCCCTCATAGGTGCGAATGCTGTATATCGACGAATTGGGCGCTCTTACATACCCGTTGGAATGCTCGATTTTTACGTCTGGATAAGCAAACGCGGCATTTAAGGCGCCAGAAAGATAGCCGTATGAGGTTGCAAATATGAGATCATACCCATCTGCCGCCAGCTCTTTCATCTTGGCTTCGCCCGCGTCTCCCTCGGCAATATCCCAAAAATAGGATACCTCAATCTGGTTGCCAAAGTAGGCTTCAACATCTTTTCGCGCACGATCATGCTCAAAAGACCAGCCGATGGTGTCTTCAGATGTGTGGTAAATAAATGCGATTCGCGGGACACCCTGCGCAATGGCCACTTGAGTAAACAAAGTAAAAACCAATACAGCAAAGAATTTAATTTTTTGCATACCTGACTCCAAACGGTATCGTGTCAATCACCCTGTTTTTCAATAATTCATTGAAACAGGTTACTTAGTGCGGCACTCTGTCATGAACATTCCGATCTTGCAACCGCATACCCTCAAGTTTTTGTAAATTGTTAACAAAATATTTTAAGGCATTGAAAATACGATGATAACGCTTTCGCCGTCAGATGTTATTTCGGACTATTGAGGCTTGGAAAAAACAAGGAAAATAGGCCTGAACCCAGCGAATACTAACGTTCTCAAAACGGTACATCGTCATGGCGAGTCACATATCCGGACATCACGTTTTTCGTATCGGACTTCTCAAAAGCCACACTTAGTTTTTCGCCGTCGACAGCCACCACAGCACCATAACCGAACTTTTGGTGGAACACGCGCTCGCCGAGTTCAAACACTTCAACGGCGTCTTCCACCATATGCCGCGCACGGGGCGCATTGCTGTGGCGGGTTTGGCTTTGCAAGCGCTGCCAGCCTGGAGAACGATAGGTGTCGGGCTGTTGCGCGCCGGATTCAAGATGGCTTTTAGGGGCTGCCGCGCCGTAATTGCCGCCATAAAGGCCGGGCGGGGTAAGCACCTCGACATGCTCCGGTGGCAGCTCGTCAATAAAGCGCGAGGGTAGAGCGTTTTGCCAGCGGCCATGCATCTGGCGGTTGGCCACAAAGGAAATGGTGCAGAGCTCTTCGGCCCGCGTAATGCCGACATAAGCCAACCGCCGCTCCTCTTCCTCGCCTTTCAGGCCGCTTTCATCCATTGAGCGCTGGCTCGGGAAAAGCCCGTCTTCCCAGCCCGGCAAAAACACGCAGGGGAATTCCAAGCCCTTGGCGGCGTGCAGGGTCATAATGCTGACCTTCTCCTCAGAATCCGTCTGCGTGGTTTCCATCACAAGGCTCACATGCTCCAAAAACCCTTGCAGGTTTTCAAAGCTGTCCAGTGCCTCAATCAGCTCTTTCAGGTTTTCGAGTCGCCCTTCGGCCTCAATACTTTTGTCGTTTTTCCAGCGGTCCATATAACCGCTTTCATCCAAAATGGTTTCCGCCAGCCGTATGTGGTCGGCCCCGCCGAGCATAGATTGCCGCCAGCGGTCAAAGTTTTGCAGCACTTGATTCAGGCTTTTACACGCCCGCGCGGGCAGTGCCTTTTCGGCCACCACAATCCGTGCGCCTTCAATCGGTGAAACGCCATTATCCCGCGCCACTTTGGCCACGATTTGTAGGGCTTTGTCCCCCAAAGCCCGCTTGGGATTGTTCACGATGCGGTCAAAGGCCATGCCGTCATCAGGGCTAACGACAACGCGAAAATAGGCCATAGCATCCCGAATTTCCAGCCGCTCATAAAAGCGCGGGCCGCCGATCACGCGGTAGGGAATCCCGATGGCCATAAAACGGTCCTCAAAGGCCCGCATTTGGTGCGAGGCGCGGACCAAGATGGCCATTTCTTCAGGACTATAAACGTGAAAAGCTGTGTCCAAAGGTTCCTGATTATTGAGCCGTTCAGTCAAATCAAACATCAGTTTCCGCGTCTTGTATTCTTTCAGTGGGCTATTTTGTTTTCGAAGTGTGTCAAAAAGCTCTTCGGGATTTTTGATTCCGGCTAAAGCCCCCTTTTTTGCAAGTCGTTCAAATTCTTGGGTGATCGTCTTGGAGCGAGGATTGTTCCGTTGCATCGCATCTCGCGAGCTTCCGTCACATAAAGATTCTATCTTCTCACCAATCCAGCGGGCTTCTTCGGCGCCATCCCAATGGCCGATCAGCCGTACTTTTTCGCCTTCTTTCTCGGCCGTCCATAGGGTTTTTCCAAGGCGGTTTTCGTTGCTGTCAATGACCGCTGTTGCCGCCGCTAAAATATGCGGCGTCGAGCGGTAATTTTGCTCCAGCCGCACCACATGCGCGCCGGGGAAATCCTTTTCGAAGCGCAGGATATTGCCCACTTCAGCCCCGCGCCAGCCATAGATAGACTGGTCATCATCGCCCACACAACATATGTTTTTATGGCCCGAGGCCAGCAGCCGCAGCCACAGATATTGCGCAACATTGGTGTCCTGATACTCGTCCACCAAGATATACTTAAACCAGCTTTGATATTTCGCCAAAATGTCTGGGTAAGCCTGAAATATTTGCACTACATGTAGCAGAAGGTCGCCAAAATCGACCGCGTTTAGCGTGATGAGCCGTGCTTGATATTTGCCATAAAGCTCCACCCCGCGGCGGTTATAATGCCCCGCCTCACTGCTGGGCACTTTGGAAGGCGTCAGCGCCCGGTTTTTCCAGCTATCAATAACACCCGCCAGCATGCGCGGCGGAAAACGCTTTTCGTCGATGTCCTCTGCGCGGATGAGTTGTTTCATGAGGCGAATTTGGTCATCGGTGTCCAGAATCGTAAAGCTGCTTTTTAGCCCCGCCAGCTCAGCATGGCGCCGCAAAAGCTTTACGCAGATCGAGTGGAATGTGCCCATCCATGGCAGGCCCTCAACGGTGCCACCAAGGTTCACCCCCACGCGTTCCTTCATTTCCTTCGCGGCTTTATTGGTAAAAGTCACCGCCAAAATCTCGTTAGGCCGCGCCCGCCCAGAATGCAGCAAATGCGCAATCCGCGCCGTGAGCGCCTTGGTTTTGCCGGTGCCAGCCCCCGCCAGCATCAAAACCGGCCCGTCTAATGTTTCAACCGCCTGCTTTTGCTCGGGGTTTAACCCCTCCATATAGGCTACAGGGCGCGCCTGCATCGCGCGTTGCGATAGCGGCACGGCGGCATCAAAGGCGTCCGATTCATTGTAATCCCAGTCATTCATGAGCGCTAAACTAACCTAGTTTAACCGAATGTGAAAGGGGGTTGTTCCGGAAATGTTCTGATCGGGTCTTGTTGCGTTTTTAAGAGTGTGAACCGGTTTTTGACCGGAAAGGTATTTGGCTGTGAAATGCAGTTCGACTGGGCTGACGAACGGTCCTTTAGGGCGGGGTAAGTGAACTATACAATCATATTTTTAGTGCTTTTGATGGGGGCTATGCTTTATATGGCTTGGCGGCTCGATGCTGCGCTCAAGAAATCTAAACCGGTTGAGCTCACAAAAAACGCAGGCCGAATAAAGCCGCATATTGCTTCGGTTATCGTAAGCATAGTGGCGATCATTTTTTGTTTGATAACAGCGTTCGGGCTTATTTTTTCAGATGTAGAATGGCTTCGTAAGCTTGGGCCGATATTAATTACTATCGCGTCGGTTTTTTTATTTACAAGGCTTTTGCCACCGTGGAACGAAATTTGTTGGAGCGAAAGTGGTCTTGAGGGATATTGTTTTAGTTGGCGACATCCAATCTTCCCGAAGTACCGGAAGGTCGCGTGGCAAGATATTTATGAGATGAAATTGCAAGGCGGTGGGACACTATTACGGGATAAAAATAGTAGGCGCTTACTGGCCTGGCCTGAGGCTTATCTTGGGCATACTTTTCTAAACAAACATGTTGCAAAGATGAGGCCGGATTTGTTTTATGCGCCACATTACATTACCCCGATTCCGCGTGAAAAATAGCCAACTACACTATGCTGCATTGCAATATTGGCCCCCCTTGGGTAAGAAGGGCTGACCCGTCACCCAACACACAAAGGTTCTGTGATGAAAAACTTCGCCAAAATCCTGATCGCCAATCGTGGTGAGATCGCCATTCGCATCATGCGCGCTGCCAATGAAATGGGCAAACGCACGGTGGCTGTATATGCGGAGGAGGACAAGCTGAGCCTGCACCGCTTTAAATCCGACGAGGCTTACCGGATTGGTGAGGGCATGGGGCCGGTCGCGGCTTACCTTTCCATTGAGGAAATCATTCGGGTGGCCAAGGAATGCGGCGCGGATGCTATTCACCCCGGCTATGGGCTGCTCTCAGAAAACCCAGATTTTGTGGATGCCTGCGTGGCAGCGGGCATCACGTTTATCGGGCCAAAAGCTGCGACCATGCGCAAGCTTGGCGATAAAGCCAGTGCTCGTAAGGTCGCGATAGAAGCCGGTGTACCGGTAGTGCCTGCCACCGATGTGCTGCCCGATGATATGGACGAGGTTCGCCGTATGGCGGCTGAAGTTGGCTATCCGTTTATGCTGAAAGCCAGCTGGGGCGGCGGCGGGCGCGGTATGCGGCGGATCATGTCAGAGGACGAGCTTGAAGACATGGTGCTGGAAGGCAAGCGCGAGGCTGAGGCCGCGTTTGGTAATGGTGAGGGCTATTTGGAGCGGCTGGTGCAGAAGGCGCGCCACGTAGAAGTTCAAGTTTTGGGTGATTCCCACGGGAAGATTTACCACCTTTGGGAGCGGGATTGCTCGGTGCAACGGCGCAACCAAAAAGTGGTGGAGCGGGCGCCTGCGCCTTACCTTTCCCAAGAACAACGCGAAACGCTCTGCGCCTTGGGCCTCAAGATTTGCGCGCATGTCGGCTATGAATGCGCGGGCACGGTTGAGTTCCTTATGGATATCGAGACCGAGGAGTTTTTCTTTATTGAGGTGAACCCGCGCGTGCAGGTGGAGCATACGGTAACGGAGCAAGTGACCGGCATTGATATTGTGCGGGCGCAGATTTTGATCGCTGAAGGGCGGACGATTGAGGAGGCCACGGGGAAGGCTTCGCAAGATGAAATAACGCTGAACGGCCATGCGCTGCAATGCCGGATTACGACCGAAGACCCGCAGAACAACTTTATTCCTGACTATGGCCGCATCACGGCTTACCGTGGGGCCACGGGTATGGGCATTCGGCTTGATGGTGGCACGGCGTATAGTGGTGCGGTAATCACGCGCTATTATGACAGCCTGCTGGAGAAAGTGACGGCGTGGGCCAACACGCCGGAAGCCGCGATTGCGCGGATGGACCGGGCCTTGCGGGAGTTTAGAATTCGTGGCGTTTCGACAAATATTGCCTTTGTGGAAAACCTGCTGAAGCACCCGACGTTCCTCGACAACACATATACGACGACCTTTATTGATAACACGCCCGAGCTGTTTACCTTCAAAAAACGCCGTGATCGCGCGACGAAGATTTTGACGTATATTGCGGACATAACGGTGAACGGCCACCCTGAAACTGAAGGGCGGCCGAAGCCGCCAGCCCATGCCCGCACGCCCGTCGTGCCCATGCGGCAGGCGGAAACGCCAACATATGGCACGCGCAACCTGCTTGAGGACAAAGGCGCGCAGGCCGTGGCCGATTGGATGCTGGCGCAAAAGCAGCTGCTTATTACCGATACCACTATGCGCGACGGGCATCAAAGCTTGCTCGCTACGCGGATGCGCTCGGTTGATATGCTGAATGTGGCCGATAGCTATGCGCATAACTTGCCGAGCCTGTTTAGCATTGAGGCCTGGGGCGGGGCGACATTTGACGTGGCCTATCGCTTTTTGCAGGAATGTCCTTGGCAGCGGTTGCGGGACCTGCGCAAGCGCGTGCCCAATGTAATGACGCAGATGCTTTTGCGGGCCAGCAATGGTGTGGGTTACACCAATTATCCTGATAATGTGGTGCAAAAGTTTGTGGCACAGGCCGCCGATACGGGCGTTGATGTGTTCCGCGTGTTTGACAGCCTGAACTGGGTTGAAAACATGCGCGTGGCAATGGATGCCGTGGTGGAAAGCGGCAAAATTTGCGAGGGCGCGATTTGTTATACCGGAGATATTTTGAACCCCGAGCGGGCGAAGTATGACCTTAAGTATTATGTGGAAATGGGCAAAGAGCTGAAGGCAGCGGGCGCGCATGTGCTGGGCCTGAAAGACATGGCGGGGCTGTTGAAGCCAGCCGCCGCCACGGCGCTGATAAAAGCGTTGAAGGAGGAGGTCGGCCTGCCGATTCACTTCCACACGCATGATACATCGGGCATTGCGGCCGCTACGGTTTTGGCCGCCTCGGAGGCTGGTGTAGATGCAGTTGATCTAGCGATGGACGCGTTTTCGGGCGGCACCTCGCAGCCTTGCCTTGGCTCAGTGGTTGAGGCCCTACGCAACACGGACCGTGATACCGGCCTTGATATCGGCGTGATCCGTAAAACGTCTGATTACTGGGAGGCCGTGCGCCAGCAATATGCGGCGTTTGAAAGCGGCCTCGCGGCCCCTGCTTCAGAGGTTTATCTGCACGAAATGCCCGGTGGGCAGTTTACGAATTTGAAGGCACAGGCGCGAAGCTTGGGCCTTGAGGAGCGCTGGCATGAAGTGGCGCAGGCTTACGCCGATGTAAACCAGATGTTTGGGGATATCGTGAAGGTGACGCCATCTTCCAAGGTGGTTGGTGATATGGCTTTGATGATGGTTTCCCAAGGCTTAACCCGCGCCGAGGTTGAAAACCCCGAGGTGGATGTGGCATTTCCTGATAGCGTAATTGATATGATGCGCGGCAACCTTGGCCAACCTCCGGGCGGCTTTCCTGCGGCGTTTGTGGCCAAAGTGCTGAAAGGCGAGGCCCCGAATGTGGAGCGCCCCGGCAAGCATCTGCCAGCAGCAGACCTTGAGGCCGTGCGGGCCGAGATCAGCAAAGAGCTGGAGGGCTTTGAGGTGGATGACGAGGATCTTTGCGGCTACCTGATGTATCCTAAAGTGTTCCTTGATTACATGGGCCGCCACCGAAAATACGGCCCCGTGCGCACCCTGCCAACCAAAACATTTTTCTATGGCATGGAGCCGGGCGAGGAGATTTCGGCTGAGATTGATCCCGGAAAAACGCTGGAAATTCGCCTACAAGCCGTGGGGGAAACCAATGCGGATGGCGACGCCAAGGTGTTTTTTGAGCTGAATGGCCAACCGCGCAATATCCGCGTGCCCAACCGCAAAGTGGCGGCAACCACGGCCAAGCGGCCCAAGGCCGAGGCGGGCAATGCCCTGCATATCGGCGCGCCGATGCCGGGGCTAATTGCCACCGTGGGCGTGAGCGCTGGGCAGGCCGTGAAAGAGGGCGATTTGTTGATGACGATTGAAGCAATGAAGATGGAAACGGGTATTCATGCGGATGCAGACGGCACTGTGAAAACGGTGCATGTGGCTGCGGGCGCGCAGGTGGATGCCAAGGATTTGCTGGTTGAGTTTGAGTAGGCGGTTTCTTCGTCACTCAGGCCGGTGCGTTCCCATAGCCACGAAGTGGTGATGCGGTCTTGCAATTTCTCCAGTTGCGCGGTGTTGTCTATAATTTCCCCGGTCAGCCTTGCAACTTCAGCTTCGGCGGTGTCTTTATTTTCAAGCATCCGGTCAAACCGGATGGTTGCGTTTTGAATGTCATTTTCGAGGCCTTCCGGAATTTCACTTTCAAAAACAGCCAATTCACTTTGGAAGGTTTTTACCTGCTGTTGGTCTTCTTCGATTCGTGCGTTTAGAAATATGCCGCTTACTACGCCATTCAGGAGCAATACAACAAAAAGCCAAACCGCAGGGCCACAAGCATCACAAAAGCTTTTTTGGAGAACTCAAAGAACGTATTTTTGAAAAACAACCCCAGCAGCGCAGCCGCCCCGCCCAGTGTGAAAATCAAGTGAGCCGAGGCACCACATCATGACAGCCGAAAACCGCTCTATCAGATCATTGATCGGGTCTAGTAACTCACCGATAGAGATGGAGGCAAAACCGACGCTGACCTGTGCGGTTTGAAAGGTGGAAATGAGCGCATTTATAGTGCGGGCAGAAGCATATGCGGCGCCGGTGGTCAGCATTGTTGCGTCTGTATAGTCAGCGCTGATTTTGTCTGGTCGTCCGAGCCATGCGATCACTGTTAGTAAAATAATTGAGGCACCGATGACCTTGCCTTTGGGCTTGTCAAAATGAGCACGCATAAATCTGCCTTTGCGGTTGGAGCTTGATGGGTGCCATCCTTTGGACTGTAAGAAATGCAAGGATTTTCCAAGCGCACTCATTCTAGCGGGCCTCTATCATGGCCCCCTTGTTTGTGCGCAGGTGCTTCGGGTGGCCCTTCCCTCGTTCTCAATGCTGGAAGATGGCGCGAAAAGCCGCCCCTATTGCCATTCCTATGACTAAAAGCGACCAAAATACTTCGGCAACAGGCTAGCATGGCTATATTTCCTGTGCTTCCTTTCGATTCAGAGTTCATTTCTGAATCGGAAGCGCCATGCAGAAACTTCTTATTTTTACCGATCTTCATTTCCGCACACCGGGGGAAACCATTCTGGGCGTTGACCCAGAGTCGCGTTTTAAAGAGGGGTTGTCCCATGCCCTGCGCCGCTATCCGGATACGGCGCATTTGATTTTGATGGGCGACCTGACCAACTCTGGTAAGGTGATCGAGTATGAAGCCCTGAAAGCCGCGCTTTCAGAGGTGCCTGTGCCCTATACCCTGATGTGTGGGAACCATGATAACCGGCTGAACCTGTTGGAAACATTTCCGGAAATCGAAGCGATCGCGACAGGGCACTTGCAGCGGGCGCTTGATATTGGCGATATCCGTCTAATTACATTGGATACCCTGGACGGGCCGCCTTTTAGGAATGACTATCACGAGGGCCATTTGTGCGCTGACCGGTTAAGCTGGCTTGAAACCGCTTTGGCCAGTGCGCCCGGCAAGGTTATCATTTGTATGCATCACCCAGCCTGGAGCACGGGGCTTTCCGGAATGGACGAGATTAAGTTGCGCAACGCCGATGCGTTTTTCGAGGTGCTGGACCGGTTTAACAATGTTGCCCATATTCTCACCGGCCATCTGCACCGCACGATTTCGGGCAAAGCGCGCGGCTATAGCTTTTCAACCTTCAAAAGCCCCAATATCCAAACGCCGCTCTTTCTTGAAAACCTTCATATCAGCCAATCCACACCAGAGCCGGGCGCCTATGGGCTGGTGTTGCTGGGGGACGATATTATCGTTCACACAGAAGACTTTCAATTGGCGCTTGATGATGTTGAGCACTGCCGCGAAGCTTTGCCAGACTAGCGATGAAGCCACCACCATGCAAAGCCCAAATTTGGCAACCAGCACAGCCAAGCCAGATAGACCGAGGCTTCGGTATAGGTGAAGTCTGCCGCCATAAATGCGAGCAGAAACAGCCGCAAGGTGACGCCGGCAAACGTAAGCGCAAACGAATAAATCATCCAGCGGCGGTGCTTGCCGATACGGCGCGCTATGGCATGGCGGATGGCGTTGGCTGTGGTGAAAACCCAAGCAATGGCGAGCAGCGCAAAGCCGGATTGAGCGACAGGCCCACCAGCCGCGTTGAGGGCGACCACAAGTCCGCTGCTGCCGCTAATAAGAATCGCCAATCCGTAAACGCGGCCAAGCCAACGGTGAAGGGGCTTTCGCTTTCGAATGCTGGCAAAAAACTGCACAGACCCGATGACAAGGGCGACGGGGGCCAAGCTGACATGAAGCAGGAAGGCCAATCGCACCCCCTCTATATGCCCCTGCATTTCAGGGAAGGACAAGGGCAAGCCTAGGGCCAGAAAGCGGTAAGACCCGATGGCAATGAGCAGGCTTAATACTGTGGCGATAATGAGTGAAATTCGGGCGTAGGGCATGGTGATTCCTTTAACTAGACAGTGTCAAATTACACTTACATCTTGACACTGTCAAGTATTGAGCTAAACACGCTGTATGAGCCCTGAGAAACATCACCACGGAAACCTGCGCGAAGCGCTTATTACGGCGGGCATTGAGCTGCTCGAAACTGGCGGGCTGGAGGCGCTTACTCTGCGAAAATGCGCGGCAAAGGCGGGTGTTTCACATGCCGCCCCTGCACACCATTTTAACGGGCTTATCAGCTTGAAGGCTGCCATCATTGCGCGGTGCTACCGCATGTTCTCGGCATCAATGGACGCAAAAAGCCGCCAAGCCGAAGCCTCGCCGCGCGCGCAATTGCTGGCCATTTGCGAAGGGTATCTTGCTTTCAGCCGTGACCATGGGGCGCTGTTCCAGATAATGTTTCAGCCTAAACCAAAGGCGCTAGCGAATGTTAACCCGCAGATTCTGGATGAGCTAAATGCTGAATCGAGCAAATCGTATATGATTTTGCGTACCGCCTGCGCCCCCTTTGCCCCAGTTGGCGGGCATGATCAGGGTACAGAGGTTATGGTTTGGGCGCTGGTGCACGGATATGCTGTGCTTTTTGCCAACCAACCAGATAAGGAAACCCCCGCTGGCACCCTGCCTGAATTTGCCCACATCCTGCCAGATTTGCCGCTGCGAAATTAATTTGCCGTAGCATCAATTTTCCGCTTGCAGCCCCATCGAGAATCTCTATATATCAGCCACACGAAGCGGGCGTAGCTCAGTGGTAGAGCACTTCGTTGCCAACGAAGATGTCGAGAGTTCGAATCTCTTCGCCCGCTCCAATTATCCTAGTATATATCAATTGGTTACCTTTTGAATCTAGGATATCAACTATCTGAAAAGCAAGAAAAATAACAATGGTTCACACAATTTGATGTGAACACTATTTTCGTCAATTTTGGCAACGTGTGCTCAAAGCTTCGCTTTGGTGGTATGCTCTGCCACTGAGCTACGCCCGCATTGGTGGAAAACATTTCCTCAAAATATTGTCAGAAACGACATCACAAAAAACTTGGCAAGTTTTTAAGAGCAGGTCACCTTGAATACAACTCATTGAGACAATGAATACAGTTTTGGTATGGGGAGCTAATCATCGTTCTGAGTAAACACATTTGGGAGTATCTGCAAAGTAGTCGGGTAATCCCCCTATTTTTGATGGGGTCCGCTTGTAGAATTACGCGGCCATTTTCAGTTTCATAGCAGGGGTGATCCCGCC
>NVUX02000058.1 GCA_002402045.2 Paracoccaceae bacterium | reverse complement strand
TTCCAGAAACTGAAGGAATTCAAGCGTATAGCCATGCGGTCCTGCAAAACTGATCAAAGCTACGCCTCAATGATCTATATGTCGGCAGCCATCATCAATTCACGATGAATCTCAACAAGCCCTAGTTGACCCGTGGTCAAACGGATCACTTTGATTCTTTTAGTTATTCTATATGGAACAGGCTTTGTATCAATTTTTCGCATAATAATCTTTCCTAAACATCCAGCCCCTCCACAAACTGCGCGTTCTCCTGAATATACTGAAACCGCAGCTCCGGCTTTTTGCCCATCAGGCGCTCCACCAAATCGGCGGTTTCCCCCGGTTCGTCCTCCTCGATTGTCACCTTAATAAGGGTCCGAGATTTTGGGTCCATCGTGGTTTCTTTCAGCTGGCTCGGGTTCATTTCCCCCAACCCCTTAAAGCGTGAAACCTCAATTTTACCCCGCGCCCCCAGCCCGTCTTTCAGCCATTTATCCCGCTCGGCAGCATCAGCGGCATACACCGATTTTGCCCCCTGCGTGAGCCGGAAAAGCGGCGGGGCGGCGAGGTAGAGGTGTCCGTTATCAATCAAGGGCCGCATTTGCGTGAAAAACAGCGTCATCAAAAGCGCCGAAATATGGGCGCCGTCCACGTCCGCATCCGTCATGATGATAATCCGGTCATAGCGCAGATCTGCCACGTTAAACTTGCTGCCCATCTGCACGCCCATGGCTTGGCAAAGGTCGCTAATCTCTTGATTTTGCATCATCTTATTGCTAGCCGCCCCGAGCACATTCAGAATTTTACCCTTCAGCGGCAAAATCGCCTGTGTCTTCCGGTTGCGCCCCTGCTTGGCCGAGCCGCCCGCAGAATCGCCTTCCACAATAAACAGCTCAGAGCCTTCACGGTTCGCCCCCGAGCAATCCGCCAGCTTGCCCGGCAGCCGCAGCCGCTTGGTTGCGCTTTTGCGCTGGGTTTCCTTCTCGGCACGGCGTTTCAGCCGCTCCTCGGCGCGCAGCACGAGGTAATCCAGTATCGCCCCCGCCGATTTGGTATCGGCTGCCAGCCAGTTGTCAAAATGGTCTCGCACCGCGTTTTCAACCATCTTCTGGGCCGTATCATTGCTGAGGCGATCTTTGGTTTGCCCCACAAACGAGGGGTCGCGGATGAAGATCGAAAGCAGTGCACAGCCGCCCGTCGTCAGATCATCGCGCACAATGCTGCTGGCCTTCTTATTCCCGACCAGCTCGCCATACGCCCGCACGCCCTTCAGCAGGGCCGCCCAAAAGCCGCTTTCATGGGTGCCGCCATCGCGGGTGGGCACGGTGTTGCAATAGCTGTCGAGAAAGCCGTCGAGCATCGGGGTCCAGTTAATCGCCCATTCCACCGAGCCGGGCTGGTTGAATTTCTCTTTAAAATCGACTTTGCCAGCAAAGGGCGTTTCGGCATAGGTCATCGCCTTGCCCAGCACCTCGGAAAGGTATTCTGAAAGCCCGCCGGGGTAATGAAAGCTCGCCTCCATCGGCATTTCGCCGTCTTCAATCGCTGATTTCCAGCGGATCTCAACACCGGAAAACAGGAACGCCTTGGAGCGCACAAGCTCATAAATCCGTGCGGGCTTAAACTTGAGCTTGCCGAAAATTTCGGGGTCTGGGTGGAAGGTCACAGAGGTGCCGCGCCTATTGGGCGCTGCCCCTATTTTCTCAAGCGGCCCCAAAGGTTTACCGCGAGAATAGCTCTGGCTGTAAAGCTCTCGGTTTCGCGCCACTTCCACCACCAAGCGGTCACTCAGCGCGTTCACCACTGAAGAGCCAACGCCGTTTAGCCCGCCAGAAGTCTGGTAAGCCCCCTCGGTAAATTTACCCCCCGCGTGCAGCGTGGTCAAAATTACCTCGAGCGCTGATTTATCAGGGAATTTTGGGTGCGGATCAATAGGAATACCACGGCCGTTATCACGGATCATCACTGAGTAATCAGCCAGCAGCTCTACTTCTATCCGGTTGGCATGCCCCGCCACCGCTTCGTCCATCGAGTTGTCTAGCACCTCGGCCACAAGGTGGTGCATGGCGCGAGAATCCGTGCCGCCAATATACATGCCCGGGCGCTTGCGCACCGGCTCCAGCCCTTCCAACACCTCAATGGAGGAGGCGTCATAGTCATTTGAGGCGGCATCTTCGTTAAAGAGGTCGTTAGCCATAGCTCGATTCCTTTTTTGGCACATTATGGCAGAAAAGGCAGGGGGGGGACAACATATAGTGGGGGGCATCGCCATGAATATTGCGACAGGGCCCTAAGCGCGCCGGTGAGGCCGGCGCGCCCGTAATTCAGAGCAACAGGTTGGGCAGATACAGCACAATGCCGGGGAAGGCGATGAGGCCCGCGATGGTCAGCGCATCCGCAACAAAGAAAGGCGACGCGCCGCGGAAAACATCTTGCACTGAAATATCGGTATGAACGCCCGCCACCACAAAGCAATTTAGCCCTATGGGGGGGGTTATCAGGCATAGCTCTGCCATTTTCACCACGATAATGCCAAACCAAATGCCCACCGCCGCGCCAGACATGCCAAAGGCGCTATCAGCCGCCAGCACGGCTTCGCCGCCGTTAAGCGCCACAACCGCGGGGTAAACCACGGGGAGTGTGAGCAGCAGCATGCCGATGGCATCCATAAACATGCCCAGCACCGCATAGGCCAGCAGGATGTAAACAAATGTGATCATGGGTGATTGGTCGAGGCTGACAATCCAGTCAGAAAACACGCCGGGGAGGTCGGCAAAGCCAAGGAACCGCACGTATATCAGCACGCCCCAGATGATGGTGAAAATCATCACCGTTAGCTTTGCGGTTTCCAGCAGGGCCTCGCGCAGTTGCTTCCAGCGCATGCCGCGGTAAAGCGCCATTAGGAACACCACGAATGCACCCAGCGCGCCGCCCTCGGTGGGGGTGCCCCATGCGTCTCCGCCAAAGGGGTTGTAGATAAACAGGATGATGATGACGACGACAAACACGATGGGCAGGGCTGGCGGCAGGCTCTCAAAACGCTCGCGCCATGTGAAACCGCCCACGGGTGGGCCGAGGCCCTTCCAGACCATCGCCAAGCCAACCACAAGGCCACCGTAAATAACCGCAGAGAATGCACCGGGGAGGAAGCCTGCGAGCAGCAATCGGCCCACGTCTTGCTCGACAATAATGGCGTAAATAACGAGGATTGCTGAGGGGGGAATGAGCGAGGCAAGGGTGCCAGCCGCGGCCACCACGCCTGCCGCAAAGCGCTTGTCATAGCCCTCGGCCAGCATTTCGGGGATGGCGATACGGGCAAACACAGCCGAGGTCGCAACGGACGCACCAGAGACCGCCGCAAAGCCCGCCGTGGCAAACACGGTGGAAACCGCAAGGCCGCCGGGCAGCCAGCCTATCCAGCGTTTGGCCGCGGTAAACAGCGCCTTGGTGAGGCCGGCATAATAAGCCAGAAAGCCGATCAGGATAAACGTAGGGATCAAGGACAGCGCCTGCGAAGACACCTTGGAATGCGGCACTTGCCCGGCAGTTTTCACTGCCACCGTAAGCGCCCACTGAAATTGCGCAGGGTCATAGCCCTTTTTGGCCCAAAAAATCCAGATAAGCCCGATCATACCTGCCAGCGCGGCGGCAAAGGCCACGCGCACGCCGATGACCACAAAAATCAGCATAATGCCGGTGACAACGAGCCCAATATCAATCGGTTCCATTAGGATTCTTCCTTGTCGTTAAAGCCCGAAACCGTGGCGGCCTCATTGGCCGCAGCAGTGGCGGCATCTTCATAAAGTGGCACGGCCACGGGGCGGGTGGCCCCTGTGGCAAATGCGCGGCGAAAGCCCCAAGCTTGCAGGGCAAGCCGTAGCGAAAGCACCGAAAAGCCAACAGGCACAATCAGCTTACTTGGCCAGAGTGGAATGCCGATATCCATGCTGGAATCACGGCTCCAAAGCGGGGCGCTCATATCAAACGCGCGTAGAAAGTGTGAAAACGTGCCCCAAACGAGCAGCAGCATAAGCGACAGCATCACCAGCGTTGATAGCATCTCGACCAGCCATAGCGGCCGGCCCCGCAGGCGGCCAATCACGATGTCCATGCGAATATGCCCACCCAACCGCTGGGTGTAGCTCACGGCCACAAAGGCGATCAACGGCATGGTTTGCTCGATCCAATCCACATAGCCGGGCAGGGGAGCATTGGCAAAGTTGCGCCCGCTTACCGAAACAACGGCCAGCACCATCAGCGAAAAAACAGCAATGCCGCCAAGCAGCGCCAGCTTGGTTTCTAGCCAGAAAAGCCCGCGATCAAAGCGGCTTAGCAGCGTATCGTCTTCCATAATATTGGAGGGAGAGGCCATGGGGAATCCTTAAAAATGCGCGCCCCCATTAATAGGGAACGCGCGGGTAAGCTTAGTTATTAAGCGTGTCGATTACGAGGTCATACAGCTCTTGCGCAGGCAAGCCGCGCGCTGTGTTTTCCTCGATCCAAGCGGCAGCGGCAGGGCCGGCAACCGCGTCACGGAAGGCATCAAGTTCGGCATCCGTATAGGTCACAAGCTCAATGCCGCGCTCCTCAAGCGCTGGCCCCCAAGCGGCCATGGTTTTGTTGTTGTAGTTCTCGATATAATGGTCGAGCGCCTCGTCAACAGAGCCAAGCAGGGCTTCGCGCTCACTATCACTCAGCGCATTCAGCGCGTCAGTGTTGACCACAACAGGGCAGTTCACGGTGCCGGGGTTCAGGTTGGTTGTCCACCACTCCGCGCCCTCAATCGTGCCGTAAGACATGTGCGCATGCGGGGCAAAGGCCACCGCAGAAACCACACCGCTATCGAGCGCTTGGCGCACTTCAGTGGCGGTTACCGATGTTGGCACGGCGCCCACAGCGGCCATCGCGCGGCCCACGCCGCCGGTGGCCCGCACAGCCATGCCTTGGAAATCTTCCAAACTGCGCGGTGCGTTGCCTTTACCAGCAATGTTATATTGCGGCAGCGGCGAAGGCATCAGCAAGGTTGCATTCCAGCGCGCGAGGTCGGCAATGGCCGCGTCTGACTGGTAAACCGCCATAGACACTTCAACTTCCTGCTCCAGCGATTGCACCCCAAGGAAGGGCAGCTCAAGCACGGTTACGGAAGGGTTTTTATCAGCGTGGTAGCCCGCGCAAAATTGCGCCATCTCAAAGGCGCCAATCGAAATGCCGTCTAGGTTTTCTTTGTTTTTGGAAAGCCCGCCATAAGAGATATTCAGCGTGAATTCCCCGTTGGTTTTCGCGTCCAAAAGCTCGGCCAGCCGCTCTACGTGCTCAGTAAACGCGCGGCGCTTACCCCAAAGGGATACGTTCCATTCAGTGGCGGCGGCCTCGCCTACAATGGCAAGGCTCAAAATAGCGACAGTAGTGCCTTTTAGCAGGTTCATTTTCATCGTTTCCTCCCAGAAATCAGTTAACTGAACGGACGTTAACCGAGAATCAGGACGGCACAAAGCGCTATTTCTTTTTCTTCATAGCCTTCTTGGCTTCCTTTGTGGCAATCGTGACATAGATCTTCATTTGCTTGGGTGAGAACAGCTGCTCCTCCAGTTTCTTTTCCAGCTTTTTCGCGTCCATCGGGCCTTTTGCGCCTTTCAGCGCATCGCTCACTGCTTTATCTACCGCCATTTTAATCATATCGCCCACGAGCTTTTCAGCCATCTCAATGGCTTTCTTGTCAATCTCGCCAATATGCACGCTCCCGCCCGAAGATTTGCTGACCGCTTTAAGCGCCAGATCCCAGATCTTGGTTTGGAACTTTTTCGGGATGAGCCCTTTGCCATATTTGCCAACAACATTCCCAAGTGGTCCTAGCGCCATCCCTTTCAGAAAGTTCGTGGCCACATTGCTGGCGAACTTTTCCATCGTCATCTTTTTGTCGCCCTTGGCCGCAGAAGCCGCGTCCTTAATGGCACCCTCGGTGGTGCTTTTCGCCCCTTCGGTTATCAAATAGGCGGCAAAGCGTTTGGCGGTCTCCTTGCTCAGGGTTTTAAACCCTTGTTCGGCGGCCAGCTTGGGGCCGATTTTGGCCAGTGTGGCCTCAAATATGTGTTTTCCGCCGCTGCCACCTTTGTTGAAAACGCCAATAATGGCCCCAACGCCGGTATCAATAAGCACATTGGCCAGCGCCCCGCCCGCTGTCCAGTTTTTAGTGCCTGCCGAGCCTTTACCAATTTCGCTGGCTGCCGATTGCGTAGCCGATACAGCGGCCCCGCCGATAACGGCCGAAGCCAGCGCCCCGGTGCCAAGCGCCCCTGCGGCGACGGGGGCGGCAAATACGCCCAAAAAGGTAAAGGCTCCGGTTTTGGTCCATTCCAGAGCGGTGACCCAATTGCCCCCGCCTTCAATCATTGTGTTGCGGTAAGCCCGCATTTTATCAATGGCAATATTACAGATTTTTTCTGCCGCTTTTTGCTCGGAATGAAACTTGGCAATATTGCCGGAAGCAAGGTAGGATTCCATATACTTGACGGTCGATAATGCATTTTTGATCATGGAATCAGGCGGAAGATTTGCCCCGCGCGTGGCTTCAATACACCATGTCACAATCCATTGGTCATTGTTGAGTTTGTCAAAAACATCCCACTCGGCCTTGGCGGCATTTGCCGCTTGCCGCATGCTCAGCATTGGCCCGCTTTTGAGCTTGGCGATGATGTCTTTTTTAAGCTTATCATACTGCTTTTGCGTGTAACCTATGGTTTTTCCGCCATGGGTGATAAACAATACCGGCTGCTCTTTTTCTATCTTTCCGGTTTTTAAAACACGGGTAATCACCAAGCCTGTGGCCGCGTCCACCTCGCCAGATGTCGGAATTTTTGCCTTGGCTTGCAGTAATTTTAGCGCCGCGCTGGTGTTTTTGCCCCATTTCCCGTCGACCGTAAGGGGGGGCTTGGGTTTAACTTTCTCATTTAGCATTTCTTGAATTTTTTCGAGCTTCGCACCTGAAGGGTTCGCCATAAATCATTCCAATTTTTTAATAAAAAATACGTAAATACATTGCTTAATATGCATGCAAAGTTGGAGTGACTTCATGTGGTTGTCAAGTTTATTGACAGGTGCTCAAGCTGCGCGCGGTTATCCGCCCACACCCATAATCCGGCTTAAAAGCTCGGCGATATTCCGCACATCAAACTTGCGCAAAAGACGTGCGCGGTAGTCGTCAATCGTACGTGGCGACAGCCCCAAATCGCGCGCAATTTCTTTGCTGGTGCGGCCTTGGGCGAGGCGCATGACCACCTGTTTTTCGCGCGGGGTCAGCTCAACCTCTGGGCGCTGCCCCGAAATATCGGCAAAGCTGAGAATGGCACGGGAAAGCGGGCTTTCGGGGGTGGGTGTGGCCACGCGAACCCGCGCCCAAAAGGGGGTGCCGTCACGGCGGTGCATGATGCGTTCGTCTGAATATTCACCGGTCGCGTTCAGCGCTTTCAGGCCCACATCGCGGATGGCGTCAAACTCGGTGGCGCTCGGGTAAAGCATGCGAAAGGATTGATCGAGCAATTCCTCGCGCGCATAGCCAAACATGTGGGCGAAGGTCTGGTTGCAAGACTTGATGACGCGGTCTTCCGTGAGCACAATGCCGATGGGCGCGAGGTCAAAGGCGATTTGGTCAAGTGATTGGGGCATCCGTAATCCTACCGTATTGAGAGCTGGACCAGATTAATGGAGCATTAGGCTGAATTGCAAGGGGTGGATTGTGGACGAAAAACGACGCGAGTTTATGCAACGGGTGGACAGCAAGCAGGGCGAGCTGATTGCGCTGACGCAGGAGTTGATCCAAATTCCAACACTTAATCCGCCGGGCGAGTTTTATCGCGACATTTGTGAATACCTCGATAAGCGCCTCAAAGGGCGGGGCTTTCAGACCGAGCTTATTCGGGCGTATGACACCCCCGGTGACAGCGAAAAATATCCACGTTGGAATATTGTGGCCCGCCGTGAGGGCGCGCGCCCTGGCGAATGTGTTCACTTCAACAGCCACATTGATGTGGTGACCGTAGGGCAGGGCTGGACCCGTGACCCCTTTGGCGGAGAGCTCATAGATGGCAAAATCTATGGTCGCGGTTCCTGTGATATGAAGGGCGGGCTGGCAACGTCGATTATCGCAGTCGAGGCTTTTCTCGAAACTTGGCCCGATTTTAGTGGCGCCATCGAGATTTCTGGCACGGCAGATGAAGAAACCGGCGGTTTTGGCGGCGTGGCGTACTTGAGCGAAAAGGGCTACTTTAGCCCCGAGCGCGTGCAGCACGTCATCATCCCCGAGCCCCTGCATAAAGACCGCGTGTGCCTCGGCCATCGCGGCGTGTTTTGGGCCGAGATCGAAACCCACGGCCACATTGCCCACGGCTCGATGCCCTTCCTTGGTGATTGCGCTGTGCGCCACATGGGGGCGGTTATGGCCGAAATGGAGGCCAGCCTTTTCCCCGCCCTTGCTGCCAAGCGCACCGATATGCCGGTGATCCCTGAAGGCGCCAAGCAAAGCACGATGAACATTAATTCTATTCACGGCGGGCAGGTTGAGCCGGAGCCGGGCTTTACCGGCCTCCCAAGCCCTGTGGTGCCGGATCATTGCAAAATGATCGTGGACCGTCGCTTTCTCATGGAAGAAAACGCTGCGGACGTGGAGGCAGAGCTGCGCGACGTGCTGGAGCGTGTTAAATCCGAGCGAGAGGGTTTTCGCTATGATCTGACCCCGATCCATACCGTCAATCCGTCAATGACAGATAAGTCCGCGCCCGTGGTTACAACCGTAGCGGCGGCCATTGAAGCGGTTATGCACAAAAAGGCCGAATATGTGGTTTCCCCCGGTACGTATGACCAAAAACACATTGACCGTATCGGGCGGATGAAGAACTGTATTGCCTATGGGCCGGGGATTCTGGATCTCGCACACCAACCGGATGAATATATCGAGGTGGGTGATATGCTCGACTCGGCCAAAGTGATGGGCCTAGCCCTCGCTGAATTGTTGACGGGAACACCCGCAGCCAACCAAGGAGGATGACATGAAACGCATTTTAACAGGGGCCAGCGTGCTGGCTTTACTCGCATCAGGGGCCATCGCCGCCAGCACCAGCCTCACCCTCGGTGATCAGCTTGAGCCGCCGCACCTAGACCCGACAGCCGGTGCTGCCGGCGCGATTGATACCGTGGTTTATATCAACATCTATGAGGGGCTTACCGAGTTTGCCGCTGATGGTTCGGTTATTCCGGCACTGGCTAAAAGCTGGGATATTTCCGAGGACGGCCTTACCTATACTTTCCATCTGCAAAGCGGCGTAAAATTCCATGACGGCTCAGACATGACCGCCTCTGACGTGGTGTGGTCTCTTAACCGTGCCCGCGCTGAAGATAGCGTAAACGCCCAAAAAACCCTGTTTGAAAATATCGCAGACGTTACAGCAACCGACGATACCACCGTTGTGGTTACGCTCTCCACGCCCACAGGCAACTTCCTGTTTAATATGGCATGGGGCGATGCCGTAGTGCTTAATGAAGGCGACGACGTAGAGGCGCTCAAAACCGCCCCCAACGGCACCGGCGCGTTCACCTTCACCAACTGGGTGCAGGGCGATAGCATTACCATGTCTCGCAATGAGGCCTATTGGGGCGAAGCTGCCAAGCTGGAATCCGTCACCATCAAATACATCTCAGACCCGACCGCGGCTTTCAACGCCGTTATGGCTGGCGATGTAGACGCCTTCCCAACCTTCCCTGCGCCAGAAAACCTGCCGCAGTTTGAGGCTGACCCACGTTTCACCGTGATCGTTGGCTCGACTGAGGGCGAGACCATTCTCTCGACCAACAACAAAATGCCACCGTTTGATAACCCACTGGTGCGTGAGGCGCTGGCCCACGCGATTGACCGCAATGCGATCATCGACGGCGCGATGTTTGGCTACGGCACCCCCATCGGCACCCACTTTGCCCCGCATAATCCGGCCTATATGGACCTGACGGCGCAAAGCAACTACGACCCAGAGTTGGCGCGCACCTTGCTTGCCGAAGCTGGTTTCCCAGATGGGTTTACCACCACAATGAAGCTGCCGCCCCCCTCCTATGCGCGGCGTGGCGGAGAGATCATTGCAGCGCAATTGCGTGAAGTTGGTATCGAAACTGAAGTTACGAACCTTGAGTGGGGCCAGTGGCTGGAAGAAGTATTCAAAGGCAAAGATTTTGGCCTCACCATCGTGAGCCACACCGAGCCAATGGATATCGGGGTTTATGCCAACCCCGAGTACTATTTCCAGTATGACAGTGCAGCCTTCCAAGCCCTGATGGATGACCTAAACGGCGCGACAGACCCGGCGAAGCGCACCGAAATCCTGCAAGCTGCCCAACAGATGATCTCTGATGATTATGTGAACGGCTACCTGTTCCAGCTCGCCAAAACCGGTGTGGCCAACGCCAATATCCGCGGGCTGTGGGAAAATGCCCCCACCCAAGGTAGCAACCTCGCCGAGGCCTACTGGGTAGACTAAACTAGTGGCCCCGCGCCTGATTGGGCGCGGGGCTTTTGCAGGATGTATAGGAAAAGTTGATGTTAAGGGGTTACACGCTACAAACAACTTGGGGAAGAGTATTGCTTGCGTTAGTCGGCGGTGTGATAATGGCAGCAGCAATCCTCACGGCATATGAATTATTTAACCAGTTTACGGCATATGGTGAAGAACACTTCTTCACTCATGCGTTGAGTGCTGGAAGCCAGTTTTTCGCTAAAATATTGCTCCCCTCGGCTTTTGGAGTAATCATCGTTGGTGGGCCGTTTTGGCTTGTGGCGCATTTTACTGGTTATCACTCTTGGCTGACCTCAATAAGTATCGGATTTGTTATTCCCTTTATTATGGCTTTTCGAATGCACTCTGACTTTCTGCACGGTTCAAGTGAGGCACTGTGGAGCGCCATCGTGAACTCGACATTATTCTCACTTGTTGGAGCTGTCGTCGCCCTCACCATCTGGCGTATCGCCTACCGGAGGCCCATCTCAATGGCTACCCCCCCATGCTGATCTTCACCCTAAAACGCCTGCTTTCGCTGGCCCTCAGCCTCATCGCGGCTTCTGTGGCGATCTTCTTCGTGGTAGAAATCATCCCCGGAGACCCCGCCCGCCTGATGCTTGGCATAAACGCCACGCAAGACGCGGTAGACGCGTTGCGCACCCAAATGGGCCTCGACCAAGGGGTGATGGCGCGTTACTGGCTCTGGATTTCTGGGCTGGTGCAGGGTGATTTTGGCATTTCCTACACCTACCGCGTGCCGGTGGCTGAAATGGTGCAGGGCAGGGTGTGGGTGTCGCTACCGCTGGCGATGTATGCGCTTTTGCTGTCCACGCTCATCGCTTTCCCCATCGGCATTCTCGCCGCCGCCAAGCGTGGCTCATGGGCCGATTGGCTGGTTATGGGCGGCACACAGCTTGGTGTTGCCATTCCGAACTTCTGGTTTGCCATGATTATGGTCAGCATTCTCGCGATCAAATACCAGCTATTCTCTGCCGGAGGTTTCCCCGGCTGGGACGATCCGCTGGCTGCCATGAAAGCGCTCACCCTTCCAGCGTTTGTATTGGCGCTCCCCCAAGCCTCCATCCTCGCCCGCGTCATGCGCTCCTCTCTGCTCGATACCCTGTCTGAGGATTTCATGCGCACCGCCCGTGCCAAGGGCCGCACCGCGCGCGGGGCCATGGTCCACCATGCGCTCCGAAACGCCATGATCCCGGTGCTTACTATTATCGGCCTCCAATTTTCCTTCCTTCTCGCAGGTGCCATTATCATTGAGAAAATCTTCTTCCTCCCCGGCCTTGGCAGCATGATTTTTACCGCCATTACCCAGCGAGACCTTATCGTCGTGGAAAGCGTTGTCATGCTCCTCGTTTTCGCCGTTATCCTCGTTACCTTCCTTGTTGATATCACCTACGCCTTGGTCGACCCCCGCCTCAGGAGGCGCGCATGAAACGTGCCTTCAAAATGCCGGGGTTTTCCATCGGCTTCATCATGGCCTTCACCTTCACCGCCGCCGCGCTGGTGTCGTTTTTCTGGACCCCGTTTGGCACCGATGGCGTAGACATCGTCAATAAACTCCACACGCCAGACGGCACAAACTGGTTCGGAACCGACCACCTCGGCCGCGATATTTTCTCGATGATCATGGTCGGCGCGCGCACCTCTATCGCGGTGGCCGTTGTCGCCGTTGGTATCGGCGTTCTGCTCGGCGTGCCCCTTGGCCTCGCCGCCGCCGCCCGCAAAGGCTCGCTGCTAGACGAGTTCATCATGCGCGGAAACGATCTCGTCTTCGCCTTCCCAGCCCTCCTCATCGCCATCCTTATAACCGCCGTTTTCGGCCCCTCCGCCATTAACGCCATCATTGCCATCGGCATTTTCAACATCCCCGTTTTTGCCCGCCTCACCCGTGCTGGCGCTCTCTCTCTCTGGACGCGCGACTTCGTCCTCGCGGCGCGCGTCTCTGGAAAATCCCGCGTGCGCATATCGTTTGAGCACATCCTGCCCAACATCACCAACCTGCTCATCGTGCAAGGCACCATCCAGTTCTCCCTCGGCATTCTCGCCGAAGCCGCGCTGTCCTACATTGGCCTTGGCGCACAGCCCCCCATCCCCAGCTGGGGCCGGATGCTCGCCGACAGCCAAACCATGGTCAGCTTTGCCCCCCACCTCGCGCTTTTCCCCGGCCTCGCCATTGTTCTCACAGTGCTCGGCCTTAACCTCATGGGCGACGCCCTGCGAGACCTCTTTGACCCCAAACTTCGGCGGGACCGCCAATGAGCTTGCTGGAAATTAACGGGCTAAAGCTCAGCATTGGGGCAGCCGAAATCCTGCACGATGTGTCGCTCAGCGTAGACGCGGGCCAGATCACTGCCGTTATCGGAGAATCCGGCTCCGGTAAATCCATGACCGCCTATTGCGTTAACCAACTCCTCCCGCGCGGCTCGGTCGCCGAGGGGCAGGTGCAATTTAACTGCCAAAACATGCTGGCGCTTGACGAGCCGAGCCTTTGCAACATACGTGGCAAAGATATCGGCATGGTCTTCCAAGAGCCGATGACCGCCCTTAACCCCGTGCAAACTATCGGCGCGCAAGTCGCTGAAACGGTGCTTATTCACGGGGCCGCCAGCAAGCCCGAGGCGCTCAAAATCGCCCGCGACACCCTCAACCGCGTTGGCCTGCCCGAGGCGCAATTCCCGCTGTCCCGCTACCCGCACGAGCTTTCCGGCGGCCAGCGCCAGCGCGTTGTTATTGCCATGGCCATTGCGCTCCGCCCCAAGCTGCTCATCGCTGATGAGCCGACAACGGCGCTAGATGTAACCACCCAATCCCAAATCATGGACCTGCTCAAGCGCCTCGTGCAGGAAGACGGCATGGGCCTGCTTTTGATCAGCCACGACCTTGGCGTGGTGGCCGATGTGGCCGACCACATCGTCATTATGCGCAAGGGCAAAGTGGTGGAGCAGGGCGCCACCCAGCATATTTTCAAGCATATGCAGCACCCCTATACCAAGGCCCTGTTTGAGGCCTCTAGCCACAAGCCAGACCGCAAAGCAAAGCCGCTGGACGCGCCGATTCTGGAAGTCAAAAACCTCATCCGAGATTACGCCCTGCCGCGTAAATCGCTCTTTGGCCCCGCGCCCAAGTTTCGCGCAGTCAACGACGTAAGCTTTTGCCTTAAAAAGGGTGAAAGCCTGGGCCTTGTGGGGGAAAGTGGCTGCGGTAAGTCTACGCTCACCCGCGCCATTCTTGGCCTTGAGGCCATTCAGGGCGGCAGTATCAGCATTAACGGGGTGGAAGTTAAGGCCGGCCATACCGTGCCGCGCACCCTGCGCCGCAATATGCAGGTGGTTTTTCAAGACCCCTACGGCAGCTTTAACCCGCGCCACAAAGTAGCGCGGCTGGTGTCTGAGCCGTTTCACCTGCTGGATGATGCCCCCACTGGGGCCGCGCGTAAAGCCGCGATTTCCGAGGCGCTGGAAGCCGTGGGAATGCAGGCCGCCGATGCCGATAAATACATCCACGAGTTTTCCGGTGGCCAGCGCCAGCGCATCGCCATCGCGCGGGCCCTCATTATCAAACCCGAGCTTATCATCCTTGATGAGGCCGTTTCAGCGCTCGATGTTTCCATTCGCGCCCAAATTCTGGACCTGCTGGCTGCGCTGTCAGACAAGCTCGGCCTTTCCTACCTTTTCATCAGCCACGACCTTTCGGTTGTGCGTGCCATAACCGACCGTGTTATGGTGATGAAATCCGGTGTAATTGTGGAGGAGGGCCCAACCGAGGCCATTTTCCAGACCCCGCAACACGAATATACCCGCGCGCTGCTCGCAGCCGCGCCCAGCCTAGAGGACTTAATGCAATGAGTGATACATGGTTTGACGCCAGCAAATGCCTGATCGGCGGAAAATGGGTTTCGCCCCTTGGTGGCGAGACGTTGCGCTTGGAAAACCCTTCCACCGGCGAAGAGCTTTCGCGCATTGCCCGTGGTCAAAAAGCCGATGTGGATGCCGCCGTGAAAGCCGCCGAAGCCGCGCTTAACGGCGAGTGGGGTGCCATGACGGCGGTCGAACGTGGGCGTGTGTTGCAGCGTATGTCTGCCGCCGTTCTCGAAAAAGTGGACCACTTGGCGGCCCTAGAGGCGGCTGACGTGGGCAAGCCGCTCAAGCAAGCCCGCGCCGATGCGATCGCCCTCGCGCGCTATCTCGAATTTTACGGCGGGGCCTGTGATAAAATTCACGGCGAAACCATTCCTTACTTGGATGGCTATACTGTCTACACCCTGCGCGAGCCGCACGGGGTTACCGGCCATATTGTCCCATGGAATTACCCGATGCAGATCATCGGACGTTCCGTCGGCGCCGCCCTCGCTATGGGCAACGCCACCGTGCTGAAGCCCGCCGAAGAAGCTTGCCTCACCGCCCTCGCATTTGGCGCTATCGCCACCGAAGCGGGACTGCCTGCGGGCGCGCTTAACATCGTGCCCGGCCTCGGGGCCGAGGCGGGTGCTGCGCTCAGCAATCATACCGGCATCCACCATATCAGCTTCACTGGCTCGGTTGCCACCGGCGAGCTTATCCAAGCCGCCGCCGCGCGCAATGTTATTCCGGTTACGTTGGAGCTCGGCGGAAAATCCCCGCAAATCGTGTTTGACGATGCCGATCTTGAGGCCGCTTTGCCTTTCTTGGTAAATGCGGGCATTCAAAACGCAGGCCAAACCTGCTCAGCCTCTTCGCGCATCCTTGTGCAGCGCGGGGTTTATGACAAGGTCTGCGCCATGATGGCTGCGCGCTATAAAGAACTGGTTGTCGGCCCTGCCGAGGCCGACCTTGATATTGGCCCGCTGATTTCAGCCCGCCAAAAAGAGATTGTGGAAGGCTTCGTGGCCGCCGCCAAGCCTGAAAACATCCTCGCCCAAGCGCAGCTTGCCGAGGGCCTGCCTGAAGGCGGCCACTATTTTGCCCCCACGCTTTACGGTGGCATTAGCCCCGATGACCCGCTTGCACAAGCCGAAATATTTGGCCCCGTGCAAGCCATCATCCCCTTCGATGATGAGGCCGACGCCCTCAAAATCGCCAATGGCACGGTTTATGGCCTGGTGGCGTCTATTTGGACCCGTGACGGCGCGCGCCAAATGCGCATGGCCAAAAAGCTGAAGGTCGGGCAGGTGTTTATCAACAATTACGGCGCGGGTGGCGGCGTAGAGCTGCCCTTCGGCGGCGTTGGTAAATCGGGCCACGGCCGTGAAAAGGGCTTTGAGGCGCTTTACGGCTTTTCAACCCTCAAAACCGTGGCTGCCCATCATGGCTAGCCCATGAGGCTTTCCAGCACCGATGCCCGCAGGCTGTGGCTTCATAACCACGGCCTGAGCGCCGCCCCCACGGGGCCGCTAGATGTGATGGCCATGATAAATGCGCTTGGCTTTGTGCAAATTGATACCATCCGAAACGTCACCCGCGCCCATCACCACATCCTGTGGTCGCGCAATCAAAACTACCGCGAAAAGCACCTGTGGCCGCTGCTCCGCCAGCGCCAGCTTTTCGAGCATTTCACCCATGACGCTAGCCTGATCCCCATGCAAACCCTGCCAATGTGGCGGCGGCAATTTACCCGCATGGGCAAATATGTGGCCAAGGCAGAATGGTTTGCCTCCAGCCTTGGGCAGGGCAGTATTCTGGATATCAAAGCCCGCATTGAAACCGAGGGCCCGCTTTCCACCCATGCTTTTGATACTAAAATTGAGGGCAAACGGGAAATGTGGGCAAGGCCCCCGCATAAAAAAGCGCTGGATAAAATGTGGTATGCGGGGGAGCTGGCTACTTCCCACCGTGAGAAATTCATCAAATTCTACGACCTCGCCGAGCGAGTTTTTCCGGCCCACCTTCACGCCGATCATCGCCCCGATGAAGAGCAAATCAACTGGCTTTGCACCCAAGCACTCAACCACCTTGGCTTTGCCACCGCTAATGAAATTGCTAAATTTTGGGATGCCGTGAGCACAAAAGAGGCCCGCGTGTGGGCCGAAGGCGCCCCCGAAATAGAGCTTGAGGCTGCCGACGGCACCCTGAGCCGCGCTTATGCCGCGCCCAATCTCCAGCCAGCGCCCAAGCCCTCAACCCGCCTGCGCATCCTCAATCCGTTTGACCCCGCCATTCGCGACCGCACCCGCCTAGAGCGGCTGTTTGGCTTTGAGTATCGCAACGAAATGTTTGTCCCCAAAGCCAAGCGCCGCTGGGGGTATTACGTGTATCCGCTGCTAGAAGGCGCCCGTTTTGTTGGGCGAATAGAGCTGAAAGCCGACCGCAAAACCAGCGTAATGACGGTCACAGGCTTCTGGCCTGAACCCGGCATAAAATGGAGCGATGCCCGGCGCAGCAAACTCGATACCGAGCTTGGCCGCTTTGCCAGTTTTGTCGGCCTCAAAACCATTGATTGGCAGGTTTAAGGCCGGTCTCCCTGAATATTCCCTAGTTTTCTAGACGCCTTGTTGTTTCATTTTCTGCTGCCTTTGGAACGCTCCCATTGCCTGCAGGTGATTGCATGCTCTCACTGAGAGGGGGCGACAGCATCGCGTTTCTGGCGTGTTTACGTTT
>NVUX02000057.1 GCA_002402045.2 Paracoccaceae bacterium | reverse complement strand
GACACACGTGATATTGACGCCAGGTGAAGCTTATGAAAGAAAAACTGAACCAACGAGACTAGCAGCCTGAATGTAACCCTGATCCATCTCAAAATGGCTGCTAACTGGTCGAAATAGTAGAACCACCTCTCCCCGGCAGCGGAATACCGGGGTTATCAAGGAAAACAAAAGAGTGTTCTTTCATAGCCCTAAAGTGTCTATAGTCTTGGCTGGGAAAAAGGCGGTAAGCCTTATCGTCGTCGTCAAACACACGCGTCTTGATATCAATAATAATAGACAATTCTTCATCTCAAAATTTCGGTCGTTCGTAGCACTGTAACTATGACGTAGATAAACATCCACAAGTCAAAGTGGAGTGCCTGAATCGCAATTAACCTGTACTAAGTTGAATGATCGCCTGAAGTGGGTAGGCAATGGGTAGAGAGTCGCGAGCGTAAATAAATATAGAAATATCAAGGTGGTCTGGCGGAGGAGGTGGGATTCGAACCCACGGTAGACTTTCACCTACGTCGGTTTTCAAGACCGGTGCATTCAACCGCTCTGCCACTCCTCCGACATGCTGCCAATACAAGCTAAAAAATGATTCTGAAAGGCCGGATTTCTTAAAATCGGGAAACAACTGGCTAAATCTTGCTGGTGGGCGCGTTTCGCCTGCTTTTTTTGCCAAGGGGAACTCTTCCCTTGGCTTGTTAACTCCGGTAGAGTGCCTGAAACGACCACAGAAGTGGCATCAAGCAGTGCGGCCTTATGAATTTCGGTGGGGCCGGGTTTTTCGACAAAAACCGGGTAGAGCAGGAGATTTTATGCACTTGTTATTGGGAAGTTTTTCATCACTACAAAAGGGCTTGGCGGCTTTTACCGTTCTGCTTTTGCTTGCTGGATGTGAAGAGCTGGGAAACACAACAGACGAAGCTTTGCCCGAAATAGCGGCCAGCTCGGGGGCCACTTCGGTAAACCGCGATGTTGAGCGGCCCGATGTTTTTGGTGTGACTGAAAAGGCGCTTTGGGACGGGCGGCCTTCCTTGGGCGGAGTTTGGGTAGCTTATCCGGCCAATGTTGACCCCGAGCGGGTGCTCATTCGTAATGGTGCCAACGGAAAAACTGTGATCGGTGCGCTTTTCCGGCGCGAGCGGGATAACCCGGGGCCCAAAATCCAGCTTTCATCAGATGCAGCCGTAGCGCTGGGTATTGTGGCCGGCTCTCCCACAGAAATCAGCATTGTGGTGCTGCGCCGCGAAGAGATTGTGGTGGATGTACCTGCGGCATCGCTGGCTGCTACCAACGATAGTATGACCATTCCAGCACGCCGCGGGGCTTTGAATATTCCGGTGGTTGCGGCCCCCGTAGCCCCCGCCGTAACAGACACTTCTGCCGCCAGCTTTGCCGAGATTGTCGAGCAAACGTTGGATGGTGTTCCGGCAGCGGATGCTACCGTTGCCGCAGCGCTCGTGGAAGAGCCAGCCGCCTCGGAAAGCTCGGGTAACCTTTTTCGCCTCAGAAAACCTTATATTCAGGTCGGCACATTTGCCACGGAATCCAATGCAACAGCATTGGTTAATCAGCTCATTGCCGCGGGGGTACAAGCGCAAGCACAGGCTGACAACCCGGAGACCCCAACCCTGTGGCGCGTAATTTCTGGCCCCTATGAAAAGCGCTCTGAGCGCACCGCGCAGCTGCGGATTATCAAAGACCTTGGCTTCACCCAAGCCTTTTTCTTCAAGTAAAACAAGAGAGATATGATGACCTTTTTGGTGAGGATATTGCTAGCGCTGAGCCTACTGCCGTTTCCGGCGCACGCACTGGAAACGGCAGCGCGGGCAGCCATGGTGATTGATTACGATACCGGCACAGTACTGCTCGCCAAAAATGCGGATGGGCCGTTACCGCCCGCTTCCATGTCTAAGCTGATGACCCTTAATATGGTGTTTGAGGCACTGGAGGCAGGGCGCATAACGCTGGACGAAAAGTTTTCGGTTTCAGCTTCGGCCGTGGCCGTGCGCGGCTCGTCAATGTTCTTGAACACTCAGGATCGGGTCACCGTAGAGGACCTTATTAAAGGCGTGATTGTGCTTTCAGGCAATGATGCCGCGGTGGTGCTGGCCGAGGGGCTCGGCGGCACCGAAGCCGAATTTTCGCGGCAAATGACAGTGCGTGCGCGGGAGCTGGGCATGATGGACTCGACCTTTGTAAACGCGACCGGTTGGCCCGGCCAAGGGCAGGTTATGAGCGCCCGCGATCTTGTTTTTCTGGCGCGGCGGCTAATCAAAGTCTTCCCGCAATATTATCCCTATTTTTCCATCCGCGAATTTGGCTTTGATGGCCGCACGCCGGATAATCGCTTTAATCGAAACCCGCTTTTGGCATTGGATATCGGGGCTGACGGGCTAAAGACCGGCCACACAAATGAGGCTGGTTATGGGTTAATCGGCTCTGCCGTTCGGGGCGGGCGGCGGGTGATTGTGATGATCACCGGCATGGAAAGCGCCTCGGCGCGCTCAAGTGAGGCCGAACGCCTGATGAGCTGGGCTTTTCGCGAATTTTCCATGAACACCCTTTTTGAAGGCGACACGGAAATTGCCCGTGCCGAGGTTTGGCTTGGAGATGTGGCCGATGTGGGCATGGCCCCCATGGAAGATATTTCGCTGCTGCTATCCTACCGCACCTTGCCAAACATCAAGGCCGAAGTCATTTTTGAGGGGCCGATCGAAGCCCCGATCAGCAAGGGTGAAATGCTGGGAGAGTTGGTGATAGAAGTGCCAGATCGCGGCGTGCGGCGCTTTCCGCTGGCGGCCACCTCCGATGTGGCCGAAGCCGGTTTTATGGACCGCTTTAAGGCCGCATTTAATATCTTAAAAACGCGGGTGATGGCTGGCGAACTTCTGTGAGTGAAGGCTTTTTCCTAACATTTGAAGGCGCCGATGGCTCTGGTAAATCCACCCAAGCACGGCGGCTTTTTGAGGCGCTAAAAACCAAGGGTCGTGACGTAGTGCTCACCCGTGAGCCGGGCGGCTCCAAAGGGGCTGAGGAAATCCGACGGTTACTGGTGGAGGGCGATCCGGGGCGGTGGTCCGCTGAAACTGAGATTCTGCTGTTTTTTGCCGCGCGGCGAGATCATCTGGAGCGCACAATCCTGCCCGCTTTGGCGCGCGGCGCCATAGTGATCTCAGACCGCTTTAGCGATTCCACCCGTGTTTACCAAGGGGCGGCGCGTGGCGAGCTACGAGCGGTGGTGGATACCATGCACAAACTGATGATCGGCAAAGAGCCAGACCTGACTCTGGTAATAGACATCGACGCCGAAACCGGCCTCAAGCGTGGCTTGGCGCGGAACTCGGGCGAGGACCGTTTTGAGGAACTTGGGGCGGGCTTCCAGCAAAAGCTGCGCCACGGCTACCGCGCCCTGCTCACCGATTTTCCAAAACGCTGCATTGGCATTGATGGCAAGGGCGACGAGGACGAGGTTGCATCGCGGGTGATGCAGGCATTGCAAGGCCGCCTGCCATGAGCGACGACGCCCTTCCAGAACCAGACGCCGTCGCCGGTGCGCCGCACCCGCGCCATGCGGGGCAGGTGTTTGGCCAAAGCCACGCCGAAGCGGCCTTCCTTGAGGCTTTTAACGGTGGGCGCATGCACCACGCATGGCTAATTTCCGGCCCGAAAGGCGTGGGCAAAGCCACGCTGGCTTGGCAAATCGCAAGGTTTCTTCTTACCCAAAAAGGCGACAGCCCGCTTGGCCCGCCCGGCGATCTAGCCGTAGACCCAAGCGCGCCGGTTATTGCCCATATGGCGGCGCTCGCAGAGCCGCGCCTGCTGCTCTGCCGCCGCCCTTATGACCTCAAAACCAAGCGCCTGAAAACCGCCATCACCATTGACGAAGTCCGTAAGCTCAAAGGGTTTTTCAACCTCTCCGCAGCCGATGGCGGCTGGCGGGTGGCCATCATTGATGCCGCCGACGAGCTAAATTCGGCCGCCGCCAATGGCCTCCTCAAAATCCTTGAGGAGCCACCAGAAAAGGTGGTCATCCTGCTGGTCGCCCACCAACCCTCCAAGCTCCTGCCCACCGTCCGTTCGCGCTGTCGCAGCCTGCGTTGTGATACGCTGAGTGAAGCCGATATGGGCAAAGTGCTGGCACAGGTCGGCCACTCGGGCAGTATGTCACCCGCGCTAGCGGCGCTGTCCGGCGGAGCCCCCGGCCAAGCCATTCGCCTTCTGGCTGATGATGGCCTCAAGCTTTATGGCCAAATCATCGGCCTGATCGGCACCGCGCCAGGCCTAGACCGTGGCCTCGCGCTGGCGCTGGCCGATAAATGCGCCGCCCGTGGCCATGAAAGCATCTATGCGCTGATGATCGAGCTTATCACGCTGGCCTTGGTGCGCCTCGCCCGCCACGGCGCAGGCATGCCCATGGTTGAAGCCGCCAATGGCGAGCTGGCATTGGCAGCAAAACTCTCGGCCAATGCCCATCAAGCCCGCATCTGGGCCAATCTCCAGCAAGAAATCTCTGCCAAAACCACCCATGCCCGCGCTGTCAACCTTGACCCCGGGCAAGTGATCCTTGATATGTTTATCCAGATAGACAAAGCCGCAAGGCGTATAAGCTAAAGGCCCGATATGCCCCGTATTGTAGACAGCCACTGCCACCTTGATTTCCCCGATTTTGACGGTGAACTTGATGAGGTGATCGCCCGCGCACAGGCGGCGGGCGTCGAGCGCATGGTGACGATCTGCACCAAGCTCAATGCACTAGATAAAGTGCGCGGTATTGCCGAGCGCTATGCCCCCGTGTTTTTCGCTGCGGGCACCCACCCGATGAGTGCTGCGAGCGAGCCAATGGTTTCGGTGGATGAATTGTTGGCCGTTACGCAGCACCCCAAAATGGTTGGCATCGGCGAAACCGGGCTAGATTACCACTACACCGCTGAAAGCGCCGACCTGCAAAAGCAGTCCCTCGCCATTCACATTGAGGCCGCGCGGCAAACCCAGCTACCGCTGATCATCCATTCCCGCGCCGCCGACGACGACATGGCCGACATCCTGCAAGCCGAAATGGCCAACGGGACCTTCCCACTGGTTATGCACTGCTTTTCATCTGGCCCCGCGCTGGCCAAAACGGCGCTTGGGCTCGGCGGCTACCTGTCCATGTCTGGTGTGGCGACCTTCAAAAAAGCACAAGAGGTGCGCGATATTTTCGCAACCGCCCCTGTGGAGCGCATTTTGGTGGAAACCGACGCGCCCTACCTCGCGCCGCCGCCCCATCGTGGCAGGCGAAACGAGCCGGCCTATACGGCCCTCACCGCCCAAGTGGGCGCAGATGTGTTTGGCATGACGCTCGACGATTTCGCCGCCCAAACCACCGAGAACTTCGACCGCCTGTTCACTAAAGCTGCCGCGTGGAAGCCCGCATGAGCGACACCTATCGCTACACCATCCTTGGCTGCGGCTCCTCGGCAGGCGTGCCGCGCATTGGCAATGACTGGGGCGCATGTGACCCGAAAAACCCCAAAAATCGCCGCCGCCGCTGTGCGATGCTGGTAGAGCGGGTTGGCCCACATGGCACCACCCGCGCCCTGATAGATACCGGCCCAGACCTGCGCGAGCAGCTGCTTTCGGCCAATGTTTCCAAGCTCGACGGCGTGGTTTACACCCATTCTCATGCCGACCATGTACACGGCGTAGATGACCTCCGCGTGGTGGTTTATAACCTCAAAGAGCGCCTCAAGGTTTATGCCGATGGCGCCACCGCCAACGCCCTAATCGCGCGCTTTGGCTATGTGTTTGTGCAGCCCGCAGGCAGCGCCTACCCCCCCATTCTGGACCTGATCAACATTGATGGCCCCGTCAGCATTTCCGGTGCTGGCGGCGATATCGTGCTGGAGCCATTCAAAACCAAGCATGGCCGCATAGATGCCCTCGGCTTTCGCATTGGCGGGTTGGCTTACCTGCCCGATGTATCTGATATGTATGACGAAAGCTGGGCGGCCGTGCAGGGACTCGACATTTGGGTGCTTGACGCGCTGCGCCGTGAGCCACACCCAACCCACGCCCACTTAGCACAATCGCTTGAGTGGATCGAGCGTGCCGCGCCCAAGCAAGCCGTGCTCACCAACATGCATATTGATTTGGATTACGAGACCATAAAGGCCGAAACCCCGGATAACGTAACCCCGGCCTATGACGGTATGGTGCTGAGCCTGCCCGCATGATTGCGCAAATATTTGACATCATCGCGCCAGTGTTTCTGCTCATCGCCGCAGGGGCCACGGCCGCCAAGCTCGGCTGGCTTTCTGAAAGCGCCATTGACGGGATGATGAGCTTTGCGATGAAATTCGCCGCCCCGAGCCTGCTCTTCCTCAGCGTCAGCCAACTCAACATCTCGACCGCCTTTAAATGGCCATTGCTGGCCTCGTTTTACATCTCTGCCACCATCAGCTTTTTTCTGGCCCTCCTGCTTGCCCGCATGTTTTTCAAGCGCCGCCCCGGAGAGGCCGTGGCCGTAGCCTTTGGGGCGCTGTTCTCCAATTCCCTGATCCTTGGCTTTCCAATTTCCGAGCGCGCATACGGCGTAGATTCCCTCGTGACCAACGTAGCCCTTGTGTCTATCCACGCGCCCTTTTGTTACCTGCTCGGCATCACAGCGATGGAGCTTTCTCGCGCCGACAAGCAGGCCTTTCACAAAACCGCCCGCACAATCGTGACCATGATGTTTCGCAACCCGCTGATGATCGGCATAGGGCTTGGCTTTGCCTTGAATTTCAGTGGCTTAGCACTGCCAGCCCCTGCGCTATCGGCGGTAGAAATGCTCGCCAGCACAACGCTCCCCGTAGCGCTATTTGGGGTTGGCGGCGTGCTTACGCGCTATGCCTTCGGGGCCTCAATGCCGCAAGCGTTTATGGTTAGCACGCTCTCGCTTTTGGTGCATCCGCTCTTGGTTTACCTATTGGCAACCAAAGTGTTTTTCCTTGAGCCACAGGTTATGCGCAGTGCTGTTCTTACTGCGGCCATGGCCCCCGGGGCCAATGCCTTTCTGTTTGCCTCAATGTATAATCGCGGCAAAGGCGTGGCGGCCAGCGCCATTCTGCTGGCCACCAGCGCATCGGTTTTTACCGTCGCAGGCTGGATCTGGTTTATGGGCTAAGCGTCTAGCTCTTTTTTATGCATCCAATCAGCATGCTTTGGCGCTTTTTTGGTTTTTGACCATTCCTCAAGCATGTCCCACTTCACAGCATCCAGTTTTTCCAGCATGGCGTCCTCTTCCGGGTCTGGGCAGGCTAGCTCAATGCGGTGGCCGCTCGGGTCAAAGAAGTAGATCGAGTGGAAAATAGAATGATCGGTCACCCCAAGAACATCTATGCCGTTGGCCTCCAAGTGGTCCTTAAATTCCAGCAGCTTGGCACGGTCTGCCACCTTAAAGGCAAGGTGCTGCACCCAAACAGGTGTGTTCGGGTCCCGCCCCATTTCGGGCTGGGTTGGCAGCTCAAAAAACGCCAGCACATTGCCCATGCCGGCATCAAGAAACACGTGCATATAAGGGTCTGGCGCGTGGGTAGATGGCACGCGGTCTTCCGCAATGGCCAGCACAAAATCCATGTTGAGCATTTTGCCATACCACTCAACGGTCTCTTTGGCGTCTTTGCAGCGGTAGGCTACGTGGTGTATCTGGTCAATTTTCATTTTCTGTCCTTTCAGGATTTGGCGGCTTCAAGGGCGGCCTTCAGCACGCCTTCATTGCCAATATGGTTGGCGAAAATCAAAATCAGCCGCGCGTTCAGCGCCTCTGATTCAGCATCACTCAGGCCCTCATGTGCGCCCAGAAGGGCGGCATAAAAACCGTCAGTATCATCTAAATTTGGCTTGAGGTTCAGCATATTTTACCCCTTTCCTATGGCTTGGCTCAAGGCATCCCGCACGGCCGCTTCGCCGTAGCCGAGCCAGCGGGCCGCCACATGTTGGTCTGGCCGCAGCAAGTAAACCGCCGCACCGGCGTCTCCCAAATATCGGGATTTCAAGTCGTCGGTCGCAGCCAAGGTAAGCCCCTCAACCGTGATTCCATCCAGCTCCAGCGCCTCTGGCACCTCAATGTTTATCCCGAGCAATTGGAAGCGGTTCCCCAGCTTATCCAGCAGCCAGCCCGCGCCCGTATCCGCGTCTTTCATCGGTGCGCCGGGGCGGGTATCGGCGGGAAGTTGCGCCACATCCGGCCCGTTGAGCGCCGAGCCATCATAGGTGCAGGGCACCGAAAGCCGGCCAGAATTCACCAGCGGGCGAGCAAACTCATGGCGGCGAGCCAGCGCCAGCACCGCATCGCGGAAGGTCCGGCTTGCCTTACTTTTAGGCGTAATAAAATCGGTTGATCGGGTGGAATTCAGAATATTTTCTGCCGCGCCGTAAACCCGCTCATCTGAGTAACTATCCAACAGCGCCTCGCTGGCCTTACCCTCAATTACCAGTTTCAGCTTCCATGCTAAATTATCGGAATCTTGCAAGCCGCTATTGGCCCCGCGCGCCCCAAAGGGGCTAACTTGGTGGGCGGCATCACCGGCAAACAGCGTGCGCCCATAGCGAAACTTTTCCATCCGGCGGCACTGGAATGTATAAATCGAGGTCCATTCCAGCTCAAATTCGGCATCCGCCCCCAGCATCGCGTGCAGGCGCCGCTTTATGTTCGCGGGCTTCAGCTCTTCCTCGCGGTCAATGTCCTGCCCGATTTGAAAATCAATCCGCCACACGTTATCCGGCTGTTTATGCAGCAGCGCCGACTGCCCTCGGTTAAACGGCGGATCAAACCAAAACCAGCGTTCAGTCGGGAAATCCGCTTGCATAACCACATCGGCAATCAGGAAATTATCTTCAAATACGCGGCCCTTAAAATCATGCCCAAGCATTTGGCGGGTGGGAGAGTTGGCCCCATCGCACGCAATAAGCCAGTCGGCCTCCAGCAAATAACTCCCCTCGGGCGTGTCCACTTCCAGCCGCACATGGTCGCCATTATCCGCCAGCGCCGTCACCTTGTTTTTGCCCCGAAGCTCAATCGGTGCGCCCATCGCCTCCAGCTCTCGTAGCCGCTCAACCAACTTTTCCTCAAAGGTATATTGCTGAAGGTTAATAAAGGCAGGGTTTTTATGGCCGAATTCTAGCAGCAGATTAAAGCTATAGGCCTCGTCTTCCTGCACAAACACCCGTCCGGTATCCCAAACCACACCCTGCTCAACCATCGGCGCGCCACAGCCCAAACGGTCCAAAATTTCCAACGGCCGCTTGGCAAAACAAATCGCGCGCGAGCCAAAGCTAACACGGTCATTATCATCCAACACCAGCACCGGCACCCCAAGCTGTGCCAGATCAATCGCCGCCGCCAGCCCCACGGGGCCAGCGCCGATAATAATCACTTTATGCCGCGCCGTCGGGCTGACGTCTTGATCATCGGAGCGCTGGTAAGCGTAAAGCGGCGTGTCGAATATTTTGGTCATGAGGCACCATCCAGTAGGGAATTTGGAATTTTTGAAGACCAATAGCGCAATACTCTTTCAACTTGATTCGTAGGATATTTGCCAGTGGAATCTCTTATTTCACGCAATATCGTGCTGCCACGCTTTTGAGCTGATCTTTCAATTTTTGCGTTGAGCCAACGAATACCGGTTACATCGCCATGGCCCCAACCCTCTGGAAGCCAATCGCCCGCGTCTTCAACAGTTGGTAGAGCCTTGCCTTCTGGCAACAAGCCATAAAGATGAAACGCAGCCAAGCGCAGTGCGGCCTTCATTTGGGGCACCGCATCGGTGAACGCCTTTAATGGGGTGGGTAAAAGGACCATATTTGCGATACAAGAATAGTATCTGGGATCGTTAACTTCGGAAATCCCCTTACTAAAGCTTGTGTCATCGTTCCCCCATATGTGACAGCAGGTCCAATCTGGTCGTGATTTTTTGGCGACTCCAAGCGCCCTAGATAAGGCCGCGTTGGCCTTAGTATTACCTTCGAACTTGGGCTTGCCCTGATTTGTTTGCGGGCTTGCCCAGCCCGCCTTATAAAGCGATTGCTTTCGAGCCAGCTCAGGGTGCCAGACAGGTAATAGGTGAAAGGTTTCAGGATCTACCCAACGTGCAAGGGTTCCGACAATCCGTGCGACCTCCTTGGCATCAATCTCTCGATTAAACGCCAGCAATCCATCTCCAATTTCCGCTTCTGGCTTCATCCTTGCAGGGCCTCCCACATGTCTATATCGCGCTGCGCTGTCCAAATGCGCGGATGCACAATGCCGCGCGCTTCGTCATAAGCCCGCGCCACGTTAAACGGCAGACAGTGCTCGTAAATTGCGAAATCGCCAAACTTGTCGTCGCATTCAGCCCGCACCGCGTCCCATGCTTCCTTCAGGCTGCCGCCACGCGCCGCCACTTTGGCCGCTGGCCGATAGGTGCTTTCCACAAAATCCCGCGTGCTGTCTATAGCCGCTTCCACCATGCCGCGGCCAATCAAGGCATCGCCGCGCCCGGGGGCAATGCTCACAGGATCAAACGCCGCGATGTTATCCAGCGTGTGGCCCCACTCGGCAAAATGGCCGTCGCCGCAATAGCAGGCGGAGTGGTATTCCACGATATCACCGGTAAACATCACCTCGGCATCAGGCACCCACACGACCGCATCACCCGCTGTATGCGCACGGCCAAGGTGCATAATATCTACGCGGCGTTTGCCTAGGTAAACCGTCATCGCCTCACTAAAAGTGGTCGTCGGATACGTTAGCCCAGGAATGCTCTCATGCCCTTCAAACAAGCGCGGGAAGCGTTGAAACTCGCTGTCCCAGTCTTCCTGCCCACGCTCCTCAACCATGCCCCGCGCGGCCTCAGACATTATGATTTGCGGCGCGCCAAAAGCACTGGCCCCCAGAACCCGCACCGCATGATAATGCGTTAGCACAAGGTGGCTGATCGGCTTATCGGTCACCTTGCGGATCTCCTCTATCACCTTATTGGCCAAGCGCGGTGTGGCTTGCGCCTCAATCACCATCACGCTTTCGTCGCCAATAATAACCCCCGAATTCGGGTCGCCCTCAGCGGTAAAGGCCCACAGGCCCTCGCCGATTTCCACAAAGCTGGTTTTTTTCTCGGTCATGTCGCCTTGCGAGGCAAATTTCTTGGTCATGGTGTTTCCTTTAAGTGGCCCAGTCGGGCGTATTTATAGCGGGAAGAATGGTGCCTGAGCATTCGCCAAACCCAATGCGAAAACCATCGCCTTGGGCATGGCCGGTTAGGGTCAGCGTATCACCATCCTCAATAAAACTTCGGGTCTCGCCATTGGCGAGCGTAAACGGCTTTGCCCCGTTCCAGCTTAGCTCCATCAGTGAGCCAAACTCGGCGGGCAACGGGCCGGAAATGGTGCCAGAGCCAAGCAGATCGCCCACGCGCATAGGGCAACCGCCGATGCTATGGTGGGTCAGTTGCTGGGCCGCAGAATAGTAAAGCCGCGTGGCGTTGGTGTGGCTGATCGTTTCCCCGGCAAGCTGTACCTCTAGCTCGATGTCATAAAGCCCCGGCTTTTGCTCGTTCAGGTAAGGCAATAGCAACTCCTCTCGCAGCGGCGTGGGCTTGCGAAAAGCCTCCAGCGCAGCTTTGGTCACGATCCACGGGCTGATACTGGTGGCAAAAGCTTTGCTCTGAAATGGCCCGAGCGGCTGGTATTCCCAGCCCTGAATATCTCGCGCTGACCAGTCATTCAGCAACACATAGCCAAAGATCATCTCGTCGGCCTCTGCCACGCTCACAGGTTGCCCCATGCGCGAGCCGGTGCCCACAATCGCCCCCAACTCCAGCTCAATATCTAGCTTTTGGCATGGCCCAAAACGCCCCGCGCCGAGCTGGCCAAGCGGGCGGCGAATATCGGTACCCGATACCACCACGCTTGAGGCCCGCCCGTTATATCCTATCGGAATATGCAGCCAGTTTGCGGGCAAGCCCTTAGTGCCGCGCAATATTTCGCCCATGTTTTCGGCATGCTGGCGGCCCGCGTAAAAATCAGTATATTCCGCCACCGCAAAAGGCATGTGCATGGTCGCGCCCGCTTGCGCCACCAGTGGCCGCACCTCTGCACCCTCAGAAAGCGCCGCCTGCACCTCGGCTCTAAACGCCGCCCATGCCTTTGGCCCCAGCGCCATGAACGCATTCCAGTTGCCGGCCTCAAAAATGCCCGCAGGCCCCAGCTCATCAACCGTCAAAATCATATCGCCGATGGCCACACCGCAACGCGCCGCGCCGCCCGTAGAAAACACGCCATACGGCAGGTTATTCAACGGAAACCCAGTTTCCGGACTATTTGCGCTGGTCACCCAGCTTTTTTTCAATGCCATTATTATTTGCACTCCCATCTTTTTGGTAATAGTTGTTTTTGTAACTAACAAGGAGAATTTCTGCTGTGACCGCCTCTTCAAGCTTTGATATCGGCAGTTTTCTGCCCTACCTGCTAAACCGCGCCGCCGAGGAAAGCAGCGTCGAGTTTGCCCGCATCTACAAAGACCGATTCGGGCTGCTTCGGACAGAATGGCGGGTGCTATTTCACCTTGGCCAGCACGGCGAATTAACCGCCACGGAGATAGGCCAAATCTCCAAAATCCACAAAACCAAGGTGAGCCGTGCGGTGGCAGCCCTGCAAAAACGGCGATATCTGGTGCGCGCCACCAGCGCACAGGATCGGCGGGTAGAGTTTTTAAAGCTCACCCCACAAGGCGCACGGGTTTTTACTGAGTTGGCAGACGTGGCAAAGACCTATAACGCAAAACTGCTGGCGCAATTCACCGCTGAAGAACAAACGGTTTTGCTGAAAAGCCTGCGGATATTGATGCAGTAGACAACCTGCCTGCAAAAGGGCTAGACAATTTTGCCACTGCCCCATAGCGTCCGCCCATTCCCGAATTGGAGCCGCGCGATGGAAACCCGCAAAATCATGTTCACCGTTATGGTGATGCTGGCTGCCAGCGCGCTCATTGGGGGCACTAGCCTGCTGGCCAAAGCGCTAGGAACCGCCGCCCTTGGCCCCGCGCTTAACCCGTTCCAAATTACCGCTGGGCGCTATGTGTTTGCGCTTGCCGCCTTGCTTATCGTCACCGCCATTATGCGCCCGAAATTCACCAAGCCCGCCATATGGCTGCACTTTGGGCGCGCCTCGGCAGGCACGTTTGGGGTCACCTGCATGTTTGCCGCTTCGGCACTCATCCCGCTGGCCGATGCCACCGCCATTAGCATGCTAAATCCGATCATTGCCATGGTGCTGGCCATCCCGCTTTTGAAAGAAACCGTAGGCCCCCGCCGCTGGTTTGCCGCCGCGCTTTCAGTGCTTGGCGCCCTGCTCCTTATCCGCCCCGGCATCGCCAGCTTTCAGCCCGCCGCGCTCATTGCATTGCTCGCGGCCTTTGTGCTGGCTTTTGAGATCATCCTTGTAAAACTGCTTAGCAACCGAGAAAACACCATCCAGATCCTGCTATTCTCCAACGGGTTTGGCACGCTTTTCGCGGGGTCGATTGCCCTGTTTTTCTGGGCGACCCCAACACCAGAGCAATGGGCGGGGCTGGTGGCCATTGGCCTGCTTATGGTCTCGGCCCAAGCGCTATTTCTGTTTGCCATCCGGCGGGGGGATGCCAGCTTTGTCGCCCCGCTATTTTATGCCACGCTGATTTTCGCCGCGCTTTATGATTTCATCATCTTCGGCGTGCTGCCTTCCGCCCTCAGCCTTGGCGGCGCATCCATAATCATCCTCGGCGCAATCATCATCGCATGGAGCGAAAAACGGCGGCAGCCAAAGGGGCTATGAAAGCCGAGAGGCAGGGCGTAGCGTGGGCTATGCAATATGAAAGCTTGTTCGACGACCATCTCAAGTATAGCTGTCTGCCACCAAGCTGCCAGCGCGCCATCCGGGCGGTCCGGCAAGCTTTGCGCAACGAGTCGGTTTTTCCCAAAGCGGTAGCCCTCCCCAAAGCGTTGGATATGGTGGCGCTCTCCTTCAAATCTCTCCCACCCGAAATCACCCCCCACGCTATGCTGGAAATTCGCTCGATCGCCGAGCTTTGGCCGTTTCAGCGCCCCTATGCCCCCCTCTCACCCCGCGCTTATCTCGAAAAGATCGACCACGAGGTTTCCAAGTTGGACGCGGCCCCCAAGCTGGCCATGCTCTACCTGTTTCACGGAGATGGGCGGCTGCGGCAAGCCGCCCTGCATCGTATTACGCCCTCCATGCTTTCTCCTTTTCTTTTTGCAGCCCTCACAACCCGCCTAAACGATTGGGCGCGCCCCGTGCGCCAGGAGGCGGCAACGAGTATGGCGCGTATTTGTACCGCGGAGACCCTCGCCAGAATTGCCCCTGCCATTCCATACCTTTGCTTGCAAAGCAAAACATGGCAGCGCTGGAAAGAACAAAGCGCCGCCTATGAGAAAATCGAAGCGACCCCCGAAGTGGCAGAGTATATGGCACAACACCTACGCACGTCTTTACACGGGCCATTGCCACGGCAATGCCGTGCGATGCTTCGCCATGACATCTTTGATGCTCACCTGCTGGAGTTAGCACACACCGCCGCAACACCTAATGTACGGGCCATTGCATTAGGCGCATTGCTCAATCAAAGAGCCAGTTGGATGATCGGACGACAAAAACGCTGGGTTGATAAATTTTACGGGATATCAAGGATGGACCCAATATGGGCACACCGCACGATCACAATTCCTGTTAGCATACCTGACCTAGTGTATTTCGGAGCCCAAAACCGGGCTGCCGCCGTGCGCCGTATTGTGGCCTATTGGCTTCTAAAAACGGACAAGCCATATCCCGAAGCGGTTGCTTTGCTTTCGAAAGACAAATACCCTTCGATCCGCAAAGCCATGGAGTATTACAAGCGAAAGCGGGCCGAAAATGCTTGAGATCAAAGCCCTCACACGCCTGCATATAGGCCCGGTTAATCTAAGCCTTGCCGATGGCGAAGTTATCGCCATTAGCGGCCCTTCTGGCAGCGGAAAATCAGTGCTGTTGCGGGCCATAGCAGACCTTGATCCAAACGAGGGAAGCTTGCGCACGCAGAGCGGCGCGCGCGCAGGCATGCCAGCCCCTGATTGGCGGCGCAAAGTGGCTTATCTGCCAGCTGAAAGCGGCTGGTGGGCCGATATTGTATCCGAGCATTTTACGGCCCCCGCCAAGGCCGACCTCACCAGCCTCGACCTTCCGGACGAGGCCATGGGCTGGGAGGTGGCGCGGCTTTCCAGTGGTGAGCGCCAGCGCCTCGCGTTTCTGCGCTTGCTTGAGCATGCGCCAGATGTGCTATTGCTTGACGAGCCCACCGCCCCGCTGGATGCCGATAACACCGCGCTGTTTGAGGCCCGCATCAAGCGCTGCATTTCCGCAGGTGTTAGCGTTATCATTGTTACCCATGACCCCGCGCAAGCCGCGCGTATCGCGGACAGGCATTATGTGTTGGCAGATGGCCAACTTGCGGAGGCCGCGCATGTCTGAATATGTGCAGCTCAGCTATTTTGATATCGCTCTGGCCTCGGTATTCCTGCTGCTTAGCGGCGTGGTAGCGCTCTGGCTCCAGCTTGGCATTACCCGCAATCTGGCCTTTGCAACGGTGCGAATGGTGGTGCAGCTCCTGCTCGTGGGCCTTTTGCTAAAAAGTCTGTTTGCCATTCAGTCGCCTTGGCTCACCTTGCTGGTGGCGCTGTTTATGGCCGGCTTTGCCGCGCGCGAAATCTGGGCGCGCCAAGAGCGCCGCCTGAAAGGCTGGCGCGGGTTGGCGATGGGCGGCGGTGCGATGGGGGCAAGCGTGGGCGTGGTGGCGCTTATGGCGCTGGCGCTCATTGTTCAGCCAGACCCGTGGTGGCACCCGCGATTCGCGCTGCCGCTTTTGGGCATGATCATGGGCAATGCCATGACCGGGGTTAGCCTTTCGCTTGACACCCTCCACACCGCGCTGAACCGCGAGCAACGCGCTATTGAGGCACAGCTTTTGCTTGGGGCCAACAAATGGCAGGCCATGCGGCCTTTTATCCGCCAAGCCATGCGCGCCGGGTTTATGCCCAGCATAAACGCTATGGCCGCCATTGGGCTCGTCTCGCTGCCCGGCATGATGACCGGCCAAATCCTCTCGGGGGTAGACCCGAATGAGGCCGTGAAATACCAATTGATGGTGATGTTTTTGATCGCTGGAGCCACAGGTATGGCCGTTATCCTCGCCACGCTGGGCTCGGCCAATGCCCTAACAGATGCCCGTGATCGCCTGCGGCTTGACCGCTTGAGAAAGAGCCCGAAATGAATGATGAAATAATTGGCCCCGACGGAAAACCCCGCTGCCGCTGGGCCGGGTCCGCACCTGATTTCTTCGCTTATCATGATAGTGAATGGGGGTATCCAGTGGCCAATGATACCCGCCTTTATGAAAAAATATGTTTGGAAAGCTTTCAGTCTGGCTTGAGCTGGCGGACGATTTTAGCCAAACGAGAAAACTTTCGTGCTGCTTTTTCGGGGTTTAATTTTGCCAAAGTTGCCGAATTTGGGGAAGCTGACGTGGCACGTCTTTTGGCGGATGCCGGAATTGTTAGGCACCGGGGCAAGATTGAAGCCACAATAAACAACGCAAAACGGGCCTTGGAAATGGTGGAAACCGAAGGGTCTCTTGCGGCCTATTTTTGGCGATTTGAGCCGAAATCGCCGCCCGCGCCACAAAGCGTTACCACCATTCCTGAAGCCATTGCGCTAGCAAAAGACCTTAAAAACCGCGGCTGGAAGTTTTTTGGCCCCACCACCGCTTTTGCTTTCATGCAAGCCATGGGGCTGGTCAATGATCATGCCACGGGCTGCTGTATGCGCGATAAAGCCGCCCGGCTGCGCGCCAGTTTCACCCCGCCCACATAGCCGCCACGTGCTGCCCTCCGCTCCGGTTTTTTGCTTCGCAAAAAATCCTCGCGTTTGGGCCATGGCCTCGGCTTCGCCTCGGTGGCGGCGCGCCAGCCATTGCGCTTGCTGACAAGTCGGGCTCGCACCGCGCTCGACCCTTGCGCCAAGTGCCGGCTTTATAGCAATTCCCATCACCCATACCCGCCGAGCGAAGCGAGGCCACGGCCAGCGGCAGGGGTTTTCTGCTTGTCTGAAAACATGCCTTTGCCGAGCGGGTGGGCTTGCCCGCCCCGAGGTAAAGGCACCTCCGGCGCTTTAGTGTTGGAATAGTGTTGCACCTTGGCGTATTTTCATTGTTATATCTGGCGATACACACAGGGTGCCTGACATGAAAACAACCAATATTGGCGATAAGTCAGTTCAATTGAATGATGACGAAGAGATAATATGGCAGGGCCGTCCTCAGCAAGGGATCATCCGCAATCCGGCCCATATTGGCTGGGGCCTAGCCCTGATAGCGCTTGGTCTTTGGCTTGCGATTAGTGCTGCGCCCCCCCGCTCTATGGCCGGCAGTATCTTTGGAGGCTTATTTATGGTTTTTGGGGGATACCTCACCTATTTTCACGCCATTGTTGAAAAAAACCGCCGTGCAAGCACTTATTATGCCCTTACAAACCAACGCGTAATTTTGACTTATAGCCTGCGCGTTTTGGCTTATCCCATTTTGCCAGAGTCTCGCATTAAGCTCAAAAACGGCCGCTATGATACCGTATTGTTTACCATGGGCCAGCGGACCGGAGGGCAGCAAGGCACCAACCCGCGCGGGGTTGGTTTTGGTCATTTGAAAAATGGTGAAGACGTTTATAACTTAATGCTTAGCATCCAAAAAAAACTAGCCGCCAAGCCGAGAAATACTCAGAATTAGAACCAATACGTGACTCGAAAAGATGGCGTGAATGCCCCATAAGGGCACGGCTTCCGATCGCTAGGAGGTCTATCTGGACTCGGGTGAAGCGCTACAAAATTGATAGCACGTCAAAGCCAACCGCATTGGCTCACCTATGAGCGAGATGTTGAACATCCCCGACTTTGGTATTGGCCGGATCAATGGCGAGGTAATTATGATGGTAGCCGCGGGGTGGACGGTGCTCTGGTTTTTGAAGCAACCACGCCATTTTTTACTCTCTATATGCTGAACCACCACCATGCCTTTATCGCCAAAGCCGTTTTTGGAAAAAATAAACCTATGCGCTTTCCCCCCTGAGGGGGATCGAATATGATGGCAGGCGCAACGGCCGTTTCGTTTTTGCAACAGAATCCAACTAGGCCGATAATGGCCGTAAACGCGACTTTCCCGTCGGCTTTATGCATATTACTAGTGCACAACGCTCTACAAGAAAATGCTGGAAATCCAGCGGAGGCACCAAGATGGAAACCCCTGAAGTAACGCAATTCAAAGGGGATAAAACGGTATTTATCCGCGTACAAGTGATTATGGCCCTTGTTGGGGCCACGCTGATTACGGGCGGGCTTTATCTGGCGGGCAACCCTGATTGGTGGGTTGGTATTGTGGGCTCATTTGTTGGTATTGCCATGCGAGGCTATTATATTGCCGATGAACAGCTCGGCTTTGTATGGGGGCTCACAAAAACCCATCTTATCAGCCCGTTTGAGCGCTCAATTAGCCTGCACGAAATCGCAACTGTGCGTAGCTTGCTTGGCTCTGTACAAGTTGTCACCAAGGATGGTGATAAATTTTTGATCAAATATCAGGCTGCGCCAGCGCAGGTGATTGCTGAAATAAAAGGTGCGATAGCCCGCGCATAAACATGGAAAAACCTGTAGGCGAAGTCTTCCCCTCGGCGTTGCCGCGATTTTTCCGGTTCTTTTGGGGTTTTGCTAACAAGCATCGCCGCATATGGGCGCATCACTGGGATTTTTGGGAAGAAGCCCATCAATGGCGGTGCGCACCAGGTCTTCATGATCTGACCAAGGGTAGCTACTAATCGTAATCAGATTGTGCGCTATGCCGTTCAAAATACACAGCAAAAGCTCCGATTTCAAGCGCTTTACAGGCGGCTCCACCCCGTCGCCCAAAGCCGCTGATAGGCTATCACGCAGCACATAAAACCACGCCAGTGTTGCATCAGCCTCCACAAACCCGCGCACATCTAGCTGGCTTATACCCTTTGACATGAACACCATAAAATAGTGGTCGGGGCTATCCAGCCAATAGGTCACATAGCGCAGAGAGACCGCATGAATTCGTGCCTGCGGATCAGGCTCGCGCGCTGCAATTTTTTCAAGGTCAATAAACAGCTCCCCAAATATTCCTGCCCAAAGCGAGCGCAAGATATCAATCTTGCTGTCAAAATATTTGTAGAGCGTCATCGGGGTCAGGCCCGCCTCTTTCGCGAGGCGGCGCATCGAGATCGCCTCATATCCCTCCTCCTGAAACAAACGCAACGCGCGGGCCGAAATTTTCGCCCGCATTTCCGCGATTTGCTTTTCTGTGCGCTGTGGGCGCCCTCTTGGGGGCCGCTTTTGCTCTGCCATTATTTGCCCTTTCGCACGGCCTATCTAGCCCTATTGACAAGGGTGGATATTTATTTATAACGTGTTATACTTTAATAAGCGAGATACAATATGCGCCCTTGGTTCCTTATAGCTTTGCTAGCCTACCCGCTGATGTTCTCTGCGGCCAGTGCAGAAGGTATTGGCGCGTTTGCTGGGCTTTGGCGCACGGCCCGTCATGGCGCGTTGGTTGAAATCACTGATTGCGGAAACACCACACCTTGCGGTGCGCTTGCCTGGGCCAGCGCACCGGTTTTTGAGGGCAACACCCAAGACATCCGCAACCGCAATTTGGCCCTACGCGAAAGGCCGCTGCTGGGTGTGCCTATTCTGTGGGGCTTTGCGCCCGATGGCACCGGCTGGCAAAACGGCGGGGTTTATAATCCTGAAGATGGCAAAACCTTTCGCGCAAAATTGCAGCTGCTTTCAAAGTACGAATTGCGGGTAACGGGGTGTTTTGGCCCGCTATGCCGCAGCCAAATATGGACCCGCTTAACCACCCCCTAAATTCATGGAGAATTTACAATGACACCCACCACTTTAATCGGGCGAGAGCTCGGCTTTTTTCGCGCTTTATTTCTAGTTTCGGCGCTCTGGAACCTTGCCGGCGCCATTCCCGGCATTTTTGATAGCGCCGGCATGTTTGAGCGCGAGTTCAGCCACACCTTGGCAGACCCCGTAATGATAGCGATTTACCGCGGCGCATGGGTTACGGCCTTTCTATACGGGCTTGGCTTTCTTTTGGTCGCCTACAATCCGGTGCGCCATACCGGCATTGTGATGATGGGCGGGCTGGGCAAGGCGCTTTTTGCCGTTAACCTGCTTATCATGTATCTGAACGGATGGACCTCGGATTTCGCAATTGTGGTCATTACAGGCGATGTGGTCTTTGTTCTTCTCTTTGCCATTTATTTTCTGCGTCTGAGGCATCACGGCCATGCCTTGATGTAGCCAAATCTAGCGGCCACGGGAACAATGCGCCCTCATACAAATACCCGCTTTGAAATCTGTGCATTCAGCGCTATACCCGTCAAAACATCGCCCCAACCAGCGAGCTGCCCCCATGACCACCCTCACCAATGCCCGCCTGATAGACCCCGAAGCCGGAACCGTAACCCTTGGCGGGGTGCGAATAGAGAACGGCCTCATTGCCGAAATTCTGCCCGAAGGCGCTGCGGGCATTGATTGCGGCGGCAAATGCCTTGCGCCGGGGATCATCGACATTGGCGTGAAAATCGGCGAGCCCGGTGAGCGGCATAAGGAAAGCTTTCGCACTGCGGGGCGCTCGGCGGCAGCGGGGGGCGTAACCACTATGGTCACGCGGCCAGACACAACGCCCGCAATAGATAGCCCCGAGCTGCTAGATTTTTTCAACCGCCGCGCGGCGGAGCTTGTGGCGGTAAATGTGCTGCCCATGGCCGCCCTCACCAAGGGCCGCAATGGCACCGAAATGACCGAGATCGGCTTTTTGAAAGACGCAGGTGCCGTGGCCTTCACCGATGGTGACCGCCCGTTGCAAAACCCCAAAACCCTTCAGCGCGCGCTTATTTATGCTGGCGACCTTGGGGCGCTGGTGATGGGCCACCCGCAAGAGCCGACCCTCTCGAAAGGGGCCTGCGCCACCTCGGGGCCGCTGGCCTCACTCATGGGCCTGCCAAGCGTTTCCCCCATGGCCGAGCGCATTCAGCTGGAGCGTGATATGGCGTTGGTTGAGATGACAGGCGCGCGTTACCACGCTGACCAAATCACCACCGCCACCGCTCTGCCTGCGCTGGAACGCGCCAAAAAGGCGGGGCTAAAGGTTACGGCGGGGGTATCGGCCCACCATCTAACGCTTAACCAGTTTGATATCGAGGGCTACCGCACGTTCTTTAAACTCAAGCCGCCTCTGCGCGCCGAGGATGACCGCCTCGCCGTAGTTGAAGCCGTGCAATCTGGCCTGATAGACATTATTTGCTCCATGCACACCCCGCAAGATGAGGAGAGCAAACGCCTGCCGTTTGAGGAAGCCGCCAGCGGCGCCGTAGGCCTAGAAACCCTGCTGCCTGCTTGTATGCAACTAGTGCATGCCGGCCACCTTACCCTGCCCGAGCTGTTCCGCGCCCTTGCGCTTAACCCCGCCAAGCTGCTGGGCCTAAGCGCGGGCCGCCTCACTGTGGGCGCACCGGCGGATCTCATCCTGTTTGACCCAAGCAAACCCTTTGTGCTCAACCGCGCCAAGCTGCACTCCAAATCCAAAAACACACCTTATGATCTGCGCCGCATGGAGGGCGTTGTTTTGCAAACCTATGTCGCGGGCGTGCAAGTGTTCCCGCTTGACGATTAAGGCGTTAACGCCTCTAACTACAGCATGGACAATCTCACCACCCTCGCCATGACCTATGCGGTCTTTCTTATTGCCGCCGGAAGCCCCGGCCCTGCAACGCTGGCTATTATGGCCACATCGGCCACTATGGGCCGAAAAGCAGGCGTGCTGTTTGCGCTCGGCGTGGTGAATGGCTCGATCATCTGGGGCATGCTGGCGGCGTTTGGCTTGGTCGCCATTCTTTCGCAGTTTGCTTGGGCCTTTGTGGTGCTAAAATTCGCTGGTGGGGCCTATTTGCTCTGGATGGCCAGTAAAGCTCTGCGAGCGGCCCTCACACCTGACGCGAAAGCCAAGCCAGCCAAAACCCGCCGCAAATACCTTTATTTGCAAGGCATGGCCCTGCACCTGACCAACCCCAAAGCCCTGCTATCGTGGTCAGCCATTATCGCATTTGGCGTGCCAAAAGATGCCTCCACCGGCTATCTCGTTGCCCTGCTCATTGGCTGCGCCATTTTGGCGTCCCTGCTGTTCATCGGCTATGCCGTGTTATTTTCCACCCCGCGCATGATGGCGGGCTATCAGCGATTGCGCCGCAAAATCAACGCTGCACTCGCCGCCGTTTTTGGCCTAGCAGGCATAAAGCTTCTCGCCTCAAGCACATAAGGAAACACCATGGTTCCATCTGTTTTTCGATTCTGGGGTGCCCAGCCGGGCTGGGATGCAGCGTGGCCATGGCTGCTAGGCATTTTGATTGCGGCCTACCTGCTAGGCTCCGTGCCGTTTGGCCTGATCATCAGCAAAGCTATGGGGCTGGGCGATGTTCGCAAAATTGGCTCAGGCAACATTGGCGCCACCAATGTGTTGCGCACCGGCAGCAAAAAAGCAGCACTGGCCACCTTGCTGCTTGACGGTGGCAAAGGCGCTGTGGCCGTGCTGCTCGCGCGATATCTCTACGGTGATACGGCAGCACAAGTGGCTGGACTAGGGGCCTTTATCGGCCATATATTTCCGCTTTACCTGGGCTTCAAAGGCGGCAAAGGTGTGGCCGTTTTTCTGGGTATCCTGCTGGCCATCCATCCGCTCACAGGCTTGGCGACCTGCCTCACATGGCTGGCCACGGCCCTCACTTTCCGCATGTCTTCCCTCGCGGCGCTCATCTCCGCCATCAGCGCGCCTCTGTGGCTTTGGGCGTTTGACTTAACCACCACTACAGGGCTTGGACTGCTACTGGCCGCGCTGATCTGGCTCCGGCATTGGGCGAATATCAAGCGTATTGCTTCAGGCTCTGAGCCAAAGATCGGCCAAAAGTAGCCCACCTCCGCGCCGCAGTTGCAGTTGCAAGACGCGAGCGCAAGACTGCGACACATGCTACGCAGAGCCTGCGGTGGGGTTAAAATCCTAGACGGACACACAACCCCTTGTTATAGGGAGGATTTCGCTATCGAAATCTGCAAGTGAGTTTGACCCAATTACGGCCCTTCACCTTACTACAGGAAAAAATAGCGAAATACGCATGATTTATCCAGCCGAAAGCAACTACACACAGAGATAGATTTGGGGCAAGAATCGGAGACTTTCAACAGAATAGGTCGGTTGCCGACTATATCAAAAGGGCGGCTTTCGCTGCGGGTGCAAAGCCTTAAAGGGTCATACAAAAGCGGACATCCACCCCCGGCAAACCAGCTAACATATAGCTTTGATTGGACGGTCGGTAGTCAGACTCTTGATCCGAAGGCGTATCCGTTACTTCGAGCCACACTGAACAGACACTCACCCATGGCTTGGCTGTCTGCTGTCAATGTGATCATCCTTTGATATTCAGGAATGCGGAAACTCTTGTCGTGCGGTTGATGATGTAATCTCGAAAGCCATTCAAAAGTTCAGAGGTTTGCTGGTCGTTGTTTTCAGCCGCTTCCAACTTATTGATTTCGTCTAAACACCGTATCAACGACATTGGCTTGCCGGTTGGAGAGATCAGTCGCTCTGCAGTTTCGCGATCTAGCCGATCAACCATCTCTTTAGGTAAGCGAGAACGAGCGTCAAAAAAGATTAACCGCGTTCCAAATTCGCGTAAACGCTCATCCTTCATGGTCTGAACAATCTCGAACCTGTCGGGCCATGGCGTCTTGTGGAACTGGCGTGCACGCGCTGTGTCTTCGTCGCTTAGCCAGGTGCCGTGAAGCTTTTCTTCGATGTGCGTTGGTGCCGCAAATGGTTCGCGGCTATTTGTGTAGACGTCGACAAGTCGGTGCTTCAGGTCGTCATCCTCGACAACCTTTCTTGCCTGTTCTTCTAGATCGTCTGTCAATGAGCGTTTAAAACTGACCCGGTTTTGGCATTTAAAACTGACCCACCTTTGAGGAGCAAAGCCGATAGGCGAGATGCTCTCATATAGCGAGCTCGTCTATTGGCTTTGCTTGCGTTGGGGTT
>NVUX02000056.1 GCA_002402045.2 Paracoccaceae bacterium | reverse complement strand
GGGCAGCGGTGCAGAGCTTCCAGGCGATGATATAGCGGCTGTAATCGTTCAGAATTGTGCTGAGATAGAACCAACTGAAGTGGTCCTGCAAAATCGGACAGTCTGTTAAGGTGTATTCCAACCCGATGAACCAGAAACACTCCCTTATCAAATGCTGCTATTTGGACCCATAGGCGCTGACGTCAGACAAAGTAGAATTTCCAGCCACACCGAAGGCCGAGCAGGTTAAACACCCCCCAGCCATTGCCCGCCGCATGCGCGGCCGCGCCCGTGGCACAATTACCGGCGTGAGCAGCCCCATGCCGCGAATGAGAACGCTGTAAATGACAAGCAATATCCAGTGGGTTGACCAGCGCTTGAGCTGGCTCTGCACCCGCGCACGGCGGGGAAAGAGGAACTCGAGCATGCCAAACAGGGTGAATAGGCCGAGAAAAACGCCAAGGCGGAGTATTGTTTCATTTTCCATGGCCGGAAGATGGCGCTTAGGAGCAGCAGTTTCAAGTCACATTCACGAGATATATTCGTGATGCTGAATTTGTAGCCATACCCACCGAGCGCAGCGAGGCCACCGCCGCCGCAGGCCGGTTTTTTGCTTGCAAAAAATGTGCTTTTGTCGAGTGGGGCTTTAGCCCCGCAGAGATAAAAGCAAGCTCGGAACTGCGGACAGCTCCGGCGTCGCGCCTCCTCGGCGAGCTGAAGTCGTCGGCTGCGCCTTCCTTGGTTCAACCCACCTCCTCGGCGCGGGGCGGCTAGCCGCCCATTGCCCTACGGGCCGCAGCCTCGCTTCGCTCGGCGGTGCATTATTCTGCGCTTCGAATAATGCTGCCAGCCCCGTGCGGGGTAAACAGCTCTAGTAGGCAGGCATTCGGCGCGCGGCCATCGAGGATAACCACAGCCCGCACCCCGCCTTCAATCGCTTGTAATGCGGTTTCTGTTTTCGGGATCATACCACCGGAAATGATGCCCTCATCCGTAAGCTTACGCACGGTTTCTGGCGTAAGCTCTGTAACCACATCACCGTCAGCATCCTTAACCCCAGCCACATCTGTGAGCAAAAGCAGGCGGTCAGCGGTCAGCGCGGCGGCTATGGCGCCTGCAGCGGTGTCACCGTTAATATTAAAGGTCTCGCCATTGCGGCCCGCACCAATCGGCGCGACCACGGGTATAAAATCTGTATTTTGAAAGGCGGTGATCACCGACGGGTCTACTTCTACAGGTTTACCCACCAAGCCGAGATCTGGGTCGGCCTGCTCACAGATAATAAGGTTGGCGTCTTTGCCAGACAGGCCCACGGCCTTGCCGCCTTGGGCATTTATCGCCGCCACAATCCGTTTATTCACAGAGCCAGACAGCACCATCTCGACCACTTCCATGGTCGCGGCATCTGTCACCCGCTTACCATTCACAAACTTGGATTCAACGCCAAGCCTTTCCAGCATGGCATTTATCATCGGCCCACCACCATGCACAATAACTGGGTGCACATTGGTTTGCTTCATCAGCACGATATCCCGCGCGAAGCGCTCCATCGCGGCGTCATCGCCCATGGCATGGCCGCCAAACTTGATAACCACCGTCGCGCCATCGTATCGCTGCAAAAACGGCAGCGCCTCTGAAAGGGTGCGGGCGGTGGCAATCCAGTCGCTTTTCATGGCGGATGATTTCTCCATAAGAGCTACTCCATTGTAGCAATAGTGGTACGTAATGTGTCCAGCCCTGTACCCTTTTCAGATGAGGTCGCGATGATCTCGGGATAGGCGGCGGGGTAGTTTTGCAGCACCTTGCGGGTTTTTTCCAATACCGCAGAATAATCACCCTTACTAGGCTTGTCGACCTTGGTCAGCACCACCTGAAACGTAACGGCAGCAGAGCCGAGCAGGGCCATGATTTCCTCATCGACGCTCTTTGGCCCGTGGCGACTATCAATCAGCATAAACACACGGCGCAAAGTGGCGCGGCCGGAAAGGTATGCCTTAAGCAAAATCTGCCATTTTTTCACAATATCTTTAGGCGCATAGGCAAAGCCATAGCCCGGAAGATCTACCAAATAATGGCTTTCCAGCAGGGTAAAAAAGTTGATCTCTTGCGTGCGGCCCGGGGTGTTAGACGTACGTGCCAAGGCTTTACGCCCTGTGATCGCGTTAATCAGCGAGGACTTGCCCACATTGGAGCGGCCCGCGAAGCAAACTTCCATGCGGTCAGCCGGTGGCATGCCATCCATCGCTACCACGCCTTTGAGAAAGTCGGAATTGCCAGCAAAAAGTTTGCGGCCACGCTCAAGCGCCATTGGCTCGGGGGTTTCCACGAGGGGGAAAGGTAAGTTCATATTACATGCGCTCCATCATAGCGGTCTACCATGCCGGTTTTAACCACCTCGCCGTAAACCCCAAAATCTTTGTGGCCCCAGCTGGCGTCCAGCAGTTTTAATGTGTCTACGTTTTGCACGCCGGTGGAGGGGTTTACTGCGGTGGCCATGCAGCGCCCAATGCGCTCCCTAATCACCACATGGGCCTCACCAATGCGCAGGGTTTTTCCAATCCAGTCAAACTCTTCCCACGCATCCACGCCGTCCAGCCAGATGTTGCCGCGAAAGCGTGCTGGGTCCATATCCGTGCCAGCCTTGGCAGAAAGCTCTGCCAGAGAGGCAAGGTTGAGAATAGAAATTGAGGGAAACGGGCTGTCTGTCATGCCGCGATCAGGGGCCGCGACCAGCGCTTTGGGCTGGGCGCGGTTTTCAGGCACAAACTGCGTCAGCCACTCAATAAAGCCCCCATGCTGGACGGCATCCTCAGGGTTAAACCTGAAGGGCGGGTGGTCAGGATGCGTCAGCACCATATCACTCCCCGCTACATACTGGCTAACCGCAATCGCCTGAAGCATGGGGGCCTTCGCGCCCCGTATAAAGTTGTTACAGGGCGTCCAAGCGGGCGCGCTGTTGTCAAATTTACTGGCCTCATGGGTGACCGCCCACAGGCGATCTCCGAGCATGGTTTTACCAATTTCCAAACGAATGGCCTCAAGGGCCATTCGCCCGACACCCTTGATAGGGTGGCAAAATATATGCTCGACCGAGGGCATGGCCTATTCGGCCTTTTTCTTCTTGAACCCTTTGAGGATGTTGCCAAACACGTCAGGCTTCACCCCTTGCGACCGCATAATGAAATACTGCTGCGTGAAGGTGATGGTGTTGTTGGCCACCCAGTAAATAACCAGGCCAGAGGCAAAGCCGCCGAGCATAAACATGAAGACCCATGGCATCCATGCCAGAATCATCGCCTGAGTTTTCTCGGTGGGGGCTGGGTTCAGCTTTTGCTGCATCCACATGGTTATGCCCATAAGAATTGGGAATAGACCGATGGAAAGCAGCTGTGGCGCCCATGAAACCTCATAGGGCAGCAGGCCAAACAGGTTCAGCCAGCTTGAAGGGTCCGGTGCTGAAAGGTCTTGGATCCAGAAGATAAACGGCGCGTGGCGCATTTCGATAGCCACAAACAGCACTTTATAAAGCGCAAAGAAAATTGGGATCTGAATGAAGATCGGCAAACAACCCGCAGCCGGATTCACGCCCTCTTTTTTGTAAAACGCCATGGTTTCTTTTTGCAGCGCCTGCTTGTCGTCGCCCAAGCGCTCTTTCAGCTTCTGCAACTCTGGCTGAAGTTTTTTCATTTTCGCCATAGAAACCGCTGATTTATACGCCAGCGGAAAGAGCAGCAGCTTTACAATAAGTGTAAGGCCGATAATGGCAAAACCCATGTTGCCGACCATGCTATGCACCCAAGACAACAAGCCCTGCATAGGCTTGGTGATAAAGTAGAACCAGCCCCAGTCAATCGAATCGATAAACCGGTCAATATTCCTGTCAGCCTCATAGGCTTTCACGATATCCACTTCTTTGGCACCGGCAAAAAGCGAGGTGGTTATCTCTGCAACCCCGCCCGCGGCCACATCCATGGCCGGAAGGCGCATATCGGCTTGGTAAGTGTTATTAGACGCGGTATATTTCGCAACCGAATTAAACGGTGTGCCCACTTGTGGCACCATCGTGGTCATCCAGTATTTCGCGGTAAAACCGATCCAGCCGCTTGCCTGCACCTCTACGATATCAACATTGCCGTCGCCCGGCACCACGTCAAAATCGGGCATGTCGTCATAATCAAGCTCTTCCAGCTCGCCATCAGATACCCGCACGAGGCCCTCGTGTGACAAGTAAAAGCCCTCGGTTTCCGGCTCGCCGTGATGCGCGATAATGCCGTATGGGGCCAAGCGCACCGCGCCGCCCGAGTTGTTTTCTACGCTTTGCCGGATATCAAACATATATTGATCATCCACCGTGATTGTACGACGGAAAACAAGCCCCGCGCCGTTATCCCATTTCAGAGTGATCGGCGTGGTTTCTGTCAGCGTAAGGCCGCTTTCCAGCGCCCAAATGGTGTTGGCATTGGGCGTGCCGCCGCCATTGCCTGAGGCCGTGCCAGCCCAGCCCCAAACCGCATACAGCGGCTCAAATGCGCCAACGGGAGCCAAAAGCACCACTTTTTCAGAGTCATCACCAAGATTAACATTGTAATCCGTCATGTGCAGGTCGTCCAACCGCCCGCCTAGCAGCGAGATAGAGCCGGAAAGCTTGGCTGTGCGAATATCAATCCGCGCCGCTTCCACCGAAGTGGCCTCCGTGCTGGCAGGCGTTACCGCCACCCCACCGACCACTGTGGGCGGCGTAGACGTGCCATCACCGCCAACAGGCGGCGTCAGCGTGCCCTCAGGCAAAGCAGCCAACTGGCTGTCAAGATCGCTCACAGGCTCCTGCGGGAAGAATATAGTCCACCCGAAAATCACGGCCATACTCAGCGCAATTGCCAGAATCATATTTTTGTTATTGTTGTCTTCCATAGGAAACACTCCGCCTCGCGGTCAAAATTCGTCAATTTGGGTTCAACAGGCTGGGGCGCAAAAGGTCAAGGGTTTTTGGCCTTTTTGCGCGTTTCAGCGTCAATTCGTTGCAGGGATGTGAAGTCAAACATGTTTGGATCACATAAATGGCTCGGATTGCCATTGGTCAGCGCCTTAAAAATCACGTTCCGCCGTCCGGGGCTGTTTTGCTCCCAATCATCCAGCAGCCGCTTGATTTGTTGGCGTTGCAGGCCATCTTGTGAGCCACACAGATCGCACGGGATAATCGGATACTTCATCGCTGCCGCGAATTTCTCACAATCCACCTCGGCCACATTGATAAGTGGCCGCAGCACAAACAAATCTTGCTCGTCATTTATCAGCTTGCCCGGCATGGCCGCCAGCTTGCCGCCATGAAACAGGTTCATGAAAAACGTTTCCAGCGCGTCATCACGGTGGTGACCCAGCACCACCGCCGAGCAGCCCTCCTCACGCGCAATCCGGTAAAGATTGCCGCGCCGTAGCCGCGAGCACAGCGCACAAAACGTCTTGGTGCTCGGTACTTTGTCCATCACTATTGAGTATGTATCCTGATACTCTATCCGGTGCGGCACGCCCATTTTCTCCAGAAACTCCGGCAGCACCGTCGCCGGAAAATTCGGCTGTCCCTGATCAAGGTTCACCGCCAGCAGCTCCACCGGCAGCAGCCCGCGCCATTTCAGCTCCACGAGCGCGGCCAGCAGCGTATAGCTGTCTTTCCCACCGGAAAGGCACACCATCCACTTGGCCCCGCGCTCGACCATGCCGTAGGTTTCCACGGCCTCGCGCACTTGGCGGATAATCCGCTTACGCAGCTTTTTAAAGCTGGTGGAAGAGGGCGCGCCGTAAAACAGCGGATGGATATCATCGGGTTCTATTTGCATTTGTGGCAGATACGCATTTTGGCGCGGCGACGCAAGGGGCCACGGTTTACAGGTAGCTTTAACGGTGCTACGTTTTTCCAAACCCACACATTTTTTATGAGACCCCCTATGCCTTACAATATTGGTGCGCTTGATAGCCTTCCGCGCAGCGTTCTTTCACAAACGCCCACCGCGCTGCACAAAATGCCCAACCTAACGGCGCATTTTGGCACGGCTAACCTTTTTATAAAGCGCGATGATTGCACGGGGTTGGCCCTTGGCGGCAACAAAGCCCGCCAACTAGAGTTTTATCTCGGGCAGGCCGAGGCCGAGGGTGCCGATACCATCATTATTACCGGTGCCGTACAGTCAAACTTCACCCGCATGGCCGCAGCGGCTGCCCGCATGAAGGGCATGGATATCCACATCCAGCTCGAAGAACGCGTGGCGAACACATCCGAAATCTATCACCGCTCCGGCAACCTTCTGCTTAGCCGCATATACGGTGCAACCCTGCACACCTACCCTTACGGCGAAGACGAAGCCGGGGCCGACAACGCGCTAGAAGATATCGCCAATACCCTGCGGGCAAAAGGCCAACGCCCCTACGTAATTCACCTATCCCAAGGCCACGCCCCCCTCGGCGCGCTTGGTTATGTGGTGGCCGCACATGAACTGTGCCAACAAGGTCAGCCGTTTGACGAAATCATCGTGGCCTCGGGCAGTGGTGCCACCCATGCGGGCCTGCTCTTCGGCCTGCGCGCCCTTGGCAACCGCACACCGGTGCGCGGCATTTGTGTGCGCCGCGATGCCGCTGCGCAAGCCCCGCGCATTATTGACCGCTGCCAGCAAATCGCGAACCTGCTCAAAATGGAAAATCCCGTAAAGCCGGAAGATATTTCGCTAAATGACGATATGTTGCCCCCGGGCTACGGAAAAATGAACGAAGCGGTCATCGAGGCCATCACCCTCACCGCACAAAAAGAAGGCATCCTCCTGGATCCGGTTTACACCGGCAAAACCATGGCCGGCTTTTTTGCCCGCGCACGGCAATCCAAACCTTCGCAAAATCTGCTCTTCATCCATACCGGCGGCCAGCCCGCCCTGTTTGGCTATGAAGACGACCTCGGCCCCCTCCTAAGCGATACCCCGTTTTGATAACCGACCCGTCCCTTTACATCCCGCTCCTGCTGCTCGGCGCCTTCGCCGCGGCCTTCGTTACGGGCGCCGTAGGCTTTGCCGACGCCCTGATTCTCAACGCTATCTGGCTGCACATCATGCCCCCCGCCGCCGCCATTCCGCTGGTCGTGAGCTGCGGCATCGCTATGCACGCGCTTCCGCTCTTCAAGCTCCGCAAACAGCTCGATTTCTCCCGCCTGCCCCCCTTTCTGCTGGCAGGCATATTAGGCGTGCCCGCAGGCGCATGGATGCTCACCCGCCTCGACCCCCAAACATTTCGCACGTTCATCGGCGGTATGCTGGCGGTTTACGGGATCTGGATGCTGCTAAAGCCCAAAACCAGCGTCGGTGAGGCCGGCGGCCGCAAGCTCGACGGTGTCGTCGGCCTCGCAGGTGGCTTTATGGGCGGGTTTGCTGGCCTTTCCGGCCTGTTCCCCACCCTTTGGGCGGGGCTGCGCGGCTGGCCAAAAGATAAGCAACGCGGGGTCTACCAGCCTTTTGTGCTGGCCATGCATGCCCTAGGCATTCTGGTATTTGCAGCCTCGGGCCTCATCACCGCCCGCACAGGGGTTGATTTACTCTGGTGCCTACCCGCAATCCTCATCGGTTCGTGGCTCGGCGTGATGGTATACCCCTACCTAAACGAAGCCGTTTTCCGCCGCATCATTCAAGGGCTCGTGCTCATTTCCGGCATTTCGCTGCTGCTCTAGTGTTTGTGGTCGCACTTATCCGGCACAGGGTCATAGCCGCTGCCGCCCAGCGGGTTGCACCGCCCTACCCGCTTGGCCGCCATAAGGCTGCCCTTAAGCGCGCCGTGCTTCTCTAAGGCTTCCATTGCATAGGCGCTGCATGTGGGCTGGTAGCGGCAGCCATGGCCCACCCACGGGCTGCCTATCACACGATAAGCGCGCACAGGCAGCGAAACGATATAAGCAAGCGGGGTCATCTTTTGGGCCTTGGCTGGTGAATTCTGCACAAAGCCTTTTCAAAGTCTGCCAGCAATATGTGATACGGGCGTACCGCGGTTTCAAGGCGGCGGCCGATTAGCACATAATCATAGCCTTCTTTGCCCTGCACCGGCAGCACTTCACGCGCGATCTCACGCAGACGGCGCTTGGCACGGTTGCGGGCCACGGCATTACCAACCTTTTTGGAGCAGGTATAGCCAATGCGCATGCCATCACCCTCACGGGCGCGGGCTTGCAGCACAAACCCCGGCATGGCAATGCGCGGCGCACGGGCGGCCTTCAAAAAGTCGGCGCGCTTTTTGATCACGCATAACAAAACCGCCGGAGGCACATCGCGCCCCCCAATTTCGGGTTTCGCTTGCGTCTCCGGCGGTTTCATATTGGTAAGCCTTGGCTCTATGCCGAAATTTCTTTCCGGCCCTGATTCCGGCGACGGTTCAGGATTTTGCGGCCATTTTTGGTGGCCATGCGCGAACGGAAACCGTGGCGGCGTTTACGAACAAGGTTGCTCGGCTGGAAGGTACGTTTCATATCAATGCTCCTGCGGTGGGCGAATCGAGCCTCTGCCCGCGCCTTGAATTCTGATTGGTGTAATAGGGGCGAAAAAACCGGAAGTCAATTCGAGAACGCCAGAAAGTGAAACATTTCTGAAGGAAAATTAGCCTAAACTGAAACAATCCCACACGAGTGTTCAAGGCCGCGTGAGGCCCCTATGAATGGCCACAACAATAGCGCAGATAAGATAAAACGCAATCATCACGGACGCCGCCATGGACACCACCGCAAAATCGCCGCTGAAAAAGAACCTGCCGCTCATCGGGCTGGTGATCGCCGCCGCCCTCGCCTATTGGCAATTCGGAAGCTATCTCAGCTTTCAAACCCTATCTGACAACCGAGAGGCGCTGATTAGCTGGCGTGATTCGAACTACCTCATCGCCGCCCTCACCTATATGGCGATCTACATCGCGGTCGTCGGGTTCTCCATCCCCGGTGGCGTGTTTCTCACACTCGGTGGCGGCTTCTTGTTTGGCCCAATCTTCGGCACGCTATTTACCGTGATCAGCGCCACCATCGGCGCAACAGCCATTTTTCTCGCCGCCAAAACCGGCCTCGGCAATGCATTGCAAGCCAAGCTAGATGGCGAAGGCCGGATGGCCAAAATGCAGGCCGGCCTGAAGGAAAACGAGATCTCTTACCTATTCATAATGCGCCTCGTGCCCGCCGTGCCGTTTTGGTTCGCCAATCTTGCCCCAGCTTTTCTCGGCGTTAGCCTACGGGCATATCTTTTCACCACGTTCTTCGGCATCATTCCCGGTACGGCGGTTTATAACTGGGTTGGTTCTGGCCTCGGCGAAGTGTTCGCCCAAGGCGGCACGCCCAACCTCGGCATTATATTCGAGTGGCAGATCCTCGGGCCTATTCTGGCGCTCAGCGCCTTGTCCTTCATTCCCATTATCCTCAAGAAATTTCGAAAAACCGGAGCCACAGCATGAGTGTTATTAAAGTAGATCTTTGTATCATTGGTGGCGGCTCTGGCGGGCTATCCGTGGCCGCAGGAGCCGTGCAAATGGGCGCTTCCGTCGTGCTGCTTGAAGGTGCCAAAATGGGCGGAGACTGCCTGAACTATGGCTGCATCCCCTCCAAAGCCCTGCTGGCCGCTGGCAAGCACGCCCACGCCATGACCACCGGCGCGCCCTTTGGCATTACCCCCGTTACGCCGCAGGTCGATTACGCCGCCGCCAAGCGCCACGTGAAGGCAGTGGTAGATGGCATTGCCCCGCATGATTCTGTTGAGCGCTTCGAGAAGCTCGGCGTGCAGGTGATTTCTGAGTATGGCCGCTTTATTTCGCCCCGCGAAGTGCAGGCGGGGGCGCATGTGATTCACGCGCGGCGGTTTGTAATCGCCACCGGCTCCTCGCCCTTTGTGCCGCCCATTCTGGGGCTGGATACCGTGCGGCATTACACCAATGAGGACATCTTTAAACTGCAAGAGCAGCCCGAACACCTGATCGTAATCGGCGGCGGCCCTATCGGCCTCGAATTGGCGCAAGCCCATGCGCGGCTTGGCAGCAAAGTTACCGTGCTTGAGGGCCTGAAGGCGCTCGGCAAGGACGACCCTGAGCTGGCCGCGATTGCCCTAGAGCGCATCCGCGCTGAGGGTGTAGAGATTGTGGAAGGGGTCATGGCCTCTGAGATTACGCCTGAAGGCGGCATAACCGTAAAAACCAAGGATGGCGCGAGCTATACGGGCAGCCACCTTCTTATGGCTGTTGGCCGCAAAGCTAACACAGGCGGGCTTGATCTCGAAAAAGCGGGCATTAAATATGACCGCCCCGGTATCACCGTGGGGGCCAACCTAAAAACCTCCAACCGCCGCGTATATGCCATTGGCGACGTCGCTGGCGGCCTGCAATTCACCCATATGGCGGGCTATCACGCGGGTATCGTTATCCGCTCGGCGCTGTTTGGCCTGCCCGCAAAATCCAGCGATGCCCATATTCCGTGGGCTACGTATACAGACCCCGAGATGGCGCAAGTGGGCTTAACCGAGGCCCAAGCCAAAGAGAAACACGGCGCGGCTGTAGAGGTGCTGCGCTTTGATTTCACCGAAAACGACCGCGCGCGGGCCGAGCTAAACACCGTGGGCCTTATCAAGGTTATGGTGGTAAAAGGGCGGCCCGTGGGGGCGTCGATTGTGGGCGCACAAGCTGGCGAACTTATTCAGGTTTGGGCGCTGGTGATCGCCAATAAGCTCAAAATCTCGGCGGTGGCGGCGATGGTCTCGCCCTACCCTACTATGGGCGAAATTAACAAGCGCGCCGCAGGGGCCTACTACACCCCCCGCCTATTTCAGAGCGACCGCGTTAAAAAAATCGTGCGTTTTGTGCAAAAACTCTGGTAGGCTACCACAGCCAGAGAGCCCCCTACCCTCACACATCAACACAGGACACTTATGTTTTTCAGAACCCTCTCAGGCCGGTTTTTGATCCTGACCATCATCTTTGTGATGCTGGCCGAGGTGGTCATCTTTGTGCCCTCCGTTGCGCGGTTTCGCGAAGATTACCTGCAACAACGCCTGGAGCTGGCGCAGCTCGCCTCGCTGGCCCTGCTGGCCACGCCCGATGATATGGTCACGCCCGAGCTGGCCGATGAGCTGCTAAAAAACGCCGAGGTGCTTAATATCGTGCTGCGCCGCAATGAGCGGCGCGAGCTGATCCTCTCGTCCCCCATGCTTAAGCCCGTTATGTTTACCTATGATCTGCGCGATCCCAGCGCTTATGAGCTGATAAAAGACGCGATGATAACCCTGTTTATCAACGAAGAAGAAATTGTGCGCGTGATCGGACGGCCGGTAAAAGGCGCGGGCATTGAAATAGAAATCACGCTTGAAATTATGCCGCTGCGCAATGCCATGCTGGCATATGGGCAAAACGTGTTCCTGCTTTCGCTGCTGATTTCGATCATCAGCTCGGCCATGCTTTTCGTCGCAGTGCGCTTTTTGCTGGTGCGCCCGATCAAGCGCTTGGTTGGCAACATGATGACCTATCAAGAGAACCCTGAAGACGGCACACGGGTAATCATCCCGCAAAGCCGCGTGGTCGAGCTGCGCTCTGCCGAAGATACCCTGCACGACCTGCAAACCCAGCTCACCGCCAACCTCAAGCAAAAAGAGCGGCTGGCCCAGCTTGGCGAGGCCGTAGCCAAAATTAGCCATGATCTGCGCAACATCCTCACCACCACGCAATTGCTGGCAGACCGGATAGAAATGAGCGAAGACCCGACGGTGGCGCGCATCGCCCCCAAGCTGATTCATTCAGTAGGCCGCGCCATAAACCTCTGTGAGCAAACCCTGAAATTCGGCAAAGCCGAAGAGGCTGCCCCCCGCCCCGAACTCTTTAAGCTGACCGAGCTGCTAGACGAGATTGTCGACATTGAGAATCTGCGGGTTGAAGCCGAAGGCGTAATAATCAACTACGAATTTATGCCAGACTTTGCCCTCACCGCCGACCGCGAGCAAATGTTCCGCGTAATTATGAACCTCGTGCGCAACGCCAGCCAAGCCATGGTCGCCACGCAGGGCGGTGGCGAAATATACGTGCGCGCCGACCGTACCCCGAGCGGTGTCGAGCTAGAGGTGTACGACACCGGCCCCGGCCTGCCCAATGCCGCCAAGGCGAAGCTTTTCCAGCCGTTTCAAGGCTCCGTGCGCAAAGGCGGCACCGGCCTAGGCCTCGCCATTGCCGCCGAGCTGGTGCGCGGCCACGGTGGCACATTGGAGCTTGCCGAAACCTCTGAGAGCGGCACGTGCTTCCGAATTCACCTGCCGCAAAAATAACCTGCATAAATCCGCAATTCCCCCCTTGCGCTTAGGGCCGCGCATGGGTAGATACAGCCTCGGAAGCACCCGTAGCTCAGCTGGATAGAGTACCTGACTACGAATCAGGGGGTCGCACGTTCGAATCGTGCCGGGTGCACCATTTCACATTTTTGGATGTGACCACCAAAAAACTCAAATGGAACAGACACTTGCGGCGTTCGAAGTCCTGTTTTGCGTGAGTATGCTATTCTCTCCGAAAATGCCAGTCTAAGT
>NVUX02000055.1 GCA_002402045.2 Paracoccaceae bacterium | reverse complement strand
CATCGAATTTTCCTCATAAACCGTGCTGGTTTCCAGAATAGCTGTGCTTTGGCGGGTGAGGCCCGGTCCGTTAAACCGCTGCACATTCAAGCCAGCTTCAAGCATCAGCTCGGCCATCATGTTGCCCGTGGCCCCGCCCAGCGCGACAAAGGCCGTGCTGTTTCCGCCAAGCTGGGCAATCGCGCGGGATACATTCACTCCGCCGCCACCCGGCTCAAGGCTCGGGTTTACACAGCGCAGTTTGAGGTCAGGGAGCACCTCCGCGACCTCGGCTGCCGAATCCAGCGCTGGATTTAGCGAAATCGTCAGGATTTTTTGCATGTTAGGCCTGAGGTTTGTTCATGCCTGCTTCTGCCGCCAGCTTTTGCATTTTGCTTTGCAGCTTCTCAAAAGCCCGCACCTCAATTTGCCTAATCCGCTCACGGCTCACTTTGTAAACCTTGGAAAGCTGCTCCAGCGTTAGCGGATCTTCACTCAAGCGCCGCTTGGTCAAAATATCCTGCTCGCGCTCGTTCAGGTCTTTCATCGCTTCTGCCAGCAGGCCCATGCGAATCTGGTATTCGTCTTTCTCGGCATAATCGCCAGCTTGGTCGGCGTTTTCATCTTCCAGCCAATCCTGCCACTGCGCCGAGCCGTCACCATCAGATTTTATCTGCGCGTTCAGCGAAGCATCCCCGCCCGACATCCGCCGGTTCATCGAGGTCACTTCCGCCTCTGTCACGTTTAGCTCTTTGGCAATGCGCGCCACGTTTTCAGGCCGCAAATCGCCTTCTTCCAGCGCACCGATTTTATTTTTGGCTTTGCGCAGGTTAAAAAACAGCTTTTTCTGGGCAGACGTCGTACCCATTTTCACCATAGACCACGAGCGCAGCACATATTCCTGAATGCTCGCCCTGATCCACCACATGGCATAGGTCGCCAGCCGAAAGCCCTTTTCAGGGTCAAACCGCTTAACCGCCTGCATAAGGCCCACATTGGCTTCCGAAACCACCTCAGCCGTGGGCAGTCCATAGCCGCGATAGCCCATCGCAATTTTGGCTGCCAACCGCAGGTGGCTGGTTACCATTTTGTGGGCGCTTTCGGTGTCGTCGTGGTCTGCCCAGGCTTTGGCCAGCATATATTCCTCTTCAGGCTCCAGCATTGGAAATTTACGGATTTCCTGCATATAGCGTGAAAGGCCTTGCTCCGGCGAAGGCGCCGGTAATCTTGCATAAGTCATCTGTCTCTCCTCGCGCTTTTGATTGTGCGTATGTTATTAAGATGGGGTTAACTCCGCGCAATTTCAAGGGGATCACCCGTTTGTGTTCTCGTTTTGGGCGGTATTTGGCGCAAGGCAAATGCCAAAGAAGATCGCAAGGTAAAACAGTGAGTGCGGGAATATATAGATGCCGGTAAAGTTTGAATGAAACAGCAACACGTTCAGCGCCAACAAGGCTGGAAGCTTCTCTATGGGCAACGCCAGCCAAATCCTCTTGGCCGCCTTAAACCATGTTTTAAACAGCAGAAACAAAAACAAACCGCCACCAACAAGCCCCCACGCCAAACACGCTTCAAGCACGATATTATGCACATGGCGATATGACAGGAAATACCCGGAAAGAGGGCCCGAGATTCCGACCCTTTCATCCATTTTAATATAACCGCTCCAAAGGTTTGAATACTGGTTCAAACCATAGCCATAAAAAGGATGCTCCTTAATAAGCTCAATCGCCGCCAACCACCGCTCAATTCGACCCGCGCTAAACGCATTGGCGTCGTCCCGCATCGCAGATTGCAGCAAATTCCTTAGCCCAAAAGCCGTGCCATCAGGCACCCATAAAAGCAATGACAGCAGCGCCCCGGCAACACCGCTCACCAGAAAAACCAACCACATTTTGGCGGCGTAACGTCTGTAAAATAGCGAACCCAGCCCAATGGTTAAAAACAGCGACAAAAGCGCGCCCCGCCCGCCGCTCCAAAACAAAGCTACCCAAAAAACAATAAGCGCCGCCCCCAGCAGCGCTATGGTCAGCCTTGCCCGCGCCGTTAAAAGGAGGCCAATGCACAGCACAATCGCCACTTCATAAAAAACCCCAAACAGCCGCACAGGCCCAAAGCCGGGCAGATACCACGCAATCGCCGCGCCCAAATCTCGGCTAACCTCCTGTAAGTATACATAAATTAAAGTGAGCAGCGCAACGGACAGGGCGGCAACAATAAGCGTGCGATATATAACGTTGCTAAAGTGCCGCTGATAGGTTTTCATGCCGTAATAGGCCGAAATTCCAAGCAAAATGGCTAGAACCAGCCGGAGCAAATGCATATCGGCAATTTGTGTATTGGCCGATATCAATCGGCTTAGCACCACGCTCACCACAAGCAAAAGGCCAATAACTGCCAAATCCGGCGTGCCGATTTGCACAAATCTTTCATTGGCGCGGCGGGCAGAAGCCCATGTCAGGAAGATCACAATTGTAGCGACCAGCAGCCAAGGTTGGTTCCAAATGATAAGCCGCGTTTCATATGAAAAATGGCTGCCAAGCGCCACGTCAAAAAAGGCAATAACCACCGGCAAGAGCATAAGCAGCACAAAGCCAAGCATGAAGCTTGGCAAGTTTGGCCGATTATCCACCTGTTTCATCCTGAAGTTAGCTGCGATATCAGCGCCGCCATATCGGCTGGCAGCTCGGCCTCAAAGCGCTGATCTTCCCCGGTTACAGGGTGCACAAACCCCAGCGTTGCGGCGTGCAGGGCTTGCCTGTGGAAGTCCCGCAGGGCCTCGGCCGCCTCTAGGGGCAGCGCGCCTTTCGGGATCGCCCGCTTGCCGCCGTAGGTTTGATCTCCGATCAAAGCATGGCCGACATAAGACATATGGGCGCGAATTTGGTGCGTGCGTCCGGTTTCCAGCCAGCAGCGCACCAGCGTCGCCACGGGCTTCATTTCTGGCCCGAATTTCACCTCAGATTTCAACCGTGTTATCGCGTGTTTGCCGCTGTCTTTTACTACAGTCATGCGCTTGCGGTCTGTTCTGTGCCGCGCGATATTGCCAGATATCCGCACCACATTGCCCGGCTCAAAGCGCACGCCGTTAATGCCCTTCAGGCGCGGGTCCATCGCGCTGGGGTGGCCCCAGCATATCGCCAAATACGCCCGCTCCATAGAGTGGTCGGCAAATTGCGCTGCCAGCCCTTGGTGGGCGGCGTCAGTTTTAGCCACCACCAGCAAGCCGCTGGTATCCTTATCAATCCGGTGCACAATCCCGGGGCGTTTTTGCCCGCCAATGCCTGAAAGGCTGTCGCCGCAATGGTGCAGCAGCGCATTTACCAGCGTGCCGGTTTCCGAGCCGGGTGCCGGATGCACCACCATCCCCGCTGGCTTATTCACCACAATCAGGTATTCATCCTCAAACACCACGTTAACCGGAATATCCTCCGCCAGCGCCTCAAGCTCCACTGGCACCGGCAGCACCACATGCCACACTTGCCCCACCTCGGGCACGGCCTTGGTGTTGCGCTCAATTTCGCCCTCGCAGCTTACCTGCCCCGCCACAATCAGCGCTTGAATGCGCGCGCGGGAAAGCGTTTCGCCCTCAGGAACAGCTTGCGCTAGGGCTTTATCTAAACGCTTGGGCAATGTATCACCAAGGTGAATATCAATAATTTTGGAGTCGGCCATGGATGCCCCTAACGATGACCCACCGCACTTGCGAACCCTAAGACGGCTGGTCAATATCCTGACCGTGGTGTTTATCATTGGCTTCATAACCATAGTTATTGTGATTGTCATGCAGTTTGCGCGGGTAAATGAAACCTCGGTTAGCCCAGAGCTGCCGTCCTTCACCTCACTCCCCGCCAGCGAAACCGCCCAAGCCGTAACTTATGGCAAAGACTGGATCGCGATTGTCACGATTGATGACGACGGTTTTGAGCGCATTCGCACCTATGGATTAGACGGCACATCGCGCCAAATCATAGACATAGAGCATTCCGAATGAGCCTACCCGACGGCTTTCTGGATGACCTGCGCACCCGCCTTTCCATCGCAGATGTGGTGGCGCGCAAGGTTACGTGGGATGCGCGAAAGAGCAACCCCAGCAAGGGCGATTACTGGGCCCCCTGCCCGTTTCACTCCGAAAAAACCGCGTCTTTTCATGTGGATGACCGTAAGGGCTTTTATTATTGCTTTGGTTGCCACGCCAAAGGAGACGCCCTTGGTTTTGTGCGTGAAACCGAAAACCTAGGCTTTATGGAGGCGGTAAAGCTGCTGGCCGCCGAGGCCGGTATGCCCGTGCCCGATTCAGACCCCCGCGCCGCCGAGCGCGAGGCCAAACGCGCCACGCTGATAGACGTAATGGAAGCCGCCGTGCAGCATTATAAGCTGAACCTAAGCACCGCCGCCGCCCAAGGCGCGCGCACGTATTTGGAGAAACGCGGGCTAAGCCAAGCCATTATCGAGCATTTCGAAATCGGCTTTGCGCCCAATTCCAACACGCTTTCGGAGCACCTAAAAGGCAAAGGATACGACGAATCCAAAATCATCGAAGCCGGTCTCAGCATGAAATCAGACCGCGGCGGCCCGCTATATGACCGATTCCGAGGCCGTATCATCTTTCCGATCCGCGACCAGCGCGGCCGCGCCATCGCCTTTGGTGGCCGCTCGCTAGACCCTGATGCGCGCGCCAAATACCTCAATTCCCCCGAAACCCCGCTATTTGACAAAGGCCGCAGCCTTTACAATTTCGGCCCCGCCCGCGCCGCCGCTGGCAAAGCGGGCACGCTGGTGGTGGCCGAGGGCTATATGGACGTGATCGCGCTGCACCAAGCCGGTTTTGCCCACGCCGTGGCCCCCCTTGGCACCGCCATCACCGCCAACCAGCTCGCCCTTATGTGGCGCGCCCACCCCGAGCCGATTATCACGCTTGATGGCGATACAGCGGGCATTCGCGCTGCCATGCGCCTGATAGATGTGGCCTTGCCGCTGATTGAGCCGGGTAAATCCTTGCGCTTTGCCATTATGCCCGAGGGGCTGGACCCGGATGATTTGATCAAATCTGCGGGGGCGGCTGCCATGCAAGACCTGCTCGACAAAGCCCGCCCGATGGTAGATTTGCTGTGGCAGCGCGAAACCGAGGGGCAGATTTTTGATAGCCCCGAAAGGAAAGCCCTGCTTGATAAAAACCTGCGGACTTTGCTGAATAAGATCGAGGATTTTTCGATAAAATCCCATTATGGCCAAGAGATCAAAATCCGCAGGCAGGCCCTGTTTTACCCTCAACAGCAGCAACAACGGCAGGGCCGTAAGTCGGCCTTCACCCCGTGGCGCAAAAACGTGCCGCAAAACGCCCTGCCTGATACCAAAAGCTCGTTGCTCGCCAGCGCCACTAAAGGCCCCGAGGCCGAGGCCCGCGTGCGCGAAAGCGCCATCCTGCTGGGCTGCCTCAACCATCCGGATATCGCGGAAAAGCTCGAAAGCCAGCTAGAGCGCCTGCCCTACCTGTGCCCCGATCTGCGCCAGATCGGAAACGCCCTGCTAAGCGCCCTGCCCGAGGCCGAAGGGCAGGATTTTAATGCAATCCTATCCACCCGCCTTGGCTATAATGCCGCCGAAAAACTGCTGTCTATTCGGCAGGTTGCCAGCAACCGCCACCTGCAAGTGGATGCAGAAAAAGACCTCGTCGAGCAAGCCCTAATCGCCGATATCGCCCGGCAATTTGCCATTGTTGGCATCATCGAGGAAGTGCGGGACGCCGAAGCCGAAACCGACCCCGACGAGGGCCTGACATGGCGGCTGAAAGAAGCGGGCAATGCCGTGCATGACGCCAATATGGGCGCACTAAAAGACGAGGATAACTCCGAGGACGACCGCGAGGCAGCGGCCAAACTTCAGTCGTTTATTGACGGGAAAATTTGGGAGAAATAGGGTTTACCCCCCCATATTTCAACCTATTGTAAGCTTGGATCGTTTTCTCAAAAACCATGGGGTGCAATATATTGGCTAATTTTTCACATATGCTTTTAAGAATGGCAGGCCTAATTTTTACGCTAACAAGCCCACTTGCCCTACCCGCCACAGCCGAAACCCTAAGTGTTTTTCGGGGCGATATTGAGACGGCCATTTATGTTCCGATTGGCGATCAGGCGTTTTTAGTCATCCCAAATAGTTTCTGTGAAATGGCCGTCGCCGACCCGGACATTGCAGACATTGCCTCCCTAACGTCGAGGTTAGCCCGTGTGGATGGGATTGCCGCAGGGCGCACGTCTCTTGCTATTTTTGATTGCGAAGGCGGCACTATTTCCATTGTGGAAATTCTGGTGGCCCCACACGCAAACACGGCAAATGTAACAGGCCCGTTTTATGTGCCGGAAATGCTTTCTGGCGAGCAAATACCTGTCATTAAAAACATTGCAGCCGCCACTTTGAGGCTCCCAGCCAGTGTAGCCGTAATCGTGAAGACTGACCTTCCGGCAGTGGATTTTGATATGGATGATCTGGATGTTGCCGATGCAGCGCACCTCGGCGATACACGGTTTTACATCCTTGGTAAAACCGTGGGGACAACCACGATGTATTTGCAACATGAGGACGGATCGGCGCCAACAATTTTGAATATAGAAATTGTCGGAAATAATGATTCTAACAGCTAGTGCTGAAGGGTGGCATTGAGTGCAGGCACTTCAACCGTCGGACCTCTCAAGAGCGCTGCTGTGGCCTTGCGGCGCTCAGCTCCGGGATAATCGGGTAAACTAGACGCAATTTGGTCACGAATCATGAATGATTCGGCGCGAATCAAAATAAACCCCGTTTTACCCCTTGCGAATCGGTGATTCGCACCCCAAATTTGGGGCAACGATTCGCCTCGTGCGTATTTCAAGCTATATGGAGCATTTCATGGCCGCCAAAGACACCTCCAACACTAAAGATCTCCCCGGCCCGCTGCTCGATATGAGCCAGGCCGCTGTGCGCAAAATGATCGCACAGGCCAAGGAGCGCGGCTACATCACCTATGATGAGCTGAACGAATTTATGCCGGCGGATCAGGTGTCATCCGAGCAAATCGAAGACATTATGGCGATGCTTTCGGAAATGGGCATTAACATTACCGAGGGCGATGAGGCCGAAGAAGAAGAGGAAGCGACCGACGCTGAGGAAATTGGCGCGACGACCTCTCGCGAGCTCGTAACCGCCTCTGCCACCACCGAAACACTAGACCGGACCGACGACCCTGTGCGCATGTATTTGCGCGAAATGGGCACGGTTGAGCTGCTGTCTCGCGAGGGCGAAATTGCGATCGCCAAGCGGATTGAAGCTGGGCGCAACACCATGATCGCCGGGCTGTGCGAAAGCCCCCTCACCTTTCAAGCGATCACCATTTGGCGCGACGAGCTGCTCTCCGAAGAGGTGATGATGCGCGATGTTATCGACCTTGAAACCACCTTTGGCCAAGCCATGAGTGAGGAAGAAGAGGACGAGGATGACGACGAGGAAAAAACCGAGGAGCCGGTAAAAGACGAGACCACCGCCGATACATCTGACGATGACGATGATGAGGACGACGAAGAGGACGAGCCGGCGACCCTTTCCTTGGCCGCTATGGAGGCCGCGCTGAAGCCGCGCGTGCTTGAATCCCTCGATAAAATCGCCTCGGATTATGAAAAACTGGCCGAAATGCAGGACAGCCGGATGGATGCGACCCTATCGGACGCCGGCACGTTTACCTCTGGGCAAGAGCTGGAATACCAACGGCTGCGCGCAGAGATTGTAACGCTGGTAAACGCGCTACATTTGCATAACAATCGGATTGACGCGCTGATCGACCAAATTTACGGCATCAATGGCAAGATCAAAGTCGTAGATAGCGCCATGGTTAAAATCGCTGATAGCTCCCGCATTAACCGGCGCGAGTTTATTGACGAATATAAAGACAGCGAGCTGGACCCGACCTGGATGGAGCGGGTCACCGCGAAAACCACCCGCGGCTGGGGCATTATGCTGGAAAAGCATGGTGAAAAGGTTATTGAACTCCGGGAGGAAATGGCCGAAATCGGCTCTTATATCGGCGTTGATATTTCAGAATTCCGCCGCATTGTGCAGCAAGTGCAAAAGGGTGAAAAAGAAGCCCGCTCTGCCAAGAAAGAAATGGTGGAAGCCAACCTCCGCCTCGTGATTTCAATTGCGAAAAAGTACACCAACCGTGGCCTGCAATTCCTTGACCTTATTCAGGAAGGCAATATTGGCCTGATGAAAGCGGTTGATAAATTCGAATATCGCCGCGGCTATAAATTCAGCACTTATGCGACATGGTGGATCAGGCAGGCCATTACGCGCTCAATCGCCGACCAAGCCCGCACCATCCGGATTCCGGTGCACATGATCGAGACGATCAACAAGCTGGTGCGCACCGGCCGCCAAATGCTACACGAAATTGGCCGCGAGCCAACGCCGGAAGAACTGGCAGCCAAGCTGCAAATGCCGCTTGAAAAAGTGCGCAAGGTGATGAAAATCGCCAAGGAGCCTATCTCCCTCGAAACCCCGATCGGCGACGAAGAAGACAGCCAGCTCGGTGATTTCATCGAAGATAAAAACGCCGTACTACCGCTAGATAGCGCCATTCAGGGCAACCTGAAAGAGACAACGACGCGCGTGCTGGCCAGCCTTACCCCCCGCGAAGAACGCGTGCTGCGCATGCGCTTTGGTATCGGCGTAAACACCGACCATACGCTTGAGGAAGTCGGCCAACAGTTCAGCGTAACCCGCGAGCGGATTAGGCAGATTGAAGCCAAGGCGCTGCGGAAGCTAAAGCACCCCAGCCGGAGCCGGAAGCTGCGGAGTTTCTTGGATCAGTAATTGTAGGGTGCGTGGTTTCCACGCACCCTTTAATCGCTGTGTTTGGACGAAATCCATGAGAAATCGACGAACTTGAGATCATCATCTCCTTCGATATTCCAGCTATAAGAATATTGAATCCACTCAATTCGTGCTTTTCCAGTCGGGGAATTTTTCCAAGTAATAGTACCCCCGACATCAGGCATACGTGAAAAATTCCAGTCCTTTGACTGCACTCTCTCTGTTTGAATTTCAGGGGAAATAAACATAGTTCTGCTCCTTTGTAACAATCCGAGATTAGGATCATTTTGGGGGAGCATAATCTATTTACCCTACCCGTTGCGGACTATTTTCACCAAGAGCTTCTTAGGATGTTAACTTAAAAGTTCCTCTACACCCAACCTTGACCTCTCGTACGCAATCGCGTACATTAGCTACATGAAACACACCTCCTCCACCCAGCTCCGCGCTAACCTGTCCAAACTCATGGACCAAGTGAATGACGACCACGAGCCGCTCATTGTCACCCGCGCCAATGGCAAGCCCGTCGTTATCCTCTCGCTTGAGGATTATGACGCCATGGACGAAACCGCTTATCTGCTCTCTTCGCCCGCCAATGCAAAAGCTCTCCATGATGCGATTCATCGCTTGGACAACGGCCAAAGTATAACCAAAACTATGGAAGAGCTTGAGGCGATGGCGCAGGAATGATTGTCAGCTTTGACCCGCTGGCATGGGAAGGCTACCTTCATTGGCAACGTCAGGACAAAGTTATAACCCGCAAAATCAACGGATTAATCAAGGAAATCCAACGCCATCCGTTTGAAGGAACAGGCAAGCCCGAACCGCTAAAGGGAAACCTGTCCGGATTTTGGTCCCGCCGTATAAATCGCGAGCATCGGTTGGTCTACAGAGTTAAGGGAAACACCTTGGAAATTGCTCAATGTCGCTACCACTATTAACCATCCAAACCAACGGCCCCGGCCTTTATGAGTTCACCACCCGAGCCCTCGGCGAAAACTTCCACAGCCTCCCCGCTGCCGTGCAGGCATTTCATAGTGCCGGAAACCGCCGCTATGTGGGCCATGCCGATATCACCCGCAACCGCAGCCTCTACGGCGCGCTCATCCTCAAGCTCGCGGGGTTTCCGCCTGCGGGCAAGGCGGTGCCGGTTACCGTCACCGTTGAGGACGTCGATAACGCCGAAATTTGGACCCGCAATTTCAGCGGCCACCTCACGCGCTCCACCATCCGCTTCACCGGCACTCCAGGCATTATTGAGGAGCGCCTCGGCCCCCTCACCCTTCGCATGCGCCTCTCCGCCTCGCCCAAAGGCCTGCATTACGCCATCCTCTCCGCCACGATTTTCCGCATAAAAGCCCCCCGCTTTTTACTCCCAAAAAGCGACACGTGGGAGACCGAGGACCACGCCGGAGATTTCCACTTCAGCGTCACCGCCACGGCCTTCATGGCGGGGCGGCTCATCCACTACCATGGGTCGCTAAAGCCGCAATGAAGACCGTGCTTATCCTCGGGGCCACCGGCCTGTTTGGCGGCCACCTCGCCCGCCAGCTCATCGAAACAGGCCGCTTTGATGTCGTCTGCGCAGGCCGCACCGAGGCCACGCTCAAATCCTTCACTTCAGCCCACGGCGGCCGCTATATCGCCTTTAGTCGCAGCGCCCCCGAAGCCGCGCTCACAACCATAAAACCCTTCGCCGTGGTCGATGCCGCCGGCCCTTTCCAAAGCTACAATAGCTACGCCTTCGCCCACGCCTGCCTGATGGCCGGCGCGCACTACCTCGATATCGCCGACGCTCCCGATTTTGTGCAAAACATCACCAGCCTCGATGGCCTCGCCAAGGCCAACGGCCTCACCGCCATTTCAGGTGCCAGCACCACCCCCGCGCTCACCTCTGCTGTGCTCACGTCCTTCAATATGCTGCAAATCGACACCATTGAAACCACAATATTGCCGGGCAACCAAACCCCGCGCGGCCTTAGCGTTATGCGCGCCATTTTAGGCCAAGTCGGCCAGCCGATGCAGCTTTGGGAGGGGGGCGCATGGCACCCTGCGCGTGGCTGGTCGCGCCTTTCCCACACGGCACTACAGGTCGGCAATACGCAGCTAAAACCCCGCCCCGCCTCACTGGTAAATACGCCCGACGCCCTGCTCGCCGCGCATTTCAACGCGTCAGCCGTCCTCCCCCGCGCGGGGCTAGAGCTGGGCCTGTTTCACCACGCCCTCCGCCTCGCCCGCTTCCTACCCTTCCCACTTGGCCGCCTTACAAAACCCGCGCACCGCATTGCCGGATGGGCGCAAAGCTTTGGCTCTGACCTAGGCGGCATGCGGGTGCGGGCCACTGGCGGCGGCCTCACCAAAACATGGGATCTCATCGCCTCCGATGGGCACGGCCCCAAAATCCCCATTCAGCCCGCCGCAATCCTGCTAGATCACCTCGCCAACGGCCAAGCCGCCACAGGCGCCCGCTCCTGCATTGCCGAAATCCCGCTCGCAGAGCTAACCGCCGCTATGGCCCGCTTTGGCGCTATTTCAGAAACCCGCAGCACATAAAAAAAGGGCCGGAGCATAGCCCCGACCCTTTCCAAATTTCCAGCGCTTTAGCGGCAGGTAAATGCCATCGAGTTATACCCACGGCCACCCTTTTCACCACGAGTCAGCTGAATTACAGCCTGCCCCGGTCCGCCGCAATACGCGTCAGCGCCATTAAGAACCGCCCCATCGCCAATCACGTCGGTATAATAGGCATACACAACCGCATCGCCACTCATGCTTGCGCCGTCCAGCTTGCCTGTCAGGCTGCCATCACGAATGGTAGCAGCATCAACGCCGCCACTCATTGCCATGCTGCTACCGCCCGAGGTGCTAACACCGGCTTCGCACGCCGCCAAAAATCCCGCTGAGGCCAATATCATAATCGTTTTTGTAAAAGTCATTGCGTTTCTCCCTAAATGCTTCCTCGCCAATCTACAGGTGTTTCCCACATCTGTAAATCGCTTTGGCACCGGTAGTTTTCGGCCCTAAATATAGGGGCGCGCTTTTACCTCTACACAATTTGTGCGCCCGCCCCTATAGTATCCGAAACCAACAATTCACGGAGACGCATATGCGCTGCCCCTTTTGTGGAAATATCGACACCCAGGTGAAGGACTCGCGCCCCGCCGAAGATCATTCCGCCATTCGTCGCCGCCGTTATTGCTCGGCCTGTGCGGGCCGCTTTACCACCTATGAGCGCGTGCAATTACGTGATCTTGTCGTGCTGAAGAAAAATGGCAAGCGTGAGGATTTTGACCGCGATAAACTGGCGCGCTCCGTCCGCACCGCCCTGCAAAAACGCCCGGTTGAGCCCGAACGGGTTGACCAGATGATCTCTGGCATTGTGCGTCGTTTGGAGAGCTTGGGCGAGGTTGATATCCCGTCTGACAAAATCGGCCAGATCGTTATGGAAACCCTCGCGCGGATAGACACCGTTGCTTATGTGCGCTTTGCCAGCGTTTATAAAAACTTCCAAGCCGCCGATGATTTTGAGGAATTTGTCCACGAGCTGCGCCCCCCAGATGAAGCCGAATAACGACCGCCGCTGGATGCAGCTCGCGCTCACACTGGGCGCGCGCGGCCTCGGCCAAGTTGCGCCGAACCCCGCCGTGGGCTGCGTTATTGTGAAAGATGGCCGCGTCCTTGGTCGTGGCTGGACCCAGCCCTCAGGCCGCCCCCATGCCGAAACCGTCGCCCTTGCGCAGGCAGGCGATGCGCGTGGTGCCACCGTCTTTGTCACCCTAGAGCCTTGCGCCCATGAGGGCAAAACCCCGCCCTGCGCCAATGCCTTGATAAAAGCCGGCATTACCCGCCTCGTCTGCCCCATCGCAGATCCGGATACGCGCGTATCCGGTAAAGGTTTCGCCATGCTCCGCGCAGCAGGCATCACAGTTGAAATCGGCTTAATGGAGCCAGAGGCCCGCGCTGCAAATGCCGGTTTCCTCCTCACCAAAGAGCAAAACCGCCCGTTCATCACCCTAAAACTCGCCGCCTCACTTGATGGCCGCATCGCCACAGCCACCGGCGAAAGCCGCTGGATAACCGGCCCGGCCTCCCGCCGCTATGTCCACCATCTCCGCGCCACCCATGATGCCGTTATGATAGGCCGCGGCACCGCCGAAGCCGACAACCCCATGCTAGACATCCGAGACCTCGGCCTTGCCCACGCCAACCCCGTGCGCATCGTTTTAGACAGCCAGCTCACACTCAGCCCTTCCGGCCGTCTCGCACAAACCGCACCTAAAATCCCCCTGTGGATATGCCACGCACCCAGCGCTTCGGGCGCTGATAACTGGTCACAAACAGGCGTAACCCTCGTCGAAACGCCCGCGTCCCCAAATGGCCTAAATCTCCGAAAACTGCTGCAAACCCTCGCCGCCAAAGGCCTCACTCGCATCCTCGTCGAAGGGGGTGGCCAGCTCGCAGCCAGCCTCATAGAAGCGAATCTCGTTGACCGCTTGGAGGTTTTCCACGCCGGCCTCCTGCTGGGTGCAAAAAGCACGCCCGCCCTCGCCGCGCTGCCGTTTAATGCCCTTGCTGATTTTCCACGGTTTTCCCTCATTGAAACCCGAACCCTCGATCGTGACAACCTAAGCATCTGGGAATAACTCCAACGGCTCCCGCCCGTCGGCCGCCATGCCGAAGGCGGCAAGTCGCCTCCCGTTGGGCTTAGCCTCGGCTTCGCCATCGGCAGGGGGATTTCATCCCCCTCTGCGCAAGCGCATTCACCCCTTGAGGAAGAACTGAAGGTAATAGGCAACCCACCTTCAAAGGATTACCACATGCGATGACCTCTCAGCGCGGCGCGCGCACAACCTCGCCACAAGCAAAATGCTAGACGCGCCGCTCCGGTCTTTTACACGTCATAAATCTCGCCAAATTTGGCGTTCAAATACCCAAGCAAAGCCGCGGCACTCGCCTTGTGCCCCACCGCGTCCTCAATCAGCTGCCCCGGCGCTTTCATCCGGCCATGATCATGCACATTCCGGTGCAACCATTCCAGCGGCGCATCTAGCTCAGCCCGCGCAATCATCCCGTCCAGCCCCCTAATATCGCTCTGCATCTTAGCAAAAAGCTCGCCCGCATAAAGGTTCCCCAGCGAGTACGTCGGGAAATAGCCAAACAGCCCGACAGACCAATGCACATCTTGCAGCACGCCATTTGCAGGCGTATCCACCGCCACGCCAAAATCGGCCTCAAAGCGCTCGTTCCACGCGGCCTCAAGATCATCCACCTCCAGCTCGCCCTCAATCAAGGCGCGCTCAATATCAAACCGCATCATGATATGCAGGTTATAATGCACCTCGTCGCTTTCGGTGCGAATATAACTGCTGCGCACACGGTTCACCGCCTTATGAAAATCATCAGGGGTTTCCACGCCAATATCGCCAAAATGCTTCTGAAACATCGGAAACAAATGCTCGGCAAACGCCCGTGAGCGCCCGATCTGGTTTTCCATCATCCGGCTCTGGCTTTCATGTACGCCCATCGAGGCATAGCTGTAAGCTGGCGCCAAGCTATCCGCATTCGGGATGCTCTGCTCATACATACCGTGGCCGGTTTCATGAATGGTCGAATAAATACAGTCAAACGGATTTTCCAAATCCACCCGCGTGGTCAACCGCACATCACCGCCATTGCCCGAGCAAAACGGGTGAACGGCAAGGTCCATCCTTCCTGCCTCCCAGTCATAGCCAAAAATCGCAGGTAGTTCATGTGCCAGCGCCATCTGGTTTTCCTTGCTGAAATTCCCCGAAAGCTTAGGCATCACCTTACCGCTTTCCGAAATCCGCCCCCGCAGGTCCACCAGCCCGGTGCGCAATTCCCCCAGCAAATCACTCATTTCGCTGGTTTTCATCCCCGGCTCGTAATCGTCCATCAGCGTGTCATAAAGGCTGGTATTGCCCTCCTGTCGCGCCGCGGCCTCTTGCCGCTTAAGGTTAATCATCTCCTTCAGCGTTGGCGCAAAATCCGACACGCTTTGTGCCGCGCGGGCCTTTGCCCAAATCCCTTGCGAGCGCGCCGCGTGCTTGGCCAACGCCTCCGCCAAATCAGCTGGCACCTTTACCGCCGTGCTATAAGCCCTCAAAGCCTCCCGCACATTCGCCTTCCCCGCCGCGTCCAAAGCGTCCACATCAATGGCATCAATCCACTCTGCCACCCGCGGGTCGCTCCTGCGCCCGTGCAGCACGCCCTCAAGCGCCCCCATGTGCTCGGCCCGCTGCACCCCGCCCTTGGTCGGCATTTTTGTCTCTTGGTCCCAGCCCAGAATGCCCGAAACCTGCCCCAATGCCGTGGTTTTCTTCAAGTGCTCAAGCAGCAGATCATAGCTCATTGTGTGTCCTTTGATTTGGTTGCGATATTTGTGGTTGCTTGCGCGGCAAATGTCCATACCATGCCCAAAAACGGAGGTTTAAATGCAGGTATTAATCACTGGGGCCAATCGCGGCATTGGCGCGGCGCTGGCCGCAAAAGCGCAAATGCTGGGCCATCAGGTTATTGGCACAAGGCGTGAATTTGAGAATTCCCAAGATATTAACGATTGGGTTGGGCTTGAAACCAACTGGCTTCAGCTCGACGTAACGTCTCCCGAAAGCGTGCAAAACTTTGCAAAATCCTTGCAAGGCCGCCCGCTCGATATGCTCATCTGCAATGCGGGCGTGTATCCCGACAAAGGGGTTGATACTGGCGACATCACCGCCGAAATGTTTGGCACCGCCTTTCAGGTGAACACCATCGGCGTGTGGGAAACCATTCAAGCCGCGCGGCCTAACCTGCGGGCTTCAAAGGGTAAAATCGCGATCATCTCGTCTAAAATGGGAGCATCCACCAATGCCTCTGGTGGCTCATACGCTTACCGCGCGTCCAAAGCGGCCACCACCAATTTAGCATGCAATTTGGCGGCAGATCTTAAGCCAGCGGGCATAGCCGTTGGCAGTTATCACCCCGGTTGGGTGCGTACAAATATGGGCGGCGATGGCGCCGATATTTCGCTCGACGAATGCGTAAATGGATTGTGGGACAGGTTCGCCAAGCTTTCGCTTGAAACTACCGGCCTATTTGAAAACCATATTGGCGAGCCGCAGCCCTTTTAAACGGCAAACGCTTCAGGGTTAGCTTCGCGCGCCATATGGTCGAGCACCGCATTCACAAATTTAGCCTCTTTTCCATCGGGAAAAAACGCTTTTGCGATGTCCACAAACTCACTGATCACAACTTTGGGCGGGGTGTCTTTGCCCACAAGTTCGGCTCCAGCCGCACGAAACAGCGCCCGCAATGTTGGGTCAATTTTATCTATCGGCCATTTGGCCACCAGCGCGCTATCGGTCAACTTGTCAATTGTGGCTTGGTCCGCAACCGCGCGATAGGTCAGCGTGCGGAAAAGCTCAAGGTTTCCCTCAGAGTAAACGTCGCCATCCATCTCCGCGCCAAAGCGATGCTCTTCAAATTCCGCCTGCACATCTTCCAAACCCACATCGCCCGCTTCCATCTGGAAAAGCGCCTGCACGGCAAAAAGCCGAGCGGTAGATTTCTTTTGCTGCGAACGTGCGCGTCTCTCGTTTTGGCTGGCCATCAAGCTGTCCCTTTTTCCGGTTTTCCGGCCATCAAAATATGTTCGGAAGTTGGTGCAATATGCCCCTTTGCGGGTTTTGTAAAGCGCCGCTTTATCGCCAGCAAATGCAGCGCCGCCTCTGCCGCGCCGCCGCCCTTGTTTTGCCCAGCAGTCTCGGCCCGTACTTCAGCCTGCGCCATGGTTTCAACGGTTAAAATCCCGTTGCCAATGCAAAGCCCCTCAAGGCCGAGCAGGGTTAGCCCGCGTGAACTATCATTGCAAACGGTTTCATAATGCGTGGTTTCGCCCCGCACCACGCAGCCCAGCGCCACAAACGCATCAAAATACGTGGCCGCCAGCTTTATCGCGGTCGGAATTTCCAACGCCCCTGGCACCAAAATCGTTTCATGGCTGGCCCCCGCAGCTTCAATCGCCGCCTTCGCCCCCGCCACCTGCTGTGCTGAAATTGCCGCATAATATGGCGACATCACTATCAGAACCCTCGTCGGCCGGCCCACTTTAGGAGCGGCCATCATATCATGTTCAACCGCCATCTATGCGCCCTCAATCCGCTGAGTTTCCACAATACTCAGCCCATATCCATCTAGCCCAATCACATTCGGCTCAGGTGAATTACTCAGCAAAATCAGCTCATTCAGGCCCAAAGATGCCAAAATCTGCGCCCCCAAACCATATTGCTTCAGCTTGCGCTCGGTCGAGGCATCCAGCCCGATGCTGGCTACCATGTCCCGCAACAAAACCACCACGCCGCGCCCCTCAGCCGCAATCATCCGCATGGCCGCCTGAAGCTCGCCACTTTTGCCCGGCACCAGCCCCAGCATATCTATGCAAGGGCTCGCCGCATGCATGCGCACCATCACCGGAGCACCTGAAAGATCACCCTTGGAAAGCACCAAATGCTCCACATTCTTCAGCGTATCCTTGAAAACCCGCAGCTTCCAAGTGCCGCCAAACTCTGATTCCACCTCGCGCGATGATGTTTCCACCACCAGCTCATCATTACGCAGCCGATACGCGATCAAGTCCGAAATCGTCCCAATTTTCAACCCGTGCTTTTTAGAAAACGAAATCAAATCCGGCAACCGCGCCATCGTCCCATCTTCGTTCATGATCTCGCAAATCACCCCTGAAGGGTTCAGCCCCGCCAGCTTGGCGATATCTGTGGCCGCCTCCGTATGCCCAGCCCGCACCAAAACGCCGCCCTCGCGCGCCCGCAGCGGAAACACATGCCCCGGCGTAGCAATATCGCTGGTGCGCACCTGAGTGTTAATCGCCGCCGCCACGGTCACGGCGCGGTCCTGCGCCGAAATACCGGTGGTTACCCCCTCAGAGGCCTCAATGGACACGGTAAACGGGGTTTCATGCCGCGAAGAATTGTTAGACGCCATCATCGGCACTCCAAGCCGCGCAACCTGCACACCCGTCATGGTTAGGCAAATCAGCCCGCGCCCATGGGTGGCCATAAAGTTGATCGCCTTGTCGTCCGCCATCTCCGCCGGAATAACAAGGTCACCCTCGTTTTCACGGTCCTCATGGTCCACCAGCACAAACATTTTGCCGGCCTTGGCATCGGCAATAATATCTTCAATCGGGGAAATATCACCCGCAAAAGGATTACTTGGCATTCAGCCCTCCATATTTGCGTCCAACTTTACTGCATTTCCCACCTGATGCCAACGGGTAACCCGCCGCAACGTAGCGGCGCGTCTACCATTTTTCCACTTGGCAAACCAGCACCCGCGCCGCGCCGATAAACCTGCGCTTGTGGCATGCCCATCCGCACGTTTTTAATATGTAAGTACAGTGCAACACGTTCGTGGCCTCGCTTCACCGCAAATGCTAACCTCGCAACGCAGCGCACGCGCAATCTCGTCAAAAGCGCAAGGGTTGCCGCGCCGCCACCGCGTCGCACATGCATTTTCCTTTTGGAAAATAGGAGATTGCGGCGATTTCCAATCATGTGTTTTCGGCAACGAGGGTAGCCGGTCACCAAGCTAACTAAGCGCCCTGCGACCAACTCCACCGCCTATACATCAATGCCAAGCCCGGCCAGTCAAACCGCAGCATCCAGTGGCCGAGCACATCCGCGCTCAATAAATAAACCGTATCTGATCTGTCCAGAACCGTTCCATCCGCTTCATCGCGCCATTCATATCGCTCAGGTCTTCCCCGAGCAGAATCTCCTTCTTTTGCAACGCGGTTGCGTGGCGCGCAAAAAGCTGTGCCACGGTCATCCGCACATCGCGGCCCTTTTCCGTTAGCTTCACGCGCACCGCGCGGCGGTCCACCGCGCATTTTTGGTGGTGCATATAGCCCGCTTGCACAAGCTTTTTCAGGTTATAACTCACATTCGAGCCCTGATAATACCCGCGAGATTTCAGCTCACCAGCCGTCACCTCGTTTTCCCCGATGTTAAACAGCAAAAGCGCCTGCACCGAGTTGATATCGATAATCCCGAGCCGTTCGAACTCGTCCTTGACCACATCAAGCAGCAGCCTGTGCAGCCGCTCGATCAGTGCCAAATGCTCCATATACCCGCCAAGGTATGCCACCGCATCCGTGCCCCCCTGCGGCTCTGTTTTCATAGCTGTCTGTGCCATGGCGATTCCTCCAGTTTCAAATCTGAAGCCACCTTGCAGCAATAAGTCCAAATAACGCGTTAAAACCCGCGAAAATTCAATGTAATTTCACCTCAGCCCTTATTTTCAACAAAATATCGACATGCTCAGGCGGGATTTCGGCCAATCCGGTAAACCAAGGGTAAATATCCGTATCGTTTTCGGCCATCAAAGCCTCCAGCGCGTCCAGGTCCACCGCCCCCAGCCCCGCCAATCGCTCATCCACAAATGTCCCGAGAATCAGGTCCATTTCCTTCATTCCCCGCCGCCACGCGCGTATTCTCAGCCGCTTTAGCCGATGCTCATGAGTTTCCATATCCATCTCCTTTTACGCATCCTAAAATTTCCCCCAACAAATCGCAATTGCTGATAGGCTCACCCCAAAGGAGAATCACCATGTCGCAACTATCACCTGAGCAAGAAACCCTCAAAGCGGGTATCGAGAAATCAGCCGGAATTTGGGGGGGCATTTTGGGCCTCATCGCGGGCGGCATTGCCTATTGGGCGCTCGGCGGCCAGTCCAGCGCCATTCGCATCGGCGCAGCTGTCGCCATCGCCGTGCTGGTGCTAATCGGCATTCGCACATGGCGCATCAAAGCCAACGCCTCCGCCGCCACCTGCGCCAAATGCAGCGCCACCTTCTCCATCACCCGCACAGACCACACTGAGGAAGTGCTCACCGAAGAGCCCAAAGAAACCCGCGAGGCCCAGCCCGACTATTCCACCAAAGTCACCACCTGGACAGAAGAGCTGGTTGAAACCACAAACACGTATACCTGCGCAAAATGCGGCGACACCGAAACCAAGGTCAGCCAGCGCACCGTGAAAAAAGACGAAAAAGAAGAGGTCGAACCCGCGCCGGTTAAAGAAAAACCCGCCGCCAAAGCCAAACCCGCCCCCGAGCCGGGCGTGGTCACCTCCACCAAAGGCAAACCCAAAGACGAAGGCGGCTTCTTCTCAGACGCCATTGATCGCCGCAAAGACAAAAAGTAGGGTGGGTTTCTAACCCACCAATCCTCCGTAGGGTGCGTGGTCTCCACGCACCTTTTCCGTTCAGTCTCGTAGATTTCTACAACCCCAAGAACGGCGCAATCAGCTTCCACAAATACACCGCTCCATTCACGGCGGGTTCAGCTTGTGAAAGAGCCGCCGTTATCCCCACCAATCCCGCACCGCCAATAGCAATAATTTTCAAAGTCCGGCTCACAAACCTATACCTATTGCTCTTGGTATCCTCGCTCGGCTCATCTTCACTAGCTATCGCCAAACCGTCCTCAACCATTTCCTCGCCAAATTCCTTGGTGGATTGCTGCGCAATAGCGTTCGCAATTCTAACCGCATCGGCTTTTTGAGCCTCACTCAAACGATCATATCGTAAACGCTCACGCGCATCCAACGTAGTGCGGGCTTCCACATCTAGGTTGTAAATATCATCCGCCGTGTTCTGCAAATCAGACACAACATCACCAACAACATTATCATTTTCAGGCAATGTCCCCGCGGTCACATAGCGAAGAACATGAATAACCACTTTTGAGCAGGCCTCATGCAAACGCAGCGCATTATCTCCATAGCGTTTTAATTGATCCTCAAGAAAATCAGCTTCCGAAAGTAATGGGCTATACTGATTAGAGTTTTTCTGACTATTTCGCATATAAGAAACAACGTCCGAAATTCTCGCAAACGCATCTTTGAGCGTTTTGGGCGGAAGATCAGAACGAGGTATAGATGCATATTTCTCATCTGAAGTTACAACTATAAGCTCACCATTTGGAGTCGCTTTTACGGCAAAATCCAGCTCAATCTCCGCAATCAACAAGTCCACATGTTTCGGTCCGCGCTTCCAATCCTCGTCCGTCACTTCAAGCGCTATGCGTTCCAGCAATTCCCATGGCAGCGGCGCGCCTGCCAGCGTGGCCTCATACCACTTGATCCAGAATCGCCAATCCAGCTCATCCTCAGCCAAAGCCGCTTTCACCTCACGCCATTCGCTTGCCGTTTGGTTTTCCTCAGCCAACCATAACCGTGCAGTGCCAAGGGCATTCCCGCTTGCCAGCATTGCGCACTCTTTTCGAAGAAAATCCCATGCGGAGGCGGAGGCGGAGGCGTCGGAGACGGCGGTGGCGGCGGAGACGGCGGCGGAGACGGCGGCGTAGGCGGCGGCGTCGGAGACGGCGGTG
>NVUX02000054.1 GCA_002402045.2 Paracoccaceae bacterium | reverse complement strand
TCGAGATGTTCTATAATCCAAAACGCAAACACGCTAGAAACGGGATGTTGTCGCCCGTCGAGTTCGAAAAACAGCAAAAGTGGAAGCAACAAGGCGTCTAGGAAACTAGGGGCTATTCAGTTCGGTGATATTCCCGAACGTCTGCAATTCTATATCGACTATGACGCCATCGCCCGCGATTTGGAGGTTGATTACTCCGAGGCAGTTGTTGCCAATTCCCGCGTCATTTATCGGTGCGGGTAAAGGGGGCAATCATGAAAAAGAAAACAGAAAACCTGACCGGTTACAACTTTGGGCATCCTTGGTATTATGTGCTTGGTGGCGATATTTTACCGCCTAGGAAAATTCGTGCGGAAGTATTAGCAGGGAATTATCAAGGCTATATGGCGGAGGAAATCAACGCCGTTGACAATAAACCAGAACCGCATCGTTCAGAAGCGTTGCGGGCTTTCAAAGCAAAGTTTTTGAAAGACTTGGCGGAAGATATTTCCCGCTATCGCCAGATTGCTTGTGCGATCCGCCAAGACCGCACGGAAAACCCACTTTTCATTGAACCCGATAGTTGCGCCGATATTCACACCGATATCAGCCTGAAATACGCGCATATTTACAACGATTTTGTGCACCTGAATTACATTGAAGACTTGCTTGCGCAGCAGGGCGATTTGTTTTCTTAAGAAATGATAGGAAGGCGTAATAAAGCGTTTGTAATGGCTTAAGTAAGCGCAATTCACAACAACTAGCCATTTAGTATCAAAATTCATTGCGAGTAAGCGATTTTCATGAGATACTTAAGAAAAGTAATTTTCAAAATAGGTAAGCAGTTTTCATGAAGCAGGAACAAAAACATCAGTTTTCAGGGCGAGTCAGTATTTTTCAGGAGGTTAGGCTTCCTGAAACGGCTCTGCCTGTCGGTTATGCAGCCCTGATTGCGGCGTTTGATCTGCAAGTCCCGCTCCCGCTCATACTTTGTGCAATCGGTGCCAAGCATAAGGTCTATGAGCAGAACGGCTGGCGCATTTATACGCCACGCCATGAACCATCCGCAACGATTGAAGGCCATCTCGTATTTGCACTGAAATACGAAGGCCTCGATCTTGTCGTGCTCAAACGATTTTTCGAGGCTGTTGATCAGGCTGAACTGGAAATTATGATCCAAGCAAAACCGAACAGCAGTTACATGAGGCGCATTTGGTTTCTCTATGAATGGTTACTGAATCAACAACTCGATATTCCCGACGCAAAAACGGGCACCTATGCCAAAATCGTTGATCCCAAGTTGCAATGGGCAATCAAGGGCACGACCTCAACCCGTCATCGGGTGCGAAACAATCTCCCCGGTTCCCGTGATTATTGTCCGCTTGTCAGGCGAACGGATGCCCTAAACGCGTTTGTTGCGTCCAAGCTGGATGAACAAGCAAAGGCTGTTATTGGAAGAATATCAGGAAATATTCTGGCACGCACCGCAGCTTTCCTTCTTTTGAAGGACTCGAAGTCAAGTTACGCGATTGAAGGTGAATCGCCGCCGCATGACCGTATTCAACGTTGGGGGAAAGCAATCGGCGAAGCGGGAAAGCATCCGCTTGATGAAGATGAATTCATCCGCCTTCAACGGATCGTTATTGGGAAAGATGACCGTTTTATTAAAATGGGATTTCGCAAAGAAGGCGGCTTTGTCGGTGAGCATGAGCAAGAGACGCGCATGCCACTTCCTGACCATATCAGCGCGCGCCACGATGACTTATCCGATTTGATGCGCGGGCTTATCTCGTTTGATCATGATTATGCCTCCGAGATCGACCCTGTAATCGCAAGTGCGGTTCTTGCGTTTGGTTTCGTATATATCCACCCGTTTGAAGACGGAAATGGTCGTATTCATCGATACCTTATCCATCACGCGTTGACTGCTCGGGGGTTCAATCCGACAGGCCTTGCCTTCCCTGTGTCGGCTGCAATCCTTGATCGGATCGATGACTATCGCCGTGTTCTAGAAACCTATTCAGAACGACTGTTACCGCTTATTGACTGGAAGCCAACCGCCAAAATGAACGTGGAAGTGCTCAATGATACTGGTGATTTCTACCGCTATTTTGACGCCACTCCGCATGCTGAGTTTCTATTCGAGTGTGTTCAGAGGACAGTCGAGCATGACCTCCCCGATGAGGCGGCATTCCTTGAACGCTATTATATTTTTAAAAGCCGTGTTGAAGCCATGGCCGAGATGCCTGCATCCACAATCGATCTGTTGTTCAGCTTTCTCAAACAAAATAATGGCCAGCTTTCAAATCGTGCGCGCGCTAAAGAATTTTGCAGTCTGACAGACGACGAGATCGAGGAATTTGAGACAACATATCAGGAGGTTTTCCTGATTGAAGCGAAATAAAAGGATGGATTAGCCTTCGCATATTCAATTCCATATCCGATTATACCCGATTTGCCGAATGTGCTATTAACTACGTGCGGTCCTCAACCTTACTGGGGTTATTCCGGTATGCTTGCCCGCTTTTTAATAATAGAAACGGATGCAATATCCAAACTAAAATTGGTCGATATTGGCAAATTTCACGGAGTTGAATAGACGCGAACTTCACCGCGTCCGCCAGAGCCTGCTGCTCCAGAGCGAACATCACCTATACCGCCACCGCTAGGAATTCCTCCATTTGTAGCGTCCGCCACATTTGTCGCTCCGCTTCCTCCATTTCCACCATGCAGTGAAATACCGCCTGCACCACTTCCACCGTCATAGTATGATCCATAATTAGCAGGGCTTGCACCGCCGCCGCCGCCGCCATAAACAGAACTTCCACCTGTACCAACAAGATATTGATCGGAAGTATTTTCGTATATACCACCGCCACCGCCACTTACAGCGCTACCTCCGTTATGTAGTCCATTATTAGAAACCGCACCATTCAGGCCACGATCAGCAGATGACCCCGCCAATGGACTTGCGCCATAGCCACCAACACCTCTAGGAATACTCCCATTTGGACAGCTGGGCCCGCCAGGAGCGCTAAGGTACCCTCCAAACGAAGACGCCGCGCCAGCAACACATCCACTATTACCAGAAGAACCAACACCACCAGCACCAACGGTAATTGCCACAGCTGCTGTAAGATCGCCAGCACGAAAAATTTTAGTAGTGTAGGCACCGCCACCGCCACCGCCAGACATATCAGTTCCACTACTGGACGAACCGCCGCTCGCACCACCACCCCATACCTCTACGGTTACAATAGAGTCAGCACCAAGTGCCGCCGGTTTTGTCCATGTTCCAGATGCTGTAAAAACTTGATGATCTGAGCCACTTCCGCCTCCGCCACCAGATTCAATCCAATTTGTATTGTCACAATAATACAGTTTGTGGGCCGTGAAGTCATACCGTGTTTGGCTCTCACCACCAGCTGGTGACGTACACGCAGCAAAGGCTTGGCTAGATGAAAACAAAAGTAAAAATGGAAGCGTAAGGCTGAAAAATTTGTTCATCACTCAGTATACCAGCATCACCAACTAACTTCAGTAGGACATTATTCCTATAGTAGTATTTCACCTATTTGGCCCAGACCGCTTTTGCCGGTGATCCAGATGAAGAACCAACCGCTCAGCTTCACTGTCATGGTTACGTTCCAACCGGTGCAAGACAGTGGGCTCGCCGTAAAGCCGCATTTCATCCCTGTGGCGCGTCATGGCTACGTAAGAAAGATGGTGATCCATTGTATTTGAGCCAAGCACATAAGCATTATCAACCGTTGCGCCCTGTGATTTATGGATGGTGCAGGCATAGCCGTGATCAAATGCGGTGTAGTGATCTGGCATTATTGTGGCTGATCTGGATTTATCCCTGCCATCGGTATCCATGAGCACACGAAGCTGGTCATTATCAATTCCTTCCACCACCCCGAAACTACCATTTTTCACCCCAAGATCACGATCATTGCGGGTGAATATAATACGATCACCAACAGCGAAGGCGCGCGGGCCGTGGTTGGTTTGGAGTAAGGTTTCCACCGCTAGATCACCGCCAGATTTGCGCAAGGAACGAATGGCTTGGTTGATTGCATGCACATCTTTGCGGCGATGGGTCAAAGCCAGTCGAGAGACGTTCAAGCCATGCAACTCCATATCCGTCACATAGTCCTGCGCCAGTTTGGCGATGGCCTCAGGCGCATCAGTGGCTGTGCTGACAAAACCCTGTTGCCGGTAGGTTGCAATCGCATCGGCGCATCGCCCCTCTGCTAGAGCATTTGACGCTTGGCGTTGCCATTCCTGCCGTTGGCGACGGATTTCTGAAAGACGTGCGGCACCACTTTCCTGCGCAATATCCTTGAACGGTCTACCAGCCTGAATAGGTTGTAACTGTTCGGGATCACCAACCAAAATCAGTGTGGCACCGCTTTTCTTGGCTGCACTCACAAATCGCGCCAGTTGCTTGGTGCCAACCATCCCCACTTCATCAATCACCAGCACCGAGTTTCTTGTCAGCAAATTATAACCGTTCTTCCAGCTATATTCCAAAGAGGCCAAGGTTCGGCTTTCAATGCCAGAAGCCGTTTCCAGACCATCCGCAGCCTTACCCGAAAGCGCAGCCCCGATTACCTCAAACCCCTGCTTTTCCCATGCGTGACGCGCCGCTGATAGCATTGTACTTTTGCCAGCCCCCGCCAGACCAATGACACAAGAGAGTTTTCCCGAGGTCAGAACGTGACGAATTGCGGTTTCTTGTTCTGCACTCAGGTTTGCCCCTACCGATTTTTGCAAGGTGGTATTTTCCTTGGAAATGGCCGTGCCGATATGAGCGCGTGAAACAGAAGGTGCAGAAGTTGAAGCCATTATCCGCGCATCCGCCGACAAAGTGGCTTTGATGCTCAGGAATTCTTGCATCGAATAACGCGGTTCTGGCCCTGCGTTCACCTCAATCAAATCAGGTGAACGCATGGCCGTATCGGCTGCAATGCCCAGTTTTGTCGGATCAGGAATATACTGCACCAAGGCGCGCAAAATATCGGCGCGAGTGAAGGATTCCTTCTTATCTGCGATCACTTTCAGAATATGCGCCGGATCACGCGCAACTTTCTCGGCTATGGAAAGCGTGTCTTCATCGGGCTGAATAATAAGGGGTTGCGCAGCATCATATTCAGGGCGCAAAGGCACCTGTTCAGGGGCAAATTCCGCATCAGGTAATCTTGCGCCAATCTCACGCTGCGCTGATTTGGCGTTCAGCTCGCGATGATATTCAAGTTGCTCAAATTCGTGTTGCAGAACGCGCCGAGCTTTTAGGTGGCGCTGAATAATGTCATGTTGACCACGCCGGTCACGCCGTAACGCCTCATTGATCAGCGCTTCATTTTCCGCACAGAGGCATTGATAAGCACCCGTCATCTTTGCCCATGATGCTTTCAAACCCGTTGGCAGGCTTGCCATACGGGCAGCAACTTCCACGGCAAGGCGAGTCTGTTGCATATCCCGCAGGACTTCACGTTCATCACGTTGCACAGCCACCAATGAACCGCGTTTTTGTTCAAGTATTTCTTTGCGCCGTTCAGCTTGTTGCTGAGCCTCAAAATTCTCAACATCAAAACTACGGGACAGAACGGCAATGGCTTCTTCGACATTGGGCAAACCTTCAAGATCACCCAACCGCGCCCGCACTTCTTTGGTTTTAACGCCAACCCAACGCGCAATGGCGTAAACCTCGCCAGCCGAGTCCACCGCGACAAACCCACGCCTATTCCCGCACGCCAAAACAAATCCCTGTTCTTTCAGCGCATGGGCAAATGCGGCACGGGAATCTGATCCCGCCCAGCATTTCTGGAATGTTGCTTTCAACGCCCGAGCATCACGTTTGACACGCTTGGCCTGTTGAGCTTCCGCTTGAGAGTAGTTCAGTGGATCACGGTCAGCAAAGTCTTCCAATCCGCGCGGCATATCCCAGCCCTGTTCCAGATAAATCTGACGTGAAAGTTCAGTCAGTTTCAATTTGAAATGCGGCAGGTTGATTGCCTTCATCTTTGCCGCATCAATCCGCGACCAAACACAATGCGCATGCCTACGTCCCTGCTTTTCGTGAAAGACAATCGCGCGCGGCTGACCAGCCAAGCCCATCTTGGCTTCGATCCGCGCAATCACATCTTCAAAAACTTCGACCGGGACATTTTCCATTTCTGGTGGGTTCAGGCTCAGAGAAAACAAAAACTGCTTACATCGCGTCCCCTTAGAAATTGCGTAAACCTCCTTGAACGCACCCGCCAAATCATCGGCGACAAAGCCACTGATCTCATGCAATTCCACATGTTCATTTTCGGGTTTCAGCAGATGCACAGCCAATTGCATCCCGCCGCCACGTTGAGAGGCTTTCAGGATCATGTGCCTAGCCTTCAATCAAGCCTAGAGCAGAAACCAGTTCATCCCGCATCAAACGCACATGCGCATAAGTTTCATCCATAATCAGGGAACCGATATTTGCCTGATGCGCTAGGGCTTGTTGAGATTCATCGTGAATTGATGATGGCTGCCGACATATAGATCATTGAGGCGTAGCTTTGATCAGTTTTGCAGGACCGCATGGCTATACGCTTGAATTCCTTCAGTTTCTGGAAGTA
>NVUX02000053.1 GCA_002402045.2 Paracoccaceae bacterium | reverse complement strand
CGTTTGTAAGGGCAAACGACCGCCGGGCAGCGGGCGGAATGGCTCTTTCGTTTCGTCATTGTGAATCGCCTTTCTCATATGTCAATCCATCTTAAACACTGGCCCAAATGTCCACGACCACCTCTGTTCTTTAGCGTTTGATGCCAGCGCTCAATCTTGTAAGCATAAAGGTGGGCAAGATTTATGCCTTCACATACCAAGTCGCGCACGCCTAGTAGTGCTTGGTAAAGCCACCTCTTTCAAAATCCATGTTCGTTTTGTCCTTCCCGTTTAGCTAGGCATTCTTCGCGCGCTTGCAGGTGCAACCCATCGAGTGTTTCACAATGACTTTCAAAAGGATCGCGGGGGTGCGCAGTTTTTTTCTCATCTTCCGCCGTCCGCGTAAACCTCCTTTGACACCTGCTTGCATAATGCAAGCAGAACCGTGGGTTTGGGGGGAGGCAAAAGTGACGGCGGATTTGAGAGTTCTTTGTGCATTGACGCATTTGGCATAGGTTTAATGGATCAAAAACACGCAATTATTGCTCGAGAGTGGCAAAATGATTGACGCACCTCATAACTTTAAAATAGGATGATCGAACCACAGGAGGTAATATGGATAAGCCGACAACAAAAGACTTGGCAAAAGCCGCCGGTGTTAGTTTGGCTACTGTGGACCGAGTGTTAAACGCGCGCGCAGGTGTTCGGCCAGCCACGGTTGAGCGAGTGCGACAAGCAATCAAAGAAATTGATTTTGTCCGAGATATGGCCGCAGCCAATTTGGCACGTAACAAAGTGTACCGACTGGTATTTCTATTGCCGGATCATGATGATGAATTCATTGGATTGATCCGCAACGCTATAGCCGAGGCCAACATGTCTATGGCGCATGAGCGCGTAAATGTTTCGATTGTGCGCGCACCATCAAACGATCCACACCGGATCGCCAAAATTCTAAATACGCTTTCGTCTGAGCAAATTGACGGCGTTGCCATCATGGCACCAGAAACGCCTCAGGTCCGGGATTCGATTGCGCGGCTAGACGCGAAAGGAATTGCTGTTGTAACCTTTGTATCCCACCAGCCCACTGCAGAAAGCGCTTATTTTGTGGGCATAAATAATAGGGCGGCTGGCCGGACCGTTGGACAATTAATGGCAAGGTTCACTGGGGAACGAAAAGGTGAAATATTAGTTCTGACCGAAACCATGCAAGCGCGTGACAGTCAGGAGCGGCGCTTAGGATTTGACACCATCATGGCAAAATATGCGCCACGACTTGGCGTGCGCCCTTCAATGGAAACCTATGGAGATCCCGCGCGAACTGCAAAAATTGTAAAAACTGCACTTGAGAGCCAGCCGTCCATTGTTGGTATTTATTTAATGAACCATGATTTTCGTGACACCATGCATGCAATCGAAAAACAAGGGGCACCGCAGCAAACGATCATTATCGGCCATGAGTTAACGCCGCACACTCGCGCCTGCTTGATTGATGGTTCAATGGATGCGGTAATCACACAAGACGTCGGTCATTTGGTCCGTAGTTCTATTAGGCTGTTGCGGGCAAAAGCGACTCATGTGGACACAGTCGCATCGCAAGAGCGAATCAGAATCGAAATCATCCTACGTGAGAACATGCCTTAAAATATGTAAATAGTATTCGAGCCCTGATGAAAAGTGCTCTAATTCAAAGGTATAGTGCTTAGATGTACGTACCTCAAAAACGTGTTGACTTGAGGTACGTACTTCATTTACGCTTTAACTAATAGTCAAGTCTCTCTAACTTTGGCCTATTGCCGAAAGCAACGATCTGGGAGGATCCAATGAAAGTTTCAAAACTATTGATGGCGACAGCTCTGACTGCCGTCACTGGCATGGGGGCTAGTGCTGCCTCTGCCGAATCTTTAACCCTGTGTTGGGCCGCATGGGACCCCGCAAATGCGCTGGTAGAGCTCAGCAAAGATTTTGAGGCCCAATCCGGTATCGACATGGAATTTGAATTTGTTCCTTGGCCAAATTTTGCCGACCGCATGTTGAATGAACTGAATTCAAACGGCACGTTGTGCGACCTTCTCATTGGCGACAGCCAGTGGATTGGCGGCGCGGCCGAGAATGGAAATTATGTTCAGCTGAACGATTTCTTCGACGCAGAAGGCATCGATATGGCTGACTTCATCCCCGCCACAGTGGCAGGGTATGCTGAGTGGCCAAAAGGCACGCCAAACTATTGGGCCCTGCCCGCATATGCAGATGTTGTTGGCTGGACATACCGTCGCGATTGGTTTGAGCGCCCGGAATTAATGGCAGAATTCCAAGAAACATATGGTTATGATCTTGGCGTTCCTGCCGACCTAGAACAGCTCAAAGACATTGCGGCATTTTTCCAACGTCGGGAAATTGACGGAAAAACTGTATACGGCGTTGCTCTTTACACAGAACGCGGATCAGAAGGCATCACCATGGGTGTTACAAACGCACTCTATAATTACGGGTTTGAATACGGTAACCCTGAAAATCCATATGGTGAGCTTGACGGATATGTGAACTCTGCCGGCGCAGTTGCGGGTCTGGAATTCTACAAAGATTTGTACGACGCGGGCGCTGCACCGGGTTCTTCAAACTGGTATATGGGCGAAAACATTGACGCTTATAAATCCGGTCAAGTTGCGATGCAAATGAACTTTGCCTTTATCTGGCCTGGCGTAAACCTTGATCCGAATGTTGGCGGAGATCGCACAGGTTATTTTGCTAATCCTCCAGGACCTGCAGGTCAATTTGCACAGCTTGGCGGTCAAGGTATCTCCGTTGTTGCAAATACTGACAACATGGACGGCGCGTTGGCGTATATCAAATGGTTCGCGCAGGCTGATGTTCAGGCACAATGGACCGATTTGGGCGGCGCATCTGCATTGAGCGCGGTTGTCGAAGCCGATGGTTTTGCTGATAAAGAGCCTTACAATCAAGCCTTCCTAGACTCGATGGCAATTGTGAAAGACTTCTGGGCAGAACCTTCATACGCTTCGCTTTTGCTTCCTATGCAAAGCCGGATCCACAACTATGTGATCGCAGGGCAAGGCACAGCACAAGAAGCACTTGATGGTCTGGTCGAAGACTGGGTCGAAGTCTTTGAAGACGAAGGCCTACGCTAAAATAATCACGCGCTCCGTTTTTCGGAGCGCGCATTCCGTCAACGCATAAGTGCGCTGCAATTTCATCCAAGTTCGGGAAATAAAAATGTCTAGCAATCCAATCGACAAGATAGCACGGGCAACGCCACCCTCAATTGCCAAACATGTACGAGGGTTTTCTGATCGTACCATCGCGTGGCTATTTGTCGGCCCTTCAATAGTGCTACTGCTCGCAGTTAATATTTTTCCATTGATCTGGACTATCAACCTAAGTTTTACTAATTTCAGGGCCAACCGATCACGTGACGTTGAATATATCGGACTGCAAAATTATGAACGTATTTTAACGGATTCGGACACATGGCAATCGATGCAAGCCACCGCACATTTCCTTTTCTGGACCATCTTCTTTCAAGTTTTGATCGGCTTTGCTTTAGCTTATCTGATCAATAAAAAATTCAAAGGCAATGATTTGTGGACAACGATTATTGTGCTTCCAATGATGCTTTCCCCTGCTGTGGTCGGCAATTTCTGGACGTTCTTATACCAACCCCAAATCGGCCTTTTCAATTATGTGGTTGAGTTTTTCTCCGGCGTAGATGCTTCGTCTTTCTCGATGATCGGTTCTGTAAACCTTGCGCCTTGGTCGATCGTGATTGTGGATACATGGATGTGGACACCTTTTGTAATGTTGATCTGCCTTGCTGGGCTGCGCTCCATCCCGGACAGTATTTATGAGGCGGCAGAATGCGACCGAGCTAGTAAGTGGCGGCAATTTTGGACATTGACCATTCCGATGGTTCTCCCGTTCTTGATGCTCGCCGTTTTGTTTCGTGGCATAGAAAATTTCAAAATGTTTGATCTTGTTGTGCAGCTTACAGGTGGTGGACCAGGTTCAATTACAACGCTGACCTCAATAGATCTTAAGCGAGAAGCATTTGAAAAATGGAGGACGGGCTATGCTTCGGCTTATGCTGTCATTCTGTTTGTTACTGTCTTTGGCCTTGCCTCGATCTATGTCAAAGCCCTAAATAAGGTAAAAGAAAGATGAGTGGATTTTCAGTCACCGAACCGTCAAAACGGCAAAAATGGATCTCTGGCCTATTGGTCATCAGCTATGCATTGATCACAATTATGCCATTACTCTGGATCATCGGCACAGGATTTAAGTCACCTGAGGATGCTATTTCATATCCTCCAAAAGTTATTTTTGAACCAAGTCTTGAGGGATATGTAAACTTATTCACCACACGCACCCGTATCACCGCGAGTATGGAGGGTAACTTGCCGCCGCCCGATACCTGGTATGAGCAAATTGCTCGCAATAGTGGAACCATTATTTCTGGCCCGTCGCGTTATGGGCAACGGTTTTTGAACTCTGTCATTATTGGCTTTGGTTCAACTTTCTTGGCTATTTTCTTTGGCACTTTGGCCGCCTATGCATTTTCCCGGTTTAAGATACCAATAAAGGATGATTTGTTGTTTTTCATTTTGTCCACAAGGATGATGCCGCCGATTGCGGTGGCGATCCCAATGTTCCTGATGTTCCGCCAGCTTGGCCTGAATGACACACATCTTGGTATGATTTTGCTATATACCGCTGTCAATCTGTCGTTATCGGTGTGGTTGCTCAAAGGGTTTATAGACGAGATTCCGTTTGAATATGAAGAAGCGGCACTGATAGATGGATATTCTCGTTTTCAGGCGTTCTATAAGGTGGTGCTGCCGCAAGCCGCCACCGGCATAGCTTCGACAGCGATTTTCTGTTTGATTTTTGCATGGAATGAATATGCTTTTGCAGTGCTGCTTACATCAGGCGATGCCCAAACCGCGCCGCCGTTTATTCCGACCATTATCGGGGTCGGGGGGAAAGATTGGCCCGCCGTTGCAGCTGGTGCCACGATCTTCCTTATTCCAGTTATGATTTTCACCATTCTGTTGCGCAAACATTTGTTACGCGGGATTACATTCGGGGCGGTACGCAAATGAGCGGATTTTTCAACGACCTGCTGCGGTTCCGACGCGGCGCATGGGAAATGTTGGCAACCATCCTGATTGCACTTGGCGTGTTTATGTTGATGCAGCCATTCTGGATGGTCGCCTTTACATATTCTTTCATTGTCACACTGATCGGCACGGTGATGTTTATCATTGTCAGCCATTTTCCGGAGTAACCCATGGCTCAAATTATCATCAAAAACCTGCGTAAGGATTTTGGAAACTTTACAGCGGTTAAAGCCTCCAGTTTCACTATTGAAGATGGTGAATTCTTTATGTTGCTTGGCCCGTCGGGCTGCGGAAAAACGACCACCCTGCGAATGATCGCAGGATTGGAGCTGCCAACGTCGGGAGAAATTTTTATCGACGGTGAAGAGGTAAGTCAAAAGCCCGTTAGTCAGCGTGATATTGCTTTCGTATTCCAGATGTTTGCGCTTTATCCGCATTTGAACGTGCGTCAAAATATTAGCTATCCTTTAAAAAGCCAGGGAATGTCCAAAGCAAATATTTCAGCTAAAGTTGCCGAGGTAGCACAGATATTGGGTATCGAAGACATCCTGAAAAAACCGGTTGGTGGGTTGTCGGGTGGCGACCGGCAGCGTGTTGCCCTTGGCCGCGCCATTGTACGCGAACCCAAAGCTTTTATGATGGACGAACCATTAGGGGCGCTGGATGCTGAGTTCCGCGAACGGATGTCAGAAGAATTGCGCGCACTGCATGATCGCATGGGCGCAACCACGGTTTATGTAACCCATGATCAATTGGAAGCCATGCAAATGGGTGACAAGATTGTGGTGATGAACCACGGCAGCGTTGAGCAATTTGGCGTGCCTCAACAAATTTATGACTGGCCCGCCACTTTGTTTGTTGCTGATTTCATCGGGTCGCCATCAATGAATTTTCTGGAATTTAGTGGCGAGATATCAAAAGGCGATACACAGGTCGCACTTAGTCGGCAGGTTTTTGGCATTCCCGCGCAGTTACAGAACGCTAAGGGCGATTTGGTTTTTGGCGTGCGCCCAGAACATGTCTCGCTGGACGACAACAGTGAATACATCGGCGAAATTATGGCGATTGAATATCTCGGCACCACGCAGATAGTTACAATAAAAACGCTGAATGGCGTCATCAAGGCACGAATTTCTGCTGCCAAAATAGTTGAAGTTGGTCAGAATGTCGGACTGGCATTTGACCCCCAAACAATCACGATATTTGACAAGGCCTCCGGTGTAGCATTGCTTTCGGAAGCCAATAAGGGAGTGCTCGATCATGGCTGAAGTCTCGCTTCAAAACATATCTAAGTCCTTTGGTGATCAGGTCGCGCTGGAAAACGTCGATATGACTATCCCCGACGGTTCGTTTGTTGTTTTGCTTGGCCCGACAGGTGCGGGTAAAACCACTATATTGCGGATGGTTTCCGGTTTGGATAAACCCGACAGCGGGCAGATATTCATTAATGGTCAGGATGCGGCCAGCCAATCGCCAGCGCAACGCAACATGGCAATGGTATTCCAGCAATACTCACTTTATCCGCATCTTTCAGTCCGCCAAAATCTGGCTTTTCCACTGAAATCACCGATGTTACGCACACCAGCTGATGAAATTGTACGTAAAGTTGCCGAAATTGCCGAAGTCCTGCAAATTTCGCACAAACTGGACAGCAAAGCGACGGAGCTGTCTGGCGGTGAAATGCAGCGCGTTTCTATTGGACGCGCACTGGTGCGTAACCCGCAAATGTATTTGATGGACGAGCCACTTAGTTCGCTTGACGCTAAATTGCGCTCTGATTTGCGTATTGAACTCAAGCGTATTCAGTCCAGCCTTGGGGCCACCATGCTTTATGTGACACATGACCAAGTTGAGGCGATGACGATGGCAACCCATGTCGGCGTTCTTGATCACGGAAAACTGGTTCAGTTCGCCTCGCCGAGAGAGATTTATGAAAATCCTGTGAGCATTTATGCGGCTAGTCGGCTTGGTTCGCCAAAAATCAACTTACTTCCTGCGGATTTATTTCCGGGAGCGCCAGAAGGGGCATCAAAAATTGGACTGCGACCAGAGCATATCAACGTTGGCGAAGGCCAAACAGCAAGTGTTATTCGCGTCGAACATCTAGGCGATCAAACGCGTTTACACCTAAAACTTGGCGAGTCTGAGTTGATTACGTTCACCGACGCACACTCAACCCTTGCAAAAGGCGAGACCCTGAAGATTGCTCCGAAAAACCCGCTCTATTTTGACGCCAATGGCGACCGTATTTAAGAAGGAAAAATAAATGGCTCAATTTATTAACAGCAAGGAATCCCTAGTCACCGAAGCCATAGATGGTGCTTTACGTACCGCCAAAGGGCGACTTGCCCGGCTTGACGGATTTCCACACATCAAGGTCGTGGTACGTTCGGATTGGGATAAATCCAAAGTGGCATTAGTTTCGGGTGGGGGATCTGGACACGAGCCAGCTCATGTCGGCTATGTAGGTAAGGGTATGCTGACAGCTGCTGTATGTGGCGATGTTTTTGCTTCGCCCTCGGTTGACGCGGTTCTTGCTGGGATATTGGCCGTTTCAGGTCCAGCTGGATGTTTGTTAATTGTAAAAAACTATACGGGTGATCGCTTGAATTTTGGTCTTGCGGCAGAACGCGCCCGTGCATTCGGCATTAAAGTATCAATGGTCATCGTCGATGATGATATCGCTTTGCCAGACCTTCCTCAGGCCCGTGGTGTGGCAGGCACACTTTTTGTTCATAAAATTGCAGGTGCACTGGCTGAGTCAGGCGCTGATTTAAAGACTGTTTGCAACGCGGCAAAGCAAGTTATTGAGAGCGTAGCCAGTATAGGCATGTCGCTCGATACTTGCACCGTTCCTGGCTCCCCAAAAGAAGCACGTATCGAAGAAGGCAAAGCCGAGCTTGGCCTAGGAATCCACGGCGAATCCGGCGTTGAAATTGTGAATTTCACCACTGCAAGTGACGCTATGAAAATAGTCCTCGAACGTCTCAAAGGTTTTATGGTATCCGGTCCGAAAGTTGCGTTGCTCAATAATCTTGGCGGAGCGACACCGTTGGAAATGTCCGTTTTGGCAGATGAGCTAGCAAAATCTGATATAGTACAAGATATTCAATATCTTATTGGCCCCGCTCCAATGATGACATCGCTGGATATGCGCGGATTTTCAATTTCTGTTCTGCCTGTAAGCGATAGCGAACTAGCTTTGCTAAAGGCGCCAGTACTTATGGCAGATTGGCCTGGGTGTTTTGATTTAAATGCTCCTGAAATTTATCCGATCCCAGATGGTTTGACCCCCATCAAACCAATTCCGTCTGCCGATCCTGCCATGGCTAAATTTATCGTGCAGTGTTGTGATGTGTTTATCAAAGCTGAAGCCGACTTGAATTTGTTGGACGCGCAATCAGGCGACGGCGACACAGGCTCCACGCTCGCCGGCGCAGCGCGTGCCCTGAAAGATGCCATCGACCGGCTACCATTAGCTGACGCGACGCAGTTGTACCGCGCAATTGGATTGGAGTTGAGCCAAACCATGGGTGGGTCCTCGGGCGTTCTACTCGCAATATTCTTTTCCGCTACGGGAGATGCAGCCTCGTCTGGGCTATCCCATGTAGAGGCACTCAAGGCTGGGCTTGCACGAGTGCAGGAAGTTGGTGGTGCTGTCCTTGGTGATCGCACAATGATCGATGCTTTAACACCCGCACTGGAAGCATTGCCTGACGGATTTAAAGTAGCCGCCACAGCAGCGCGTGCAGGTGCCGACCATACTTCCAAAATTGTTAAAGCTAAAGCTGGGCGTGCCAGCTACATTTCTGAACATCGCCTAATCGGCCACAATGACCCGGGCGCAGAAGCTGTAGCTCGGTTGTTTGAAAGCCTAAATAAAGCGTAATTATTTGGATTTTCCTAGGTGGTTTAGTCGTTGGCATCATCTGGTCACCGTCGCCTATCACGCGGCAGGCAATATTCGGGAGACATGCTGAATAGTCTAAAAGGAATGTTGCCTGTCCTTCAAGTATAATAAGTGTGCGGGTTCGAGCGTCGGCCATGTAAAGGGACACACAAGCACTCTGGTAAGTTAGGGCACCAAGCCGACATTTGAATGTCCCTAGTTTTCTAGACGCCTTGTTGTTTCATTTTCTGCTGCCTTTGGAACGCTCCCATTGCCTGCAGGTGATTGCATGCTCTCACTGAGAGGGGGCGACAGCATCGCGTTTCTGGCGTGTTTACGTTT
>NVUX02000052.1 GCA_002402045.2 Paracoccaceae bacterium | reverse complement strand
TACTTCCAGAAACTGAAGGAATTCAAGCGTATAGCCATGCGGTCCTGCAAAACTGATCAAAGCTACGCCTCAATGATCTATATGTCGGCAGCCATCATCAATTCACGATGAATCTCAACAAGCCCTAGTCAAATGACCGCTTTTGATTGTGGCCCTCAAAAAGGCACGGATGCCGGTACAAAGGACAGGCTATTGTGCGCAGGATGGCAAGCGACGCCGACAGTTGGGCGTGCATCGCCTCGCTCGGCGAGGGCACTTGTTTTAGCTGTTTTGCCACGTTGTAATGCTTGGCATGTCGGGCCGCGGCCGCTCTGGCGGGGTGGTGGTGCGGGTGGCGATGTGGATGAAACCTGCCACAAATTCATGCGCTTCCAGCTTCAGGCCTTGCGTCAGGAACGTTTGATCATAGGCCATAGGCCCGCTGAGCCAGTTTGCGCCCCAGCCCGATGCCAGCGCGCCATTAAGCAGGGCAAGGCACGCCGCTCCCGCTGAAAGGGTCTGCTCGACTTCGGGGATATCATCGCACGGTTTGGGCGAGGCGATAACGGCCACGGCCAGCAGCCCGTCATTGAATTGCAAACAGGTTTTCGCAAGCTTTTCGGCTGGCAATCCGAGCGCTTTATAGCGCGCCTCTGCCAACGGCCCGAGCCGTTTAAGGGCGGTTTCGGATAGAACAATAAACCGCCATGGTTCCAGCTTTTTGTGGTCTGGTGTGCGGGCGGCGATTTCCAACAAGGCTTCGATTTCGGGGCGTGTTGGCACCGGCCCTTGCAGGGTTTTTGCCGGGGTCGAACGGCGGGTTTTCAAAAAGGTGATAGCGTCAATCATTGTCAGCTCCAATGCGGGTTATAAGCTCAGTGCGCGCGGCCTTGGCCGTGGGTGGCCAACTGGCCGTTTTGCTGGCAAATAATGTGGCCTGTGAGGCCAGAATCGGCGGGCTATTCAGAATTTTCAGGTGGTTGGCGCGCAGGGTATCTCCGGTTGAGGTGATATCTGCCACGGCCTCTGCCGTTAGGTTTTTGATGGTGCCTTCGGTCGCGCCCTGGCTGTCTACCAGCTGGTAATCCGCCACCCCTTCGCGCCGCAAATATTCACGCACAATATTGTGGTATTTAGTGGCAATCCGTAAGCGCATTCCGTGAGTTTTGCGAAAGGCTGCCGCGGCGGCATCGAGATCATCTATGGTATCGACATCCGCCCAAAAGCTGGGCACTGCCAATATCAGATCCGCATGGCCAAAGCCCATTTCGGCAATCTGCGCCACCTGCATTTCCCAGGCCGGAATTTTTTCGACCACCAAATCTTGCCCGGTGACCCCCATATGAATGCGTCCCGCCGCCAATTCACGCGGGATTTCGCCAGCCGAGAGCAGCACCAGCTCCACATTGTCTATTCCCAGCACCTGCCCGGCATATTCACGCCCCGAACCGGTGCGCTCAAGCGTTATACCCCGCGCGGCAAACCATAAAAATGTCTGCTCTTGCAGGCGGCCCTTTGAAGGCACGGCGAGTTTCAGCGCGCTCATGTGTCACCTCCGAGGGCCAATAAAGCTTCGGGCCGGATGATGCCACCCACGGCCGGGGTTTCGCGCCCCATTGCACGGGTCAGCGCCCCATAGCGGCCGCCCTGTGCGATTTGCGGCAGGTCTGTGCGCCCCTCAGCCGCGAAACCAAAGACGAATCCGTCATAATATTCCAGCGTTGTGCGGCCATAGCTGGCCTCAAAAGGTAGCTGAAAGCCGTCAATCCCGAAGGTTGAAATGGCCTCGGCGCGGGCTTCGATCATATCTGTTGCAAGGGTCAGCGCGGGCATTTCTATTGCAATTTTGCGCAGGGCCTTAATCGCCTCGCCCATGGGGGCTTTTATGCCCAGAGCGCGCTCCAATAGCGCCACCTGCGTGGCCGGAATGGGCGGGGTGTTAGCGTCTTCCAGCAAAACTTCGGCGCGTTTTTGAATTTCGGCAACCGAGCGCAGCCCGATGGTGGGGCCATGCGTGCCAAGAAGGGCTTCCAGCGTATTGGTTTTCACAGCAGTCAGAAGCGCGCCTCTGGATTTATTTTGCGGTGTGGGCGCGGCATAGCGCTCCAACAAGCGTTTAAAGCGTTCGGGCCGCCACAAATGCCGCATTAGCGCGGCTTTGCGCGGGGCCGTGGTTTCCAGCGCGGCGATTCCGGCCAGAATAATGCCCATATCACCCACTATCGGTGCCACGGGGGCCCCTCGCAGGGCTTCGGCTAATAGCGCAAAAACCTCGGCATCTGCTTGCGCGGTATTTGTGTCCCCAAAGGCTTCAAACCCGCATTGCAAATATTCAACAGGCCGCGCTGACCCCGGCTCTTGGCGCCGCCAAACAGAGCCAGCATAGGCATAGCGCCCTTTGGCGGCGCCGCTTTCCAAGTGCATCTGCGCTACCGGAACCGTAAAATCGGGCCGCAGCATTTGCTCACCCAAAATAGGGTCGTGGGTGGTATAGGCCCGTGCCCGTAAATCTTCGCCATAAAGATCAATCAATATATCTGCTGGCAACAGCGCGGCTGGCTCAACGGCCACCGCGCCATTCTCGGCAAAACCGGCCATAAGGCGGCCGACTTCGGCGCGTAAAGCCGCCAGCCCGGCCCCTGTGCGCCCACCTTCCAGATATGCCCTCGCGCTCGCTTGCATTTTGTGCTCCTAACCAATGGCATCATTTTGCCAAGCCCAAGGCGCTGTTTCAAGCCAAATCGCCCAGATGCGCCATTTTTGCGAGGCATAGCCAAATGTGTTTTGCACGAACTCTTGAAAATCCAGCGCGATGGCGGGCTAATATGCCCCTAAAACTCTATCGTCATGGCAAAGCCGATGCTGTTTCGCGAGACCGACGGGATCAAGAATAGATTGTTTTGGTTGTCTCTCCGGTCTTCGTAATTGTTCAAAATCAGGTTGCCAATGCCGGTGCCAATAACCGCCCCGGCAACCATATCAGACACCCAGTGCCGATGGCCGCGGATATTGGCAACCGAGATCACCCCCGCCGCCAGATAGGGCCAGAATTTGTTATTATAAACGCCAGAATACACCCGCGCCATCGCGAAATACTGGGTGAAATGGTAAGAGGGCATCGAGGTAGCATAAGCGCCGCCCGTCCAGGGAATGTCCCCGCCGCCATTGCCAAAATCCCACGGATTTGTGGTGAATTCCTCTGGGTCTCCGACAAAGGTCGACAAATTTCCAACCGGGCGCAGCCGGCCAAAAAGCGGCTTCAACAGGAGCTGCGTAGCCACATAGGAATAGGCGATTGCTTTGGTCGAAAGTAGGGCGGCGGTTTGCGCTCGCTCATCATTAAAGGCCAGCCCGCCCACATAAGTCAGCCCGATTGTAGCGATAACATATTGGGTTTCTTGGGAAATTTTGCTGATCGGTGCCAGGGTTGGAAAGGAAAATCCATCAAAAACAGGTTCAACCTTGTCTTGCCAAAAAGCGGTGGTTTGGCGGTCAACACTGATGAGCGCGGCAGTACCCAGCAAAAATAGCGCTGTGGTTTTCGGGTCGCGCACTGGGAAGGTTACCAAATCTCCCAGCTCTCCCGGAATGCCCCCAAGCGCCAGCCGAAAAGTGCGGGCTGCTTTTTGCGGGCGTGTTTCCCCGGTGGAACTGTAGGAAAAGCGCCGCGAGGGCAGAGTGAGGCTGGGCTGATAGGAAATTGAGAGCTCGGGAATTGCATAGCGCTCTAGGCTAAACACCTCTTGTGCGGCGCCGGTGAACGGCGTGAACAGCACGCAAACCAGCGTGCTCAAAATTTTCAGCTTTAAATACATGCAGACCCTCTTCAGTACCAAAATCGCAATCCTGTTTTGGCTTACCTTAAAACTGTATGCAAATTGTAAATAAACTTATGTGTCGGAAAACCTCCCGAATTGCAGGAAATCTGTCACGGCTTTTATCACCCGTTTATCCTGCATCATAAGGCTATGGGTCACGGGCAGCGCCAGCTTTTTTCCTTCGGGCGCGTGGCCAAAAGCCGAGCGAAGGCTGACTTTCCCGTCGTTTTCCCCGTCTATGCCGGTGATCAAGCTATAGGCTGCAATAGCCGCTGTGCCGCCAATTGCGCCGATATCCAGCGTGGTGTCATCTTCGCCCTCATGCGGGTGAAGCTCTGCCAGCGCGGGCCCCATCACCTTGGAAAACACGCCGGCGCGGGCCGCCAATTCACTGCCAAAATTGGGCGCGCCAATTTGCACCACACGGCCTCGTTGGCTTGTATCTAGGCGCTTTGCCAATTTTTTGGCAAGGATGCCGCCAAGGGAATGCCCCACAAAATGCAGGCGGCCATGGCTTGGGAGCTGCTGAAATAGCACATCAACCAAAGTCTCGATCGCGTGGCTGGTGGAGGGGTAATCAAGAACCATATCCTGAAAGCCCGCAGCCTCGATAGCCGTGGCCAGCTTGCGCATAGACGCCCCGCGGCGCCCAAGGCCATGAAGAATGATGACGGTTTCTTCCATCTTACCAGTGTGGCGGCTTTTGGTCGGCCAATGGCGCGCCAGACATGGTGTCGGATTCCATTTGCGCCGCCCGTTCCATCAAAAGCCGCACCCGGCGCTCTAGCCGCGCTATTTGCTCAGACTGCGCGGTTACCACAGCGTTTAGCTCCTCCAGCGTTGCTTGCTGGTGGGTGGTATGCTCTTCAAGATTGGTAATACGGTCGGTCATTTAGGCTCCGGAAACAATGTGGCAGGGTCGCCCGCATGCCATTGTGGGTATTTGCGCATAATGGCTTCAAAGCGCGAAGATGCAAGGAACTTTTCAAGCCATGTGCGCAGGTGAGGCCATGGCTTAGCGTTAAACCATACGAGATCTACGTTGGCGAATTGCCGGATAAAGGTAACGCTGGCCGCATCGATAAGTGCAAAGTTTTGGCCTGAAAGGTAAGGCTGGTGGGCAAGGGTGGTGTCTAGTTCAAATAAAAATGCGGCAGCATCTTCTCGCGCTGTTTCTACATCGCCTTTACCATATTTATAGCGGTCTAGCGCCGTTTTGAACGGGCCGTCGAGGGCTGCAATCAGAGGGTCGTTCCGCCCCGACAGCCAATTTTCGGGGTCATTTTGCCTAAGCGCCCACAGCATAATATCGTAGCTTTCCTCGATCACCTGATCTTTGGGCAGCAACACAGGCACCGTGGCTTTTTGCGAGGCTGCCAGAAGCTCGGGGGCTTTGTCTCGTAGCAGCACTTCGCGCAGTTCAACCGTAATTTCGGCGCTGGCCAGCGCAAGGCGGGCGCGCATGGCATAGGGGCAGCGGCGAAACGAATATAGTATTGGCAAGGTCATGCCGCGTTTTAGCGAGTCTGGTTCGGCTCGACAAGCCCGCGCAAATTATAGATGATGCGCCTTATGAATTGTTTTGCAAAATTTTTAGCGGCTCGGCTACGCAGCTTTGGCTTTGCGTTAGAGGGGCTGGTTTATGCGGTTAAAACCGAGGGGAATGCGCGGGTTCATCTTGTGGCAACGCTGCTGGTTATTGCGCTGGGCTTTGGTTTTGGCGTTTCACGCGGTGAGTGGATGGCCCTGCTGGCGGCAATGGGGCTGGTTTGGACGGCTGAGCTACTGAACACAGCGCTGGAGATTCTGTGTGATATTGTGGAGCCGGAACGATCTGAGGCGATTAAGCGCGCCAAAGACGTGGCGGCTGCCGGGGTTTTGGCATCGGCGCTGGCGGCGGCTGGTATTGGTGCGCTGGTGTTTTGGCCCTATATCTTTGGCTAACCCTAGCGGCGCGTCTGGCGTTTACCTGTTTGGCGGGTTTGCGCTCGCGCCGCGCTGCGGGCTTTGCGCTTGTGGTAAGCTGTGAAACCCATTCAAACTTGCGGCAGACGCGCCCATAAGGTAGGACACGGCAAATACATTTAGGATGATGCCCATGGCCAAGAGAAAACCCAAAGTGATGCGCCCCAAGGCGCTGCCGCCTCGCGGCTTTCGTGACTATTTTGGCGAAGACGTGCTTGAGCGCGCGGCTATGCTGGATAAAATCACTGGCGTTTATCATGCTTACGGGTTTGATCCGTTGGAAACGTCTGCTGTGGAAACTGTGGAGGCGTTGGGCAAATTTCTGCCGGATGTGGACCGCCCCAATGAGGGTGTGTTTGCGTGGCAAGACGAAGATGCAAACTGGATGGCGCTGCGATATGACCTAACGGCGCCGCTGGCGCGGGTTTATGCGCAGTTTCGTAATGATCTTCCGACCCCCTATCGCCGCTATGCGGTTGGCCCTGTTTGGCGCAATGAAAAAGCGGGGCCGGGGCGGTTTAGGCAGTTTTATCAATGTGACGCGGATACTGTGGGCACGCCAACCGTAGCGGCCGACGCCGAGATTTGCATGATGCTGTCAGACGCGCTTGAGGCTGCGGGCATAGCGCGGAAAGACTATGTTGTTCGGGTGAACAACCGCAAAGTGCTTAACGGTGTTATGGAAGTGGCCGGCGTGCTTGATATGTCCGATTTGTCCAAGTTTGAGGCTGAAAGAGGCATTGTTTTGCGCGCTATAGACAAGCTTGACCGGCTTGGGGCCGATGGCGTGCGTGCCCTTTTGGGCGCTGGGCGCAAGGATGAAAGCGGCGATTTTACCGGTGGGGCGAACCTTTCGGATGAGCAGGCTGATGTTATTATGAGCTTCATTGATGCACGGCGCAGCAGCGGTGGAGAAACCTGTTTGCGGCTGCGCGAACTCGTTAAAGGGTCGGATGTCGGCCTTGACGGTGTGCAAGAGCTGGAAACCATCGCTGAGCTTTCCGAAGCGGGTGGCTATGGCTCTGAGCGGTTGCTGATTGACCCTTCCGTGGTGCGCGGCCTTGGCTATTATACCGGCCCTGTTTATGAGGCCGAGCTGACCTTTGACATTTTGGATGAAAAGGGCCGTAAGCGCCAGTTTGGCTCGGTCGCGGGTGGGGGGCGGTATGATGATCTGGTTAAGCGCTTTACCGGCCAAGCGGTGCCAGCTACGGGCGTTTCTATTGGGGTGGACCGCTTGCGGGCGGCCCTTGCTGCCAAAGGTAAAACGGCATCTATTGCTAAGGGGCCAGTGATTATTACGGTGATGGACCGCGATCGAATGGCGGATTATCAAGAAATGGTTGCGGAGCTACGTAACGCAGGCGTTCGTGCTGAGGTTTACCTTGGCAATCCAAAGAACTTTGGTAATCAGCTTAAATATGCGGATGCTCGGAATGCGCCTGTGGCTGTGATTGAAGGCGGGGACGAGCATGCAAATGGGGTTGTCCAGATCAAAGATCTAGCGCTGGGGAAGGCGCTGGCGGCCAATATTACCACTAATGAAGAGTGGAAGGCCCAGCCCGCACAAATGGAAATTGGCCGGAGCGAGCTTGTGGCAGAAGTGCGGAAAATGATCGCGCGCGCCACCTAGCTGATCGGTGGCGGCGCGGTGGTGTTGCACTGTTTTGCAACACCCCGCCCGCGCCGCGCTGCGATATTGTCTTATGTGGCGGGGGCTGCATTGGCCAGTAGGTTCGCATTGCCGCCCGAGGCGGTTGTGTCGATGCAAAGCAACCTTTCTACATTGAAAAGATTAGACAGCCCCGGCTTTAAAATTAGCGGAATAATTGCGCCCTCACGCTTGGCAATCGCCTTGGCAATATCGCGGGCATCTGGCCCCCAATAGGCCACCGCTCCGAGGTTCGGATGTGTGGCCACAGCCTTTACCCCTTCGGCAATAATGGCTTTGCACCCTTGCGCCTGCGCCTCCTCAACTTGCGCTTTTGTTGCGTCATCCCCCGGCCCAAGGCACAGCACTGGCCCCCGTGGATGTAGACTCAAACAGTTCGATTCTCCCGTTGGCCCCGGCATATTCGCAGCCTTATTCACCGGCTCCGCTTGCGTGAACCGAGGCACATAGCGCGGCCCGCCTGCCTTTGGGCCTGTGCCTGAAAGCCCCTCGCCGCCAAAGGGCTGGCTGCCCACAACCGCACCAATTTGATTACGGTTTATGTATATATTTCCGGCTTTTACGCGAGAAACCGCATGCTGAACCCGGCTATCAATCCGCGTATGCATTCCAAAGGTTAACCCAAAGCCGCTGGCATTGATGTCGTCGATCACCGCATCCAAATCCACGGCCTTAAAGCGTGCGATATGCAGAACCGGGCCAAAAACCTCCTCTTTAACATCGGACATTTTTGCAATTCTTATCGCGGTTGGCGCAATAAACCGCCCATCCGCGCTTTGGCCCTTTTTTAGCACCCGCGCACCAGCCGCTTCAATATAGGCGGAAATCTTGTTGTAAGCGGCCTGATCAATCACCGGCCCCACATCTGTCGCCAGTTTCGCAGGGTCGCCGACCCGGAGCGCGTCCATAGCGCCAAATAGCATCGGCTCAATTATGTCTGCCACGTCCTCTTGCACAAACAGCACGCGCAGCGCCGAGCACCGCTGTCCGGCGCTCTGAAAAGCTGACGCAATAATATCGCGCACGGCTTGCTCGGGCAGAGCAGAGCTATCCACGATCATCGCGTTTATGCCGCCGGTTTCCGCAATCAGGGGCGCGGCGGGGTTAAGCGCATCCGCCATGGCTTGCTGAATCCGCTTTGCCGTTGGCGTGGAGCCGGTAAAGCATACGCCACTAACCCGCGTATCTGCTACCAAAGCGCTGCCCACATGCGCGCCTTGGCCGGGCAAAAGCTGCAAGGCATCACGTGGCACACCGGCCTCGTGCAAAAGCTCTACCGCTCGATGGGCAATCAGCGGGGTTGTCTCGGCGGGTTTTGCCAATACGCCATTGCCCGCCGCCAGCGCTGCTACAACTTGGCCAGAAAATATCGCCAGCGGGAAGTTCCATGGCGAAATACAGGTAAACACCCCGCGCGCCGCCCCCGATAGCGCCTCAACCTGGGCCGCATAATACCGGATAAAATCTACCGATTCGCGCAGCTCGCCCAGTGCATCCGGCCATGTTTTCCCAGCCTCAAAGCAGGCCAGTGCCATTAGTTCATCAGCATGGGCCTCATAAAGATCTGCCGCTTTGCGCAATGTTTCGGCCCGCGCAAAGCCCGATGCCTGCCAAGGGCGCGCATGGTGGAGCGCGGTTTGACAATCCTCGATGCTGGCCTCAGTCACCTGCCCAACTATATGGCTAGCCTGCGCCGGATTGCGGATTTCCAGCACCGCGCCGCCCTCGGCCTTTCCTGCAAGCAACGGGCCTGCCTGCCATTTTTTATGCGCAAATTTTGCGCGCGCCGCTTCCAGCGTGGCCATCACATCCGGCGCATCCAAATCTGCCCCTTTTGAGTTCTCCCGCTCGGGCGCAAACAGCGCCGCAGGCAGTGTGGTCGCCGAATTGCGCGGCGCATCCAGATAGGTCTCCACCTCGGCAAACGGGCAGGCGGCTACTTGTGCTGCCGGAATATCCGCGTCGGTTATTTGGTTCACAAACGAGCTATTTGCCCCGTTTTCCAGCAGCCGCCGCACGAGATATGCCAGCAAATCCCGGTGCGCCCCCACAGGCGCATAAACCCGACAGCGCGTGCCGTTTTGTGCTTTCACCACGTCATGCAGCACCTCGCCCATGCCATGTAGCCGTTGAAACTCATACCGTGCGCCCGCCGGGGCCATTTCCAGAATAGCCGCCACCGTGTGGGCGTTATGGGTGGCAAATTGTGGGTACACCCGCGGCCCCATACCCAGCAGCTTCCGCGCGCATGCAATATACGAAACATCCGTGCTTGCTTTACGCGTAAACACCGGAAATCCGTCCAGCCCCTCAACCTGAGCCAGCTTAATTTCGGTGTCCCAGTAAGCCCCCTTCACCAGCCGCACCATAATGCGGCGGTCCAGCCGTTTTGCCAGCGCCTCCAGCCAGTCCAGCACATAGGGCGCGCGCGGGCCATAGGCCTGCACCACCACGCCAAAACCATCCCAGCCCGTCAGGGATTCGCTTGTTAAAACGGCCTCGATCACATCCAGCGAAAGGTCCAGCCGCGCGGCTTCTTCGGCATCAATATTGAAGCCCATATTGACCGCCGCCGCGGCCTCAGCCAGCGCCAAAACCTTGGGCACCAGCTCGGCTATCACGCGGTCCCGCTGGCTAAATTCGTAGCGCTCACATAGCGCTGAAAGCTTCACCGAAATTCCGGGGTTATCCGCCGGATGCGCGGCCGTGCTGTTTTTCGAAATCACCCCGATCGCCGTGTTGTAACTGTCAAAATATCGTGCGGCATCCGTTGCCGTCATCGCCGCCTCGCCCAGCATATCGTAAGAATAGCTAAACCCCTCGGCCTCTTTCCCGCGCGCCCGCGCCATGGCTTCTTTAATATCGCGCCCCAGCACAAATTGCCGCCCCATCTCCTTCATGGCTCGCGCCACCGCGCGCCTGATCACCGGCTCTCCCAGCCGTTTCACCATGCCGTGCAGGTGCCGCGAAAGCCCCGGGCCGGATTCGTCCAGCACTTTCCCCGTGAGCATAAGCGCCCATGTAGAGGCATTTACCAAGCTGGAGCTTGACCGCCCCAAATGCTTGCCCCAGTCCGCCGGGCTGATTTTATCCTCAATAAGCGCGTCCATCGTTTCGTTATCGGGCACCCGTAACAGCGCTTCTGCCAGCGTCATCAAGGCTACGCCCTCGTCGGTAGAAAGCCCGTATTCTTGCAAAAACACCTCCATCAGCCCCATTTTAGGGGCTTCCCGGATATCCACCACCAACGCTTCTGCCCGCGCCCCGATCTTCGCGAGCGCGCCATCGGCAAGCTGTGCGCTTCCCATCAGCCCTCTCAGGGCCGCCCCTTCATCTGCAAGGTTGTTCTGCCGGATAATGTCGCGCATGTTCGTCATGATGTCCTCCATTTGGCTAGCATATCAGGGCGTCATTAGCTATAATTCCTGAATTACTATAAAATACAGGCGAAAAAGCTATATTGCCTTCTGAATAGAGGATTTCTGCCCCATGCCCTTTGAGCTAGACTCGTTTGACCACCAAATTCTGCGCCACCTTGCTGCCAATGGCCGGATGCGCATCACGGAACTGGCGAGCCATATCGGCCTCTCGAAAACCCCCTGCCAAGCGCGGGTTAAGCGGCTGGAAGCTTCAGGATATATCCTTGGCTACCACGCGGCCCTCAGCGCTGAAAAACTCGGTGTTAGCCACATTGCTTTTGTGCAAATCACCCTGAATGACACCCGCGAGCCGGCGCTTGAAGCTTTTAACATTGCGGTGCGGAAAATTCCGGAAATAGAGCAATGCCACATGATCGCGGGTGGCTTTGATTACCTTATCAAAGTGCGCACCCCCAGCATTGAGGCCTATCGCAAAATCATGGGCGAGCAAATCTCGACCTTGCCACATGTCAAATCTTCGTCCACATTCGTTTCTATGGAAGCGGTGAAGGAAGCAACCCCGCTCACCCCACAATCAGGAGCCTAGCATGACCTCTCAACCCGGTATTCTCCCCGGCATTCCCGATCTTGGCCGCTATATTGAGCTGCGCGCCAAACCCGGCGCCAGCCTCAAAGCCCTTGAGGCGCTCAAAATTGATCAGGGCCTTGTGGTCGGCATTGGCCCGCGCCTTGCGGGGAATGACGCGGTTTATGGCTTTAAAGCCCTGAGTGGTGCGGTGGATATCCCCTCCACCCAAGCTGATTTGCTGCTTTGGCTGCGGGGGAATGATGCTGGCGAAATTGCCACCCGCGCCCGCCATTTGCTGCAAGCTCTGCCGGAGTTTGAGCCGGTTCGCGTGGTCAACGGCTTTAAATTCGGGGTCGATCTGGAAATCGGGCTCGATCTTTCGGGCTATGAAGATGGCACCGAAAACCCTGTAGACGCCGCCGCCAATGCTGCTGCGTTCGCCCCCGATGGCTCCAGTTTTCTCTCCTTGCAGGTTTGGGAGCATGACCTCGCCACCTTTGAGGCCCACCCGCAAGCGGCCCAAGATGATATTTTTGGACGTCGCCGCAGTGACAACGAGGAAATGGAAGACGCCCCCGAATTCGCGCATGTAAAACGCACTGCGCAAGAAAGCTTCACCCCTGAAGCCTTTGTTCTTCGCCGCTCTATGCCGTGGTCAGAAGGCGGCCGCGAGGGGCTTGTATTTGCCGCATTTGGCCATAGCCTCGCGCCGTTTGAAGCCTTGCTTAACCGCATGGCCGGGTTTGAAGACGGTATTATTGACGGCCTTTTCACCTTCACCCACCCCGTAAGCGGTGCCAATTACTGGTGTCCGCCGGTGGCAAGCGGAAAGCTCGTTTTAAAGGGTTAACGCACTGTTTGTCCGTTTACCTCAATGCCCCCACCGCTCAAAAACTCGATTTTCGAGGTGAAGCTGTCGGGCGTATCGGTGGGGCTGGCAAACATGCCAAGTCCGCCCTTGGCTCCAAGGATCATCATCGGGTCCACGCCGCTCAACCGGCCAAACCTGTCTAAAAAGCCAAGCGCGCCAATGATCGAAAATTCCAGCTCGCCCTTTGCTGCGGCACGCCCTGTATCAGGGTCTATTTGGCGGGGGTTAAAGCGCAAGTTTCCGCGCCCATCAATGACCGCGTCCCCAATTGAAATTCGGGCGGTATCTACCGAAAGATTAGGCACAAAGAAGGACGCATCATTATGCTCAAGTTCTGATTTGTCTTCAAACACACCGTTAATTATGCGCATAAGCCCTGTGAACGAAAGCACTAAATCTGCCGAGGGCTGCCCCATGGCATTTTCCGGGTCCATATTTGCCCAGCTTTCCGCACCCAGCGAAAGCTGCTTCAGGGCCAAAGACAAAGAAAACGGTTTCGCCGTGTCCGATCTGCGAAACGGTATTGAAAATTCGAAATTGGCTTCGCTAACGGCCGCATCAAATTCCACACCAGAGATGGAGGGGTCACTCATCCCCAAACGGCCCTCTTGTGATGAAAAGCCAAAGCTTAGCTGATTGTGGGATGCCCGCATATTCACCGACCCACCCGCATGGCCAAAGGTTATGAGGCGGGGGTCAAATTCAAATCCATAATTACTCTCAGTTTGCCCGCTCAGCGCGCCGCTGCTGAACGACATTTGCATATCTATCCTTGCGGGCATATCGGTTAAAACGGTTGGCTCTGCAAGAATATCTGTCAGTGGAAACTCAACCCGATAGGCCATGCCAGCGTTTACGGCCAGAATCCGTGTTGTTTGCAGCGGTGAAGTAAGTGCAGATTCGGTAATGGTAATATCTGCGCGCCCAAAGCTGAATTCGCCAAAGTCTGCCACCCTCGGGCCGCTTTCGGTGACGTTGGTAATAGAGGTCGCTTCGCCGCTGAAATCGGTCAGGATCAGATCTATTTTTTTGCCATAGCTTTCGTCGCCGCTCACCTCGCTATAAATAACCTGCGGCGCGCTATAGGTATAGCGAATATCACTCGGATACCCGGTTGCCACCATCGACATCGCTGAAAAGTCGTAGCGCGTGGTAACGGTGCTACTAATGCCATATTGCCCCGTGGTTATTACTGTCCGCTCCCCGCCGGGAGAAAACGTAACCAAGATAGAACCATCACCCTGTTGCTGCATCCGCACCCAATTGAAACCGCTAGTGGTGGTATCATTGCCCAAAATCTCGATAGACGAGACATTGTTAAGCTGCACCAGCTTTCCATCCAGCTCTGCCGCGTCATAGGTGATCGTCGCGCCCATTCCGGCATAGGCGGTGCGCCAGCTCTCAATCACATCCCGCGGGGTGATTTCGGCCATGGCGCTGGTACTCGTGAGGGCGAGAATAAGGGCAATGCGGTTCATAAGGGCTCCGTTTTCTTCAAGCAGTAAAGCGCCCGCAAAAGGGTTTCAACCCGTGGGGTGGTTTTACCCCGCCAATGCTCTCAACATTCCGGCACATTTACCGCTAGCCCACCGAGCGAGGTTTCCTTGTATTTGTGGCTCATATCCCTACCCGTTTGCCGCATGGTTTCTACGCAGGCATCGAGGCTCACAAGGTGGACGCCATCGCCGCGAAGCGATAGCGAGGCGGCGGATACTGCCTTGATCGCCCCCAGCCCGTTGCGCTCTATGCAAGGCGCTTGCACGAGGCCCTTTACGGGGTCACAGGTCATGCCCAAATGATGCTCTAGCGCAATTTCAGCAGCATTTTCAACCTGTTGCGGAGTGCCGCCCAGAACGGCGCACAGGCCAGCGGCGGCCATGGCGGCTGCCGAGCCGACCTCGCCCTGGCAGCCCACTTCGGCCCCCGAGATCGAGGCATTGGCTTTGATCAACCCGCCAATGGCGGCGGCGGTTAGCATAAATGGCTCTATCATTTCGGCCCGCGCGGTGGGCACGTGATCAAGATAATAGCGCAGCACCGCAGGCAGCACACCCGCCGCCCCATTGGTGGGTGCCGTTACCACTTGGCCACCCGCCGCGTTTTCTTCATTCACCGCAATGGCGTAAACGCTGATCCAGTCATTGATCGTGTGCGGCGGGGCCATATTGGTGCCGCGCTCAGCCAATAGTGATTCATGGATGGCTTTTGCCCGCCGCCGAAGGCTCAGGCCGCCGGGTAAAATACCCCCGGTTTCCAGCCCGCGCTCAATGCTTGAGTTCATCACGGCCCACACCTTTTCAAGCCCGCTTTCCAGCGCCTCGCGGCTCATATGGTGTAGTTCGTTTTCGCGCTTCATCTCGGCAATGCTTTTGCTGGATTTTACGGCCATTCCCAGCATTTCATCGGCGGTTTTAAAAGGGTAGGGCGCGCTTGGCTCCTCAGCGGTTACGTCGCTTCCGGCCAGCTCTGTTGCCGTTAAAACAAACCCGCCACCAGTGGAATAATAGGTCTCGCGCGCATAAAGATTGCCGCTGGTATCGTAGGCCGAAAGCACCATGCCGTTGGAATGTAGGGGAAGCGCCTCGTCATAATCAAAGCGCAAATCCTCGCTTTGCCGATAGCGCAAAGCGCTCAGCCCGTCAGGTGACACAGTGCCGCGCTTGGCAATGTCTGCCAGCGCAATATCCGCCGCCACAGGGTCGAATTCAGCGGGTATAAATCCGGCGAAACCAAGCGTAACCGCGCGGTCTGTTGCGTGGCCTTTGCCGGTGAACGCCAGCGAGCCATGCAGTGAGCAGCCCAAGCGGGCAAGGGTTCCGGCGCCTGGCACCACTTCGCGGCCCTCGCGCAAAAGCGCCAAAAACCGCCCCGCCGCCACCATTGGCCCAACCGTATGGCTAGAGGACGGCCCCACGCCAATTTTGAACACATCAAATATGCTGAGAAACATGGTGCGCCTCCTGCTTTCCCCTTGGGTTTTTCCCGATTATTGCTATATTGCGGCACCATGCAGGGGGAAACCCGACGATTGCAAGCGCATTCACGGCGAAGGGGATGAATTATGACTGATAACCTAACGGGCTCTGACCGGGGCAAATATGCGGCGGCAAAAGCCGCGCTGGAATTTATTAAGCCGGGAATGAAAGTGGGCCTTGGCACTGGCTCCACCGCAGCATGGTTTGTGCAGCTTTTGGCGGCGCGCGTAAATGGTGAAGGGCTTGATATTGTTGGCGTGCCCACCTCAACCCGCACCCGCGATTTGGCCTCGAGCCTCGGCATTAAGCTAACCACGCTGGATGAAGCTGGCTGGCTGGATGTAACGGTTGATGGTGCCGATGAGTTTGACGCCAACCTGAACCTGATAAAAGGCGGCGGCGGTGCGCTTTTGCAAGAAAAGATCGTGGCCAGTGCCAGCAACCAGATGGTTGTAATTTCGGATGCCAGCAAAGAGGTTGATACCCTCGGGGCGTTTCCTTTGCCTGTTGAGGTGGTTAAATTTGGCTGGCGCTCGACCGAAAGCACGATAGAGGAAGTGCTGGAGGGGGCCGATGTGGCCAACCGCCGGATTAGCCTACGCGAGGAAAACGGTGCGCCTTATGTGACCGACGAAGGCCACTTTATTCTGGACCTGCACCTTAACCGCATTGGCGACCCTCGTGGGCTGGCGGAAAAGCTAAACCGCATTCCGGGTGTTGTGGAAAGCGGCCTGTTTGTGCTGATGGCCGACACAGTGCTGGTGGGCTATGATGACGGAAATGTGCACACATATGACCGCGACAGGGGTGACCTTGGCCACCATAAAGTGCATATGCCAAGTGAAAATTCCTTATATGTGCCGGGGGCCTAAATGGACTACGATTTTGACCTGTTTGTAATTGGCGGTGGCTCGGGCGGTGTGCGCGCTGGCCGTGTGGCTTCAATGGGTGGGGCCAAGGTGGGCTTGGCCGAGGAATACCGCATGGGCGGCACCTGTGTTATTCGCGGCTGTGTGCCTAAAAAACTGATGGTGTATGCGTCGGGCTATCGTGAAATGATGAACGACGCCGAGGGTTTTGGCTGGACTATTGGCGAACGTAGCTTTGACTGGGGCAAGCTGATCGGTAAAATTGACGACGAGCTGGACCGGCTTGAGGCGATTTACCGTAAGGGCCTTACCAGCAACGGTGTGCAGGTGTTTGACGCCCGCGCAGTGGTAAAAGATGGCCACACGATTGAGCTTTCGAGCGGCGAGACATTTACCGCCAAATGGATTTTGGTCGCGACAGGCGGCCGGCCCTTTGTGCCCAATGTGAAGGGCGCCGAGCATGTTATAACGTCTAACGATATCTTCTTGTTGGACGATTTGCCCAAGCGCGTGCTGGTCGTTGGCGGTGGTTATATTGCCAGTGAGTTCGCTGGCATTTTTAACGGCATGGGCGCTGAAGTTACGCAGTTTTACCGTGGTGCGCAAATTTTGCGCGGGTTTGATGGCGAGGTGCGTGGGCATGTCGCCGATGAGATGATCCGCAAGGGCGTAAACCTGCACCTTGGCACCGATGTGGTGGAGATCGTCAAAAAGGACGACGGGCTGCACGTGACCTGCACCAACGGGGACGTGAAGATTGTAGACAAGGTGGTTTATGCCACGGGCCGCGTGCCGAATACTGAGGAGTTAGGGCTTGAAAACGCGGGTGTAAAGCTTGGGCGCAAGGGTGAAATTATGGTCGACCGGTATTCCGCGACCAGCTGTGACAGCATCTATGCCGTGGGCGATGTGACCGACCGGGTGCAACTTACCCCCGTGGCTATCCGCGAAGGTATGGCCTTTGTGGAAACGGTGTTTAACGATAATCCGACCGCGGTGGACCACGAGTTTATTGCGACGGCGGTGTTTACGCAGCCAGAAATTGGCACAGTCGGCTACAGCGAAGAAGACGCACGAGACAGTTTTGATATTGAGGTTTACCGCGCCGCTTTCCGCCCTATGGCCAATGTTTTGGCGGGGCGTGATGAGCGGATGCTGATGAAACTGATCGTGGAGAAGAAGACACGCAAGGTGATTGGTTGCCATATCATCGGGCCAGCAGCGGGCGAGATGATTCAGCTTGCGGGCATTGCCGTGAAAATGGGTGCGACCAAAGAGGACTTTGACCGCACGGTTGCGGTGCATCCAACGGTGGCTGAGGAGCTGGTGACAATGAAAGAACCTGTTCGCTAAGTACCGGTTGCGCTTGCGCAACCCGCGCCGACGAGGTGGCCCGAAGGGTCGCCGAG
>NVUX02000051.1 GCA_002402045.2 Paracoccaceae bacterium | reverse complement strand
TATAGCGTGGTTTGGAGGGCTTGGAATATCTTCGTTTTATCCGTTTCATCAAAAGCTTGAATCACAAAACAGGACAAACGGGAATCCCCACCGCTAAACCGCCAAATCAGGCTTCCATGCAACAAAGCCTAATCCATATGGAGACGAGGGTTCTGTCGCAAAATTTGAGTCTTGGTCTGAAAAGTGCAAAACTTCCTCAATTTCCAACTATATTTAGATGGTTAGCGTACCGGATCAACAAAATATGCGCACAGGCATTGCCGCGATCTACCGGAAAACAAACTTTGCGACAGAACCGAAATGCATCGCCTCTGCCATCAATATGGCGCGGGACCATATCAATCAGAGCTTCGCCGCAGCAGATGATCACAGGGCCTGACCTTTCTCGTCAAAACGATAGATCAATTTTTTCGTGGGTGACGCATAAAGTACGTCGTCAAAATCAATCTCAAAATCACCAATAGCCCTTGCAAGGACAACTCCCATGTTACCCAGGTCAATTTGAACAAACGTGTCCGAACCAAGATGTTCAACAATGCCTGCGGTACCTTTCCAGGTTCCTTTGGTTCTCGAGAGTGTCATATGTTCAGGCCTAACACCGATGGTTTTGCAATCTTGTTTTGCAGCGGTTGGTCCCTCAAAGAAGTTCATTTGAGGTGAGCCGATGAACCCGGCAACAAACAAATTTTTGGGTGTTTTATATAGCTCTAACGGTGAACCAACTTGTTCGACGATCCCGTCATGCATGACCACGATCTGGTCGGCCATTGTCATGGCTTCCACCTGATCGTGGGTTACATAGACGATGGTGGCCCCAAGACGCTTGTGCAAATTGGCAAGCTCAATGCGCATCTGACCACGCAGCGCCGCATCCAGGTTTGATAGTGGTTCATCAAACAGGGAGACATCTGGTTCGCGCACGATGGCCCTTCCGATTGCCACTCGCTGGCGCTGTCCACCGGAAAGTTCCTTGGGTTTGCGATCAAGAAGGTCGCGCATTTGTAAAATATCGGCAGCTTCCCCAACTTTCGTTTCAATCGTCTGTTTGTCAACTTTTGCCAGTTTTAGACCAAAGCTCATATTGTCTTTGACGCTCATATGCGGATAGAGCGCATAAGACTGGAACACCATTGCAATACCGCGTTGAGAAGACCGGACATTGGTGACGTCTCTCTCGTTGATGCTGATTGTGCCTCCGGATACGTCCTCAAGACCAGCAATCAACCGCAGCAGGGTTGATTTACCACAGCCAGAGGGCCCAACGAGCACAGTAAAACTGCCCTCAGGAACGTGGAGATCCATGTTCGGGATGACGTTTATTTCTCCGAATGACTTCGATAAATTTCGTACTTCAACTGTACCCATACTAATTAGACCCCGCAGAATTCACATCGACCATGAGTTTCATAATGTTTTGTTGATTGTTATCGATCTCACCATAGGCATCGTGCCATTTTTCAAATGGATAGACACCATCGATAAGCGGCTCAAGGATGATGCCTTTGGCCAGCAATTCCCGCGCTTCAATCCAGTCATCCATCCAGTACATCATCGAGCCTTTGATGTTGAGTTCATGTTCACCAACGCGGGCAAGATCAACAGACGGCAGATCGCCATAGACACCGACGATAAGGATTGTACCCCCCTTGTTGATGGATGGAACGAGCGCTGCAATGGTTTGCGGCGCGCCGGCCGCCTCCACAGCAAGATTGTACCCAGCCTGTCCAAAAACGCGCTGAGCTGCCTTATGCCTGCATTTGATATTCTTGGGAGGTTGCTCTCAAAACTTCAACTTGGCGCGCATGATCTTTGGCGAGTGTAAAAGCCATAACGCATTCGAGGGACATGTCGTCATTTCGAAATGCATCCATAATTTCTGGTGCGACGCCTGCGAGTTTAAGACGCTGGTGGACAGTATTCACTGTAATACCAAATTTGGTCGCAATTTCTCTTTCTGTGCGTCCATTTTTACGCATTCCTGCAAATGCTACAAATTCATCAGCTGGATGCATTTTTGCACGGATCATGTTTTCAGCAGCCGATGTTTCTTCGGCCCGATCAGCATCTTCGACCACACATGGTACTTGATGAGTTGTTTTGCAGTGCTTGTCCTTGATCAGTTGCTGAACGGTATAGAGCCGGCGACCGCCTGCATGGACAAGATATTTATCGCCAACAGCATGAATAAGAAGGTTCTGCTTCAAGCCAATTGCCTTGATGCTGGCATAAAGCTCAGCATCTTCTTGTTTCGAAGCAGGTGTTTTGCGCACATTTCTCGGGCACAAGGTCAGCTTGGAAACTGGGATCATTTGAATGTCCAGAATTGGTGCTGGTTCTGCAGCTGGTTTGACTGAAGATTTGGCCTGAGGTTTCGATTTAGCCATGGATTTTCTCCTGGTTGACACCGGGCGGGGAGAGCCACTCTCTCCCTTCAAGCCCGGCAACCGGGCGGCCCTTCCTCTGGCTCTAATGCGAGATGCCAAACACAGGGTTCGAGGCCTGGATGCTCTTTCCTGATTGGCAGAGCGATCGTCACCCGAATGGGACGAAACCGAAATATCGGGTTCACTCGTAAGGCGTATGTGGCTGGAGATAGAGCGCGGTCGTGCAAGCTGCACGACTGCTCCCAAGAAAATTGTTACAAGAAATACAAATGCAACATTTATATCGACCATGAAGGAGAACGGAAAAATGAATGCCGATGAAATTATTGCTCATCTCAATCTGGAACCTCACCCTGAAGGCGGGCATTACCATCAGACATGGATAGCTGAAGGACCGGATCGTCCAGCCGGCACGTGCATTTACTTTTTATTGAAGGCTGACGGACGACGCCCTTTATTGGATTTAACCTTTCTCAGGCAATTCATTGGAAGCAATGGACTTCAAGCTATATTTGATTTGCCTTGGGTGCCGATTTATTTGGCGATCTTGTTTCTTTTGCACGTCCAGTTAGGTGTCATCGCTACAGGCGGCGTGGTTATCGTTTTAACCCTCACAATCGTGAATGAGATGATCACCAAATCACCAATTGCTGAAACTACAAATCTGGAGTTTTCCGGATCCAGTTTTAGCGAAATTAATACTCGTAATGCAGAATCTATTATTGCTATGGGGATGACCGAAAATGTCACCCGTAAGTGGGAGATGATTAGAAATAAAGCCTTGGTTTCGGGACAAACGGTAAGTGGCAGAACCGGTAGAATTACCGCTCTTACCAAGACCATTCATTTAATCTTGCAGTCTGGTATTTTGGCTGTGGGCGGGTATTTAGCCATATTTCAAGAAATTACGCCCGGCACGATGATTGCCGGTTCAATATTGGCGGGTCGTGCTCTTGCCCCAATCGATCTCGCCATTGGTAACTGGAAAAACTTCATCAAGGCACGCCAGTCTTTTGATAGTCTGCACGAATGCCTGGCGGATTTTGATGAGGGAACAAAAACCCGTCCAATCCTTCAGGGTATTTCCTTTCGCCTAGAGCCTGGAGATGGACTGGGAGTGATTGGGCCAAGCGTTTCTGGTAAATCGAGTTTGGCGCGGATATTGGTTGGTTTATGGAACCTGGACAGGGGTGAATTTCGCCTTGATGGCGCCAGCTATTCGCAGTGGGACAAGGAAAAATTTGGAGTGCATATTGGCTACCTACCACAAATCGTTGAGCTCTTGCCCGGCACCATTGCTGAAAATATTGCCCGGTTTGACCAGGATGTGAAGGATAACGACATCATCGGGTAATCCCCCCATTTTTAATGGGGCGTTTCAGTAGAATTTAAGCTGCTTTTCGTAATTTTTGAGCTGGTGTTTGTCCTCCTATTCCCATGTTGGGTCTTTCATTGTTGTAAGTCCATAGCCATCGTGTGGCGTAATTTCTGACCTGATCCAGAGTATCAAAGTGATATTGCCCAAGCCATTCTTGTCTGACAGTTCGATTGTAGCGCTCGACATAGGCGTTCTGTTGTGGCTTACCTGGTTGAATGTACAACAGTTCAATGCCGCAGTTTTGCGCCCATATTTGCAGCGTCGCACTGATATATTCTGGGCCATTATCAACTCGTATTGCATCAAGCCTGCCTCGCCATTGAATGAGTTGGTTCAAGGTGCGGACCACACGTTCTGACGGCAGGGAGAAGTCGATCTCAATGGCCAGCCCCTCACGAT
>NVUX02000004.1 GCA_002402045.2 Paracoccaceae bacterium | reverse complement strand
ATCAAATGAAAACACCAACCGGCTTCTCAGACAATATTTGCCGCGCGGAACCGACCTGTCTGTTCATTCTCAGGCAAAACTCAGCGCAATCGCTCGCCGCTCAACGAGCGGCCGCGAAAGACCTTGCAACACCAAACCCCAGCAGAGAAGTTCGCACAGTGTGTTGCCACCATCAGTTGAACCCACCGCCGTAGTGGCCGCTTACTCAGTTGGGAATTGTCGAAAAACCTTACCCCTTGCATCTATATATCCTTAACCAGCCGTAGCGCGTCATAAATTGCGGCGTGGGTGTTGCGGGCTGATACCGCGTCGCCAATGCGGAAGAGTTGAAACCCGCATGATTCGTTGCGCGTAACCGTCTGTGGACGCCCATCAATGAGTGCAGCATGATCAACGGCGCCTTCGTTGCTGCTCAGCGGTTTCAGCTCGAAATAAAGATCGTCCAGCGGCAGTGTACCATAATTTAGCACTACCTGGTCAAACTGCTTTTCAAAGCTATAGTCGCTGTAATCGGTGCCGATGGTTGCCGTGAGCGTATTGCCTTCACGCTCAACGCGCAACAGCCGACGGGTTACGGTGAAGGTCACGTCTTTATCTTGCAGGCTGCGCATATAGGGCACCAGATTCATCGCCATAATATCTGGGGCAAACACCCGGTCGGGCGTCATAATCTCAACCGTTGCGCCTGCCTCGGCGATAATCTCTGCCGCTTGCAGGGCTGGATGATCGCCGGATTCATCATAGATCAGCACATTCTCAGCCGGTTTCACATCGCCTGAAATAATGTCCCATGAGGTCACAATATTCTCAAGCTCCGCCCCGCTTTCAAACAGCTCGGTGTTGGGCAAGCCACCTGTGGCAATGATCACCACATCGGGCGCGAGCGCCGTTACGTCCTCGACCTCGGCCCAAGTGTTGAACCTAAATTCAACATCCCGTGCCGCGCATTGCGCCATGCGCCAATCAATGATCGACATCATTTCACGGCGGCGCGGCGTTCTCGCGGTGAGCCGCACTTGCCCGCCGGGGTCTGCTGCCGCTTCCAAAACGGTTACCTCATGCCCGCGCTCCGCCGCCACACGCGCGGCCTCTAGCCCGCCGGGGCCCGCGCCGATGATGACAACCTTTTTCTTCACCGTGGCCAATGGAATATCATGCGGCATGGTCAGCTCTCGCCCGGTGGCGGCGTTGTGCATACACAGCGCGTCGCCCGCCTGATATATCCGATCAAGGCAATAAGTAGCCCCCACACAGGGGCGAATATCCTCCTCGCGGCCCTCAATAATTTTGCGCACGATGTGCGGGTCAGCCATATGGGCGCGGGTCATGCCCACCATGTCCAGCAGCCCCTCGGCGACCGCATAGCGGGCCGTGGCCACATCTGGGATTTTGGCAGCATGAAAGGTGGGCATCCCCGTGGCTTTTTTAATCTGTCCGGCAAAATCCAGATGCGGCGCATTTTTCATGCCCTGCACCGGAATTACGTCTGTCATCGCCGGGTCGGTATGAATGCGCCCTTTGATAACATTCAGAAAATCGACCTTGCCAGTCTCTGCCAACCGCTTTGAAATCTCGATACCCTCCGCCGGCGTTATCCCGCCTTTTTGGGCCTCGTCGGCGGTATAGCGCAGGCCTACAATAAATTCGCTGCCAACCCGTTTGCGAATGGCATCCAGCACATCCATCGGAAAGCGCAGGCGGTTTTCAAGCGTATCAGCCCCGTAAGGCCCCACCAGATCATTGCTGAGCGGAGACCAGAACTGGTCCAGCAAATGGCCGTAAACCTGAAGCTCTATTCCGTCCATTCCACCGGCTTGCATCCGCTCGGCAGCATCGGCAAAATCGGTAATAATGCGCTCGATATCCCAATCTTCAATGAGCTTCGGAAACGCCCTGTGGGCAGGCTCGCGGTGCTTGGAGGAAGACACCGAAGGCAGCCAGTTACCCTTGTTCCACGTGGTTCGCCGCCCCAAATGCGTAAGCTGGATCATCACAGCGCAGCCATGCTCGTGGCAGCCATCCGACAGGTTTTGTATCCACGGTACCACCTCGTCTTTATAGGCGAGGATGTTGTTGAAAACCGGCGGGCTATCTCTGCTGACCGATGCTGAGCCTGCCGTCATCGTCAGGGCCACACCCGCCTTGGCCCGCTCGGCGTGGTAGGCGCGGTAGCGGTCTTTTGGCATACCGTCTTCGGGGTAGGCCGGCTCGTGACTCGTGGTCATGATCCGGTTTTTAAGGGTCAGGTGTTTTAGCTGAAAGGGCTGCAAAAGAGGGTCTGTAGACATGAGTTTTTCCTAGTTGAGCGGTAGACGGCGAAATTTTCCCGGGGCGTGCGGGTCTTCAAAATGGCTGATCGGGCCGTTATCTTCAAAATGTTTGGCCCAGCGGCGCATGGCTTTTTCGTCAAGCTCCACCCCTAGCCCCAAGCCTTCGGGCACCCGCACGGTATCATTGGTTTGCTTAAACGGGCCACCTTTTATCACGTCCCCTATTTGCCAGCGAAACAGCGATTGCGAGGCCTCGGTGATATGCGGTGTTGCGGCACTTACATGAAGGTAAGCCGCTGTCATTATGCCCAGATCATTGGAATAGCACCAAAACCCTTTGCCCATTTCCTCGCACGCAGCGATGAACTTCAGGGTTTTTGACAAGCCCCCGAGGGCGGCAAAATTACAAACAAAATAATCCGGCGCACCCAGCGCCATGGCGCGCTTAAGGTCAGGGATATGGGTGGAAAACGGAATGATAGAATGTTGGCGCAACGCTGCCATTTCTTCAAACGTGGCCACCGGGTCCTCATAATTCCTGATGTTATAAGGCTCGAGCTCGCGCAGGAGCCAGCGCGCGGTGGTCAGTGAATACTGCATGTTTGAATCAAGCCGTATTTGCGCCTTTTCGCCCAAAGCTTCGCGCAGCAGGCGCACGGTTTTAATCTCTAACGCTGGGTCACCCAAGATCAGCTTGCCCTCAAAAATAGTTGAGCCGTGCTCGGCTTGCATTTTCAAGCAATACTCGACAATGGCCTCGGGGGTCATCTCTCCGCCAGCGTTTCCGTTTTTAGGCCTGAAAGAAAAATACTCGGAGAACGCGATATCCTTTCGCACGGCCCCGCCAAGCAATTGGTAAAGCGGCAGGCCAAAATACTTGGCGCGGATGTCCCAAAGGGCGATTTCAACCGCGCCATAAGCCACGCTGCTGGCGTTTTCCCCGGTGTTGGCGGTTATTTGATAAGGCGGCACGCACCGGCTTTCGCAATCCGCAAGGTCCAGTGGGTCCGCGCCGATAAGGGCTGGCGTTATGTCAGATTTGATAACCTCACCAAAATGCCACCAAGGCGCCTCACCCAGCCCCACAATCCCTTCATCGGTTTCGACTTCGATAATTGATTTTGAGGCACCGGCATAAAGCCCCGCTGTCCACCAAAAGGGGGCATCAAACGGGACGTTTACATGGGTGACTTTGATGTTGGTGATCTTCATCTTTACCTCCGGCCTAATACCACGCGTCAGCCATAGAAGCTTTTTTCTTTGTCATGAATTCATTGAGGGCTTCGTCAATCCCCGGGTCCAAATCAGGCGCTTTGTACTCTTTGAGCGTCTTTTTCCAGCGGGTGTTGGCGCGCGTGGCCATATCGGTTTCACCTCGCTCATCCCATGTTTCCCACGGCAGGTCATCGTTTAAGGCGCTATCATAATAGGCGGTTTTATAGTGCCGCATGGTGTGGGCGGTGCCAAACATGTGTGCACCCGGCCCACCTTCGCTAAGCGAGTCGAACCCCAGCGTGTCTTCGTTCACAACCACCCCTTTGGCATAGGCATGCAGCGCGCCGCACACATCGGTATCCATCACGAATTTCTCGTATGACATCGACAGCAACCCATCCAGAAACCCCGCCGAATGCAGCACATAATTCGCCCCGCATTGCACCGCAGACATCATAGACATCATCGCTTGCTGCATGGCTTGCCCATCTGGCAGTTTGGAAGTGGAAAAGTTGCCCGCACAGCGCAGCGGCAGCTGAAGGCGGCGGGCGAGCTGGCCCATAACCAGCGAGCCGAGCGCTGGCTCGGGCGTGCCAAAAGTGGGTGAGCCTGAGCGCATGGCCAAGGAGCTGAGAAAGCTCGCGAGCACCGCGGGGGACCCGGGGCGCACAAGCTGGGTGAGCGCGCAAGACACCATGCTTTCAGCCAAGCATTGCGCCACCGACCCCGCCATAGTGAGCGGTGAAACCGCCCCGCCGAGCAAAAACGGCAGATGGATAGACCCTTGGTTGGCCGCCGCATAGGCCCGAATACCCTGTGTGGTAACGCCATCAAGCGTTAGGGGTGAGGTGGTGTTGAAATTTCCCATTATCACGCAATTTTGGTCGGTAAAATCATCTCCAAACAAAATACGCGCCATTTCAATGCTATCTTCGGCCCGCTCGGGCGCGGTGACCGAGCCTAAAAAGCCACGGTCGGAATATTTGATATGGGCATAGACCATATCTAGGTGTCGCTTGTTAACCGGCACATCGGTCGGCTCACAAATAGTGCCACCCGAGTGGTGCAACCACGGGCTAGATTGCGCCAACTTAACGAAATTCTGAAAGTCCTCGATCGTGCCATATCGGCGGCCTTTGTCGATATCCATCACAAAAGGAGACCCGTAGGCCGGAGCAAACACCATGGCATCGCCGCCAATTTCAACGGTGTTGTTTGGGTTGCGGGCATGTTGGGTGAATTTGGCAGGTGCGGTTTTGAGCAACGCGCGGATCATCCCCGGCTCAAACTTGATATTCCAGCTATTGGCTGTCAGCTCGGTCACCTTGCCGCCGGCCTTACGAAACAGATCCATGGTTTCAGCATCATCCCGAAATTCGATCCCGATTTCAAACATGATTCGCTCGGCGGTCGCCTCGATCTGGCACAGGCTTTCCTCTCCGAGCAGATCATAAGTCGGGATGCCGCGCCTGATAAAAGGCACTTCTAAATGCGGGTTTTGGCCCGGCTCTGCTGATTTTTTAACCCGTTTTCCACGCCGCCCTTTGCGCGCCTGAAGGCCTGATACTGCTTGGTCATTCATCTCGATCTCCAGACAAAAATTATCATGACACAACTGTCACTAAGATTGACATATGTGTCAAGTTATTTTAGTATGAGATATGGATACACCCCTTACCCGACGCGAGCGCGCCACCGAAGAAATGTGGCTGAATGCAGCTTATGACGTGCTCACCGAAAACGGTGTTGAAGCGGTAAAGGTGATGCCTTTGGCGAAAAAACTGGGCCTGACACGCACAGGGTTTTACTGGCATTTCGAAAATCGCGCGGCCTTGCTGGAGGCCATGATCCAGCGCTGGGAAGACAAAAACACTGGCAATTTGGTGGCGAAAACCGAGGCCTATGCTGAAAGCATATGCGAGGCCATGTTTAACCTGTTTGACTGCTGGATAGACAACACCCTGTTTGACGCCCGCCTTGATCTCGCGATCCGAAACTGGGCCCGAAATGACCCAAAGCTGCAAGCCCGCCTCAATCAAGCCGATGCCACTCGGAGCTCCGCAATTGCCGCCATGTTTAAGCGTTTTGGCTACTCTGATGCGCAAGCGCTGGCGCGGAGTATGACCGTGATTTACACCCAAATCGGCTATATTTCGATGCAGGTTTCGGAAGACTGGGCGGAGCGGATTGCAAGAATGCCAGACTATATTGAGGTTTCGACCGGCATTGCGCCATCAAAATCCGAGATAACCCGCTTTGAGACACGGCACCGTATCCCGCAATAATTTTTCTGTGTAGCAATGCTAAACTTAACCTTTCGCGTGGCGAAAATTGCAAAATTTCTTCCGGCCCTCAATAGCCGATGCCTCTGGAGGGGAACCCCGCGCGCACAGGCCAAAGGCATCCGCTGCATTTGCCCGAATTAGTCGTTTGTTTGTCGTAAGCTATGTGGTTATAGTTGGCTTCGTCTAATGAGTGGACGTAATATTTCGCAAATCGAAGGTCGGCGGTCAAAACCCGTCATAGGCATCACCAGTATTCCAATCATGGCGATGCCTCAAAGGAGCAATATGAAACGTTCAGAAATCAACCAAATCCTACAAGAAGCTGACGGATTCATCCGCTCATTTGGCTACATCCTGCCACCTTTCGCCTATTGGACACCTGCTGAAATGCAAGCGCGCAAAGGCGAGCTTTCGGCGCTGGTTTCCGCCCGCATGGGCTGGGATATTACCGATTATGGCCTTGGGGATTTCAGCAAAACCGGCCTGTTTCTTTTCACCACCCGCAACGGGCGGCAAGCCGACCTCGAAGCGGGCGGGGGCATGTGCTATGCTGAAAAAATCATGATCTCGCGGCAGGATCAAATCTCGCCAATGCACCGGCATATCGTAAAAGCGGAAGACATTATTAACCGCGGCGGAGCCACGCTGGCGCTGGAAATGTTCAGCTCTGACGCTTCGGGCACGCTTGACCGGAAAGCAGATGTGCTTGTGGCCGTTGACGGCCTTGCCCGCACCCTGCCCGCTGGCAGCATTTTGCGCTTGGCTCCTGGCGAGAGCGTCACCCTGATGCCGGGCAACTGGCATGCCTTTTGGGGCGAAGGCGGTGATGTGTTGATCGGCGAGGTTTCCACCGTGAATGACGACCTGACCGATAACGTGTTTTTTGACCCGATCGGCCGTTTTGCGACCATCCAAGAAGACGAAGCCCCGCTGCATTTGCTGGTTTCCGATTATGAAAAATGGCTTAGCTAAGCACCGTCGTACTTGCACGACACGCACTGAGAAGGGGCGCTAAAGCGTTTTTAGAAATGCCAGCAGGGCCGCTTTTTCAGCGGTCGTCAGGCCCAGCGGTTCCAGCTCTGTGTGGCCGCTAATAGACGGCATAGCACGATTATAATGCTCAACAACCAAAGCCAGTGTGGCAAGCTGGCCAGCGTGCATATAAGGCGGGCGGTCCGCCACGCCGCGCAAGCTGGGAGATTTGTAGGCGCGCTCAAACAGGTGCTCATCCCGTGACATAAAACGCAGGGTGCCACATCTCGCAGGGGCGGCATCACTATAGCGACCAAGGCAGTTAAACTCGTCCGCCTCAACCTGTGCAACCGCATCTAAACGGCCAAAATCAACCACGGGGGTTTGTGGGCTGGCTATGCCGGTATTATGAAAGAACTCGTCGGTAAAACGCGGGCCATTATGGCAGTTCACACAAGCGCCTTTGCCGGCAAATATTTTAAACCCGTCTATTTCTTGCTGCGTAAGGGCCGCACTGCCGCTTGGCACCTGCCCTGCCAATAGCGCGGCCACATAGCGGTCAAAACGGTTTTCAAGCGGCAAAAGCGTGCGCTCAAAGGCGGCGATGGCTTTGCCGGTATTGGCAAAAACACGGTTAATTTGGTCTTGCTGTTCAGCGCTCATCGCGGCCCATGCGGCCTGCTGGGCCGCGCTGCCTAGCGGGCTCGCGGCCGGGGTATTTTCAAGCGCGGGCAGCGCGCCAAACAGGGCCTCATACGGCCTGCGGTAATGCTCGGCAATATAAGCCGCAACTTGGCTGCGGGTAAAGCCGTGCTCCACCGAGCTTTCCATCGGGCCGAGCGCTTGGGACCAAAGCGAGTCCTTCCGGCCATCCCAAAACAGCCACAAAGCATAGCCAGCGCCCCGTAAAGGCATGGCGCGACGATCCGTGGTGCCTATGCCGTTTGAAAGCGCCAGATCATCCTGAAACTGGCGATCTTCGATATGACAGGTCGCGCAGGAAATCTCGCCATTGGCCGAAAGGCCACCCTCGCTAAACAGCGCCTCCCCCAGCGCTATCGCCGCCGGATCATCCGCCACCGCATTGCTAAGGTCGGCAGGAAGCGGCCGCAAAGATGCGAGGCTCAGCGTGCGCGCTATTTCGAGTTCGGCCTCATTTAAGCCTTTGTTTTGCAGGTAAAAATATCCGGCAATGGCCCCGCTGACAGCAAGGCCGATAACCACACCAAGCGCCAGCGCCTTCTTCACTTCATGACCAGATTAAAGGTAATACTGTCACTAATCTCTCCGGCAGTAATGGTGAGCTTAAGCTCCCACCAGCCCCGCATATTAAAGCGCACACCTTCGATTTTATAGCGCCCTTCTCCAAGAAATTCCGTCATCAGCGGGTTGGTCGGCAGGCCGTGGCCGTGCTGGGGCATGCCGCCGTCAATCAAAATCTCGGCGTCCTCAACCAGTGCGCCATCGGGCGTAGCGATTTCCACAATCCATGTGTGGATCGTGTTGCGCTGATAGGCAGCATCTTCTGGCGAAATCGATACCATAAAATGCCCCGCTGCCGTTGCCCGCGTTGTCGCTAGGTCCAGGTCATCCGGAAGGGGCTGGAACATTTTGAAAGCAACAAAACCCGCGGCTGCGAGCGCTAAAATACCCAAAATGGCAAAAATCTTTTTCATTCTTATGGCTTCCATATTCTGGGCAAACCTGCCCTTTTGCAATCTGTATAAACGCGGCGAAATCATACGAACATGATTAGGGTCATGTTTAGGTAATATCACTAATATTAGCGCCTAATAAGGCCCTGTTGCAATGGCACTGCCTGCGGCCAAATCATCTATTGAAGCTGCGTCCTTGAATCGGCTACCTATAGGCAAGGCTTTCTGGCGATACCAAGGGGTGTGTTTTGGACCAATCCTTATTCATGATCGATACATTGATCTTTTTGCTTGCGGCCATCATCGTTGTGCCGCTCTTTTTGCGGCTAAATTCAAGCCCCATTCTTGGCTATCTTTTTGCGGGCATTCTGATCGGGCCAAATGCCTTTGGGCTGGTCACAGATTCTGACGCCCTACACAAACTGGCCGAATTTGGCGTGGTGTTTTTGCTATTCATGATCGGGCTGGAGCTGTCCTTTAGCCGCCTGCGCACGCTGGGAAAACGGGTGTTCGGGCTGGGGTCGCTACAAGTCGGCATTACCGGATTGCTAATTGGCGGGGTGGTTTGGCAGCTCGGGATGGGGCTGGTGGCGGCGGCGATAATCGGGCCGGGGTTGGCACTTTCGTCAACGGCTTTTGTGCTGCAACTGCTCACCGAGCGCGGCGAGCGCGCCACGCCATTTGGCCTCAACACCTTCGCCATTCTGCTGCTGCAAGATTTTGCCGTAGTGCCGCTTTTGGTGTTTGTCACCCTGCTTGGAACTGATGGCGCCTCCTTCGCCGAGGCCTTTGGCATGGCCTTGCTAAAGGGCGGTGCGGCACTGCTTTTGGTCATTTTGTTTGGCCGCTACCTGCTAACCCCGCTCTACCGAATGATTGCCGCCATGCGCAGCACCGAGCTATTTGTGGCCACCACGCTTTTAGTGATCCTCGGCACGGGCTGGCTGATGACCATGGCGGGGCTATCCATGGAGCTGGGGGCGCTGCTGGCGGGCCTGCTGCTGGCCGAAACAGAGTTTCGCCACCAGATCGAGGCCGATATAAAGCCGTTTCGCGGTATATTACTCGGGCTGTTTTTCATGACCATCGGCATGGCGATTGATCTGAACTTTATCCTTGACCAATTTGCCACCATCGCGCTGGTTGTTATCGCCCTGATGGCCGGAAAAACCATCGTCATCGCCCTGCTCTGCCGCGTTGTGGGCCTGCCCGCCGATACCGCCATTCGCACCGGTTTTGCTCTTTCCCAAGGCGGCGAGTTTGGCTTTGTGCTGTTTGGGGCCGCGCTGGCGCTGGGGCTACTGCCTGAAAACGTGGCGCAAATTCTTATGGCGGTTATTACCCTGAGCATGGTCGCCACACCGCTCATGTTTTTTGTCGGCAAAAAGCTGGCCTGCTGGCTGCAAGCCCGTAACCAAAGCACCCAAAACCCCATTACGCCCGCGCTTTCAGAAACCGACCACCCCGTGCTAATCGCCGGATTTGGCCGCGTTGGCCAAACTGTAGCGCGGGTGCTTTCCGAGGCTGGCCTTTCATATGTGGCGCTGGATATGAACCATAGCCGCGTGGCCGCCTGCCGCGCCAAGGGCATGTCGGTATTTTATGGCGATGCCAACCAGATAGAAGTTTTAAAAGCGGCAGGGGCCGATCAGGCGCAAACGGCAGTGATAACGCTAGACACCCCCGAAACGGCCAGCCACTTGGTTAAGGCCCTGCGCGATAACTACCCTGACTTGCCGATTTATGTGCGCGCCAGAGACCGGCGACATATGGCAAAGCTCGAAAAGGCCGGCGCAAGCGCTGTGGTTTCAGAAGCCGCGGAATCCAGTTTGCAGCTTGGGAGCATCGTTCTATCTTCGCTGGATGTAAGCGCCGACGAGGTTGCCAGCGTTATCCAGTCTTACCGCGATGACGAATATAAACGCCTCGATGATATCATTGAAGGCGATTAATGCCCGCTGCCCAAGCGGCCGGTTTTAATGTCATAATCCACAGCCACACGGTAATGTGGATCATCTTCAGCATCAACCATAAGCTGGCCTGCATTGCTAAGAAGCTTATGGCAATCCGGCGTAAGGTGGCGCAATTGCAGGCGCTTACCTGCCGCTTTGTATTTAGCAGCAACGGCTTCAATCGCTTGCAGGGCTGAGTGGTCCACAACGCGTGAGCCCATAAAATCAAGGATCACGGTTTCGGGGTCATTTTCAGGTTCAAACAGCTCAATAAAGCTGCCCGCCGAGCCAAAAAACAACGGCCCTTCGATCTCGTAAACCAGCGCGCCTTCCTCAGATTCGGATGGGCGAGCGCGAGCATGAATGCGCGAGGCCGCGTTCCATGAATACACCAGTGCTGAGAAAATAACGCCCGCGATCACGGCGGTCGCGAGATCTTCGGCCACGGTCACCCCCGTTACCAGCAAAATAACCAACGCATCAGAGCGTGGCACGCGGCGCAGCACCGCAAGGCTCTGCCAAGCGAATGTACCGATCACGACCATAAACATAACGCCCACCAGCGCGGCCAGCGGGATCGCCTCAATGAGCGAGCTGGCAAACAGGATGAACGCCAGCAAAAACAGCGCCGCCGCTATGCCAGAAAACCGCGTGCGCCCGCCAGATTTCACGTTAATCATAGATTGGCCGATCATCGCACAGCCGCCCATGCCGCCGAAAAATCCGGTAACCACATTGGCTGCACCCTGCGCCAAGCTCTCCTTTGAGGCCCCGCCGGTTTTTCCGGTCATGGAGCCAACGAGGTTCAGCGTCAGCAGACTTTCGATCAGGCCAATGGCGGCGAGAATGAAGGCATAAGGAAAGATGATTTTGAGGGTTTCAAAGGTAAACGGCACATTCGGAATAGCGAATTCTGGAAGGCCACCACTGATAGAGGCCAGATCGCCCACATTTAGCACCGGAATATCAAAGGCAATAACGAGGCCCGCAATAATGCCGATAGCAGCGAGCGGTGCCGGAATGGCTTTTGTAACCTTCGGAGTGAGCCAGATAATGGCCATTGTGCCCACCACCAGCGCCAATGTCATCCACAGCATCGGGCCAGACATCCATTCTTTGGCGCCCTCTTCCCCGATTTTGAACTGCTCCATTTGTGCCAGAAAAATTACAATCGCGAGGCCGTTTACAAAGCCTAGCATTACGGGATGCGGCACCATACGGATGAATTTACCAAGCCGGAAAACCCCGGCCAAAAGCTGGATAATCCCCATAAGAACCACCGTAGCGAACAGGTAATCCACCCCGTGATCAGCCACCAAAGCCACCATCACCACCGCCAAAGCGCCAGTTGCACCCGAAATCATCCCCGGGCGGCCACCAAAAATGGCCGTGATCAGCCCCACCATAAAGGCTGCATAAAGCCCCACCAGCGGGTCAACGCCCGCCACAAAAGCAAAAGCCACGGCCTCTGGCACTAGGGCCAGCGCCACGGTTAGGCCCGAAAGCACCTCGGTTTTAAGCTGCCCGATGCTGAGCCGCTCATAGTTACTACGGTTGCCAATAAGTTTTTTGGCATAGTCAGAAAGGGTTAAAGGCGCGGGCGTATTTGGCATATCAGGCTTTCATATGGTGAGCGTCCGCCAATACAGCAGAAAGGTCAGGATTTAAAGAGCTTAAGTGTCGCTGATAAATGAATGCGTGGCAGGATGCAAAGCAACGGCTGGCCGGGGTTGGTGAGCGTGACTTCGGGTGAGACCGTGCGGTTGGACGTGCTAATGAATCTGCTGGGGGACATTTCATGGCCATCAAGCGGCCACTCGAGCCCAGCGCTGGCAACACCAGAAACTGCGCCCATTGGAAAGGTGGATAGCCGCGTGCCGATGGGCAAAACGAGTTTGATCTTTGCGGGCAGCTTAAAAACAAGGTCTTCTTCGCCGATCAAAACCACGTTCTGCGCCGTTTTAACCAGCGCATTTAGCGCGGCCAGTTCGTGGTCTAATCGCCCCCCCAGAAAACCGATGCCAAGAATGAGCGGCGCGCTGATCACGCTTAAGCACTTCTCGAAATCCGTGCTGTCTTGCGCAGAGATATAAATGATTTCGCCGTGCGTTTCGGGTACTTTATCTGCGGGGCTGGAATCCATATCGCCGATTGTGGCGTCCAGCGCCAAACCATACATCAAAGCCGCATTGGCCCCGCCATCTGCCGCCACGGTGTGGCGGCAAAACGGGTGTGCAAGCGCAACATCGCCAGCATCAACCGGTCCGTTTCCAACAAGCAAAACAGGCGCGTCGAAATTCATTCCTCTGCGTTAGGGTCCGCCTTGCCCACACCCAAAAACACGAACTTGAACGGCAGCATCCACGCAACCCCGAGGAAAATGTAGACCGGCAACTCCACAAAAAAAGGCAAGCGCTCCATCAAGCTCATCACCCACCAAACAAACCCGATATAAACTGGCATGCCGACCAGCAAAATAAATAGCGACCAGCGCCGACGTGACTTATATGAGAGTGCCATAACCTATCCTTTTTAACTTTTGGCCCAACCTACGGGCGTCAATGCGCCGTCACCAAGGTTATAGAGCTAACCTCGATAACAGTGCAGGGCGTTTGCCTAATCCGCAAACGGGTCGGTTACCAAAATTGTATCTTCACGCTCTGGCGAGGTAGAAAGCATAGCTACGGGGCAATCAATTAGCTCCTCCACACGGCGAACATATTTGATTGCTTCAGCAGGAAGGTCATTCCAGCTCCGCGCCCCAACCGTGCTTTCAGACCAGCCCTTCATGGTTTCGTAAACCGGCACCACCCGCGCCTGTTGATCAGCCGCCGTGGGCAGATAATCCAGCCGCTTGCCGTCTAGTTCATAAGCCACACAAATCTTCAGCTCTTTCAGGCCGTCGAGCACATCTAACTTGGTGAAGGCAATGCCGTTCACGCCATTAATGGCGCAGGTTTGGCGCACGAGTACGGCATCAAACCAACCGCAGCGGCGGTTTCGACCCGTAACTGTGCCCGTTTCCCGACCAACTGTGGCAAGGTGTATGCCCACTTCGTCATCCAGCTCACAAGCAAAAGGCCCTTCGCCTACGCGCGTGGTATATGCCTTTACAATGCCCAGCACAAAATCAATTGCGCCCGGCCCCATGCCAGTGCCAGAAGCCGCCATGCCCGCAGTCGTCGTGCTAGATGTCACAAAGGGATACGTCCCGAAATCCACGTCCAGCAACGAGCCTTGCGCGCCTTCAAACAAAATCCGTTTACCCTCTTTGCGCTTTTCGTTCAGCACCCTCCAAACAGGGGCTGCATAGGGCAGCACGCTCGGCGCAATAGCCAGAAGCTTGGCCTTCAGGGCCACCGGATCAATCTCTTCCAGCCCAAGCCCATTACGCAGAGCGTTATGGTGGGTCAACAAGCGCGAAATCCGCAAATCAAGCGTGGCTTCATCAGCCAAATCCGCCACACGAATAGCCCGGCGACCAACTTTATCTTCATAAGCCGGGCCAATGCCCCGCCCTGTGGTGCCAATTTTCGCAATCGAATTCTGTGCCTCACGCGCACGATCCAGCTCACCGTGTATCGGGAGAATCAGTGAGGTATTCTCGGCAATCATCAGGTTGTCGTGCGTAATGCTCACGCCCTGCGCCCTAAGTTTCTCGATTTCCTCGATCAGCGCCCACGGGTCGAGCACCACGCCGTTGCCAATCACCGAAAGCTTACCACCGCGTACAATGCCGCTGGGCAGCAGGCTAAGCTTATAAACCTTGCCATCAATCACCAAAGTGTGGCCAGCATTATGCCCGCCCTGAAAGCGCGCAATCACATCAGCCCGCTCGGACAACCAGTCCACAATTTTACCCTTGCCCTCGTCGCCCCATTGCGCGCCGACTACAACTACATTGGCCATCTCATGCCTCTTTGGTTAGGAAGTTACGGGTGGGGTATATAGCGCAGCTCCCAAAAGGGAAAGCCCTTTAGAGCGCTGCCACAAGCACGGGCACCCCAGCCCAGCGCGCGCACAGGTTTGCAACCAGCACATCCCCCGCCGCGCTGCTACCGAGCGAAGCGAGGCGCGGGCCGGAGGCGCCACCTGTGTGCCCCCTAACCTTGGATTGCCGCCTTAATGTCGTAGTGCTGTCAGGTATTTTAAGCTTGTGTCGTGCAGATGACGTGGGCAAAATGCGGCCACTCTCTTATGCAAAATGAGCACGGCAACCAAGAAAGGCGCATCAATGATTATCCGCAAACTCCGGCTGAATAAGGGCTGGTCACAAGAGCACCTCGCTGAAATATCGGGTGTGAGCACGCGGACCATCCAGCGCATTGAGCGCGGAAAAACCGCGAGTCTTGAATCGCTCAAATGCCTTGCTGCCGTTTTTGAAACCAATATCACCACCTTAAGAGAGGACGACCCGATGACAGATACCCAGCCACAAACGCCCGAAATTTCCAATGCCGACCGCGCTGCGCTCGCTAAAATGAAAGAGTGGATGCAGCATGATGAAGGCTATTTGCTGGACCCGAGCCTAAATGACGACGAGCGCGCGGCTATGGAATATGTCCGCGATATCAAAGCATTTTATATCAACTTCTGGTCTTATGCAATCGTGATGGCAGGCCTGCTCATCATCAATCTGCTGACCGGCCCTGATTATATCTGGGTCGTATGGCCTGCCCTTGGCTGGGGTATTGGTGTGCTTATGCACGGCCTCACGGTGTTTGAGCGCTTCTCGTTTTTCGGTACCGAGTGGGAGCGAAAACAAGTGGAAAAACGGTTGCGGCGCAAATAAGCGACCGATCATGCGGCACAGGGAATGGCCATAGCGGCCTGCATTGGCTCTATGTATTTGGCGCCGCTATAGCTTGCTATGCGCGCCATCACATAAAGGTTGGTTGGCGGTTTGCTTACACCCACAAAAAAACACTTTTCCTGTTTTCTCAGCGGTGTATTTTATCGGCGAATATCCGGTATCTTTATGCGCGCCATCACAAAACGGCTGTTTTTTGGATTGCCCGCAAGCGCACCAGAAATAGTTTTTGCCTTCTTCCACATCAGTGGCATAAGGCGCTTTTTGCGCAATCACAGGTGCTTTGGTCATTGGTTTTCCCTTTTTTGTATAAAATGCATGGTGCGCTCCATATTTCACGGGCTTTCCGCTTCACGCGCCAACACCAAAAAATTGCTCCGCCGATACATATCCGGCCAGCCGCGCCGCCTCGCTCCACGCGCGCTCATGCGAGGTATCCCCGATCACAACCACACCGTCTCTTGGCAACTTACGGGCGTGAACTTGGCTAAGGATAATCCCACGGGTTTCGCCCCAACCGTGGCTAAAATTTGGGGCCGTAAAGCTCTCCATTAAAGGCGCGCCTTCGGGCAGGGCTTTTAGGGGGGCATGCAGGGCCGCAAGGCGGCTGATATTCTGCATGGCGTCCAGCTTCAACACACGGTCCTCTGGCATTACCTTACTTCTGGGCAACACACGCAAGGCATTGCTGGAAAACAAAAACGCGATCACATCATGGCCGCTCGCCGCCCGAATAGAGGCATAGGATTTATAATCCAGTCCAATTTCGGCCGCCCGCGCCACGCGCACGCGTAAAATCTCGATCGGCAGGGTTTTGAGCAGGCTTTTGCGAGCTTTGCTCCAGCAGTGTCTGCGCCATGCCTGCCCGCCCTCCATGCTCGGGCCTTTGTTATGCCCGATCATGCCTCAAACTCGGCGAGCCGCGCCACGTAGCGGGCCAACGTATCAATTTCCAAATTCACCACATCCCCCGCTTTTACCACGCCCCACGTGGTGTGCGCCTTGGTGTGCGGAATGATATTCACGCCAAACTGGCAGCCCTCCACATCATTCACGGTCAGCGATGTGCCGTTCAGCGTCACCGACCCTTTAGGCGCAATAAACCGCGCCAACGCAGCGGGTGACTCAAACACAAACCGCGTGCTTTCTCCCTCGTCCAGCACCGAAACCACCTTGGCCACCCCGTCCACATGCCCCGAAACAATATGCCCGCCCAGCTCGTCGCCAAGCTTAAGCGCCCGCTCAAGGTTCAGCCGCGTGCCCACCGGCCACGCCACATTGCCCTGCATAATGTTGGTTTTGGTGATGCTTTCCGCCGAAATATCCACATCAAACCAGCCCGCGCCTTTATCCACCACCGTTAGGCAAATACCGTTGCAGGCAATAGACGCCCCGAGGTCCACGCTCGCCATATCATAGCGCGTGCTTATCCGCGCATGCAGATCGCCCCGCATTTCAACTTTGGAAACTTCGCCGATATCGGTGATAATGCCTGTAAACATGCTGGCCCTCTTTGCTAATTTGTAACCTAGGTAACAAGCCGCACCAATTTGGGCAAGCGGCGGGCGTATATTGGTTGTTAGCAGCTTCGGTGTTACCTATACTGTGTGAAACCAATTTTTGAGCGCCCCGTGACCCAAAACCAACATAGCTTCCTTTTTATGCAAGGCCCGCACGGGCCGTTTTTTGGCATGCTCGGGCGCAGCCTGCAAGCGGCCGGCCACACTGTGCGCAAAGTTGGCTTTAACCGTGGCGATAAGTTTTTCTGGCCGCGCCCCCTGCCCTACACCGCTTATCAGGGCGATGAGGCCGGCTGGCCGGAGGTATTAAATGCCCTGATTGCCGAGCACAACATAACCGATATTGTGCTTTATGGTGACGCGCGGTTTTTGCATGCCAAAGCCGTGGAGGCCGCCCATAAAAAGGGCCTAAAGCTGCATTGTTTTGAGGAGGGTTATCTGCGGCCCTTCTGGGCCACCTATGAGCGCTCTGGCTCCAATGGCAACTCGGCTTTAATGAAGCTAAGCATCGAAGATATGCGGGCGCTTATGGATGATGACGCCACCGAAATGGTAGATGTACCCTCTCAATGGGGGCCGCTGTGGCACCATATTTATTATGGCGCACTTTACCATTTCAACCTGCTTTTCCCGTCCAAAACCTATGCCAAATACCGCCCACACCGCGAAAATTCCATCGGGGCAGAGTTTTATAACGCGGTGAAAGCACTGGCGACCATGCCGCTCCGCTCAATCAACCGGCAGCTGGCCACCCGCCGGCTTTTAAAGCGCGGAGACCCTTATTTCCTTGGCCTTCTCCAGCTTGGCCATGATAGCTCAATCACGGCGCATTCAGCGTTTGATACCAATAAACAATTTGTTGATCTCTGCATCATGGAGTTTTCACGCGGGGCGCGCTCGCATTATCGGCTGGTTTTCAAAACCCATCCGCTGGATGACGGGCGCGATAAGCTCAAGCAGCATATCCTCGTCAGCGCTGAAAAAAACGGCATTGCCGACAGGGTTGATTACATTCAAGGCGGCAAACTTGGGCTGCTGCTAGATAGTGCAACCGGCGCGATCACCATCAACTCCACGGCCGCACAACAGGCGCTTTGGCGCAGCTTGCCCGTGCGGGCCATTGGGCAGTCGGTCTTCAAAAAAGACCAACTTGTCTCGCGCCAGCCCTTGGCTGATTTCTTCCAAAACCCAACCCCGCCAGACCGGGCCGCCTATCTCGACTATCGCCGATTTCTGCTGCAAACTTCGCAAGTGGCGGGCGGGTATTATACGGCCAAAGGCCGCGCCGCCCTTACCCGCCGCGTGGTGGATATGATATTGGCCGAACACGGCCCCTATGCCTCGCTCAGTAAAAAAACCTGTGACAAAAGAGACTCAGCCTGTGCTTAAAATCGCACATCGCGAATCTTGAGTTTGATTTTTGCGAAATGGACGTTATGCTAGTGTTAATCAAAAAAATAAAAATGCAGCAGCAGTCATAACAATAACAGGTCACGCAGTGAAAAATCTTGAATTGAAGGCCAGCCGTATGCGGTTGGTATCGGCATTTTCCGTGATATTGGTGCTTGGAGCATGCGGTTTGCCGCGCTCGGGGCCAAGCACATCTGAAATCCTTGCGGGGTCTGTCGAAAACGGCGGGCAAACCAATATTGTGTATGTTGATGATCGGGTTGCACGTGTCTCAATCATTAATACGCCTCTTGGCTTTTCGCGCGCGTACTTAAATGCGGGTGCCATTTCGGTAGATCGCATTCGCGCGGGTGATGAACTCAGCATAACCATTTGGGAAAATGTCGAGAACGGGCTGATGGTTGCGCCGGGGGCCAGCTCTACATCATTGAAAAGCATTCAGGTTGATCAGCTCGGGAATATATTTGTGCCATATGCGGGTGTGGTGCGCGCATCGGGCCGCACTGCTGAAGAGCTTCGTGTGGATATAACACGGCTGCTCGCACGGCAAACGCCAGACCCGCAAATCGAGGTGCGGCGGAAAGCCGGAGAGGCGGCGGTTGTGAATGTTGTGGGCGGGGTGAACGCTCAAGGCGTATATGCGCTCAGCGCCGCCAATCGGCGACTGACATCTGTGCTCGCGGTTGCTGGCGGCGTATCAATAGACCCGGCGGGCACCAAAATTACGGTGCAGCGCGGGGGGGAAAGTGGCTCTATTTGGTTGCGAGACCTGTATGCCAACCCCGAGAATGACATTAATTTACGCGCACATGACCGGATTATTGTAGAAAAAGACCAGCGCTATTTCACGGTGCTCGGGGCCTCATCCGGCCAAACTCGCGTAGATTTTTTAAGCAGCGACCCAACCGTGGTGGATGCGCTTTCCGCCGTGAACGGACTAAATGGCCAAATTGCAGACCCACGCGGGATATTTATATTTAGGATGGAACCGGCTGAAATTGCCAATGCGGTGCTGGAAACTGATGAGTTCACCACGCCGCAGCGCTTAGCTTATGTTATTGATCTTACAAAAGAAGAGAGCATCTTTACCGCGCAGTCCTTTCAAATAAGAGACCGCGACACGATTTATATAACCGAAGCACCATTTGTTTCGTGGTCACGCGTGCTTGAAACAGTGGCCGGAACGGTGAATACTCTGGATAGCTTAGCGACCATCGCGGGCGTGCTATAGGATATTAATGTGCAAAAACTGGCGGTCTACACGCTGGGCTTCCTGCAAGTCCCTTATATTCGCAAAATACTGCGTATATCCGGCTGGAAGGTCAGCGCGGGGCCGCTTGCCTTTAAGGCCTCAGCTGTGGGCGTATGGGGCCGAAAGCCACTTTCCAAGCGCGGGATCAAAGCAGCAGGCCGCCGTGGGCTGTTGCTTTTAAGTATTGAAGATGCGTTTTTGCGCTCTGTGCTGCCGGGGCCAAAAAGCGCGCCTGCGGGCCTGATCCTTGATGAGGTTGGCATTTTCTTTGATGCCAGCCAGCCTTCCCGCCTTGAAAATATTCTTAATTTCGAGACCTTAGACGACGAGAATCTATTAACCCGCGCCCATGATGGTATTGCTTTTCTGCGCCATTCCGGCCTTTCAAAATATAACCCGGTGCCGCGCGGGCGGGCCAGCGGGCTCACCCCCGGATATGTGCTGGTTGTTGACCAAACACGCGGCGATGCGTCTATCACCTGTGGCGGCGCGTTTGACCATACCTTTGCCACCATGCTGGCAAAGGCGCAGGCAGACCACCCGGAAAAGCAAATCGTAATTCGCACCCACCCTGCCGTTGGCCCCCGTGCCAAGCAGGGGCATTATGAGGTTTCGGACCTTGATAGCCGCACCACATTTTTGGATGCACGGATAAACCCGTGGGATTTGCTGGAAGGCGCCGCCGCGGTTTATTGTGTAACCTCACAGCTTGGGTTTGAGGCGATATTGGCAGGGCACAAGCCTGTCGTTTTTGGCCTGCCATTTTATGCCGGCTGGGGCCTGACAAATGACCAGCAAAAATGCGACCGGCGAACACGGGCGCTTTCTGTTGAGCAATTATTTGCAGCCGCGATGCTGAGATACCCCACATGGGTGGATTTGAGCTCAAACCGGTTGTGTAGCTTTGAGCAAGCGGCGCAAGGGCTTTTGGCGCGCGCACGGCAGCATTGGCAAAATGAAGCCCCCACCGTGGCTGTTGGCATGCGAAACTGGAAGCGCCCGCAAATGTCGCGTTTTTTGCGCAAACCACGGTTTGAGAATGATCCGGTAAAAGCGGCGCGTATTGCCGGCTCGCAAGCAGCGCGCGTGGTGGTTTGGGCGAGCCAAAACAGTTTTGAACTACAAACCGCATGCGCCAATCAAGGCGTGCCGCTGTGGCAAATGGAAGACGGATTTCTGCGATCTCGCGGTTTGGGGGCGGCGCTCACCCCCGCTGAAAGCGTGGTGGTGGATGACCTCGGAATTTACTATAATCCGCTGGGCCCTTCTCGGCTGGAAAAGCTTATCGAAGCCTCTGTTAACCTGCCGGATGTAGCCATGAAGCGCGCCGAGGCGCTGGTTGAGCTGACCACCAAAGCGCGGCTCTCAAAATACAACCTCACCCTGCCCGCCCTGCGGCTGAATATTCCGGCAGGGCAAAGGGTTATCCTTGTGCCCGGGCAAGTGGAAGATGACGCGTCTATCCGCTTTGGTGCAGGGGAAGTTTGCACGAATTTGGGCTTGCTCAAAGCTGCGCGGGCAGCCAACCCCGAGGCCTATATCATATATAAGCCCCACCCTGACGTGGAGGCGGGACTGCGCATTGGCGTGGTGGAAAATGCTGCGGAAATTGCTGATTTGGTGGCGAATAATGCCGCTATTTTGCCGTTGATAGACGCTGCACATGAGATCTGGACAATGACCTCGCTTACGGGTTTTGAGGCGTTGCTTAGAGGCAAAGACGTAACCTGCCTTGGCTTGCCATTTTATGCTGGATGGGGGCTAACGCAAGACCTTGGCCCAGCCTCAAAGCGGCGCATCTCAAAGCCAAGCTTGGCGGGGTTAGCCCATGCGACATTGATCGACTATCCGCTCTATCTGGACCCAACAACCGGCCAGCCCTGCGCTCCCGAATTACTGGTGGAGCGGCTAGAATCTGGAGTGGGAAAACGGCGCTGGCGTTTAAAAATATTGTCAAAAATCCAGGGGCGGTTTGCCTCATATGCGCATTTGTGGCGATAGCGGCGCGGCGAGCCCGTGCTTTGGAGAAGTTTGTATGCGCGCCGCGCTGATACCTCAGCGCCTAGATTTGGCCGCGGGGTGGCTCTGCTCATACACCTCCATTAACCGCGTTTGATCAAGGTTGGTATAAACCTGCGTGCTGGAAAGCGACGCGTGGCCGAGCAGCTCCTGAATGGTTCGCAAATCACCGCCAGCTTCAAGCAAATGCGTGGCAAAGGAATGCCGAAGGGCATGTGGTGTCGCTGTGCTTGGCAGCCCGAGTTGTCGACGTAGCGCCTCCATCAGCTTTTGCACAGCCCGCGCGCCAAGGCGCTTGCCACGCATACCAATAAACAGAGGGCCATCTATAGGCAGGTCATAAGGACAGGTTTTTAGATACGCGTCCACGGCCTCTCGCGCCACCGGCAGCACCGGCAAAATCCGTTCTTTTTTACCCTTACCAACTATGCGCAAAACTTCGGGGAGCGGCGCTTGCCCGCAGTTAAGCCCAAGCGCTTCAGAAATCCGCATGCCGCACCCGTAAAGTAACAGCAACACAGCCTTATCGCGCGCGCCTACCCATGCTTCTTTGTGCTGAATATCAACCATTGAGATTAATTCGCGAGTATCTGCGACCTCAACAGGGCGCGGCAGGCGGGGCTTTATTTTGGGGCTACGCATAGACAAAACCGACGGGTTATCTACCCCTTCAGCCTCGTGCAACCAGCCATAAAACCCCTTTACCGCCGAAAGCGCCCGCGCAAGGCTGCGGGCTGAAAGGCCCCTCCCGCGCTCATGCGCCATCCAAGCCCGCATATCGGTAACATTGAGATTAGCCAACGTGCGCAGGCCGACATCGCCGCCGTGATAGCTGGTCAAAAATCCCAGAAAACCGAATACATCACGCTGATACGCTTCGATGGTTTTTTCGCTCATTCCGGCCACGTGTGCAGCTTCCAGCCAGCGCTGCATTAGGCTCACCGCTTGCGGTGAGCCAATCATGCCACCCAGCGGCGGAGAATCCGCTCAAAGGCTTCGGCAAAAAACGTAAGCAAGTCCACACCCTGCTCTGGCCCAAAACGGTCTATGTTTTCCGAACCAAAGGCCAGCATGGCGGGCAATTGTTTTTGCCCAAGATCGAGCCGCAAGAGCGCCTCAGACTTTACGCGACCAGCAGACGCTGTAAACACCCGCGATTTGCTTGGCCCCGCCGTGCGCAGTGTTACCTTACGCAGCGCCACATCGCGACCATTCGTGACAATTTCGCGAATGACCCCGGGCTCCATCGGGGTGATGACAGCATGGGGAAGGCCGCCGCTTTGCGATTTGCTCTCAATACAAAGCCGCACGGTATCCACACCCAAAATGCTGGCTACTTCGCTGTGCAGCACATCCAGAAAGCTCTGAAAATCCTTTGGCTCCAGCACCGCCAGCACCGCGCGCTGCACTTGGCTGGCCCCTGCCATATTATCATAAGCCGCCGCAATCACGCTGGCATGTGTGTCTTCCAGCCGCTCAAGCCGATCTTCCAAGCGCTCCAGAAACACGTTGCGCAGGTCCACCACGCGCTCGCCGTTTGCGTCGTCTTGCGCGTGCAAAAGTGCCCGCATTACGGCGGGGTCTTCCAGCACCACCGAAGGGTCTGCCAGAATATCCGCCTTTAGCTTATCAACCGCGTCCATGCCCGCCCCCTACAGAATGTTCTGGCCGGTTTTGGCCCAATCAGCCATAAAGCCCTCTAGTCCTTTATCGGTCAGCGGGTGGTCTGCCAGCTTTTTCAGCACGCCGGGGGGCGCCGTGATCACATCCGCGCCAATCAGCGCGGCGTCTGTTATGTGGTTTACCGTGCGTATCGAGGCCACAAGGATCTCGGTATCAAAGGCATAATTGTCGTAAATCGTGCGAATGTCGCTGATCAGCTCCATGCCGTCGATATTCACATCATCTAGCCGGCCAACGAAGGGCGAGATGAAGCTCGCGCCCGCTTTGGCGGCAAGCAGCGCTTGGTTGGCTGAAAAGCACAAGGTTACGTTCACCATAGAGCCTTCGTCCGTCAGGGTTTTACAGGCTTTCAAGCCAGCCCATGTCAGCGGCACTTTCACCGCGATGTTATCCGCGATTTTTGCCAGCTTGCGGCCCTCGGCGATCATATCGTCGGCCTCGGTGGCCACCACTTCGGCGCTTACCGGCCCGCTCACTAGCGCGCAAATCTCTTTGGTCACTTCCAGAATATTCCGGCCTGATTTCAATATCAGCGACGGGTTGGTTGTCACCCCATCAACCATGCCCAAGTCATTCAATTCGGCGATTGCATCAATGTCAGCGGTGTCTACAAAAAATTTCATGGCCAAATCCCATTTATTACGCGCTCCCCGTGAGCGGTTTCGTTATACCTTAATGCAAGGATTCGCCGGAGGAAAGCCAACATGTCGCAGGGGCGTGATTTTATTGAGGGAGAACCGCTTGGCGTGCTCACCACCGAGCCGGTGAGCCGCTTGTTTGACTACCTCGCCCCTGCGGGCGGCGTGAGCGTGGGCGACCTTGTGAAAGTGCCGCTGGGCCCGCGGCGCGTGCTGGGCGTGGTGTGGGGCAAAGGCACGGGGTTTGACCCCTCAAAACTGCGGCCTATTTCCACGGTGTCCGATGCCCCGCCGATGACGCCGGACATGCTCGATTTTATAACCAAGGTCGCGGATTACAACGTCGCGCCGCTTTCGCAGGTGCTTAAGCTTGCCACCCGCGCGCCGGGCCTGCTGGACCCGCCCGCCAAGCGCAAACTCATTTCGCTCACAGAGCGCCCCCCCAGCCGGATGACCCCGGCCCGCCAAAAGGTGATCGATTTTCTCAAATCCCAAGGCAACCGCCCGTTTGCCCCGCCCGAGCTGGCAGAGTTTGCCGGGGTTTCGGCGGGCGTGGTTACCGGCCTCATCAAACAAGGCGCGCTGTTGGTGGAAGACGCCCCGCGCGACCCGCCCTACCCTCGGCTAGACCCGCTGCATAAAGGCAAAGACCTTTCAGAGCTGCAAACCAACGCTGCACTTTCCCTGCGTAAGGCCGTGCAAAGCCGCACCTATAATACCACGCTGCTGAAGGGTGTTACCGGCTCGGGCAAAACCGAAGTTTACCTTGAGGCGGTGGCCGAAGTGCTGGCGCAAGGCCGCCAAGGCCTCGTGCTATTGCCCGAAATCGCCCTGACAGTGGATTTTTTGGAGCGGCTGGAAATCCGCTTTGGCGCCCGCCCTGCCGAGTGGCATTCGGGCGCGACCATGTCTGAGCGCCGCCGCTGCTGGCGCGCTGTGGCCTCGGGGGATGCACAACTGGTGGTCGGCGCGCGCTCGGCGCTGTTTCTGCCGTTCCAAGACCTCGGGCTGATCGTGGTCGATGAGGAACATGACGGCTCGTATAAGCAGGAAGAAGGGGTTTACTACCACGCCCGAGATATGGCCGTACTGCGCGCCTCGATCACAAGCGCAAGCGTGGTGCTGGCCACGGCCACCCCCAGCTTGGAGACATGGGCCAATGCGGAGGCCGGAAAATACACCCGCCTTGATTTGCCAGAGCGTTTTGGCACCGCCAAACTGCCCGAAATGTCGGTGATAGATATGCGCAGTGAGACCATGCAGGCCAACCAATGGATTTCCCCAACGCTTCGCGACGAAATGCGGAAATCCTACACTGAAGGCACGCAATCACTGCTGTTTCTCAACAGGCGCGGGTTTGCCCCCCTCACTCTGTGCCGCGCCTGCGGCGAGCAGGTGGGTTGCGATAGCTGCGACGCCCGCATGGTTGAGCACAAGTTCCAAGACCGGCTGATTTGCCATCAATGCGGCGCATGGAAACCCATCCCCGAAACCTGCCCAAGCTGTGAAGTCACCGGCAAAATGGCCGCGCTGGGGCCGGGGGTGGAGCGGATCGCCGAAGAGGTGGCCGAAGTGTTCCCTGACGCGAAAGTGGAAATTCTTTCCTCCGACCTTTCAGACTCAGCGCGCGGCCTGAAAGAGCGCATCGCCGCCATTGCGGCGGGCGAGGCCGACATCATCATCGGCACCCAGATGGTTGCTAAAGGCCATAACTTCCCGCACCTCACGCTGGTGGGGGTCATAGACGCCGACCTAGGTCTGCAAGGCGGAGACCTCCGCGCCGCTGAAAAAAGCTTTCAGCTTATCCGGCAAGTGGCAGGCCGTGCGGGCCGCGCAGAAAAACCCGGGCGGGCATTTCTGCAAAGCTTTCAGCCCGCCCACCCCGTAATCGAAGCCATTCTTTCAGGCGACGAGGAGGCCTTTTGGCGCACCGAGGCCAAAGCACGGCTTGAGGCAAACATGCCCCCCTATGGCCGCCTCGCGGGTGTGATCGTCTCCAGCCCAAAGCAAGAGCACGCCTTTGAAATTGCCACGCACCTCGCCCGCAACGCCCAGCCCCTGCTGGCCATCGGCGCGCAAGTGCTCGGCCCCGCCGCCGCCCCCATTGCCAAAATCAGAGACCGCTACCGCGTGCGCCTGCTGATCAAAGCCGCCAAAGGTGCGCCCTTGCAAAAAGCCCTGCGCCAATGGGTGAAGCCGATAAACAAGCCCACAAACCTGCGGATAGCCATCGATATCGACCCGCAGACGTTTTTCTGACCCCATCAGCCCCGCCTCCGGAAAAAAATCGCCCATTCCCACTCGCCTTTCTGGCCAAGCGCACTAAACCCCGCTAAGACTTGGGGAAAAGCCGAGGATAAAAATGAGCCACGATACCATCATCCCGCAGCCGGGCATCCTGAACATCACGCCGTATGTGGCGGGGAAAAGTGCGGCTAAAGGCGGCAATCGCGTGACCAAGCTTTCAAGCAACGAAAACCCGCTTGGCCCCAGCCCCTTGGCAAAAGCCGCCTATATTGAGGCGGCGGGCGCGCTTGAAGTTTACCCAAGCTCAGACCACACAAACCTGCGCGCGGCCATTGCCGAGGTGCACGGAGTTAAGGCCGAGCGCATCATCTGTGGTGCCGGTTCAGACGAGATAATTTCGTTTCTGTGCAACACCTATGCTGGCCCCGGCGACGAGGTGCTCTATAGCGAGTTCGGCTTTGCGATGTATCCGATTTCGGCCATGACAGCCGGCGCAACGCCCGTAAAAGCCGCCGAAACCAACCTGCATGCCGATGTGGACGCGCTACTGGCCGCCTGCACCGAGCGCACTAAGCTGGTGTTTTTGGCCAACCCGAATAACCCCACCGGCACGATGATACCGGAGGCCGAAGTGACCCGCCTCGCCGAAGGTATACCAGCGCAGGCACTGTTGGTGCTTGATGGCGCATACGCCGAGTTTATTGAAGGCTTCAAAGGCCACGCAGCACTGGTTGACGCCCGTGACAACGTGGTTATGACCCGCACTTTCTCCAAAATTTATGGCCTCGGCGGCGCACGCGTTGGTTGGGGCTATGGCCCCGCCCATGTGATAGACGCCCTCAACCGTGTGCGCGGGCCGTTTAATGTATCGGCCGCCGCGCTGGCCGCTGCCGAGGCCGCTGTGCAAGACACAAAATACACCGCGCATTGCCGCGCCGAAAACGCCAAGTGGCGGGCATGGTTGGCCGAAGCGCTCACCGCCATCGGCTTGCCATCCAGCGAAAGCTTCACCAATTTCATTGTGCCGCACTTCCCGAGCGCCGAGGCCGCCGCCGAGGCTGATGCCTATTTGCAAACCCGTGGCCTCGTGGTGCGCGCCCTAAATGGCTACGGTATGCCAGAATATCTGCGCATAACCATTGGCGACGAAATCGCCTGCCGCGCCGTGGCATCGACCCTTACGGAATTCATGAAAGGCGCCCGCGCATGAGCCAGTACAAACATGTGGCCCTGATCGGGCTGGGGCTTCTGGCCTCGTCTATCAGCCTCGCCATGCGCCGCGCTGATATGGCAGCCCGCATTACCGGCACCGCCCGCTCAAAAGAAACGCAAGAAACTGCGCTGGAGATCGGGCTTGTGGATGCGGTATTTGACACCGCTGCCGAGGCGGTGAAGGGCGCCGACCTTGTGATTTTATGTGTGCCGGTTGGCGTTATGGGGGCTATTGCCGAGGAGATCGCACCGCATCTTTCTGAGGGCTGTACTGTCTCTGATGTTGGCTCGGTTAAGCGGGCAGTGGCTGAGGCCATTCGCCCGCATATGCCTGACGGTGTGCATCTTATCCCCGCGCACCCAATGGCCGGCACCGAGAAATCCGGCCCTGAGGCGGGCTTTGCCAGCTTGTTTGATAACCGTTGGCTGCTAATCACGCCCTTGCCGGAGAGCGACCACACCGCCGTAAAGCGGCTAGTGGATTTCTGGACGACCCTTGGCTCCAACGTTGAGATTATGGAGATCGAACACCACGACCTTGTGGCCGCCGTAATTTCGCACACGCCCCACCTTATTGCCTACACAATGGTTGGCGTGGCCGACGGCATGAACCGCGTGGCCAAAACCGAGGTGGTTAATTATTCCGCAGCTGGCTTTCGGGATTTCACCCGTATTGCGGCCTCTGACCCGACCATGTGGCGCGATGTGTTTTTGAACAACAAAGACGCCACGCTTGAGGTTTTGGGCCGTTTCACCGAGGAACTGTTCGCCCTGCAACGGGCCATTCGGCTCGGCGATGGTGACTTTTTGTTTGATTACTTCACCCGCACTAGGGATATTCGGCGCAGCATTATTGATGCGGGCCAAGATACGGAAGCCGCCGACTTTGGGCGGACCAAATCGGAGAAATAACATGAAACTCAGCCTCCTCGCCCTAATATTTCTCGCGGCCTGTGGCCGCTCCGGTGCGCCAGATATCTCGGCCTATCCGAATGAAGAAGGCCTAACCCGCCTGTGCAATAATCCCGCCATTTTGGGCACGCCCATTTCAGATATTAGCCAAGGTGGTTGCGGCATAGATAACCCCGTTGCGGTGCGCTATGTGGCCGGCGTGCGCCTCAGCACCCCAGCCACGCTTAATTGCCGCACGGCCAGCACGCTGGCCGATTGGGTGGAAAACGACGCGCAGGACGCGGTGAAAAAGCTCCGCAGCCGTATCACGGAAATGACCGTTTTTGCCTCTTACGCCTGCCGCACCCGCAACAACCAAAGGGGCGCGCGGATGTCTGAGCATTCCCTAGGGAATGCTATTGATATCGGCGTGATTACGTTGGCTAATGGGGTGGAGCTAAGCGTTGAGGATGACTGGCGAAAATCGAATAAGGAAGGCGCGGCAATTCGAGCTTTGCATGAAAGCGCCTGCGGCCCGTTTGGCACCGTGCTGGGGCCAAATTCTGACCGCTTCCATTACAACCATTTTCATTTTGACACCGCAGCCTATCGCTCTGGCTCTTATTGCCGCTGAAACACCAATAACGCAAATGCGGTGATGACAGCAGCCGCCAGAAATGGTGCGCCGGGGAAGTAAATGCCTTGCCCATCACTAAACACTTTGAACATGGTGGCAAATATCGGCGGGGCGATGATGGCGGCGAGGGATTCGATGCTGCCAAGCACGCCTTGCAAATCTCCCTGCTCATTATCGGGCACCAGTTTTGAGAGCATGCCGTTTATAGCGGGGCCAGCAACCTCGCCCAAAGCGGCCATAATGATCATGGTAAAGATCATCCATGTATCTATGGAAAACCCAATGCCGACCATGGCGATTACAATCGAAACCAGCCCAAAGCGCGCCGTGCCATGCTCGCCCCATTTGGGCAGCATATAGCGGATGAGCACCCCTTGTACAAAGGCCACACCGAGGCCGTATCCTGCCAGCGAAAAGCCAATAAGCGCTGTGTCCCAGCCGAATTTTTCCTTGCCGTAAAAGCTCCAGACGGCGGGGTAGACATAGCCCGCGAGCATCATGCAAAACACCACAAAAACCAGGCGTTTTAGGGCCGGGTCGGTGGCGGCCCTCGTGAGTGCCTTAAAGGGGTTGGCGCGCTGCCATGTGAAGGCGCGGCGTTTTTCTGGTAGCAGGGATTCCGGCAGGAAAAACACGCCAAACGCAAAGTTTAGGCCCGCAAAAGCAGCAGCGGCAAAAAACGGAAGGCGGATGTCTATGGCGCCCAGAAGGCCACCAAGGGCGGGGCCTACGATGAAACCAAGGCCAAAGGTTGCGCCTATTACGCCGAAGTTTTTGGCGCGGTCTTCAGGCGCGCTGAAATCGGCAATATATGAGGTGGCGGTGGAAACGGTTGCCCCCGCAATGCCCGCCACTAAACGCCCGATAAAAAGCACGGCAAAACTGCTGGCAATACCCATGACGATATAATCAACAAACAGCGCGGCAATGCCGATAAGCAACACGGGACGGCGGCCAATACTATCAGACAGGTTACCCAAAATGGGCAGAAAGAAGAATTGCATAACGGCGTAAACCGAGGCCAGCGCCGCGCCGTAAAGCGCTGCGTCCGATATGTTTTCGATGCCTAGATCCGCCAAGAGATCAGGCATTATCGGGAAGATGAGGCCAATGCCGATGGCATCCACAAAGATGGTGGCAACGGCAAAGCCCATGCCCGCTTTTGATTTGGTTCGTATAGCCATTAGGGGGGTGTATCAGGGGATAGGCCGCTTGTCTTTAAGGAAGACTAAGCGTGGGCCACAAAAGCAAAAAGCCCCGCACAATGGCGAGGCTTCTCAATTCATTTAGCTAAAGCTCAGCTACCGTGACGGAGCAGCAGATCATGGTGATCGGCTATCCGGCGCGCGGCCGCTGCGCTGTGATGCTCGGCAACATCTTTGGCGTCTTCCTCGGCGATGCGGTGGAACTCTTCCAGCACCTCTTTGGTTACTTCGCTCTTAGGCAAAGCATTTTCAGCCAGCACCGAAATGCCCTCGGCAGATATTTCGGCAAAGCCGCCGGTCACGAGGTAGTCGGTGGTTTCGCCACCGGCCACAACGCTCACATAACCTGGACGCAGGGTTGTAATAACCGGCGCGTGGTTTGGCATTGCCACCATATCACCCATAGACGCTGGGATGCTCACTGACTCCGCTTGCACGGAAGCCAGCTTGCGCTCGGGTGACACGAGGTCAAATTGCATTGTATCAGCCATAATGGCCTCCTTTATGCAGCTGCGGCAGCCATTTTCTCGGCTTTGGCAATCACGTCATCGATACCGCCAACCATGTAGAACGCGGCTTCTGGCAGGTGGTCAAACTCACCAGCTACAACGCGCTTGAAGCTGTCGATGGTTTCTGCAAGAGGCACCTGAATGCCGTCAGAACCCGTAAACACCTTCGCCACGTCAAACGGCTGAGACAAGAAACGCTGGATTTTACGCGCGCGGGTCACGGTCACTTTGTCTTCTTCTGACAATTCGTCCATGCCCAAAATGGCGATGATATCCTGAAGCGATTTGTAGCGTTGCAAAATGCTCTGAACTTCACGTGCTACGTTATAGTGCTCTTCACCAACCACAAGCGGATCAAGGATACGCGATGTTGAGTCGAGCGGGTCCACGGCAGGGTAGATACCCAGCTCGGAGATCGAACGGTCAAGCACGGTTGTCGCGTCAAGGTGCGCAAATGATGTCGCAGGCGCTGGGTCGGTAAGGTCATCCGCAGGCACATAAATCGCCTGAACCGAAGTGATAGAGCCAGCTTTTGTGGAGGTAATCCGCTCCTGCATCGCGCCCATGTCGGTTGCGAGTGTAGGCTGGTAGCCCACAGCAGATGGAATACGGCCAAGAAGCGCCGAAACCTCGGAACCCGCTTGGGTGAAGCGGAAGATGTTGTCCACAAAAAACAGCACGTCAGCGCCGGTTTCGTCGCGGAATTGCTCAGCAAGCGTAAGGCCTGAAAGCGCAACCCGCATACGGGCTCCGGGAGGTTCATTCATTTGGCCGTAAACCAGCGCAATTTTGGACTCTTCCAGATTGTCAGGCACAATAACTTCACCTTCGATCATCTCGTGGTAAAGGTCGTTGCCTTCACGGGTCCGCTCGCCAACGCCCGCAAACACAGACACACCGGAGTGTACTTTTGCGATGTTGTTGATCAGTTCCATGATGAGAACGGTTTTGCCAACGCCAGCACCGCCGAAGAGGCCAATTTTGCCGCCTTTGGTGTAAGGTGCGAGCAGGTCGATCACCTTGATGCCGGTTTCCAGAAGCTCAGATTCAGTGGACTGCTCGGAAAATGCCGGCGCGTCCCCATGAATAGAGCGGCGCTCTTTGGTTATGATCGGACCTTTTTCGTCAACCGGCTCACCGATAACGTTCATGATCCGGCCAAGCGTGGCTGTGCCAACAGGCACCATGATAGTTTCGCCAGTATCCGTAACCACACTCCCGCGCACGAGACCTTCGGTTGCATCCATAGCCACGGTGCGAACAGTGTTCTCGCCGAGGTGCTGGGCAACTTCGAGCACCAAGCGGCTGCCGTTATTGTCGGTTTCAAGGGCGTTAAGGATCGCCGGCAGGTTGTCTTCGAACTGAACGTCGACAACAGCGCCAATCACCTGTGTAATTTTACCTACAGCTTTTTTAGCCATCAGTTTCTCTCCTATTTCAGCGCTTCAGCGCCCGAGATAATCTCGATCAATTCATTGGT
>NVUX02000050.1 GCA_002402045.2 Paracoccaceae bacterium | reverse complement strand
TACTTCCAGAAACTGAAGGAATTCAAGCGTATAGCCATGCGGTCCTGCAAAACTGATCAAAGCTACGCCTCAATGATCTATATGTCGGCAGCCATCATCAATTCACGATGAATCTCAACAAGCCCTAGTGAAATGCGACCAGAAATTCTGGCGCCGCCCCGCAAAAAGAAGCTCCCCTTGGCCTCCAGCATGTCCGCCCCAAAGGCAACGCCCGCCGACTTGCCCGCATCTTCTCTGGCAGCGTTAAACGTGGCCCCCTCACAATCAAGGTTTCCGCCCAGCTTAGCCCCGAGCAGGCGCACTTCCCCGTGGGCCTCCACATCTCTCAAAAAGAAGCTCCCCTTGGCCTCCAGCCTGTCCGCCCCAAAGGCAGCGCCCGTCGTCTTGCCCTCACCATCTTTGGCCGCGCTAAATGTGGCCCCACTGCACTCAAGGTCTCCGCCCAGCTTAGCCCCGAGCAGGCGCACTTCCCCGTGGGCCTCCACATCTCGTAAAAGTAAGCTCCCCTTGGCCTCCAGCCCGTCCGCCCCAAAGGCAAAGCCGGTCGGCTTGCCCGCACCATCCTTGGCCGCGTTAAACGTAACCCCATCGCAATCAAGGTCTCCGCCCAGTTTGGCCCCGAGCAGGCGCACAGCCCCATGGGCCTCCACTCCATCCAGAACGACGTTCCCCTTGGCCTCCAACCTGTCAGCCGAAAGCCCCTCGGGAAGAAGCGAGTGATTTAAAAAAAGGCTTTGCAGCTTAGCGCTAAGAAAAACCAGCTCGGACTCAAACGGACAGGCGAACAGCCCCAAATCTCGTGGCAGGTCTCCGCCTTCAAGGTCCAGCACGCCAATGATCCGCGCGCCAACAATCCGCAATCCCTTTTCATGCAAGCCGCAAGCCTTACAGCCACCCAGCGCAAGGTAGCGGATAAATTCGGCCCGCACGTCATATTTTTCACTGGGGGTTTTCGGCGGCAGACCATCGTGGAGTTCAATATCCTCCCCACTATCGATCTCCGCCAATATCTGCTCTTCAGCTGGCCACAGCTCCCCAAAATCCTCAAGTTTTCGCTTCATCGCCATCCGCCGCGCCTTCCTATGCTGGGGGTTCACCCCACCATAGCCGCCCTGCGCGCATCAATCAAAAGATGTTTCCACCCTCGGCAAAACCCTTCACCGCCGCCCGCCAAAGGGGATAGACATTTGAAACGTCAGCACGCCGCTGGTTTCCTTGGTTTTCACTGGCAAAAACCCAACCGTAAAATCAAGCCCGCTGTTAAAAGTCAGCTTTAAAGACGGCCCCATTGTCAAAATAAAGTCCCCCACGGTCGGCCAGCCAATGGCGCGGGCGCGCTCAGAAATCACCGGATACTCCATAAGCCCCATAAACCCGCCCAAGCGCAAATCCGCATTTCCAAACCGCGCAACGCGCCAGTTGGCAAAGGTGCTGCCATAAATCGTCCGCTCGCTATAGCTGTTTAAATAGACCCCAAGCTGCACCCCATATTGAAATTTTTTGTCAGACCTAAAGGTCGCTGAAACAAAAGCTCCGGGGTTGATCTGGTTAAATTCCCGCTGCGGCGCAATATGAACCGAAGCCATATTTGCCCCAATACGCCACTGGGTTTGGGCCATAACGGCGTTGGCAAAAAGCGAACACGCCATAAAAACAACACATACACGTAAAAACATAAGAAACTCGCTTCCATCAAATAAACCAAAAGGCCATCCGTCTAAATGATCGGTACGATGGCAAGGTCGCGATGAAACTCGTTTCTACAAGTCTGTTAAATCGTTACAGGTTAAAACTAAGCAAGAAAGGTTATCAAAAAAATAATTTCTCGGGGCAAGTGCGGGCATAGTTAAGATAGCCTTAATCAAATATCGGCAGCCCAGCCACCGCCGCCAGCAAAATAATCCCGTATGCTACCCCCCGAAACAAGCGCTCCCGCGCGGGGTTAAACAGCCGCTGCCCTATCAGCCCACCCAGCATATAGCTCGGCACCAAAAGCAGCCCGATCACCGCAGCCTCGGCCGTTACCAGCCCGCGCACCAATAGGGTGGCCAGTACCACCACGTCTATCATGAATAAAAACAGCAATATCGCGGCCCGAATTTCGGCCACCGCCTTTTGCCCACTCATATAAAGCAATATCACCGGCGGCCCCGGCAGGCCAATAAAGCCCCCCATTAGCCCCGACAAAAACCCGGTGCCAGCCCCCATAATGGCCGAAACCTCCCCCCGATAGCGCCCGCCCGATGCCAACAGCCCCAGCGTCCCCACCGCCACCAAAGACACCAGCCAGCGAAATGCCTCTGGCTCCAGCCTGATAAGCAAAACCACCCCGAGCGGCACGGCCACGGCCCCCGCAATTGCCAGCCGTGCCACCTCGCGCATTGGCGCCTGCGCCCATGCCCGCGGCACAAGCGGCAACGGCCCGATAATGCTAAAAACCATCGTGGTTGCGATCACCCAGGTTGGTGGCAAAAATATCCCTGCAATCGGTAAGTAAACCAGCGCCGAGCCGAAGCCCGAAAAGCCTCGCACAATGCCTGCCACCAGCACCGCCAGTGCCAGCCACGCCAGCCCTTCAGTGGCCAGTGCGGCCTGCATTAGCCGAAAATAGAGCCCGTAATCGAGCCCGCGATGATCATGACAATCAGGCTCACCAGCCATACGCCAACCGCGATCGCTGAATTTCCAAACATAGAGCCATTTTTACGGTAGGCGTTTGCCCACGCAGAAATCATCAGCATAGCCGAGGAGATAAACACAACCCACACCACCATGAGCAAGATAAACAGCCCCGAGAAAAACGTCGACAGCACGCCAAAGGCAGCGCTGATCCCAACCACGATAAACCCCGTTTGCCGGAGCTGCAGCTTGCCCTGCGCCTCCATAAGGCGGGCCACGGCCAGCGGCATGGCCACCGGCAGCGCCGAGCCGCAATTGGTGCAGCTCGTGTCCAGCGGATTAGCGGGCGTGCTGCAATAGCTGCAAACCTTCTGGCGTTGTTCAGGCGTCGATGTTGGCATACTGGGTCCCCGCCGCGCCGTTATCTTTATCCCAATCCCGCTTCACCCCGAGGCGCAGCAAAATGGGCGAGGCGATAAACACGGAAGAATACGTACCCACGATCACACCCCAAATCATCGCAAAAGTAAACCCTCGGATAACATCACCCCCCAGCACATAAAGCGCCACCAGCGCCAAAAGCGTGGTCACAGAGGTCATCACGGTTCGCGAAAGCGTCTCGTTTATCGACAGGTTCAGCACCTCTTTCAATGGTGTAGTCTTAAAGCGCCGCAGGTTTTCCCGCACGCGGTCAAACACAACCACGGTATCATTCAGCGAGTAGCCCACGATCGTGAGAATCGCCGCGATAATAGAAAGGTTAAATTCGATCTGCATCACCGCAAAAACCCCGATGGTCAGCACCACATCATGCACCAAGGCCGCCACGGCCCCCACGCTGAATTGCCACTCAAAGCGCAACCATATGTAAAACAGCACCGCCATTACAGCCAGCACAACCGCTTCAATTCCGGCAATTACCAGCTCACCAGATACCTTTGCACCCACACTATCGGTCTGCAAAAAGCTCACGCCGTCAATCTCGCTGGTCAGGGCGGATTTCACTTCCAAAATAATATCATTCTGGGTTTCCGCATCATCTGATTGTTGCTCGATCCGGATCATCACCGCATGGCGCTCAGTGTCCGTGAGTTCGGCCCCCGGGTTCGTCACTTCGGTCACCGTAAAATCGCCCAGCTCAAGGCCCGAAAGCACATTGCGGTAAACGCTCACCTCAACGGGCACAGGCGTTGCCGTCCGAATGACCGTCCCCCCCTTAAAATCAATGCCGTAATTCAAGCCAAACACAAAAAACGCCACCACAGAAAGCACGGCCATCAGGGCCGAAAACCCCATCGCCAGCGTGGAGAACTTAAAAAAGTCGATCTTGGTTTCGGTCGGGACAAGTTTCAGTCGCATGGTCTTCCCTCACACTTCAATCGTTTTAGGCTTGCGGATTTTCAGGTAAATCACGATCAGTAACCGTGTAACCCAGATCGCCGTAAACACTGAGGTCACAATCCCCAGTCCCAGCGTGACCGCAAAGCCTTTTACCGGGCCAGAGCCCATCATAAACAGAATAATCGCGGCTATAAGCGTGGTGACATTGGCATCAATAATCGCCGACGTTGCCTTTTCATAGCCGATCTCTATCGCCCGCGCAGGGCCTTTCCCGCGCCTAAGCTCTTCTTTTATTCGCTCAAACACCAGCACATTCGCATCCACCGCCATGCCCAGCGTTAGCACAATGCCGGCAATGCCGGGCAGCGTAAGCGTGGCCCCAATAGTGCTGAGCAGTGCAAAAAGCAGCACAATGTTAAGCCCAAGCGCCACGTTGGCAAGCACGCCAAACAGCCCATAGCTCAGCACCATAAACACCAACACAGCCACCATGGCCACAATCGCCGCCACCTTGCCCGCATCAATGCTATCTTGCCCCAGCTCCGGCCCAATGGTCCGCCGCTCCAGCACCTTAATGCTGGCAGGCAGTGCGCCTGCCCGCAGCAAAATTGACAACTGCGCGCTTTCTTGCACGGTAAACCGGCCGGTAATAATACCCGAGCCGCCCAGAATTGCCTGCCGAATTTGCGGTGCCGAAATCACTTCGTCATCCAAAACAATCGCAAATAGCTTGCCAACATTGGCCGCCGTATGCGCCCCAAAAAGCCGCGCGCCCGTAGGGTTAAAGGTAAATCCAACCGCCGGGCCGCCATTTGCATCAAATTGCGTCGAGGCATCGGTTAGCATGTCGCCCGTTACCACCGCAGATTTCGAGATCACATAATAGCCTTCGCCCTCATCCACAGATGGCACAATCTCGTTGCCCAAACCCGGCGCTTCATCCGGGCTGGCCACCTGCCGCACCACGGCATTAAAGCTCAGCTTCGCCGTCCGCCCGATCAAGTCAATCAGCTCTTCCGCAGAGCCGATCCCTGGCACCTGAATCAATATCCGGTCTGCGCCCTGCCGCTGAATCGTTGGCTCCCGCGTGCCCGCTTCATCCACGCGGCGGCGAATAATCTCTAGGCTTTGCAGCATGGTGCGGTCATCCGTGGCAATTTGCTCGGCCTCAGACATGGTCAGTACAATCTCGTCGCCCTCAGCCACCACCTCATAATCGCGCGCGCCAGCGCCCGTAAGCGAAACCACAGGGCTTGTCAGCGTGTTTACCTGCACCACCGCCGCCGCTATCGCTTCGGCATTGCCAATGCGCACCCGCAGTTCATTATCGCCATCTTGGCGGCGCACTGAGCCAAACAGCTCCTTTTGCTCACGCAAAACATCCCGCACCGCTGGCCACATACCATCAAGCCGATCTTGGTAAACATCGGCAACGTTAACCTCAACCAGCACATGCGCTCCACCGCGCAAATCCAGCCCGAGGTTCACAAGTGCGCTCGGTAAATAATCCGGCCACGCGGCCTGTGCTGCCAAAAGTTCCGGCGTCTCCGCCTCGCCAGCTTCAAGTGCCATTACAGCATCATTATGCTGCTCCACTTTGGTATAAAAAGCATTGGGCATCGCAAAGGCTAGCCCCGCAAGGCACACCATCCAGATCAAAGTTTGCTTCCACAGCGGAAAATGCAGCATATTCAGGCGTCCTTAATACAAACGCGCGCCACTTCGGGCGCGCGTAAAAATTATTCGCTAGGCTCGGTTTTGTTCATCACCGATGTAATCGTATGGCGCATCACCCGAATTTTTACATCCGTAGCGATTTCAATCTCGACCTCATTGGCATCGTCCTTAACCTTGGTCACCTTGCCAATAATCCCGCCTTGGGTCAGCACTTGGTCACCGCGCCGTAGCGCCGCGATCATGGCTTTATGCGCTTTCGCCTTCTTTTGCTGTGGCCGGATCATCAGGAAATACATAATCCCGAAAATCAGAATAATTGGCAAAATCCCACCAAGACCGCCCGCAAGGCCACCAGCCCCGCCTGCGGTTTGCGCATATGCTGCGGATACAAACATGAAAAACCCCTTTTTAACTCCGAGCGACTCCCGCCCATGATTTCATGGGGAACCTAAGCATCAGTAAAGGGAATGACAAGGGAGGATACGTAATTCTGTAAGGCAGTATTTCACCCCGAAGCAGCGCCGCCTACACGTCGGCCTTGTTGCCAAACTTACGCACCAACCGGATGATCAGCAGCACCGCAGGGGTGCCATGCATTAGCAGATCAAAAATATCAATCGGTTTGGCCAGTTCGCCACTGAACAACATGTTAAGTTTAGCAAATAAATGCGGCGGCTCCTGCATAAATGGCAAATAAGGCGCCAACCCCAAAAAGATCGTCATCACGACCAGCATCTGCAACGGAATTCTGTCTATAAGCTTACCAATTTTCTGCATAACATCCCTCGGAATTTGTGTGTTGGCCCGCATGTCACCCTTTTGGCCGCCATTTGCAAGAGGCTTGCGGCAATATGGCTCGGCAAAAATCCTCCCCCATCAAGGCCGGCCTTACGCCACGCCAATAGCTCTAAACCTCTGCCAATAGCCCCGCGCCAGCACCGCAATCAGCAGCCACACTGTGCTGCGAAGCGCCATCGCCCCAACCGTTTTTCCATTATAAAGCCCGTCAAACTGGATCACATAAATCCCCATCGCTAGAAAAACCAAAAGCGTCGCGCCGGCGATCACGGCGGATAGCTGCACCCCCCTTAGCTTCCACGCCCACAAAAGGCCCCCCGCAGCAATATAGGCAAACCCGGCCAAAAAGTTAAACCACAGCACAAAGCCAATGGTGTTCCCCGCGGTGGCAATCACCGCCGCGTCAAACAGGTTTCGCCCACCGGAAAACAGCGTTAGCGCGCCAAAAGCCACAGCAACAATTGCGAATACCGTTATCATCATCGGCCGCTCATTCATGGTCTCTCTCCTTGGCTCAAATTACTTACAGTAAGTATCTACTCACTTATAAAGTCATTTCAAGCCCGCATCCTTTCAAGCGGTGCGTCAAAGTCGCACGACTAGGAAGCATGTCCCCCGCACCGCGCCAAAGCATCAGCGCTTGTGGTGTTGCGCCAGAGGCCCGCCGTTTTTGTCACGCCCGCGTCTTTTTTGGAGCCTTAAGGGTATCGGTAGAAAATATGATCCCCGATTACCGTTGTCTGTTCCATGGCGCTCATCCAGCTCGGCCGCACGGCATCTGTATGATAAAATACAGCGCCGCCCGTCAGCACCCGCGCCCGCCCTTCAATCATCATCGCCGCAATTTTTTCAATCCGCTCATAGGCCGTCGGATTGCCAATTACCTCAACTTTCCCATCACAATAATAGGAAAACTGGCACCGATGCCGCCGCCCCGTGCCATCTCGCACCACAGAACACACATTTTCAGGAAAGCGCGGAGAATCTGCCCGGTTCAAAATAACCTCGGCCACCGCTATTTGCCCCCACAGGTCTTCCCCGCGAGCTTCGAAATAAAGCGCCTCAGACAGGCATTTCCACTGCGGCCCGCCCGTCGCGGCGGGCATCGCATCCAAAATCTGCCGGTTAAAACTCGCAATCGTTGGCGAAATTTCAGTGCCAGACCGGGCCACCTGCCCCGCAGAAGCCAGCCGCACCGCCTCGGCCTCGGCCGCCTGCCGCCCCTGTGCGCCTTGAAATATCCGCCCAAACGCGCCGCGCCGTGGCGGAGCACCGGAAATAAAGCTCACGCCGCCCAGCTCCGCCAGCCGATCAACGGTAAGGGCCCCCATAACCGCGCGCTCAAGAGACATCATCGCCACAATTTGCCCGGCAACTTGCGAATCAACCGTATCTGTTGGCGGCACAAATTCTGCATTGGCGTTGGTCAAAAGCAACAGCCCCACAAGCCCGGCCAGCGCGCCCGTTAGCGCCGCCACCAACCTTGGCGAATGATTTATATATCTAAGTCCAAACAGCTTGAAAATCCTTTGCAATCAATCGCCAGAATTTCTCACATTCCAGTGGCCGGAGTCTATCCCCATTTATGAACAGCTTGATAAACCCTTGTTTTACGGGTTCAAGCTGTTCAATTTGGCGTAAAATGCCCGTTTGAAGGGCTAATCATCCGGCCAATTCGCTAGAATCACCCGGTATTTGCGGCCAAAAGACTGGCCTGCGCTGCCGCCAGCCGTGCAATCGGCACGCGGTAAGGCGAGCAGGAAACATAGTCAAACCCCGCCACCTTGCAAAACCGAATCGAGGCCGGGTCCCCGCCATGCTCACCACACATGCCGAGCACCAAATCAGGGTTCGCCGCCCGCCCCCGCTGCGCCGCTATCAGCAAAAGCTCCCCCACACCTTCCACATCAAGGCTGTGGAACGGATCTTCAGGAAAAACCCCCTGCTGCACATATTCGCGCATAAAGCGCCCCGCATCATCGCGTGAAAGTCCATAGGTCATCTGGGTCAAATCATTGGTGCCAAAGCTTAAAAAGGCGCTGTTTTTCGCAAGGTCTCCGGCCCGCAAAGCGGCGCGCGGGGTTTCCACCATCACCCCCAGCTTATAGGCCACCGCCCCGCCAACGTTGGCCGCCACCGCTTCAATCCGCGCCTTGATCAGCTCAACCTCGCGGCTGGCAGACACCAGCGGAATCATGATTTCCGGCACCACCTCATCGCCGGTGATAGCAAACACCTGCGCTGCGGCCTCAAAAATCGCCCGCACCTGCATTTCATAAATTTCAGGCGTGGTAATGCCGATGCGCACGCCGCGCTTCCCCAGCATCGGGTTCACCTCTGAAAGCTCCTCCACCCGCCGTGCCACCTGCATCACGCTCATCCCCATGGCCTGCGCCAGCGCCGCCATGCCGGCCTCGTCCACTGGCATAAACTCGTGCAACGGCGGGTCCAGCAAGCGGATCGTCACGGGCAATCCGTGCATAATTTCAAACAGCTCGACAAAGTCAGCCTTCTGCATCGGCATCAATAAATCCAGCGCTACTTTGCGGGCCACAGCATCGGGCGCCAAAATCATTTCACGCATGACCTGCACCCGTTCGGGGGCAAAAAACATGTGCTCAGTGCGGCAAAGGCCAATGCCATCCACGCCAAACCGCCGCGCTAGCCGCGCATCCGCTGGCGTGTCCGCATTGGCACGCACTTCCAGCGCGCGCACCTCGTCGGCCCAGCTCATCAGGGTTTTAAACGGCCCACCCAGGCTGGGTTGCGTCATCTCTGCACCGCCCGCCAGCACCTGCCCGCTGGTTCCGTCCACCGTAATTTGCGCGCCCGCTTTCAGCCGCCGTCCGTCGGGGCAAACCAGCACCAAGTCATCCAACCGCAGCTCGCCCGCGCCCACGATACACGGCACCCCAAGCCCCCGCGCGATCACCGCCGCGTGGCTCGTCATGCCGCCGCGCAATGTCAGCACCCCTTGGGCCGCATGAATACCGCGAATATCGTCCGCGCCGGTTTCCACTCGCACCAAAATGGCCGCTTGCCCCTGCGCCGCCATCGTCATCGCCGCCTCAGGCGTAAAAACCACCCGCCCCGTGGCGGCACCAGGGCTAGCCGAAAGCCCCGTGGCCAAAATATCCCGCGGGGAATCCTCCGCGATTTGCGGGTGCAAATGGTCACCAAGCGCATGAGGTTCTGTACGCAAAATCGCATCTGATTTGGTTATAATTCCGGCTTCTGCAAGGTCTACATTTATCCGCAATGCCGCCACCGACGAGCGCTTCGCAGGGCTGCAATCCAGCAACCAAAGCTGCCCGTCCTGCACGGTGAATTCCACCTGAAACGCGTCGCGAAACCCTGTTGCCAGCGTTTCGCCCGCGCGCGCCAGCCCTGCCTGCACAGCCTCTGGCAACGCTTCTATCCCCAGCGCTTCGCGGGCACCAATCAGGGCATCCTGCCCTTGGGATTGCGGCAAATATCGCCCCCAAAGCTTTGGCGCGCCTGATTTGCCATCCACCATCTGCGCCGCCCCTGCGCCAGTGTCTCCGCGCCCGATGCCCAGCGCCATGCGCTGGATCACCAACGCAAAGCCCGCATCGGCTGGCGCGCCTTTGGCTTGTCGTAATATCATGGCCGATGGCCGCATCCAGGCCCGCGCCATATGCAATATGCATGCCCTTAGCTGCTCTGCCGGATCTTGCGGAAAATCTTGGTCTGTCTCAAGCAAATAGCTCGCTTTGCACTGCGCCACGCGCTCGGGTCCGTCCGGAATGTCCGCGTCAAAATCCTCAGCCTCTAGCCCGGCCACATTGGTGGCGTAGGACTGGATAAATCGGCGGTAAAGCAGATAGGCTGCCTCTTCGCCAACATCTGGCAGAGTGGTATCGCTAATCCCGATATTCAGAATAGCGGTTGGTCCGCCCCATTCAGGATTAAGCGGCGAAGCCCGCAGGGAAAGCAACCCGCCGAGCAGGCTGGAAGGCACATCGGGCACTTCGCCCGTTTTTGCAATCTTGGAAACATCGGCCGCAGAAAGCACCACAGCTTTGGGGACCGGCAGCCCGAGCGAGACCATTTTGGCCAAGCGAGCGGCGCGGGTGCCGTGCTTTTGCACGTCGAGCTCTGTTTTGCCATCAAGGGGTATCATCGCCAAGCCTCGCAGTTTCGTTGCAGTGCAGCATAGGCCTTGTTTATTGTTTGGCAATGGAGAAAACGGCGGACCTCGAGAAGGGGGCCAGCCCCCTCGCTGCGCTCCCCCCCGGGATATTTGGCAAAGTAGAGGTGGGGGTTAGCCGTTGATTTCGGAGAACACGGCAACCTTGTGCATAACGGCCCGGATTTCATTCAGCAGGCAGAGGCGGTTGCGCCGGACGATGGGTTTGTCGGCGTTCACTTGCACCCCGTCAAAGAAGCCATCAATCGGGGCGCGCAGGGCGGCGAGGGCGGCCATGGCGGCTTCGATGTTTTCATCGTTGAGGGCGGTTTCGATCTTCGGGGCGGCCTCTTTGAGCGCGGCAAACAGCGCTTTCTCGGCGGGCTCCTCGGCGAATTTCACATCCGGCTCGCCTTCGTATGACACGCCGTCCTTTTTCTCCTCGGCGCGCAGGATGTTGTTGGCGCGCTTGAAGCCTTGGAGGAGGTTTTCGCCGTCATCCGTGTTTAGGAAAGCCTGTAATGCCTCGGCGCGCTTAACGAGCAGGGTGAGGTCATCATTGCCGGGCATTTTAAGGCAGGCGTCGATAACATCATGCCGGATGCCTTTGTCTTTGAGGTAGACTTTGAGGCGGTCGTGGAAGAAGGAGAGGAGGTTTAACACAGTGGGGTTTTCAAGTGAAAAAACTTGGTTCGCAAAACCTTTAACAAAAGACTTCTGTTCTTCATGCGGAGCCATTTCATCGAATTTTCGGCTCAGTAGTGAATCCATTTCATCATCAGTAAAGCCAAACGTTTTTGCAAATTCGGCACTAGCTTTCGACCTGGCGCCCTGCAATCCTTGCAGCTTATCAATTACATGATCAGCATAACTTAGAACAAATATGTGCCGCAGGGCACCTCGCAGATCATTCGCCAACACCAACCGAATAACCCCGAGCGCGGCCCGCCGCAGTGCAAAAGGGTCTTTGCTCCCCGTTGGCTTCTCGTCAATCGCCCAGAAACCCGTCAGCGTATCTATCTTATCCGCCAGCGCCACGGCTACCGAAACCGGCTCGGTTGGCACATTATCAGATGGCCCCAGCGGCTGCCAGTGTTGCTCACAGGCATTGGCCACTTCGGCGGGCATCCCTGCCGCCTCGGCATAATAGCGACCCATCAGGCCTTGCAGCTCGGGGAATTCATAGACCATCTCGCTCATTAGGTCGGCCTTGCAAATCTCCGCCGCCTGCTCAGCAAGGGCGGGGTCTGCATCAACATCTGTCGCGATTTCCCGCGCCAATGCGGCAATGCGCGCCACCCGCTCGGCCTGCGTGCCAAGCTTGTTGTGGAAGGTCACCTTTTCCAGCTTGGCCGCCATCTCACCCAGCGGCACCCGCAGGTCATTCTCCCAGAAGAACTTCGCATCAGACAGCCGTGCAAACAGCACCTTTTGGTTGCCCGCCAGTATCGTCGCGCCGCCGTCTGCGGTTTCCCGATTGGCCACGGTCACGAATTTCTCGATCCGGCCCGTTTTAGGATTTCGCACACTGAAAAACTTCTGGTGCTCGCGCATCGAGCTTTGCAGCACCTCTGCTGGCAGCGCAAAAAAGTCCTCGGCGATATCGCCCATTAGCACCACCGGCCACTCGACCAAGCCCGCGACCTCAGCCAAAAGCGCGCGATCGTCGACAACTTCGAGCCCCAGCGCAAAGGCGCCATTGGTGGCGTCGTGCCATATTAAATCTGCGCGCTCGCTTGGGTCCAGCATCACGTATGCCGCCTTTAGCTTGGCCTCGTAATCCTCAAACCCCGAAACGCTAAACCGCCCCGGTGCCATAAACCGATGCCCCTCTGTGCTATCCCCGACAGGAACGTCCACATCCACAGGCACCACTTCAACTTCTTCTTTGCTTAAAATACTCAAAACCGAATGTAGCGGCCGCACCCAGCGCAGTTGGCCTGCACCCCAGCGCATAGATTTGGGCCACGGGAACTTGCGAATAACCTCCGACACCACCTCGGTCAGCACCTCGGCTGCACCCCGCCCGGGCTTTACAATTTCAACCACATAAATGTCGCCCTTTTTATCGGCCTTCACCACGAGGTCTTCACGCGCAACGCCCGCGCCGCGAAGGAAACCTTCTATCGCTTTATCCGGCGCGCTTACCCGCGGGCCTTTACGCTCTTCGCGCAGGGTCGGAGACTGCTCCAGCACGCCACACACATTCAGGCACAGCCGGCGCGGCGTGGTAAACACAGCTGCGCTTTCATAGGTAATGCCAGCCTCAACAAGCCCGTTCGTGACAAGCTTTTTGAGGTCTTCCCCCGCGCGCTTTTGCATCCGCGCCGGAATTTCTTCGCTAAACAGCTCAAGTAAATAATCCATGGTCTATTCCTGATATTTATCGTTGAGTTGCCGCCACATAAAAGCGCGCCCATCGGGGTAAACGGCGATAATCCGGTCCAGCCCGTCTTGGCCGTTTTTAGCCGCCATATAAGTTGTCGCCGCGCCGCTGTCCACGTCATCGGTTAGCTGCACCACGTCAAAGCATTCAAACCAGCCGGGGGGCGTTGTGGGCGTAGGGTTGTCTGCCAGCGTCACCCCGTCAAATGCGGCCACATCCACCGTAAAGCAGCCCCGCAGCTTTAGGCCCGAGCTTTCGCCCTCCAGCCCCAAATAGTTTTGCACCGCAACTTCACGGCCCTCGACGGTTACCGTTTCCAGCCCGCTGACCTCGTTATAATACGCATAATATTGCGCGTAATAAAGCACGATGCCAAAAATGATGGTGAAAATCACCAGCCCACCGGCCATAATTTTACCGCTCATAGCGAGGCTCCTACAGAAATGATCACCGTTTGCAACGGCATCGGCAGAGCCATAAATGTTGGTAAAAAGAGAACCAATGAGGAAAGTCCTACAACGATCATGCCACGCCCGCCTCTAATAATTGAAATTGATCGGGTAAAATCGTTCTATTCATTGCAACAACCCTATCCTGACGGTTTCACTTACCCCATTTGCTACGCCGAGCCAAAACAGGCCACTGGTGAGTGGAGAGAGTGCAAAAAAGGCCCCACCAACTACGCTAATAAGTATCATGCTCCGCCCGCCGCTGTTTGTACAAACGCATCGGCGCACATCTTTGTAAGCGCCCGCACGCGGCCAATATAAGCTTGGCGCTCGGTCACCGAAATCACGCCCCGCGCGTCGAGCAGGTTAAACACATGGCTCGCCTTGATCGCCTGATCATAGGCAGGGTGGGCCATTATAATAGTGCGGCCAGTTTTTGGGTCTTCGGCGGGCTGGTCCAAAATCCGCGCACATTCCGCCTCGGCATCCTCAAACTGCTTGAGCAAAATATCGGTGTTTGCCACGTCAAAATTCCAGCGCGAATACTCTTGCTCGGCCTGCCGAAAAATATCGCCGTAAGTCAGCGGCACGGGGGCATCCGGACGGTTAAACGGCATGTCCATTACGTGGTCAACACCCAGCACATACATCGCGAGGCGCTCCAAACCATAAGTCAGCTCGCCTGTTACCGGCTTGCAATCCATGCCCGCAACCTGCTGAAAATAGGTGAACTGCGAAACCTCCATGCCATCACACCACACCTCCCAGCCAAGGCCCCAAGCCCCGAGCGTAGGCGACTCCCAGTCGTCCTCCACAAAGCGAATATCATGCAGGTCCATGTCTATCCCAATCGCCTCAAGCGAGCCGAGATAAAGCGCCTGAAGGTCGGGCGGACTTGGCTTTATAACCACCTGATACTGGTAGAAATGCTGTAGCCGGTTCGGGTTTTCGCCGTAGCGCCCATCGGTAGGCCGCCGAGACGGCTGCACATAAGCCGCCGCCCAAGGCTTGCTGCCAAGGCTCCGCAAAGTGGTGGCGGGGTGAAACGTGCCCGCGCCCACTTCCATATCATAAGGCTGCAACATCGCGCAGCCCTTACCAGCCCAATAGGCCTGCAAACGTAAAATGATATCCTGAAAGGATTGTGGTTTGTCCATCAGCTTTGCCCCGCGCAATTTGTTGCCTCTCAATAAGGGCTTGGAGGGGGAGGGTCAATTGGGGAGATTTGCTTGTAATGAAAACAGTTGCGTCTCAAGGTACGCGCGTTAAGGTTGCCAAATGACACATTTCTCGAGAAATCTTCCAGACCATAGTTGGTCTGAAACGAAAAAGCCCTATCATACGATCATTGGCATGTGTATCGCTGGGATCCTTGCTGTTGTTTTTCTGGGAACTTTTGTTAAAGCCACCTTAGATGGCGATGCCGTAGCTCCATTTATACTTGCTGGTCTTATAGTCTTTGTGGGGTTTGAGCTCGTTGGGAGCGATTATTTGTGGAACAAGAAGTTTTCGGCATACATTAAAGCCCGCCCCAACGATTCCATTTGCACATTCGCGCGTGCCTTTGATCGGCACAAAGTTGATCCATGGATTATTCGCGCAGTCTATAATGATTTACAATTTTCCTTGCAAAAGAATGGGCAGAACTTTCCATTACGGGCTTCGGATGATTTGTGGAATGGACTGCCGATTGACCCTGATGAAATTGAATTTGATATGTGGGAGGCACTTCCTCCAATGGTTGGACGGGATATGCAGAATTATGAAAGCAATCCATATTTTGCCAAAGTTCAGACGGTTGGGGATTTAGTATTGTTTTTCAATGCGCAACCGTTACTACCTAGCCATGAATACAGACGAAAGCTACACTGGGGTTAGAGCGAGCGCACCCATCCACCAACACCCGTAAATCCGCATCCCGCGTCCGGTGGTTGGTGATATTCACCCGCACCGCCCGCCGTCCGTTTACAGTGGTAATTGACGGCACCGCCAGCCCACTTTCTTGCAGGTGCAGCACAATTTCTTCGGTTACCGCATCGCCGTCCACATGGGCAAACACCACCACGCTTGAGGCCACGGGGGCCAGCCGCTCTAGGCTTGGTTCCGCGTCTATCATCTCGGCCAGCAGCTTGGCTTGCGTGCAATTCCGGCTTATCGCCGCGCCCAGCGCCTCGGTGCCCAGCGCCGTGATTTGTGCCCAGATTTTGAGCGCCCTAAACCCGCGGGAAAGCTCTGGCCCGTAATCCACCGGCCAAGGGCGACCCGCGGCCAAGCCACGGTCACTGCTCGCCAAATAGTCCGGCGCGCTCTCAAAGGCGGCCCTGTGCAGGGCCTCGTCTCGCAGCAGCACAAAGCCCGCGTCATAATTCACGTGCAACCATTTATGGAAATCAAAGGCTATGCTATCGGCCCGCTCAATCCCCTTTAGTCGAGGCCGCAGCACATCGCTCAAAACCCCCGCCGCGCCAAACGCGCCATCAATATGCAGCCAAAGCCCCTCGGCCTTCGCGATATCCGCCAGCGCCGCAAGGTCATCAAACGCCCCCACATTTACGCTGCCCGCCGTGCCCACCAGCAAGAAAGGCTCCAGCCCCGCCGCGCGGTCGACGGCCATCATTTTGCGCAGGGCGGTAATGTCCATCTCAAACGCTGCGTTCACCGGCACAGCCCGCAAAGCATCGCTCCCCAACCCGAGCATATCAAATGCCCGCGCCACGCAATTATGCGCTTGGTCTGAGGCATAGCCCACCAGCTTATGCGCCCCCACGCCCGCGGCCCGCGCATTTATCCGCGCATCCCGCGCAGCTTTCAGCGCTACAATCGTTGCCATTGAGGTGCCGCTCACCACCAGCCCGCTCGCCCCGTCGGGAAAGCCAAACATCTGCCGCACCCAGGCCACCACCTGCTTTTCCACATACATCGCGCCGTGGTCGCGCCCGCCAAGGTTGGCGTTCATCGCCGCTGCCGCTATTTCGGCCAGCATGGAAGCCGCCCCGCCGCTGCCATGCACCCAGCCAAAAAAGCGCGGGTGGGTATTGCCAACACCATAAGGCAGCAGCGCCGCCAGCTGGGCGGCCACAGCCTCATATCCAGCGCCCTTAATGGGCAAATCCGTGCGCATTTCCGCCTTCATGCTTTCGGGAAAGGCCTGCCAAACGGGGCCATCTTTGGCCCCCGCCAGCTGCACCACGGCACATTCCAAAAGCCGCGCGGCTTGGGCCTCAAAGCCCTGCCAATCGAGCGGGTCCAGATCACCAGACATAAAGCCCCCCCGCCAAAGCCACGCCAACCAGCATAAGCGCCCATGCCCGCCACAGCACCTTCACCGCGCGCGCAATATCTTCAGGCCCCAAATCCTTCCGCCCCGCCGCATTTACAAAAAGGTCGTCTGTAAGCTTTCCATCATAAACCCGCGGCCCCGAAAGCGCCACGCCCAGCGCGCCCGCCATCGCGCCCTCGGGCCAGCCCGCATTGGGCGACCGGTGCTGCCCCGCATCGGCCCGCACCACTTTAAGGGCCTCAGCTGAGCCGGTCGCCATCGCAATCAGCCCCGCTGAAATCCGCGCCGGAATATAATTCATCACATCATCCAACCGCGCGGCCGCCCAGCCAAATTCAAGGTATTTATCGCTGCGATGCCCGATCATGCTATCGGCAGTATTCACCAGCTTATAGGCCACTATCCCCGGCAGCCCCGCGAGCAGAAACCAAAACACCGGTGCCACCACGCCGTCCGAAAAATTCTCAGCCGCGCTCTCGATCGCCGCGCGGGAAACGGCGCTTTCGTCCAGCGCCGCCACATCGCGGCCCACAATCATCGAAACCGCGCACCGTCCTTCCGGCAGCCCCTGCCCCAGCGCCGCGCCCACCGCCGCCACATGTTGTACCAATGAGCGATGCCCGAGCAAAATGGCGGCCCCCAATACCTCCAACACACCGCCATCAGGTACCCAGCTCAAACCCCACGCCACGCCTGTAAAACCAATAAGCAACCCCACCAAAACCGCCGTCCCTTTTGCGCGCCTCAGCCCCGCAGCATTGAACGCAACGTCGAATTTTGCGATGAAAATGCCCATAATCCGCACCGGATGAGGAACACGTGACCAAAGCCAGCCAGGCTCCCCTAAGAGGGAATCCAGCAATAAAGCCACACTTATTAGTATAAAGTTCAACATATTCACTCACGATTTGGCGAAAACATATAAAATTCGGTGTTTTTTCTTAACTTCGGGGTAGCAAAATAGGGAAATGTTGAGTAGGGCAAGTGGTAAATACAATTATTTTGTCTACGTACTATTTTAGTTTAAATATTTAATGTGCCGAGAGCATTCGTAAATTATTTGAGAGGTTAAGTCTTGCGGGTAATGATCGCACAGCAAAATGCCGAGCTGGGGAAGCTCTGGGCAGGGTTTCTTGAGCGTGAAGGTATCCAGACAACACTGGTCTTCTCGCAAGAAGAGGCCTTGGCAAAACTGCGCACACATACGTTTGATGCGCTGGTTCTGGAAATGGTGCTGCCGGATGGCGGGGCCATTGCTGTCGCTGATTTTGCGGCTTATCGTATGCCAGATGTTCCGGTTATCACCGTAAACTCCTCAAGTTTTTTCTCGGACGGCTCGATCTTTCAACTCCTGCCAAACGTCCATTCCGTTATGCAGGCCCCCGTTGAGGGCGAAGATCTTGCCGCCATGATTTCATATTTACAGCAACGCTACGGCCGCGGCCCAAGCGCCCCATAAAAAAATTGTAAATACTGCTAGCCGCCACGTCGAATCGCGATATAGTATTCCTCAATGATATTGCACGGGGCTAAACCCGATATTAACCGGATACCCCCATGCTCACCCGAGGAGGGCCCTTTATGGATACTTTTTTATCAAAAGAGGTTTTGAACGGGCTGGACCGTGCGCGCAAACAAGCTCAACGCAAAAAGAACCGGCTGCGGCTGCATGTAGGAGACGAGATTTACCCCCTCCTGCGGCTGTCTGATGACGGGTTCGAGATGGACGCTGAAGCCGCCCCGCACCTGCGCGGTTTTGTTGATATATATGACGGTGCAAAGCATCTCTCAAGCTGCCTGATCATCCATTCAGAGACCGAAGGCAACATTATGCGCTATGAGTATAAGCGCCACACCAATGTGGCCGACGGCCCCGCCAAAGATTTTGTGGTGGATGAAAATGCGCCCGTGGCTTTGATCGGCCGATAACGCCTCGATTCATTATTGGCAGCAAGCCCCTAAGCGCCCGCGCGGCGCCATACCGCGCTCACAGCAAGCACAAACGCTAGACGCGCCGCCACCGTGGGTGGCAAACGTAAATATCTTGCAATAAACACACCATCCTTGCAACTTTCTTCGAAAATTCGCAGACTTCACGCCTCAATCACCAAATTTTCCCGCCGACTCCGCGATAAGTGTAGCTCAAACGCAGCTATAAATACCGGAGAATCAACATGATCGAAGCCCCATACATCCTATTTTTAGGAGACGCCGTAGACCCGCTCGCTGCCAAGGTTGCCCAAGGCATCCGTGATTGGCGCCCAGATTATGCCAAGGCCCAATTCCGCCTACCTGGCTGCAACGCCGATATGGGCCTGCCGGATATGACCATGGAAGAAGCCGTGGCCGCTGGCATTAAAACCGTCGTTATCGGCGTGGCCAACCGTGGTGGCCATATTTCTGACGCCTGGATCGAAGCACTTGAGTCAGCACTCGTGGCCGGCATGGATATTGCTTCCGGCCTACACAACCTTCTTTCAGACGAAGGCGCGCTGGTCGCCGCCTCGCAAATGCACGGCCGCACCCTGCATGATGTCCGCATTCCCACCGTCGCCTACCCCATTGCCAACGGCAAAAAGCGTACCGGCAAGCGGGTACTCGCCGTGGGCACAGATTGCTCGGTTGGTAAAATGTATACCGCCATTGCAATGGAGCGTGAAATGCACGCGCGCGGCCTTAAGGCCACCTTCCGCGCCACGGGCCAAACCGGCATTCTGATCACTGGCGGCGGTGTGCCGCTTGACGCCGTGATCGCTGATTTCATGGCCGGCGCAGTGGAATATCTGACGCCTAACAATGACGCCGACCACTGGGATATTATTGAGGGCCAAGGCAGCCTTTTCCACGCCAGCTATTCAGGCGTAACCATGGCGCTGATCCATGGCGGCCAGCCAGATGCCCTCATTTTGGCGCATGAACCAACCCGCACCCACATGCGCGGATTGCCGGATTATACTTTGCCGAGCCTCGAACAGCTCCGCGAAGTCGCCCTCACCATGGCGCATGTGGTTAACCCAGATTGTTACGTAGCAGGCATTTCCATTAACACCGCCAAGCTTTCTGAAGCCGAGGCCGAGGCCTATTTGGCAGAGCTGGAAGCCAAGCACGGCCTGCCCTGCGTAGACCCCTTCCGCCAAGGTGCTGGCCGCCTTGTGGACGCGCTCAAATGATCGTCGGTGTTGCGGAATCCTTCCCGCTCGCCGAAGTTTTCACCATATCGCGCGGTTCACGCACCGAGTCCAAAGTGGTGACCGTCAGCGTATCCCGCGATGGCGGCTTTGGCCGTGGCGAGTGCGTGCCCTATGCCCGCTACGGCGAGAGCATGGAAAGCGTACTCAAGCAAATTGAGGGCCTGCCGCCGCGCATTACCCGCAGCGAATTGCAAGCCGCCCTGCCCGCTGGGGCTGCCCGCAACGCGGTTGATTGCGCGCTGTGGGATTGGGAGGCCAAAAAGGCCGGAAAGCGGATTTGGGACCTCATTGGGCAAGCAGAACCCAAGCCAGTAATTACCGCCTATACCCTGTCGCTGGATACCCCTTTGAAAATGGAGCAGCAGGCTGCAAAACACGCCGCCCGCCCGCTCCTGAAAATCAAACTTGGTGGCGAAGATGACATGGCCCGCCTTGAAGCCGTGCGCAAAGGTGCGCCCGATACGCGCATAATTGTCGATGCCAATGAAGGCTGGACGCCTGCGCTTTACACAGAGCTGGCCCCCGCCCTGATCCGCCTTGGCGTTGAGGTAGTAGAGCAGCCCTTGCCCGCAGGCGCCGATGATATGCTCGCCGAAATTGAGCGGCCCCTGCCCGTGTGCGCCGACGAAAGCTGCCATGATAGCGCCAGCCTGCCAGCCCTAAAAGGCAAGTATGACATGGCCAATATCAAGCTGGATAAAACCGGCGGCCTAACCGAAGCACTGGCCTTAAAAGACGCCGCCATCAAAGAAGGCTATAGCCTGATGATCGGCTGCATGGTCGGCACCTCGCTCGCCATGGCCCCTGCCACGCTACTGGCCCAAGGCGCACAAATCGTTGATCTGGACGGCCCGCTGCTATTGGCACGTGACCGCACCGCCCCTTTGCGCTATGACGAGCGCGGGGTTTACCCACCAACCGCAGAACTATGGGGATGAGCATGAGCAGAATTGTATACGTAAACGGCGAATATTTGCCCGAGGCCGACGCTAAGATTTCAGTGTTTGACCGGGGCTTTTTGATGGCCGATGCGGTCTATGAAGTGACCTCAGTGATCGACGGTAAAATCCTGGCGTTTGATGGCCATACCGAGCGGCTAGCGCGCTCACTGCGTGAGCTGGATATGAAATCCCCTTGCACGATTGACGAGCTGCTCGCCATTCATCGTGAGATGATTGCCCGCAATAACCTCACTGAGGGGCTTATTTATTTGCAGGTAACCCGCGGCATCGCCGACCGTGATTTTGCCTATCCGGATGTTGAGCCAAGCCTTGTGCTGTTCACCCAAGCCAAAAACGTGGTGAATTCCCCGATGGCAAAAACCGGTATGAAAGTAATTTCCATACCGGATATCCGCTGGGGCCGCCGCGATATTAAAACCGTGCAACTGCTCGCGCCCTCCATGGGCAAAATGGCCGCCAAAGCGGCTGGCTGTGATGATGCATGGCTGGTGGAAGATGGTTTTGTAACCGAGGGCACCTCGAATAACGCCTATATCGTGACGCAAGACGGCACGATTGTAACGCGCAATCTTGGCACCGAAATCCTCGCCGGTATCACCCGCGCCGCCGTGCTGCGTTATGCCGCCGAAGCGCAAATTAAAATCGAGGAACGGCCCTTTACCATTGAGGAAGCCATGCAGGCCAAAGAAGCCTTTGTCACCTCGGCCACTACGTTTGTTGGCCCAGTGATAGAGATAGACGGCGCGCAAATTGGCGATGGCAAAGTTGGCGATATAGCCCGCCGCCTGCGCGAAATCTACCTTGAAGAAAGCATGAAAACCGCGATTTAAGGCGCTAAACGAAAAAACACGCGCCTCGCAAGGGGGCGCGTGTTTACATAAGGGGGCGTATCCCCCCTTTTTTGTGCTTTTTATCCGCCAAATAGGTTCTGCGTTGCTTCACGCAACCCGTCAACCAAGCTGATAAATCCGCCGATGAGCGGCTCTAGCGCAGGCACGACCCCCACCAGCATTTCCCCAAATAAATACGTAACTAGCGCGATTAAAAACAGCACCATTACCAGCATAAAGCCCTTTCGCTTCACCGAGCTCGGAGAAGGTCCATCGTCAATATTCATTAGCGCTTCTTTAAGCGGGTTAGACGGCACTGGCTTGGGCGGCGTTGGCGCCGGTGGCTCCGCCACTTGTGTTTTCGCAAGCTTGGCAAACAGGCCAGTTTTTTCCGGTGTATTTTCTTTAACCGGAGGAACCGCCGGCTTTTTCATTTGTGTAAGCTGCGCCCTAATGGCCGCTTCCACATCTTGAGGAGACTCAACCGGGGTTGGTTTCCGCGGGGTTGGTTTCCCGGGTTTGGACTGGCTGCTTTGCATCGTTGCCAACGGAGCTTGCTGAATATCGGCGTGAATAACATTTGAAACGCTGGGTAACTCTTGCTCCAACCCGCCATCATTTTGCTGCGCAAGAGCGGCCATATGCTTCACCACCACCGGATCATCAAGATCTGGCTCAGGGTCAAACGTTAGGGGCGTATCCGCGTCAGGCGGCTCATCCCATTCAAATTCGTCATCCTCTTCGGCCTCGGCTGTAGGTTCACCCGCCACTTCGGGGGCGTCTTCGCCCTCCCATGGGTGAAAAACCTCGTCTTCGTCATCGGAAACTGCCGCAGTGGGCGCGTTTTCGCTATCAGCCTCGCGCCCCCCCTCTTCGGGCAGCACCGAGACTGAAGATTTCGCGCTATCCGACAGCGATTGGATAAGGTCTTCCATATCTTTGGTGGCCTCATCGGATTCCGACGAAAGCTTCGATATTGTTTTGGGCAGCACAGATGCAACTGGGGCCAACGTGGCCGCGACTTCGCTCCAATGCACCGCAGGCTCAGGCTCAGGCTCAGGCTCAGGCTCAGGCTCAGGCTCAGGCTCAGGCTCAGGCTCAGGCTCAGGCTCAGGCTCAGGCTCAGGCTCAGGCTCAG
>NVUX02000003.1 GCA_002402045.2 Paracoccaceae bacterium | reverse complement strand
TGCCGGGTGTCACAAAAATGACCGACGGCTCCTATATGTCCGAAACCCTTGGCATGGATATTGACGAAACCACCGAACTGCGTTCAGGGCTGATCAGTTGTTTCGCAAAAACATCCGTGCCGAGAAAATCGACACGGCGTTTGAAGCTGTTCTGCAATCATTGTCGCCCACCAAAGGCATGATGGCGATTGTAAAATCCATGCTCAAAACAGCATGGGGGCAACGTGAGGCCCAAGCCAAAGCAATGAAAGTTGAGATTCGCAGCGGGATAGCCCAATTGGATAAGCAACTAGATAGCCTGCTGGATCGGATTGTTGAGACCAACAACGGAACAGTTATCGCAGCCTATGAGAAAAAGATCACCAAACTGGAGAATGAAAAACTGATTCAGCTTGAAAAACTGGATAAAAAGGCAAAACCCAAGCACACCATGGAAGAGATATTCGAACTCGCCATGACATTCCTGTCAAACCCTTGGAATATATGGAAGAATGGCGAACTGGCTATGCGTAAAATAGTGCTAAGATTGGCCTTTAAAGAGCACTTGGTGTATGACCGTGAAAACGGTTTTCGAACTCCGCAAGTGTCTGTAATATTTAGGTTTTTGGATGATTTGTCACTGAAAAGTAAAATGGTGCGGTCGAGAAGACTCGAACTTCCACGGGAGTTACCCCACAGCGACCTCAACGCTGCGCGTCTACCAATTCCGCCACGACCGCATTTTCGAGGCTGAGGAGCGTATAACACCCTGATTTGGGGAAGGAAAGAGCCAAAAGAGGTGCTTTGCACAAAAAAAGGCCCGCTTGGTATAAGCGGGCCTTTTCAATGTGTTATCTGTGTTTAGTTGCTAGCACCCGATGAGAAAAACCCACCACCAGCTTCAGCTGGAGCTTCTGGCGCTACGCCAAAGGCCGGCACAACGCCGCTGGTCACTGGCGCGGCGGTTGTTGGAAGCCCACGCATCGAATTTGCGAGGCTTACAGCAACGGTTGCGCGCACGGCGCCACTTTCCCCGGTTAGCGATTCTTGCCCGCTTGCGAAAGCCAGCGACGCATTATCAAGCCATTGTGCGCCGCGGTTGGTGTTTGCTTTGCCATCGAAGCCAAAGCCTAGCGCCAAATGGTAGGCCAGCAGCTCTTCATAGCCAGATTCGCCCAAGCCTACCAATGTCATGATAGACGCCACCGCCACGCTGGAATCGTCGGTCGAATAGCCAACCCCGAGGCAAACCTTGGCAATGCCCTCAAGCGAGGCCGCGCTGGCACCGGATGTGCTGACCCATGACTGAAGCTCAGATTTGGCCGCCCCAGCATCCGCGAGCGAAACCGTGCTTACATATGGCTCAAGTGTTGGGGCAAAGGCCACACATTGGGCTTGGATATCGGCGCGCGTCGTACCTTGAACAGAGGCCGCGAGCTGGTCCCCTTCATCAATAGCATATGCGCGCAGATTACAGAATTGCGCTTCTACCGAATTGGGCTGGATGCCGGAAATACAAAGCTCGTTCATTGAGCTTTCTTGCGACGTTACAAACACTGGCAGCCCGGTGGAGCTGGTTTCGGCACTTGAGCCGCCGCCATTAAAATCATTTACCGGGTTATTAGCCTGCATCGTATTATTGCCCATGCCAAGGCCGGTATTGCCGCCCTGCTGTTGTTGCATAAACGAAATAAGCAACCCGCGGGCGCCGTTTCGGTCTGTCAGGATAATGCGGCTGGTTTCAGCGCCGCCAAGCTCTGCCCGTTGATGCGAGTTAAGCAGGAAGTCTTTTTGAAAGATTGAAAGCTCGCCCGTAACGGGGAAATCCATAAACGCTTGATAAGTGCTAACGGCTGTGCGCGTGCGGCGGCCAAATACACCATCGGGCGTGCCAGCCGGAAAATTAAAATAATTCAGCGCGCTCTGCACTGCACGGTTTTCTGTGCGCTGTGCGCTGGAGGCGGTGGAGCGCCGAGTGGTCGTACGGCGGTTATTATTGGCGCCAGCCACGATGGCCCCGCCAATAAGCGCGCCGATAATGGCAGCACCGGCATTGCTGCCCGCCGCAGCTTTATTCATTGGAATGGCGACGCCCGCAGCGGTCAGGGCCAAAATCATGGCGGAAGATGTGATATACTTTTTCATGCTATAAACTCCATTAACAATCATGTGAATACAACTTAAACATAGTGGACGATTCGAAAAAGTAAATGATTTCGGACAATAATTGCGGATATTTTTATGGTTGAATGGCTGATTTCTAAGGGTTTAACACCGTATCCAGAGGCGCTAGCGCATATGGAATCGCGTGTGAATGCTATTTTAGCGGGCACGGCTGAGGAGCAAGTGTGGCTGGTTGAGCACCCTCCGATGTTTACCGCCGGAACGAGTGCCAACAAGGCAGACCTGAAAGCCCCTGATATGTTTGACGTTTTTGAAAGTCGGCGCGGCGGGGAGTATACTTATCATGGCCCCGGCCAGCGCGTGGCTTATGTGATGCTAGACCTTAACAAGCGCGGCAAAGATGTGCGGGCCTATGTGGGCAAACTGGAGGCATGGGTTATTTCCACCCTCGCAGACTTTAATGTGCAAGCTGGCAGCCGTAAGGGCCGCGTTGGCGTGTGGGTTAACCGGCCAGAGCGCCCTGCCCTGCCCGATGGCCGCGTTTCTGAGGATAAAATCGCGGCAATTGGCGTTAGGATTCGCCGCTGGGTGACGTTTCATGGCATTTCCATCAATGTAGAGCCTGATTTGAGCCATTACAGCGGCATTGTGCCCTGCGGTATTGCAGATTACGGCGTTACCAGCCTGATAGACCTAGGCATTCCGGTCACGATGGATGACCTCGATGCGGCCCTTAAGCGGCGATTTGCCGATGTTTTTAGTGATTAATCACTTTCGTAAAAATGCGACACTATAGCATTGAACAAATCACAGCTTTCCGCCTATATTCAGCTGAAACAAAATAGCATTCCAAGGAGAACTCGATGCTTAAGGCTCTATTTCTAACCACCTTCATGGCCACCGGCGCGTTTTCTACCGCCGCATTTGCAGAGGGAGACGCCGCTGCTGGCGAAGATCTGTTCAAGCGTTGCAAATCTTGCCACGGCATTGCGAATGGCGATGATACAATCGTCCGCGGTGGCCGCACTGGCCCAAACCTGTTTGGCATTATCGGCATGACAGCTGGCGCGGTTGAAGGTTTTCGCTATGGCGATGACATGGTTGCTGCTGGCGAAGCTGGTCTGGTTTGGGACGAAGAAACCCTTGCTGAATATATAACAGACCCGACCGCATACCTGCGCACGTACTTGGATGACGACTCAGCCCGTGCAAAAATGACCTTCAAGCTTCGCTCTGGCAGTGAAGATATGGCGGCATATTTGGCCACCTTCTCCCCCGCAATGGAAATGGAAGAAACGGCTGAGGCCGAAGACGGCGAATCTAGCTAAAGCCCCGTCCGAAAGCACGGAAAACACCTAAGTAAACGCATCGCTGAATATTTCAGCGGTGCGTTTTTTTTATTTAACGACTCGTTAGCAAAAATAAAACTTGATCTGCGTCAATCATTACAGTTGAGAAACGGGGAATCTTCCGGTATTCAAGTAAAAAAACGATGTGAGGCGGTATTCGTATGCGGATTCGCTAATCACAGGGACATGTCAGGAGACTATAAATGGCAAATGCAGCCACACATGACCATGCACGGCCGGGTTTTTTCACCCGCTGGTTCATGTCAACGAACCATAAAGACATTGGTATTCTTTACCTTTTCACGTCGGCAGCTGTCGGGTTCATCTCGGTTTGCTTAACCGTTTACATGCGCATGGAGCTCATGAACCCCGGCGTGCAGTATATGTGCGAAGAAGGTGCGCGGCTGCTTAGCCAAGCCCCGCTTGGTGAATGTACCCCGAATGGCCACCTCTGGAACGTGATGATCACGTATCACGGCGTGCTGATGATGTTCTTCGTGGTTATTCCAGCGCTGTTTGGCGGTTTTGGTAACTACTTCATGCCGCTGATGATCGGCGCGCCTGATATGGCCTTCCCACGGCTTAACAACCTTTCCTATTGGCTTTATGTGTGTGGCACCGCGCTCGGCGTGGCCTCGTTATTTGCTCCCGGCGGTAATGGCCAGCTCGGCTCCGGCGTTGGCTGGATCCTTGTGCCACCGCTTTCCACCCTTGAGGGCGGCTATTCGATGGACCTCGCGATTTTCGCGGTTCACGTATCGGGTGCCTCCTCAATATTGGGCGCGATCAACATGATCACAACCTTCCTGAACATGCGCGCACCAGGCATGACCCTGCACAAAACCCCATTGTTCGCGTGGTCGATCTTCGTAACCGCCTTCCTCATTCTGCTCAGCTTGCCTGTGTTGGCCGGTGCCATCACCATGCTGCTGACAGACCGAAACTTCGGCACAACCTTCTTTGACCCATCAGGCGGCGGCGACCCCGTGCTTTATCAGCACCTCTTGTGGTTCTTTGGCCACCCAGAGGTTTACATGATCATTGTGCCGGGCTTCGGCATTATCTCCCACATCATTTCGACCTTCTCGAAAAAGCCAATCTTTGGCTACCTGCCAATGGTTTACGCGATGGTTGCCATCGGCGTGCTCGGCTTTGTGGTTTGGGCGCACCATATGTATACGGTTGGCCTTTCCACCACACAGCAAAGCTATTTCATGCTGGCAACAATGGTTATCGCGGTGCCCACAGGCGTTAAGGTGTTCTCGTGGATCGCCACCATGTGGGGCGGCTCGATCAGCTTCAAAACCCCGATGCTTTGGGCCATGGGCTTCCTCTTCCTGTTCACCGTTGGTGGTGTTACCGGCGTGGTGCTCTCCCAAGCCGCATTGGACCGTGCCTACCATGACACCTACTACGTTGTGGCGCACTTCCACTACGTTATGTCGCTGGGCGCGATCTTCTGTATCTTTGCGGGTATCTATTATTGGTTCGCCAAAATGTCTGGCCGCCAATATCCGGAATGGGCTGGTCAGGTGCACTTTTACACCATGTTTATCGGTGCCAACCTCACCTTCTTCCCGCAGCACTTCCTTGGCCGCAACGGCATGCCGCGCCGCTATCTGGATTACCCTGAGCAATTCGCAACATGGAACTACCTGTCCTCAATTGGTGCGTTCATCTCGTTTGCCTCGTTCATCTTCTTCATCGGCATCGTGATTTACACGCTGCGCTGGGGCAAGAAAGTGACAGAGCCAGCCTATTGGGGCGAGCACGCAGACACTCTTGAGTGGACCCTGCCGAACCCTCCACCTGAGCACACCTTCGAGACTCTGCCAAAGCAGTCCGACTGGGACAAAAGCGGGCACTAATGCGCCCTCGTTCACCAAAATTCAAAAGGGCCGCATATGATGCGGCCCTTTCTAGTTCCGCCCCCCGTTACCCGGGCAGATACCCCGATTTGGGAAACCACCCTCTGGCCTAACCGCTCCTTAGGGCGCACCGGCTTTCGCGTCACCATGTCCATCCTAGCGCTCGGCTTCGCCATTCCCGTTTTGCCATTTGTATGGGCCGGTGCCTATTGGATTTTGCTGCCATTTGTGGGCATCGCCTTTGCGGGCCTCTGGCTAGCCTTCAAAATGAACAATCGCCACGGCGAGCTGCGAGAGCATATCAGCCTGTGGCCCAACCTGCTCGCTGTTGAGCGCCACGAAGTCAGCGGCGAGGTAAAGCGCTGGCAGGCCAACCCTTACTGGCTGCGCATAAAACTGGTGGAAAACGGCGGGCCGGTAGATAACTACCTTACGCTTATCGGTTCTGATCGAGAAATTGAGCTGGGCGCCTTTCTTAGCCCCGAAGAGCGCGTAGCACTCAAGGCTGAGCTAGAAGCTCATATCAACAAGCTTGATATAAACGCATAAGCAAGTTTCGGGTGGCCCCCGCGCTGGCTTTCGCTATGGTCGCGCCATGATACTTCAAAAACAAATCAGTACCCGCGCATGGGGAGAGCTGCTGCTGCTCGGCATGGTCTGGGGCGGGGTTTTTCTCGCCGCTGCCATCGCACTCGAAGAAATCCCGCCCTTTACGCTGGTGGCCATCCGCATCAGCCTTGCGGCGCTAATATTATGGGGTGTGGCCCTGCTGCGCGGCAGCCGCATTCCGCGCGGGCGGCGCGTATGGGCGGCGCTGTTTGTGATGGGCATTCTGAACAACGCCATCCCTTTCACGCTGCTCACACTTGGCCAAACCCAAATCGAATCAGGCCTCACCTCTATTTTCAACGCAGGCACCGCCGTGTTCGGCATTCTTATTGCCGCGATGTTCTTAAAAGACGAGCGCCTGACCAGTCGCAAAGCCATCGGTGTACTACTCGGCCTTTCCGGCATTATCTATACCGCCGGCTTTGACAGCCTCCGCAATTTAGATCTCCGCTCGCTGGGCCAGCTCGCCTGCATCGGTGCCACTATATCTTACGCTTTCGCCGGAGTATGGGCGCGCAAGCACCTGTCCGGCCTCAGCCCTGATAGCGCCACCGCGGGCATGCTCACCGGCGCCGCCCTTCTCACCATCCCCATCGCACTGTTCGCCGAGGGCCTCCCCAGCTTTGATTATTCCACCCGCACCCTCGGCGCCCTGCTTTACTACATTCCCGTCGCCACCGCCTTCGCCTACCTGCTCTATTTCCGCATCTTAGAGATGGCAGGTTCCGCCAATGTCCTCCTCGTCACGCTCCTGGTTTCCCCGATCGCCATCCTGCTCGGCGTGCTTGTATTATCAGAGGCCCTCCCTGCCCGTTCCTACATCGGATTCGGCCTCATAGCCGCAGGGTTAGCGGTGATTGACGGTCGGGCCTTTTCAACCCTGCGCCGCTCGTTTATGCCTAAGAGAACATAATCGAGAGCGAATACATGATTTACAATTCATCATCCGAATGGCACGCCGCCAAGCATAAACGCGTGGCGCTTATTGGCATGTCTGGCCTTGGTAAAACCTATCTCTCTGAAATGCTGCGCGCGGGCGGTGAGTGGTTTCACTACTCGGTAGATTACCGCATCGGCACCCGCTACATGGGCGAGCATATCGTAGATAACTTCAAGCGTGAGGCCACAAAAGTGCCCTTCCTACGCGATCTGCTCCGCAGTGACTCGATCTATATCGCCTCCAATATTACTTTTGAAAACCTCGCGCCGCTGTCCACTTACCTCGGCAAACCCGGCGACGAGGCGCAGGGCGGCATCCCGTTTGAAACCTACCTCGCCCGCCAGCGCCAACACCGCATTGCCGAGCAATCCGCCGTGCAAGACACAGCGCTCTTTGCCAAAAAAGCACTCGATATCTACGGCTATGAGCATTTTATCTGTGATACCAGCGGCTCAATTTGTGAAGTCGTAGACGGCGACAACCCAAACGACCCCGTGCTAAAATCCCTCAGCGAAGCGGCCCTCCCTGTTTGGATTGAGGGCAATGAAGGCCACACCGACGAGCTAAAAGCCCGTTTTAACACCGCCCCCAAGCCGATGTATTACCCCGAAGATTTTCTGTTGGAAAAATGGGCCGAGTACCTGCGTTTGCGCAACATCGCCCCCACCAAGGTGGACCCGGATGACTTCATCCGCTGGGGTTTCGGCGAGCTGCTGTCCACCCGCCTGCCGCGCTACAAAGCCATCGCGCAAAATTGGGGGGTTACGGTGGCGGCAGATGAAGTTCGCACCATCCGAGACCCGCATGATTTTAACGCGCTCATCGGCCAAGCCATAGACCGGAATTTGTAAATGCCCATTCGTATCCCCGCCACCCTGCCCGCCTATAACATCCTCAATACCGAGGGTGTAAATGTGATGGACGAGGCCACGGCGAACCGCCAAGAGGTTCGCCCGCTGCAAATTGGCCTGCTCAACCTTATGCCGAAAAAAGAGCAGACCGAAACTCAGTTTGCCCGCCTGATCGGTGCTAGCCCGATTCAAATCGAGCTCACGCTTATTCGGATGACCGAGCACGTTTCCAAAAACGCCTCGTCACAGCACATGGAAAGCTTCTACCAGTCGTTCCAAGATATCAAACACCGTAAGTTTGACGGCCTCATCATTACCGGTGCACCAATTGAGCACCTTTCGTTTGAAGACGTTACATATTGGGAAGAACTGAAAGAGGTGATGGACTGGACGCAAACCAACGTGCTCTCAACCTTTGGCGTGTGCTGGGGCGGCATGGCGTTGATCTATCACCACACCGGCGTGCCAAAGCACATTTTGCCTGCCAAGCATTTTGGCTGCTTCCGTCACCGCAACCTCGCCCCCGCCTCGCCTTACCTGCGCGGCTTTTCCGACGATTTCACCGTGCCTGTCAGCCGCTGGACAGAGGTGCGCTCTGAGGATCTTCCCGAGGGTCTCGACATTCTGATGCACTCCGATGAGGTTGGCCCCTGCCTGATTGAAGATAGAACCCACCGCGCGCTCTATATCTTCAACCACCTTGAATATGATAGCGACACCCTCGCGCAGGAATACCAGCGCGATGTAGATAAGGGCGAGGCCATTGACGTGCCACGGGATTATTTCCCCAATAACGACCCTTCCCAGCCGCCCGAAAACCGCTGGCGCTCACACGCGCACCTGCTTTACGGCAACTGGATTAACGAGATTTACCAAACCACCAATATTGACATCGAGAAGATCTTGGAAGGTGACTCCAAGTGAGCCAATCCACAGAAACCGGCGTTTTGGTATTGGGAGATTCCCACGCTGAGTGTTTTTTTCAGCAGGGCAACGACGCCAAAATTGTCGGTCAAAATATTTCTGTTTACGGCGAGGCCATGCTGGCCGCCACCGTTACCGGGTTTGGCCGCGCGCGTAGCGCGCTAAATGTGAATACGCGCGTGCGCAAATTGATTGAGCAGCACCATCAGCAATCCCAGCATATTTTATTTGCATTGGGACAGGTAGATGTGGAACTCGGGCTTTATTACCGCTGGGTGGTGAAAGACGAGATGATAGAGCCAGAGGCGCTATTTTCCGAAATAATTGGGTTATACATTCGTAATATCAAAGTATTACACGGCGATCTTCATCCTGTGATTAAGGGCATCAACCAGACTGTGCTCAAAAAACAACCACATGCTTTTCACTATACGTCTCGTATTCTTTTTGAAAAGGCGGGGAATCCAGCTAAAATGGCAGCTCTAAAAGCGAAGCTGCTCGAGGTTTACCCCAGCTATGATGTCCGGCTTTTCATCAATAACATGTTTAACGAAATACTGGCCGAGGCCGCTAAAAAAGCAGGCATCGCTTATTTTGACATTAATGATGCTATCGTTAATAAGGAAACAGGCGAAGTGGACGATGCGTTTTGCCCGAATTTCAGCGATCATCACATCGTTAATTCGGTTGCCGCGCATAAACTCCACATCAAACACTTAATGACAGCCATTGGCAGGAGCAGCCCCGATGATCAAAAAACCTTTTGACGGCGCAATCAGTCGCTATTTTAAAGAAGACGCCCCTGCCGAAATTCGGTCTTGCATTGCGGAGGGCCGCAAGAAAGATGTGCTTAATCCAAGCTATCCTTATGCGCGCGTCATGAAAAACAAGGATTATCTGGTTGAATATGAGGCGCTACAAATTGAGCTGGTGAAGCTGCAATCTTGGGCAAAGGAAACCGGGCAACGCATTGCTGTAGTGTTTGAGGGCCGCGATGCCGCTGGCAAAGGCGGCACCATAAAGCGGCTGCGTGAAAACCTGAATCCGCGTGGCGCGCGGGTGGTTGCCCTTTCAAAACCGTCCGATACCGAAAGCTCGCAATGGTATTTTCAGCGCTACATTCAGCACCTGCCTTCGGCTGGCGAGATCGTGTTTTTTGACCGCTCATGGTATAATCGTGCGGTGGTAGAAAAGGTGTTTGGCTGGTGCTCGGACGACCAGCGCGCAAAGTTTTTCCGGCAAGTCCCCAAGTTTGAAGACATGCTGGTGAATGACGGAATTACGCTGATAAAAATCTGGCTAACCGTTGGCCGTGCAGAGCAGCTCCGCCGGTTTATGAGCCGCGAGGGCGACCGCCTAAAGCACTGGAAGCTCTCGGGTGTTGATGTAAATGGCCTGCACAAGTGGGACGAATACTCCACCGCGATTTCGCAAATGTTTGCCCATAGCCACTGCGATGCGGCCCCGTGGGATGTCATCCGCTCTGACGATAAAAAGCGCGCGCGCTTGGCCGCGATAAAGCTCCTGCTCTCGCATTTTGACTATACAGAGAAAGACGAAACCTCGCTGATGGGCGTAGATGCAGCGATTTGCGGCAGCCCCTCCTTAATGGGCAACGAGGCCGGTCGGTGAACAAACGAAAATCTTACCACCATGGGAACCTGCGCCAAGCGCTGGTTGACGCCACCCGCGCGCTGATCACCGAGCGTGGGCCGCAGGGCTTTACATTGGCCGAAGCCGCGCGCCAAGCTGGCGTGTCTGCCGCCGCGCCCTATCGGCATTTTAAGGGTCGAGACGAGCTGATTTGCGAGGTCGCCCGCCAAGGCTACCTCCTCTTTGGGGACCTGTTGGAGCATGCTTACGATGGAGGAAAGCCCTCAGCACTCGCGGCCTTTTCCAAGGTCGGGCGGGCATACCTCGCCTTCGCCAAGCGCTACCCCGGCTACTATATCGCCATGTTTGAATCCGGCGTTTCCCTCACCGGCAACTCCGAACTGGCGCTGGCCTCAGGCCGCGCCATGGGGGTTATGACCCAAGCCGCCGAAGACCTGATGGCCCGCCTGCCCGCCGATACGCGCCCGCCCGCTGTGATGGTTAGCCACCACATTTGGGCCATGTCCCACGGCGTGGTTGAGCTGTTTGCCCGTGGCACCCCGGGTGGCCGCGCGCCCTATTCCCCCGAAGACCTGCTGGAAAGCGGCACTGGCATTTACCTGCGCGGCCTTGGTATCATCCCAGAATAAAACTTTTTTAGCCAATTCCCTTGACCTGCGCCGTTTTCACCTTATGTATGTAAATGTAATTAACATTAACATCGGAAAGGACAGGAAATGAACACTGCGTTAGACATCCTTAAGCAGGCACGAGACTGGATCGACAGTCACGGCACTATGGGGTGGGTCGCTTCAATGATCCTCGGATTTATCTTCGCTGGCCCCCTCGGGCTTGTGATTCTCTTTTACGCGTTAGGAACCGGACGAATGGGCAAATGCAAAAGCCGGCGGCATGGCCGTCACAGATTTCACTCCACAGGCAATGTGGCCTTTGATAGCTACAGGGACGAAACCCTAAAGCGCTTGGAAGACGAGCAATCCTCTTTCCGCAAGTTTATGGAAAACCTCCGCGCCGCCAAAGACAAGGCCGAATTTGACCAATTTATGGACACCCGCGAGGCCCGTGGCTTTGACGAGGCAGACGATGTACCCCCTGCCCCAAAGCGTGATTCAGATTTTGGCGCCCTGCCAAACCCTGCATAAGAATTCACCCCGTAGCCTTTGGCTGCGGGGTTAACCTATTAGGCAACGCATAAAATAAACCTTGCCGAATGCGCACCGCTCTTGATAGGCTTCCTTAAAGCCAAGAGAAAATGATATGCGCCATACCCTGCTCAAACACCCCCAGTTTTATGTGACAGCGCCCCAGCCCTGCCCCTATTTGGATGGCATGCAGGAGCGCAAGCTGTTTACCACGCTTTATGAGGATGGCGGGGTTGAGCTCAACACATCGCTCAGCCACCAAGGCTTTCGCCGCTCGCAAAATGTAATTTACCGCCCTTCGTGCTCTGACTGCACCGCCTGCCAATCGGCCCGCGTTAAGGTAGATGAGTTCAAGCCAACCCGCTCACAAAAGCGGGTGATAAAGCGCAATAACCACCTTACCCGGTCCCTCAAAACCCCGTGGGCACGCGAAAGCCACTACCAGCTTTTTGACCGCTACCTGCATTCTCGCCACGCCGATGGCGGCATGGCCGGCATGGACGAAGCGGAATTCAGCGCCATGATAGAGGAAACGCCGATCAACACGCGGCTGGTTGAATATTCGATATATCACCACGGAGAAAGCATCCCCGTGGCCGTGTGCCTAAGTGATATGCTGGAGGACGGGCTTTCCATGGTGTACTCGTTTTTTGAGCCAAGCCTCGCGAAAGACAGCATCGGCACCTATATGATCCTCGATCATATCCGGCTAGCGCAAGAAGCTGGCCTGCCGCATGTGTACCTTGGCTATTGGGTGCAGGGCAGCCCAAAGATGGATTACAAATCCAAGTTCCAGCCCTTGGAAACCTATCGAGAAGGCAGCTGGAAGGCGCTGGATATGACGGCGGCAATGCCTAATCATCCGCTGGACAGCCAACCGATATCAAGGCAAGTCGCGGCCATCCACCTCCCACAAGTTGACGAATAAATAAGGGCCGCATTACGCGGCCCTTTTTAATGTCTCTAGTTGCCTAGCAGGTTCGGCACGATCGTCACGATCACCGGAAAGGCCCAGAGGATCGCCAGCGCAGCCACTTGTATAATCACAAACGGCACCACGCCCCGATAGATATGCCCAGTAGTTACCGAGGGCGGCGCCACGCCGCGCAGGTAAAACAGTGCAAAGCCAAAGGGTGGCGTTAGGAAGCTGGTTTGCAGGTTGATCGCAATCAGGATTGTCACCCATTTCGGATCATACGAGCCGCCATAAATCACCGGCCCCACGATGGGAATAACGATGTAGATGATCTCAAGGAAATCAAGCACAAAGCCGAGGAAAAACAGCACGATCATCACGATCAGGAAGACTTTCCACTCGTCGTCAAAGCTCTTCAGGAAGTCCTGAATGTAATCCTCGCCGCCAAAGGAGATTATCACAAGGTTGAGCATTTGCGAGCCGATCAGGATGGCAAACACCATAGAGGTAACCTTAGCGGTTTCTCGGACCACGGGCGTAAGCACCGCCGTTCGTAGCAAGGTGAGGCAGGCAAAAAGCAGCCCCGCCATTGCGATCAGGTAAGAGCCTTGCGCCACCACAATCGCGATCCAGTTTTGCCAACCAATATCCGCAATGCCGGTGCGCAAATCGAAGTTAACCCCGACCAGCAGCATTATCAGCAACGCAAAGCTGGATTGCAAAATGAACTTGCCACTGGCGTTTTCATCCTTCAGCTTGCGGTAAGCCGCCAGCATAATCGCCCCTGCCGCCCCAAGCGCCGCAGCTGGCGTTGGGTTGGTAATGCCGCCAAGAATGGAGCCAAGCACCGCCACAATAAGCACGAGCGGTGGAAACACCACCCGCAGCATTTCGTTTTGGCCCAGCCGCTTGCCGGCCTTCATCATGCCGTAAGCAATAAGCAGGAACGGCACCGCAAGCTTTGCCCACGACCCGCCCGGCATTGCGCCCGCTTTAATAAAGAAGACATCTACCAGAATGGCCGAAAGTACGCCAAGGCCGCCGACAATGAGCGGCAGTTTGTTTTCGCGAGGGGCCACACCAAACGAAATGGTGAGCGTCAGCGAAACCAGCACAAGGATCACGGCCAAACCGGTGCCCAATGGTGGAGCGTTGTCGATTTTTGCGACCATCAACTCGGCCACTTCTTCAGGCGTGCGCTCTGTTGATACATCCGGGCCAGCTGCTGCTTTCAGCGCATCAAGCCTTGCCCGCATAGTAACCGCCTCATCCCACATGTCTTGCCCGTGCTTCTCGATCATCGCCACTTGGCATTGCTCGGAAACATTGGTGCGCAGCTCGGGCCGCTCACCCAGTTCAACACTGGAAGAAACAAAAGTGCTTTGGCTACCAGAGAAGCCAACCATGTTCATGCCAATAGCAACACCGATAATCAGCACTGGTGCAAACAAGAACCACGTGAGGCTATGTTTGCGGCCTTCGCCGTGGCCGGCACTGGATTCCAGCGCCGGAATGGGCGGCGCGTTGTGCGGTTTCCACATTGCGTAAAGGAAGGCATAGAGCCCGTAAAGGAAGGCCAAGAAAATGCCGGGCAGCAGCGCCGCCTTAAACAAAACGCCAGTAGACAGAGCGGCAGGCTTACCAAGATAGGTAAGCGCATCACGGCAGCCCAAAAGCGACGCGCGGCTTTCCTGTGCGGAGGCATAAAGATCTCCGGCCAGCGAGCCAAGCAGCACAATAACAATAGAGGGCGGAATGATCTGCCCCAAGGTGCCAGAGGCCGCAATGACCCCCGTGGCCAGCTCGGGCGAGTAGCCATTCCTAAGCATAGTCGGCAGAGAAAGCAGGCCCATCGTAACCACGGTTGCGCCAACAATACCTGTTGAAGCCGCAAGGAAAGCCCCCACGATAACAACAGAAACAGCCAAGCCACCGGGCAGCGGGCCAAACACCCGCGCCATGGTTGTCAGCAAGTCTTCGGCGATTTTTGAGCGCTCAAGCGTTACGCCCATCAGCACAAACATCAGCACCGCCAGCAGGGTTTCAATGCTTTGCCCCGCAAATACCCGCTCGTTCATCCGGTTGACAACAAAGGATATTTTCCGGTTCAGCGCTTGCTCCCAGCCACCCTGAAACAAAGGGCCATCTATTGTGGGCAGGTCAGGATACCTAAACAGCGAGATCGCATCTCGCGCCACCCCGTCATTCACCAGCGCCAAATAAACCTCAGACCGCTGATCTACGGCCGCATGAATAAGGTAGCCCGAAGTATCCAGCACCGCCAAAACCCCGAAGGCCAGCGTGCCAGCGCCCCCAATGGCAAACGCCACGGGAAAGCCCGACATGATGCCGATAAACAGGCACGAAAATGTTATGATAAGGCCGAGTTCTACCCCGTCTAGTCCGAATAGCATATCCCAGCCCCTTTAGTGGATGGCGGCGGCAATTTCCGCCGTCTCGTCGTTAAGTTTATCAAGGTCAAGGTATTTGCCCTCGGAGTCTTTGCCCTCGATGAACTCAAGCAGCGAGCGGTAAAAGAACGCCGCCCCTTGCGCGATCATCATAAAGGCGAAGCTAATGAGCAGCACCTTAAAGAGGAAATAGGCATTAAAACCACTTGGCGAAAAACCAATTAATTCTATGTTTTCTTTTAAGTATGGTGCTTTTGACATCATTTTTTCCAGCGTAGCCGAAGCCGGAAATTTGGGTGTTACCAAACTGCGCCACATAAAGAACCAGCCAAACATCCAGATGAGGAACATGGTTGGCATGATGAAAAATAGCGAGCCGAACATATCGATCACCCGCTTGGCGCGGAAACCCACGCGGGCATATACAAGGTCCACCCGCACATGGCCCCCTTGCACAAAAGTATAAGCGGCCACCAAAGCCACTATCATGGCGTTATAAAGCTTCAGCTCTTCGCCAAACCAGCTTAGGTCTTTGGTGAAAACCGTACCAAACGGCCCGATCGAAATTTCGGATACGCGGAAAATACGCTGAAGGAAGACGATCATCACCTGTTGCAACACCATAATAAGCCCCGCCCACGCAAAAAAGCGGCCCACCGAATTGGAGAACCCCTCAATAACGCGCACAACGCCCCACAGGAAAGGCCGATAAAGCACACCAACTACGGTGATAACCAAAAATAGATCAACAATAATAAAAAGAAATTCTTTCGAGGCGCCGTAATAAATAAACCGGATCACCGACTCGGGGTCATCTACCCAGTTCAGCCATGCCATCGGATTAGATAGAGCGGTATAAAGGTTTACAAAACCTTGCAGCAATTGGGCAGCCACCCAGCTTAGCGCATCAGCCATTCTGATCTCTTTCGAATTATTGGAATATTCAAAATATGCGCCCCGCTGTTACCAGCGAGGCGCAAAATTTCAGGGCCAATTAGCCACGAACACGGTCACGTTGGGCGCGATATGCGCCTTCCGATTTCTGGATCCAATCAGAAGATGCAGCCATAGAAGCCGAAACGCTTGCACGGATTTCAGCAAAGAGAGCATCATCCATGTAGCCATCTAGCACTTCTTCCGAAGCCGCCCCAAAGGCATCCCAGATGCTATCGTTGAATTCACGAACCTGAACACCCTCAGAGATCAAACGCTGCAAAGCGGCGCCGTTATTGTTGAGGAATTGAGCGAGGTTCCACTGGTGAGCTTCAGCAGCCGCAATCTCAATTATTTTCTGGTGGGCTGGCGACAGCTCGTCGAAAACTTCTCTATTGGTTGCGAGTGTAAGCCCGGCACCCGGCTCGTGGAAGCCCGCAGTGTAGTAGATTTTGGTGATTTCCTGGAAGCCAGCAACTTCGTCAGCCCATGGGCCAATCCACTCGGTGCCGTCAATCGCACCAGAAGCCAAGGCTTGATACACTTCAGAACCGGGAAGGTTTTGAACAGAAGCACCCAGCTTACCGAGCGCTTGACCACCAAGGCCAGGCATACGGAACTTAAGTCCTTTGAAATCCTCAGGGGAATTCATTTCGTTGTGGAACCAGCCACCAGCTTGTGCGCCGGTGTTGCCAGCTAGGAAAGATTTCAGGTTGAAAACTTCACCAAGCTTATCGTGGTACTCTTGGCCGCCGCCGTGGTAATACCAGTTTGCCAGTTCCTGCGCAGACATACCAAAAGGCACAGCGGTAAAAAACGCATACGCTGGGTGTTGGCCAACGAAGTAATAATCAGCGCCATGATACATGTCAGCTTGGCCCGAAGACACAGCGTCAAATACTTCAAGCGCGCCCACAAGCTCGCCTGAGGCTTTAATCTCAATATTCAACGAGCCATCAGACATCGACGTGATGCTGTCAGCTACATGCTGCGCCGCATCAAAAACGCCTGCAAGGCCGCGGCCCCACGTGGTCACCATAGTCAGCGTGCGGTTGCCCTGCGCATAAGCCGGTGCGGCCAATGTGCTGGCGGCAGCGGCGGTGCCCCCAAGTGCTGCTTTAGTCAAAAAAGAACGACGATCCATAGATAACCTCCCAGTAAGTGACGCGAATTTTGCGCCAGATCGAAAATAGTGTTGATAAGCTAGCCTGACATACCCGCTATGCCAACCGTAAAAATACGTTATCTTCATTGAATACGACAGGATACAATCAGGCGTTGCCGTAAAACACCCTCCAAGCCACCCTACATCGACAATTTTCCTAAATTTTCGACTATTGGAAGCGTATGGGTAACTTTGGAAATCATTTTCGGCACTTCGCGCAACATTATTTTTTAAAACGGATTGACGTTTTAACAATAGACCACTAAAAATCCAGCATGACCAACGCAATTAACATTCTTGTCGTGGTGCTTGAAAAGGCGCAAACCGTGTAAAAACCCAGTTTTTATTCGATTTTGCGCTTGCCTCCAACCAACTTGGAGGCTTTTTTTTTGCCACACAGAATCAATAGGGCCACGGCCCAAGATGGAGTAATGCATATGTCTCGCGAGATGACCGGAGCCCAAATTGTAGTTGAAGCGCTGAAGGAGCAAGGCGTCGATACGATCTTTGGCTACCCAGGCGGGGCTGTCCTACCCATTTATGATGCCATCTTCCAGCAAAATGACATTAAGCATATCCTTGTGCGCCACGAGCAAGGCGCCACCCACGCCGCTGAGGGCTATGCCCGCTCCACCGGCAAGCCCGGCGTTGTGCTTGTTACCTCTGGCCCGGGGGCAACAAACGTCGTGACCGGCATGACAGACGCGCTGATGGACAGTATTCCGATGATCGTGCTCAGTGGTCAGGTTCCCACTTTTATGATCGGTAATGACGCCTTTCAAGAGGCCGATACTGTGGGCATCACCCGCCCCTGCTCCAAGCATAACTGGCTGGTAAAAGACACGGCAGATTTGGCCGAAACCATTCACCAAGCCTTCCATATCGCTACCTCGGGCCGCCCTGGCCCCGTTTTGGTAGACATCCCGAAAGACGTGCAGTTTGCCTCCGCCCCCTATAAAGCCAAGGCCAAAACCTCCACAGCTCGCTATCAGCCGCAGGTTAAAGGCGACATTGAGGCGATCACCCGTGCGGTTGAGGCTTTTGAGCAGGCCGAGCGCCCGATCATCTATTCCGGCGGTGGGGTTATCAATTCCGGCGTGGCTTCCAGCCAGCTGTTGCGAGAGCTGGTGACCAGTTCAAATTCACCCATCACCTCTACGCTGATGGGCCTCGGGGCCTATCCGGCGTCGGGTGATAACTGGCTCGGTATGCTTGGCATGCACGGCACCGTTGAGGCCAACCTAGCCATGCATGGCTGTGATTTTATGCTCTGCGTTGGTGCGCGGTTTGATGACCGGATTACCGGCCGCACAGACGCCTTTAGCCCTGATAGCTTCAAGGTTCACATGGATATCGACCCCTCGTCGATCAATAAAATCATCCGTGTTGATGTACCGATCATCGGTGATATCGGCCACATTCTGGAAGATTTTCTGAAGGTTTGGAAGGCGCGCGGGCGCAAAACCAAATCAGCGGCCATTAAGAAGTGGTGGAGCCAAATCAATGAATGGCAGGCGCGTAATTGCCTTGATTTCACGAACTCCGACACAATCATCAAGCCACAGCACGCCTTGCAACGCCTTGAAGAACTTACCAAAAACATGGACCGCTACATCACCACCGAGGTAGGCCAACACCAGATGTGGGCCGCGCAATACCTCAATTTTGACGACCCGCATCGCTTCATGACCTCGGGCGGCCTCGGCACTATGGGCTATGGCCTGCCCGCCTCCGTGGGCGTGCAAGTGGCCCACCCCGAAGCCCTCGTGATTAACATTGCGGGCGATGCCTCATTTCAAATGAACATGCAGGAAATGGCGACGGCGATTCAGTTTAACCTGCCGGTAAAGCAGTTTATTCTCAATAACGAGCGCCTTGGCATGGTTCGGCAATGGCAACAGCTTTTGCATGGTGAGCGCTATTCGCAATCGTGGTCTGAAAGCCTGCCTGATTTTGTGAAACTCGCCGAAGCCTTTGGTGCCAAAGGCATTTTGGTTTCTGATCCGGCTGACTTGGACGAAGCTATCAAGGAAATGCTGGCCTATGATGGGCCGGTTATCCTCGATTGCGTAGTGGAAAAGCACGAAAACTGCTTCCCGATGATCCCATCAGGCAAAGCCCATAACGAGATGATTTTGTGCGACGAAGAAACCGCGGATGCGATTGATGCCGCGGGAAAATCGCGCGTCTAAAATGCAACCGCTGCTCTACTTCAGCTACGGGATGACCAAAACCGGCTCCACGCTGGCCTTCCAGCTCGTGCGCACAGCACTCGATCTTTGCGGCTTTCCGCAAGACCGAGTGCCGCTAGACGTGGTTAACCCCGTGCTACGGCGAAATTTTGTAAATCACATCACTGACCGCCAGCTTTCAGAGCTTAAGAGTGAAGCGAAGAAACGCGGCTATCCCATTGCTTTAAAAACACATATGAGGCCTGATCCTTGCGTAGTTGAAGCCATCCAATCCGGCGAGGCCATCGCCCATGCCTGCTATAGAGACCCCCGCGACATGGCGCTTTCCATGCTCGACCACGCGCAAAAATCCCGTGAAACGGGGGGGGAGGAATTTGCCGAGCTGACCAGCCTCGCGCAAACCTTCACCAATATCCGCAGCCAGCATGATAGCCTAACGGCATGGCTCCGCCTGCCCAATGTGATGCCGCTCTACTTTGAGGATATCGCTTTTAATACGGTTGAAACCGCACGGCGCATTCTTAAACAGCTTAAGCTGAAAATTGACCCCGAGGTGCTGGCGGAGGTCGTGCAAACCCAGCGTTTCACCCAGAAAAACAAGGCCTTGCGCCTTAGATACCCAACAGAGATGGACCCGGACGTCTCGGCATCCATCGCCACAGAGTTTGCGCCACTAATCGAGCGTTTTATAAAAAACAGAGACCAACTGACCACCGAAATTCTCCTCCCCGCCCCGCAACACTTGCGCACCAGCGCGTCGGATTAACTGGACATTAGCGGCAAAACCAGTGATTTTGCCAAGAAAAGGACCAAAGCCATGACCCTTCACCTGAAAAAAGGCAGTAGCCGCAAAAGCGCCTATGATCTGAAAAACCCGCTGGACGAGCTGGAAGAAACCCACACGCTCGCCGTGCTGGTTGATAACGAGGCTGGCGTGCTTGCCCGCGTGATCGGCCTATTTTCGGGCCGTGGCTATAACATTGACAGCCTCACCGTGGCCGAAACCGACGCCGAGGGCCACCGCTCGCGCATTACCATCGTGACCACCGGCACGCCGGCGGTTATTGAGCAAATCAAGGCCCAGCTTGGCCTCATCATCCCGGTTTATCGCGTGAACGACCTCACGGTTGAAGGCCCCTCAGTAGAGCGCGAAATGGCACTGCTTAAGGTGGCGGGCAAAGGTGAAAAACGGGTGGAAGCCATGCGGTTGGCCGATATTTTCCGCGCCAATGTTGTGGATAGCACGCTTGAAAGCTTTGTGTTCGAGATCACAGGCGCCCCCGAAAAAATCGACGCCTTTACTGACCTTATGCGCCCGCTCGGCCTTTGTGATATTGCGCGCACCGGTGTGGCCGCCATGGCCCGCGGGATCTGATGAAAATGCGCCCTAAAGGCCCCTTGCTGTTAGGCAAAGGGCCAAGAGAGGCGGTTTTGGGCGTTACTTCAACAAGCCACTTTCTGTTGCCACCGTCCACTCTTCAAGGGTTATGTTGCCGTCGCTATCGGTATCAACCGCATCATAAATTTCCTGCGTGATGGCAGGATACGCCGCCATCATTTCAGCTTCGGAGAGCACGCCGTCATTATCGGCATCCATGCCCTCGCCAAAAGCCAGTGCTGCACTTGCAAATCCAATAATCGTAACGGTTGAAATAAGAATATTTTTCATCTGTCTTCTCCATTGTGTTGCGGGCTTCAACGCCCAGAAAGCCAAAACTGTTTGGCCTTCCCCCCTAGAGACGCGGTTAGGCCATTATTATTCCCCGCCAAATTTTGCGTGTTAAAGTTTGCGCGAAAACTAGCCGCTCGCCACGGCTTATAGGCGAAGAGTCGCTTAATTCCCCTTAATAACATAGGCCAAATACTGCTCGGCCACTTTCCGCCAGCTTGTCGTAAGCTTGGCTATGCCTCATCTTGGCCACTTAAATCACGGAGGCCAAGACCATGAACAGTGATTTCACCAGTGCCATTACCAATATTCTGCCAGAGCTGCGCCGCTACGCGCATTACCTCAGCGACCACCCCGATACCGCAGAGGAGTTGGTTCAGCAAACAGTTGAGCGCCTGCTCAACCGTAAAAGCCACCTCGGGGAAATAGATGATCTCAAAAAATATATGTTTTCCATATTGCGCAACCTGCACAATGATTTTCTGCGTCAAAAGCAGCGCGATAAGGTTCATGACCCGGATGCAGAGCCTATAGACCCGCGCAGCGATGCGGACCAGCGGCTGAGCTGCCAGCAGGTATTGGCCGGGATAGACAACCTACCGCCTGCACATAGAGAGGTGTTAACGCTTATAAAAGTTGGCCATAGCTATGCACAAATTGCCGAACGGCTCAATCTGCCGCTTGGCACGGTTATGTCTCGCATTTCCCGAGCAAGAACGGCCTTGCGCAGCCGCATAGATATGCCCAGCAATGAAACTGTGCTGCAATGGCTGGATATCTAAAAAAAGGGGGAGTGGCGAACCACTCCCCTAGTTTATCATTCAGGCTCATCGTTGAGCGCTCGATAAAATGCCTTTGTCCTGAATGTTGGGAGGGCCAAGCAGACAACCCTCCCCGCCTGTTCCTAACTGCAGCCAGATGTGCCGCCGCAGGTATTACACTTCATGCAAGTGCCGTTGCGCACGAGGGTAAAGTTGCCGCATTCGCCGCACGGATCGCCCTCATAGCCCTGCATTTTAGCTTTTGCCCGGTTGTCCATCACCTGCACGGTGGCGGTTTCCTCCACCACAACCTTTTTGGTTTTGGTTGCCTGTATCCCGCTCAGGTTTTGCGGCATCCGAGAGCGCAGATAGCCGGTAGAGGACAGCTGCTTGATCAGATCAAGCGAGCTGGTCGCCGCATCACTTGGCGTGCTGATATTGGGCCTGCCCTCTTCCTCACCACGCCCGAGGCTGTCAAAGCTTTCGCCTTCCGGCACAACATGCGCCAGATCGGTGCGATCAAGGTATGAGATCGCCAGCTCGCGGAAGATATAGTCAATGATCGAGGTGGCAGACTTAATGCTGTCATTGCCCTGCACCATGCCCGCCGGCTCAAACCTTGTGAAGGTGAAGGAGTCAACAAACTGGTCCAGCGGCACGCCATGTTGCAGGCCCACCGAAATGGCGATAGCAAAGTTGTTCATCATCGCCCGAAAGCCGGAGCCTTCTTTATGCATATCGATGAAAATCTCACCCAAAGAGCCGTCTTTATACTCGCCGGTCCGTAGGTAAACCTTGTGCCCGCCCACAACCGCTTTTTGCGTATAGCCCTTCCGGCGATGCGGTAGTTTTTCCCGTCCACGCATCACTTCTTTGATGATCACTTTTTCAACAATCTTCTCGGCCAGAACCGCCACGCGATCGGTCATCGGCGCGTCAGCGAGGTCGTCAAGGTCATCCTCTTCAATCAACGCGCTGGAAAGCGGCTGGCTGAGTTTGGAGCCATCGCGATAAAGCGCATTGGCCTTCACCCCGAGCGCCCAGCTGCTTTCATAAGCGGCTTTACAGTCCTCAATGGTGGCGTCATTTGGCATGTTGATGGTTTTTGAAATCGCGCCCGAAATAAAGCTCTGGGCTGCGGCCATAATTTTAATGTGGCTATCAACAGACAGATACCGCTTGCCGGTTTTGCCGCAGGTATTTGCACAGTCAAACACACTGTAATGCTCTTTTTTCAGGTAGGGCGCGTTTTCCAGCGTCATTGTACCAATGGCGTGCAGGTTTGCCGCCTCAATCTGCTCTTTCGAGTAGCCAAGGTGGTTGAGCAAATCAAAGCTGGCATCGTTCAGCTTTTCTTCAGGAATGCCAAGCGCGCCGGTGCAGAAATCTGCGCCCAGTGTCCATTGGTTGAAGATAAAGCGCAGGTCAAAAGCCGACGCCAGCGCGGCTTCAATTTTGCCCAGTTCTTCCTCGCCAAACCCATGCCCAAGCAGGCTGGTGGTGTTAATGCCCGGGGCATTGCCGATGGAGCCATGGCCCACGGCATAGGCAATAATCTCTTCGATTTGTGCAGGCTTATAGCCGAGCTTAACCAAGGCCGCCGGCACCGATTGGTTGATGATTTTGAAATAACCACCGCCCGCGAGCTTCTTGAATTTCACCAGCGCGAAATCAGGCTCGATGCCGGTGGTATCACAATCCATCACCAGCCCGATGGTGCCCGTAGGCGCAATCACCGAAACCTGCGCATTGCGATAGCCGTGCTTTTCGCCAAGCGCCAGCGCCTCGTCCCACGCCTTATGCGCGAGGTTCAGCAGGCGGCCATCGGGGCAGTTATCATGGTCCAACGGCACGGGGGGCACGGCGAGGCCTTCATAGCCAGCCGTTTCGCCATAAGCCGCGCGCTTGTGATTGCGGATTACCCGCAGCATGTGCTCGGCATTTTTGGCATAGCCCGAAAATGGCCCAAGTTCCGCCGCCATTTCGGCCGAGGTTTTATAAGAAACGCCGGTCATGATCGCGGTGAGCACACCCGTAAGCGCCCTGCCCTCATCAGAATCGTAGCTGAAGCCCATATTCATCAGCAACCCGCCGATATTGGCATAACCAAGACCAAGGGTGCGGAATTTATAGCTGCGCTCGGCAATCCGGGCCGACGGGAACTGTGCCATCAGCACCGAAATTTCCAGCGTAACGGTCCAGAGCTTGGTGGCGTGCATATAGGATGCCGCATCAAAGCTGCCGTCTTTCAGGAACTTCAGCAGGTTCATGCTGGCGAGGTTACAGGCGGTATCGTCAAGGAACATGTATTCCGAGCAAGGATTGGAGCCGCGAATTTCGCCATCTTCGGGGCAGGTATGCCACGCGTTGATGGTGTCATGGTATTGGATGCCCGGATCAGCCGAAGCCCATGCCGCATGGCCAACTTGGTCCCACAGGTCGCGCGCCTTAATGGTTTGGGCCACTTTGCCATCGGTGCGGCGCAAAAGCTCCCAATCGGCATCATCTTTTACAGCCTGAAGGAAGGCGTCGGTTACGCGCACGGTGTTGTTGGAGTTCTGCCCCGAAACACTGAGATAAGCATCGCTATCCCAGTCGGTATCATAGGTGGGGAACTCGATGGAGGTGAAACCCTGCTGTGCATATTGCAGCACGCGCTTCACATAGGTTTCAGGGATCATCACCTTGCGGGCGCCTTTAATGGCGTCCTTCAAGGCGTTGTTTTTACGAGGATCAAAGGCATCATCTTCAGCCCCATCCCATTTACGGATTGCTCCGAAAATTAGGTTAAGCTGCTGCTCGTGCATTTTGGAACCAGCCACCAATGAAGCAACCTTTTGCTCCTCGATCACTTTCCAGTTGATGAATTCCTCAATATCAGGGTGGTCCACATCAACAATCACCATCTTGGCTGCCCGCCGCGTGGTGCCACCAGATTTGATAGCCCCCGCCGCACGGTCACCGATTTTGAGGAACGACATCAAGCCGGAGGATTTACCGCCGCCGCCCAGCGTTTCATTGGATGCCCGAAGGCTAGAAAAGTTGGTGCCGGTGCCAGAGCCATATTTGAACAGCCGCGCTTCGCGGGTCCAAAGATCCATAATGCCGCCCTCATTCACCAGGTCATCGGCCACGGATTGAATGAAGCAGGCATGGGGCTGCGGGTGCTCATATGAATTGATGGATTTGGTCAGCTTGCCTGTTTCGAAATCCACATAGTGGTGACCCTGAGCGGGGCCTTCGATGCCGTAAGCCCAGTGCAGGCCGGTGTTAAACCACTGCGGAGAATTGGGTGCGGCCATCTGCGCGGCCAGCATATAGCGCATTTCGTCAAAATAAGCTTTGGCGTCGGCCTCGGTGGTAAAGTGGCCACCCTTCCAACCCCAATAGCACCACGCCCCTACGAGGCGGTCAAACACCTGCTTGGCGGAGATTTCAGAGCCATAGCGCGCGCCCTCTGGCAGTGCCGCCAGCGCGGCCTCATCTGGCACAGAGCGCCACAAGAATTCAGGGATGCCTTTTTCAGCCACGGTTTTGGTAGCTACAGGCACGCCGGCCTTGCGAAAATACTTTTGGGCCAACACATCAGCCGCGACCTGCGAAAATCCCTCGGGCACTTCCATATCGCTCAGCGCAAACACAATGCTGCCATCAGGATTGCGAATCTCTGAATTGCGTTTGGTGAAGGAAAGCGCCCCATAGGCGCCGGATTTTACCGAAGTAAATTTGCGATCAATCTTCATACTGTCCCAGCCTTATTTGTATGCCCTGCTCAAGGGTATTTTGTTATAAAAGCCACTATTGCCTATATTTGGTGACACGTACCCGATGCTGGGGGTTTTGCCCCATCAGCACTATATATAGTAGCCTTAGTGAATATAGACCCTAATTGCAGTATGGGAGGCCCTCCCGTCAAATGCTTTATTTGCAATTTTTACGGATAAATTTGTTGACGTTGTTTTGGCAACAAGATTCGAAAAGTTAAGATTTTGGGGAAATTCCCCAAGGAACCGAAACCTTCCCCAAGGGCCGATTTAGGAAATCTTCGTGTTTTCAAAAGCTTTGCGCAGAAGGTTAAAAAACAGCTTCAAGGTCTCCGAATGAGAATCATTAAAACCTGAATGTGTTACACCGCGCTTTCGCGCTGATTGTATACCGATATGTATGAAACTGGTCGGGGCGATAGGATTCGAACCTACGACCTACGGTACCCAAAACCGCCGCGCTACCAGGCTGCGCCACGCCCCGACCTTGGGCCATCAGATAGAGGGTAACGCGGGGAATGAAAAGCGAAAAATCGCTATTCGCAGAGCCAAATTGCATTTTCTTGGTCAAAGCCAATATAGCGGAGTTCTGCCCCCGCTGAGAGGCCAAGCAGATTGGCCAATCCGCCATTTATTTCCAAAACATATTGAATGTTGTCTCCACCGGGAATCGACGTTGTGTCGAGCGGTGTTGCGCTATGCTTAAGGGTTTGCACCACGCCTGTTTCATCAATAAACAGTATATCTAATGAAATCAGAGTGTTTTTCATCCAGAAAGACACCCGACGCGGGCGCTCATTGATAAAAAGCATGCCGTTAAACTGCGGCATAGATTCTCGGAACATAAGCCCTTGAGCCTGTTCTGCGGCTGTCACCGCTAGCTCAATATCAAACTGAGCCAGCACCCCATTTTGGCGAATCTCGATGGTGGTGTCACTACAGCTGCCAGCGCTAGCGCTTGCTGCCCCAAAAATGAGGGTCGCAAAAAGAAAGCCCTTTAGAAGCACGCGCTAGCCCCTTGCTTCAAGTGGCTTATCCCATGAATAGATGGCACCCGCCATACGGCCACGCGGGCCATCAATAACCTGCACAGAAATGGCCTCACCAGGCGACAGATCAGAAAACCCGTATTGCCGCATAACTTCCAGATGCAAGAATATGTCCTCGGCAGATCCGTAAGTATTGGCAAAACCAAAGCCTTTGGTTTTATCAAACCATTTGATTCGCGCCGGCTCCAGCGGCACGCCGTCAACCTTTGGCAGCTCAATGAGGGCGTCTTCGGACTCCTCGCTGGTTGCGGCTTCAACAGGAGCAACGATTTCAAAAATCTCGGAAGCCTGACGCCCCCGGTCTGTTTGCTGCACACTAAACGAAACCATCGAGCCTTCGGCTATAGAGCCTCGTCCGAAATTGCGCAGCACATTCGCGTGCAAAAGGATATCCCCTTGGTCATCGTCAGCAACAAGGAAGCCATACCCCTTAGCGGCGTCAAACCATTTAACCTGGCCTTTTTTCATTCTGTCCTTCCAGCGAAAGTCGCGGGCCCTTTGACCTCACATACGTCCACAAGCATTGTTTTCCATTTGGTTAATAATGTTACAAATTTAACAGCTAATCAAGCACACTCGCGCTACTAAACAGCAGTTTTGTGCTATTTTTCAATATAATAATTACATTCGCGAAGTATTTTACAGATAACTGCGCGGATAAGCGCCTAGGGATTGAGGCGATCGACGATCCAATCGTCTGATAGGTGTAACCTATGCCATTTAAACCGGTCGTGCAACCGATAGGCCCCATCGGCCCAGAACTCAATTTCAAGTGGAACGATCCGATAACCGCCCCAAAACGGAGGCCGCCTCGGGCTGGTGCCCTTCTGCGCCGTAATTTTGGCAACTTTCCCCAGCAAAGCCCCGCGTGATTCGAGCGGCTTTGATTGCTCAGACGCCCACGCCCCCAGCCGGCTTTGCAGAGAGCGACTACTGTAATAGGCATCGGCCTGCGGGCCGTCTTCCCGGCTCACCATCCCCCGCACCCTGATTTGGCGGCGCAAACTTTTCCAATGCATTACAAAGGCCGCCTTCCCCGTGGCGTCAATTTCTTGCGCTTTGGCGCTGCCATAATTGGTGTAAAACACAAAAGCATCAGATTCGATGTCCTTCAGCAGCACCATGCGGGCATTGGGCAGGCCGCTCGCGTCTACCGTGCTAAGCGCCATGGCGTTCGCGTCGTTCGGCTCGGTTTTCAAAGCCTCATCCAGCCAGCTTTGCGCCAGCACAAAGGGGTCATCCCCTGCAAAAATGCCTTTTCTCTTCGCGTTAGCCATAGCCGCCCCCTCCTGATTCCCACAAACCCTAGCGCAGGCGAAAGCCGCATGCCACCGCCGTTTCCATTCTTGAATGGTGCGCGGCTTTGGCGTAGACCAAGGGAACGATAACAAAAGGGTGATTGAATGACCTCCGGACTGATGAGCGGTAAGCGCGGCCTTATAATGGGCGTAGCCAACAACAAATCCATTGCTTGGGGCATTGCCCGTATGTGCCATGAGCAAGGGGCCGAGCTGGCCTTCACCTATCAGGGAGACGCCCTTGGCAAGCGAGTTAAGCCCCTAGCTGAATCCATCGGCTCTGAAATCGTGCTGCCTTGCGATGTAACCGACGAAGCCTCGATTGATGCGACCTTTGCCGAGATCGAAGCCAAGTGGGGCAAGCTGGACTTTCTCGTGCATGCCATTGGTTTTTCTGACAAATCAGAGCTGCGCGGGCGCTATGTGGACACCTCGGCGGCCAATTTCAAGATGACCATGGATATCTCGGTATACTCCTTTACCGCCGTCGCCCAGCGGGCTGAAAAGATGATGCCTGACGGTGGCGCGCTCCTCACCCTCACCTATTATGGCTCTGAGCGGGTGATGCCGCATTATAATGTAATGGGCGTTGCCAAGGCCGCTTTGGAGGCCAGTGTTCGCTATATGGCGATGGACCTTGGGCCGAAAAACATTCGCGTAAATGCGCTTTCGGCAGGCCCGATCAAAACCCTCGCGGCTTCGGGAATCGGTGATTTCCGCTACATTCTCAAATGGAACGAGCTGAACTCGCCGCTCCGCCGCAATGTAACCACCGAAGATGTTGGCAAGGCTGGGATGTATTTGGTGAGTGATCTTTCCTCCGGTGTGACTGGCGAAAACCACCATGTGGATAGCGGCTACCATGTTGTCGGCATGAAGGCCGAAGACGCACCCGATATTGACGTAGTAACAGGACGGAAATCATGACTGAGCGCCTCCCACACGAAAAAGGGTTCCATATTAGCTGGGACCAGATCCACCGTGACAGCCGCGCGCTAGCATGGCGGCTTGAAAAGATGGGGCCAAAAGGCGGCTCTTGGAAGGCTGTTGTGGCCATCACCCGTGGCGGTATGGCTCCGGCCATGATTATTGCGCGCGAGCTGGATATCCGCACCGTGGATACCATCAGCATCAAAAGCTATGACCATAAAGCGCAATCTGAAGCGATAGTTTTGAAGGCCCCCGATGCTGATATTATTGGCGATGGCGAAGGCATTCTGATTATCGACGATCTGGTGGACACAGGCAAAACCCTTGAGGTTGTTAAAGCTCGCTACCCCAAGGCCCATATTGCCACGGTTTATGCCAAGCCCATGGGCCGCCCGATGGTGGACACTTTCATCACTGAGGTTTCTCAAGATACATGGATATTCTTTCCGTGGGACATGGCGCTGCAATATGTAGAACCATATCGAGGCAACGACTAAATGAAGCGCAACAGCCTGTCGCCGCAAACTCAAGCCGCGCAGGCGCTGCATATGCTGGACCGCGATAGCGGTGCCGTTGTGCCGCCGATGCACAGCGCCTCTACCTTCGCGCGAGATGAGAATTACGAAAAGCGAGACGGGTATATTTATAGCCGCTATGGCTCCCCAACCACCACGCAAGGCGAGCAGATAATTGCCGAGCTTGAGGGCGGTGATATGGCGATGCTGTTTAACTCCGGCATGTCGGCCACGGTGGCGGTGCTTGAGGCCTTGCCAATGGGCGCCCATGTGGTGGCGCAATCGATGATGTATCATGTGGGGCTTGATTGGCTGAACCGGCAAGCCTCGCGTGGGGTTATTGGGTTTGATAGCTTTGAGGCTGGAAATTTGGCCTCGCTGGAAGCCGCGATAACGCCCGGAAAAACCAAGCTGGTCTGGATAGAAACCCCCGCCAATGGTGATTGGTCTATCACTGATATTGCGACCGCTGCTGCCCTCGCCCATGCCGCTGGTGCGATTTTGATGTGCGACAGCACCGCAGCGCCGCCCTGCACAACGCGGCCCCTCGCGCTGGGCGCGGATATCTCGTTTCACTCGGCAACCAAATACCTGAACGGCCACTCAGACCTGACGGCGGGTGTGCTTTCTGCCCGCGAAGGCCTTGAGATATGGGACGAGGTTTTGCGCGTGCGCGGCTTTCAGGGCACAGTTTTGCCGGGGTTTGAGGCATGGCTGCTTATCCGCGGGCTGCGCACGCTTTTTGTGCGCTATAATCAGACGTCTGATAACGCGATGGCCCTTGCGCGCCACTTTGAAAACCACCCCGCTGTAGAGCGGGTTTTGTATCCGGGATTACCCAGCCACCCCGGCTATGACGTTGCCACGCGGCAAATGACTGGCGGCTTTGGTGGCATGATGTCGTTGTTGCTGAATGGCGCTGAGGGGCGCGCTTTGGCGGCGGCTAAAGCCTGCCGGATTTTCATTCCGGCCACCTCACTTGGCGGGGTCGAAAGCCTGATCGAGCACCGGCGCACCGTGGCAGGTGCTGGCCGTGGAATCCCTGAAAACCTGCTCCGCCTAAGCATCGGTATTGAATCAGTCGACGACCTGATCGCCGACCTTGAGCAAGCCTTGGAGGCAAGATGATATCGCAATCCCCGCTAGACGCAGCTTTTGTGCAAAACCCCTATCCAGCCTATGATCGGATGCGTGAGGAAGGCGCCCTATTCCACTGGGATGACTTCGGTTTTTTATGTTCCGCGCAACATGCTGTCGTAAATGATTTGCTACGAGACCGCCGCTTTGCCTCTGAATTGCCAGAGGATCTCGCCCCCAAAATCCCAAGCCATTTGCGCGAATTTTATGCTTTTGAAAGCCGGTCCATTCTGGGCATTGAGCCGCCAAGCCACACCCGCATTCGCAGCTTGCTCACAAAGGCCTTCACCAACCGGCGCATTAAGGAAATGGCCCCGCAAGTTCAGGCGCTTAGCCGCGATTTGGTCGCGAATTTCCCCGATGGCGAATTTGACCTTTTGCCCGCCTTTGCCGAGGTGATTCCGGTCACCGTAATTTGCCGCCTGCTCGGCGTGCCAGAGGACATGGCCCCGCAGCTGCTGCTGTGGTCGCACGATATGGTGGCCATTTATCAAGCGCGCCGAAATCGTGCGCTGGAAGACCGGACAGAAGCCGCCACCGTTGCCTTTATGGATTACATTAGAGGCTTTGTGGCCGAGCGGCGTAAAGCCCCGAAGGATGACCTGATTTCAGAGCTTATCAGCGCGCGGGATGAGGGGGAAAAGCTGACAGAAGATGAGCTGATAACCACATGTATTCTTTTGCTAAATGCTGGGCATGAAGCTACCGTTCACGGCATTGCCAACGGGGTTAAGGCCCTACTGGAAACGGGCGTTCGCTTTGGCGATGATGAAAAAGAAAACCTTGGTATTATCGAGGAAACCATCCGGTTTGACCCGCCGCTGCACATGTTTACCCGCTATGCGCTGGAAGATGTAACCGTGGCCGGACACGCCTTTAAACGGGGCGAGCAAGTGGGGCTTTTGCTGGCCGCCGCCAACCGAGACCCAGCGGTTTTTGAGCAGCCAGCCACCTTTATCCCAACCCGAAAAAACGCCCGTCAACTGGCCTTTGGCGCGGGCCTGCACTTTTGCATCGGTGCGCCTTTGGCCCGCATGGAAATGCTGAATTCGATGCCGATACTGCTGGCCGCCTGCCCGAATTTGACACTGGCAGAAACGCCTATTTATGCCGACCGTTACCACTTTCACGGACTTGAAAAGCTGATGGTAACCCGATGAGCTCAGACGATATTATTTATGACCGCAGCAATGGCATAGAGCGCCTGCTCGAAATTATGCGGCGCTTGCGGGACCCCAAAACCGGCTGCCCATGGGACATTGAGCAGGACTTCAAAAGCATCGCGCCCTATACAATTGAGGAGGCCTATGAGGTGGCCGACGCGATTGAGCGCGAGGCTTGGGACGAGTTGCCCGGCGAATTGGGTGACCTATTGCTCAACACAATTTACCACGCGCAAATGGCGGAAGAAGGTGGAAAATTTGATTTTGACACCGTGGTGCAGGCGATTTCGGACAAGATGATTGCGCGACACCCCCATGTTTTTGGCGATGAGAATCGTGATAAATCAGCGGCGCAGCAGCTTAAGGATTGGGAAGAGATCAAGGCCAAGGAGCGCGGTGCGCCGGCCTTTGTGCTTGATGGCATTGCGGGCAACCTCCCTGCCCTGACCCGTGCGCTAAAGCTGCAAAACCGTGCGGCGAGGGTTGGGTTTGATTGGCCGGAAACGGTGCAGGTGCTGGATAAGATCAAGGAAGAATCGGCTGAATTGGTGGAGGCCAAAGAAAGCCTGACCCAAGCCGAAGTTGAGGAAGAATTTGGCGATTTGCTGTTTGTGATGGCAAACCTTGGGCGGCACTTGGGCGTGCAGCCAGAGGAAGCCCTCCGTAAAGCCAATGCCAAATTTACCCGCCGTTTTAATGCGGTTGAAGCCGCCCTAAAGGCCAAAGGCAAAGCCCCGCAGGACTCGGACCTCGCGGAAATGGATGCGCTTTGGGATGCCGTAAAGCGGGCCGAGAAAACTTGAAAAACATTTTACTCAGGTATTGACTCGAGTAAATTACTCGGGTTAAGGAGGGGCACCAAAACAACTGGAGCCCTTGATGAAACACATCGTTCTTGCCACCCTGATGACCGCCGCAGCCTTTACGGCCACGGCTCAGGATGTAAACATTTATTCTTCCCGCCAGCCTGAGCTGATTGATCCGATCTTGGCCGCGTTTACCGCCGAAACAGGTATTGCCACCAATGTGGTGTTCCTTAAAAGTGGTATGCTTGAGCGGCTCCGCGCGGAAGGTGAACGCTCCCCTGCCGATGTTATCCTGACCACCGATATCGCCAATCTTGATGCCATGGTACAGGCAGGGCTTACGCAGGCTGTTGAGTCTGGCGTTATCAATGGCAACATCCCGGCATCTTACCGCGATGCAGGCAACCAGTGGTTTGGCCTCACATCTCGCGCCCGCATTATTTACGCCTCAAAAGAGCGCGTAGCTGAAGGCGAAATTACCAGCTATGAGCAGTTGGCAGACCCAGAATGGGCTGGCCGCATTTGTGTACGCTCCGGCACCCATAATTATAACATCGCGCTTACAGCCGCCTATCTTTTGCAGCATGGCGAAGAGGACACGATTGCTTGGCTTGAAGGCTATAAGGCCAACTTGGCCCGCTCTCCGCAAGGCAATGACCGCGCCCAAGTGAAAGCCATTTGGGCTGGCGAATGTGATATCGCCATTGGCAACACCTATTACATGGGCAAAATGCTGGCCGACCCAGAGCAGATCCCTTGGGCGACGTCAGTGAATCTCATTTTCCCAACGCTCAATGATCTTGGCACACATGTTAACCTTTCTGGCATGGCCATGACCACTTCGGCTCCCAACAAGGAAAACGCTGTTTTGTTAATGGAATTCCTGACGGGTGACATTGCGCAAACGCTTTATGCTGAAGCCAATTTTGAGTATCCGCTGGTGGATAGTGTTGCGCCGAGCGCTTTGGTTGCAAGCTGGGGCGAATTTACGGCCGACCCAAGTGCCCTAACCGATATTGCCCGTCTTCGTGGCGCGGCCCTTCGGTTGGTCGAGCGTGTTGATTTCGACGGCTAAGCCATTCTAACTCCCCGCTCTAGATGAGTGTATTCATCTAGAGCCACTTTACCGCGCCCCTGTTTGGGCGCGGTTTTTTATTTGAATTCCGACAATCTGTGGTATGCCTCGGGGAAAACAAATTGGAGTGACTATGACCGCCCTACAAATCGCCTCATTGATGATCGTGCTGGCCGGCCTTTTTGGCAGCATCAACTATTTCTTTCTGAAGCTACCGGCCTCGATCGGGATATTGGTGGTCGCGCTCATAGCCTCGCTTAGCGTGATGGTGCTGGATGTTTTCATGCCAGAACTTGGCTTGTCTGCCACCATTAAGGGCGGCGTGGAAAGCCTTGAATTTTCGGACACTTTACTGGAAGGCATGCTGGGGCTGCTGCTATTTGCCGGCGCGCTGCATGTGAACCTTTCGGAGCTGAGGGAGCAAGCTTGGACCGTGGCGCTGATGGCGACGATCGGGATTGCGATATCAACCGCGATTGCCGGATTGGGGCTTTATTTTGTGATGGGCGTGCCGCTTTTGATCGCGCTTATTTTTGGGGCGCTCATCTCGCCAACCGACCCTGTGGCGGTGCTGGGCGTGCTGCGCGAAGCTAATTTGCGCAAGTCTTTGGAAACGCAAATCGCGGGGGAAAGCCTGTTTAATGATGGCGTTGGCTATGTGGTTTTTCTGTTTCTGATTGGCCTCGCCTTTCCGAGCGAGGCCCATATTGATGCCAGCGTGGGCGCGGCGCTGTTCCTGTTTGTCAAAGAGGCTTTTGGCGGCGCATTGCTGGGCTTTGTGCTGGGCTGGGTCGTGTTTCAAATGATGAAGCGAATAGACGATTACCCGCTGGAAGTGCTGCTCTCGCTCGGGCTGGCCTTTGGTGGCTATCAGTTAGCAGTTTTGCTCGGCGTTTCAGGGCCAATAATGGCTGTGGTTGCTGGACTGCTAATTGGAGACGTGGGGATGAAGCACGGGATGAGCGCGATTACGCGGGAGTATCTGAACGCGTTTTGGAAGCTGATCGACGAAATTTTGAACGCGCTTTTGTTCCTGCTCATCGGGGTTGAGGTGTTTGCGATTGCCTTTAACCAAGACATGATAATGGCGGGTATTTTCGGGATATTCCTATCGCTGACAGCACGGCTAGCGGCCGTGGCTGTGCCGATATTTATGCTGTCTCGCTGGAAAAAATATCGCCGTGATGTGATTCCGATCATGACATGGGGCGGGCTGAAAGGTGGCATCTCGGTGGCGCTGGCGCTTTCGGTGCCGGATAACGAATATAAGCCGTTGATCCTGTCGATCACCTATATCGTGGTGCTGTTCAGTATTATCGTTCAGGGGCTAACGATCGCGCCTTTGGCCAAGCGGTTGGACCGTGAGCAGGAGCTGCTTTAAGTCAAACATGCGGCGCGTCTGGCGTTGTATGTTTGGCAAGATATTTCCCGCGCCGCTCTGCAACCTTTTTGCCCGCTGCAAAACGCGCCGAGACCTCAGCGCGGCGCGCGTGCAACCTCGCCAAACAGCACTGCATTTGCCGCGCCGCCACCGCGCCCGCACGCGCATTTTTTATCCTTCATAAAAAAGCCGCCCGCAGGGCGTATGGGGGCTTTCGGCACACGAAAGGAGGCCGCATTATGCGGCCTGTCCATATTTCTCTTGAAGCGCCTAAAGCCTCTGGTTTTCAGCGGGAGGTGCGCTGAGGTTTTGGAGGGGATTGTGCCGGTTATTGCCACGCCTTGCCTTGGCCGTTGCCTGCTTTTCGCAGCACCGACTTTGGCAAGCCGGGCTTTTACACCGCTAAAGTAAACAAGGCGTCTCTCGCACGGCACGCCCATTTTTTGGCAGACTGCTATGCGCGTTGATTATAAAATGCCCGACACAATCCGCTCCCGGACCATTGCTGGCCCGCTTAGGCATGTATGGGAATTTACGCAAATTTTATGAAAATGTGATGAAGGGAGCGCACGGTGAAATGCGTATCGGCGCAACAGGTGTGGCTAAGCGCCCAAAATAAATGGCCGCTTTCACAATAGAAAAGCGGCCATAACAACAGATAAAAACCTTAGAATGAAATGCCGGCCCGAAGCTTAACTGTAGATACGATTTGGTTAGAAAAAGCAGTGCCCGGACCGGGGGTCACGACAAAATCACCGCTAAAACTGCGTGCCAAATACTCAGCCCCAACAAAATATCGGCTACCAATTTTATAATCCACACCTGCGCCAAAACTCACCCCGGATAGGGATGCGTGATCGGCGAGTTCATTCAAATTTGCAAAGGAATACCCAAGAACACCATAGACCAGCGCATTTCCGAACGCATAGCCAACCCGCGCTTTGGCATCAACGATTTCATCCAGCGTGACCGAAAAATTGGCAAACTCAACGGGGGTGATGGCGTAATCAATCTCGCCACCAAAGACCATGTTGCCGCGCTGCATATTATAGCCCGCAAACACTCCGAAAAGGGTGTTGTCGGCCAAGTCGTCACTTGCGTTGCCATTGGCAATATTTCCGCTGGCAAAACCGACATTTGCACCACCGTAAAACCCGGACCAATCGGTTCCGGCTGGCTCTGCCGGCACAGTCATAACCGCGTCAGGTGCAAACGCATCAAAGCCGCCGGCATTGGCGGATACAGAAAGCGCTATTGTAAGAGCGCTCGCTAACAAGAGGTGTTTTTTCATTTTTTTGGTTCCTCAAAAATGGAATTGTTAAGACTTTTTTAACTTATAAAATGTATAGCGCCAAAATTCAACCAAATAGCGAGTGTCTAAAAATTGTCGAAGGCGCGGGCCCGGCTTGCAGCTGGATGATTTGCGGATAGAATTAGTAAACCACTAAGGATATGGGTTCCCCCTGCCCGCGCCATCTTATAAGATGGCCCCAAAAGGTGGCAAAGGCATGACACACGACTCCATAATTGCACGATGTGAGGCTAACGGCCTGCGGATGACAGACCAGCGGCGGGTGATTGCCCGTGTGCTAGAGGGCTGCGCTGACCACCCAGATGTGGAGGAAATTTACCTGCGCGCCAGCAAGGTCGACCCCAAAATCAGCCTTGCCACGGTTTATCGCACTGTAAAGCTATTTGAAGAAACCAGCATTTTGGAGCGGCATGAATTTGGTGACGGGCGGGCCCGCTACGAGGATGCTGATAGAGAACATCACGATCATTTATTTGACATCCAGACTGGGGCGGTTATTGAGTTTTGTGACCCCGAGATTGAAGCGCTGCAAGAGCGAATCGCGGAGAAGCTCGGCTATGAGCTACGCGGGCATAAGCTGGAGCTTTATGGGGTGCCTTTGAAAAAGTAACGAGCCCCCGCAGGGGCGGGAGCGCAGATGAAATATTCCGATAACCTGATCGGCATCACGTTGATGATCAGCTCTATGGCACTGTTTGCTGTGGAGGATGCTTTTATAAAAACGCTTTCGGCGGGTATGGGCACGGGCCAGATACTGGTACTTCTAGGCCTTGGCGGCTTTGCGATATTTGCGTTCATTGCCAAACGGCAAGGCAAGCAGGTATTTAGCCGCGATTTGCTGCTCCGTCCATTTTTATTGCGCAATTTTGGCGAAATTCTTGGCACATCGGGCTATGTGCTGGCGGTGGTGCTAACTCCGCTTTCAAGCGCTTCGGCCATTTTGCAGGCTACGCCTTTAGCCGTGGCGTTGGGGGCAGCAATATTTCTAAAGCAAGCGGTGGGCTGGCGGCGGTGGATTGCGATCGGGGCTGGCTTTATCGGGGTGCTGATTGTGATTAGGCCGGGGCTAGAGGGCTTCCAGCCCGCCTCACTCTTTGCGGTGCAAGGCGTGATCGGCCTTTCGATTAGGGATTTGGCCACGCGGGCAATGCCTAGCCGAGTTTCCAGCATGGTGCTATCAGCTTACGGCTTTGGCATCGTCGTTCCGGCAGGGCTAGTGATTGGTTTGTTTGAGGGGCCACCTGTGCTGCCAAACGTGGCGCAATCAGGGATTATTGCCGCCGCCCTCATTGTGGGGGGCGTGGGCTATTATATGATCGTCGCGGCCATGCGAATTGGCGAAGTAGGGGTTGTGACCCCCTACCGATATATCCGGCTGGTATTTGCCATGATGATCGGTGTTGTGGTCTTTGGCGAAGTACTTGATTTTTATACATTGCTGGGCGCGTCCATCATCATCGGCTCGGGGCTATTTACAATCTATCGCGAGCGCAAAGCCCGAAAAGCGCTTTAATTCCGGCTTTGCACGGTATACATAGCGCGCAACAACAACCCAAGCAGCCTGAGGAAATACCTATGAGCGCCATTGTTGACGTCATCGCCCGCGAAATTCTGGACAGCCGGGGATTCCCGACGGTGGAGGTGGATATTTACCTTGAAGATGGTGCACGGGGGCGGGCTGCGGTACCAAGCGGGGCCTCGACCGGCGCACATGAAGCGCATGAATTGCGCGATGGCGACATGGGCCGCTACGGCGGCAAGGGCGTGCTGAAAGCAGTGGACGCGGTGAACGGCGAGATTGCCGAAGAACTGATTGGCATAGATGCCACGGATCAGGTCGGGATCGACCTGCTTTTATGTGAGCTAGACGGCACGCCGAACAAATCGCGCCTTGGGGCGAATGCGATTTTGGGTGTGTCTTTGGCGGTAGCCAAGGCGGCCGCCGAGCATCTGGGCATGCCGCTTTATCGCTATGTTGGCGGTACAAGCGCGCGCACCCTGCCCGTTCCGATGATGAACATCATCAATGGTGGCGAGCACGCCGATAACCCGATTGATATTCAAGAGTTTATGGTGATGCCTGTGGGCGCTGAAAGCCTATCTGAGGCTGTGCGCATAGGGGCGGAAATTTTCCATGTGCTGAAAAAAGAGCTGTCAAAAGCGGGGCTAAACACCTCTATCGGCGATGAAGGCGGCTTTGCGCCTAACCTGTCTAGCGCCACAGACGCGCTTGATTTCATTATGAAATCAATCGAGCTGGCTGGCTATAAAGCTGGCGAAGATGTATTTCTCGCGCTCGATTGCGCAGCGTCTGAATATTATACAGATGGTATTTATGATATGAAGGGCGAAGGAAAAAAGCTCACATCTGCTGAAAATGCTGACTATTTGGCGGCGCTGGTCGACGCCTATCCGATTATCTCTATTGAAGATGGTATGGACGAGGATGACTGGGCTGGCTGGGCGCTGCTTAATGAGAAAATTGGCAGCAAATGCCAGCTTGTGGGCGACGACCTGTTTGTGACCAATACCGAGCGGCTGGCGCGCGGGATTGAGGAAGGCTCAGCGAACTCTATCCTGATTAAAGTCAACCAGATCGGCACGCTGACAGAAACCCTGAACGCCGTTGATATGGCACATCGGGCGGGGATGACGGCCGTGATGTCACATCGCTCTGGCGAGACCGAAGACACCACAATTGCCGACCTTGCTGTGGCCACAAATTGCGGGCAGATCAAAACCGGATCACTCAGCCGTTCGGACCGTTTGGCGAAGTATAACCAGCTAATTCGGATCGAAGAAGAGCTTGGCGAAACAGGCATTTTTGCTGGCCGCTCCATTCTAAAACGCTAATGAATCCAGCTTTACGTCAAACCGTCATTGAGGTCTGCGACACCAAAATCGCGCAAAAAGGCCCCAACGTTGGCTCGTCGTTTTATGCGTTTTTCAAAAACAAGAATGACACCCCTGCGCTGCTTTTTGAGGCCGCGGAGGGGGGTGAAAACCGACCAGCTTGAACATTTCGAGAAGGCTGTGAAAGTGAAAGCGATGGTTGAAAACGGCGGGTAGCAGGCTGCATTGGGCGCAGGCACGTGTCAGATCAACATTGGCAGGTTTATTGAAATCGCTTGACCAACCCATAAAAGCCTCGCCAAATGGCGAGGCTTTTATTTTAGGATTGATATATGCCCGATCAGCTTTGCTACTTTATGCCTGCTAAATACTTAATTGAAACACTGCAAAAAAAGCGGCTGAAGGTTTCTAGATTTTCATCATGCAATGATATCCATGAGCTGGGGAACCATAAAATCCCCAAGCACAAAAAACTGCCGAAGCGGAAAACAGATCGAAAAGTGCTACGGGATTGGGCTCTAGAGCAAGACAAAATATTCGGTCTGATTTGCTTTTCACGACATCACTATTCGCCACTAATGTGGGCGCACTACGCCGACAGGAACCGTGGCGCATGCCTTGTCTTTAATAAGAGAAAATCTGCGAAGAGCACGGATTTCTTAAATGTTAATTACACCAAAAATCGTCAGTTTTTTAAAGGAAAACCCCCTGAATGTATCTCCACGCTCATTGGGAAAAACCACTCTGAACTAATTCGACTTTGTGCAACCAAAGAACTAGATTGGGCTTACGAAGAAGAGACGCGGCTCCTCCTGAATTTGAACGGTAGCACTACGAATGAAAAGAATAGTCATTTCTGGGAGTGGGACGAAACACTTGAACTTGTAAACGTCTACGTCGGGGCAGATCCAGAGGTTTGCGTTAAATCTGTTGAGTTAGCTTGCAAAGACAGTAAAATCAGAGTGCTCCAAAAGCGAGGTGCATTTACTGATTTTCGAGTTGTTGAGCAAGAAAACACCAACCTTTGGAAGAAGTGCCCAAAAATGACCGCCGCAAAAGCCATTATCGAGCACCTGAACCTCGCGCCCCACCCCGAGGGCGGGTGGTATCGGCAAACTTGGCTTGCCGAGGGCGAGGGGCGGCCTTCGGGGAGCGCTATTTATTATCTGCTTGAGGCGGGGCAGCGCTCTCATTGGCACAGGATTGATGCCACCGAGATTTGGCATTTTCATGCGGGGGCACCTTTGGTGCTGACTACGGCGGCGGTTGACGCGGGGCCAGTGGTGGAAACCATTCTGGGGCCGGATATTTTGGCGGGGCAACAGGCGCAAATGATTGTACCCATACAACATTGGCAGGCGGCGCACAGCATGGGGGATTACACCTTGGTGAGCTGCACGGTATCTCCAGCCTTCCATTTTGAGGGCTTTCATATGGCGAAGGCTGGTTGGGTACCGGGGTTTCAAGCCTGAATTGGTGCAGCCAGCGTGCCGTGATTAATATTTGCGCCAACGGCCTGAATAATTTGGCTTGATGCTTTCCCTTGATCCAAATGCGCGCTAAAAGACGTGAACCAAAAGGGAAAACCATGCCTGAAGACGATTTTGCGCAGATTTATCTGACTACCCCGACTGAATTTGATTTGGAAAGCTTTAAGCCTCGGCTTGAGGCGGTGCTGGCGGCGGTGCCGGTGGCCTGTGTGCGTATTGCGCTGGCGACCACCGATGCAGGCATGCTTGGTAAAGCCGCCGATCAGCTTCGGGAAATTTGCCATAGGTTTGAGGTGGCTGTCGTGGTGGATAACCATTTTTTGATGGTCGAAAAACACGGGCTAGACGGCGTTCATTTGGTAAGCTCATCGCGGCATGTGCGCGAGGCGCGAAAATTGCTCGGGGATGATGCGATTGTGGGGGCGTATTGCGGCAGCTCTAAGCATGCGGGCATGACGGCCTCCGAGATCGGTGTGGATTATATTAGCTTTGGGCCGGTGGGTGATATGGGCGGGCTTGGTGATGGGGCGCGCGCCGATGCGACCCTGTTTCAGTGGTGGAGCGAGATGATCGAGGTGCCGGTGGTGGCCGAGGGCGGCTTAGATGATGAGAGCCTGCGCGCGGTGCGCGACCACGTGGATTTTGTGAATTTTGGTGATGAGGTTTGGCAGGCCGAGGATGCGGCGGCCGAGGCCGTTCGGCTGGTGGAAATATTAAAGGGGGCTTAAGGCCCCTGCCCTTTTCGGAGATTTTAAATGCCTAAAATACTAGCCACCGGCGGGGCCGGATTTATTGGTAGCCATGTAGTGCTGGAGCTGCTGAACAGCGGCTATGAGGTTGTGGTTTTTGACAATCTGTCCAATTCCTCGGTGAAATCTATTGAGCGAGTTGGGCGGATGTCTAATGGGGCGCCTGTATTTATCGAGGGGGATATTCGGGACGGGGCGGCGCTGGATGCGCTGTTTGAAGCCCATGATATTGCTGCGGTTATTCACCTTGCAGGGCTAAAGGCGGTGGGGGAATCTGTGAGCCACCCCGAGCGTTATTATGATGTAAATGTAGCGGGGAGCACCTGCCTTTTTAACGCCATGCTGCGGCATGGGGTGAAGCACGGCGTGTTTTCATCATCGGCCACGGTATATGGTGAGCCCGCGCCCGAAACCATGCCGATGGACGAGCATGTGCCCACGGGGCCGGTGAACCCGTATGGCAAAACCAAGCTGATGGTGGAGCAAATATTGACCGATATCACCAGTGTCGGGCCGGGATGGCGCTCGTTGGTTTTGCGGTATTTCAACCCCGTGGGGGCGCATACATCTGGGCAAATCGGGGAAGACCCGCTGGGGTTTCCGGATAACCTGTTCCCATTTATCGCACAGGTGGCGACAGGGCGGCGGAAGATTTTGAACATATTTGGAGATGATTATGACACGCCGGACGGCACGGCGATTAGGGATTATATCCATGTGATGGACCTTGCGCGCGGGCATGTGAAAGCGATTGATTATTTGCTGGGCAGCAAGGCTGTGGATAACGAAACGCCAGTGGTAAACCTTGGCACGGGGCACGGCGCGAGTGTGAAAGATGTGCATGCGGCATGGGAGGCGGCGTGTGGCTTTAAGATTGCGGCGCAGGTGGCGCCAAGGCGCGCGGGGGATGTGACGATTTATTGCGCAGATGCGACCAAGGCCAAGGAAATGCTCGGCTGGGAAGCGGAATTTGACCTTGCCAAAATGTGTGAGGACCATTGGCGTTGGCAGGCGGCCAACCCCGAGGGCTATCGCTAGCTCTGGTAATGTGGGATGAGAATGACTAAGTGTGATAAGCACAAACTTTGAGGGTATACCGTGGCTGTTATTGAAATTTTTGTAGTCCTGTCCCTTTATATTTATGTGCTGTTTCGCCTGCCCGAAATGCGGATTGCGGGCACGATTATTGCTACGGTGCTGATCGGCGGGCTGCTATATTATACCATCACCGCGCCTTCGGTCCCCGAAGAGGAGATGAACCGGATTGCGGTGAGCGAAATCACGATTGAAGACGTGGATATCGCGCTGAACCCACGGGTGACCAAGCTTAAGGGGCGGGTTATCAATAATTCACCGACCTATGCGCTTACCGGCATACGCTTTGATGTGAAGCTCTATGATTGCCCGACAGAAGACACGCCGCTGACGGAGTGTTTTATCATTGGTGAAGATTCTAAAGAAGCGCGTTTGAGCGCCCCTCCGGGCCAGCTGCGCGCCTTTGAGGCCTCGCTTATTTTTGCCAATTTGCCCGAAATTGAAGGTGTTTTGCGCTGGGATTATCAGATAAACGCATTGCGGGCACTTGAGGTCGGTGAGCGCTAAAAAATTTACACTTGGCGCGGGAAATCCTGCTATAGTTGCGGCATTAAAACCACAATTATGAGATTTTTTATGTCAATTTTCCGTTTTCCCGCTGCCATCGTATTGATTTCTATTGCCTTTCCAGCCCTTTCCCAAGAAAGCCCGATTCCCGAGCGCCATAGCGCAGCTTTTGAAAGCACGGACCTTTACGGCGGTGATATTCGGACAATTTTAGACACAACGCTGGATATTTGCGAAACAGCCTGCCTTGAGGATGCCAGTTGTGCGGCGCTGACCTTTAACCAAATAAAAGGGGCATGCTTTTTAAAGGACAGCGCGGGGGAGCGGAGCTTTTTCAGCGGGGCGATCTCTATGGAGATCGTAAATGCCCCTTCAGCGCTGATGGCGCGCGGGGTTTTGCGGCAAGAAGATCTTACGTTTTTGCCGGATGGGTATTTGATGCGAGCCACGCGGCGGGCGGCCCGAATTGGGCGGCAGTATCCGGTAAATGACGCGGGCATGAGCGAGCTTGAGCTGCGCTTTGGCGGCGCGATGGCCGCAAAAGATTACGGCAATGCTTTAACCTATGCCGCACAAATGCTGAGCTTTGATGACCAGTCAGAAAACTGGCTATCGCTGGCGACTTTGGCGAATAGAATTTCCACTGAGGATCGCCAACGGGCGAGCACGATGCGCAGCCTCGCACGGGATGCCGCTGTGAACGCTTATTTGCGCAGTGGAGCAAATGGTGAGCGGGCCACGGCCATGGTGCTTTTGGCGCAACTGATGGAAACTGCGGGCGATGGGCGGCGCTCTATTGATGCTTTGCGGCTGGCCCAGAGCCTGGATGCGCGGGCAAGCACCGAAGCGGCGCTTGAGCGGGCGATCGGGCTTTTTGGCTTTCGGGTGGTGGATACGCAGGTGGATAACAACGCCGAGCGGCCTCGGGTTTGCGTGAATTTCAACGAAGATTTGGTGGAGCTTGGCGTTGATTATGCCAGCTTTGTGCGCACGGCGGCCAACCTTCCGGTAGAGGCCGAGGGGGCTCAGCTTTGCTTTGACGGGGTGGTCCACGGGCAGACTTATGTGATTAAGCTACGCGCGGGGCTGCCAGCAGCCAGCGGCGAAGTTTTGGTGAAATCGGCGCAGATTTCAACCTATGTGCGGGATCGGGATGCCGGCGTGCATTTTATTGGCCGGTCTTATGTGTTGCCGATGAGCGATAATCCGGCGATTCCGGTGGTGACGGTAAATGCCAGCGAGGTGGAGCTGCGGCTCTTTCGGGTTGGTGAGCGCAACCTTGTGCCAACCGCGTTTTATGGCATTTTGGGTGAGAATCTGGACCAGTATTCCGAGAGCGATATTGCGAATGAGCGTGGCGAGGAAGTGTGGAGCGGGATTGGCGAGGTTGGCAATGAGCTGAACCGTGATGTGATTACCGCCCTGCCCTTATCCTCGGCGATTAAGGATTTTGAGCCGGGAATTTATGCGATGACAGCGCGGATTTCGGGCAGTGATGATGCATGGGAGGAAGCCGCGACGCAGTGGTTTATTGTGACCGATTTGGGCGTGGAAACCATGCTGGGGGCCGATGGGCTGCATGTATTTGTAAGGTCTTTGCGCAGTGCCGAGGCGCTTGGCGGTGTGACGGCGCGGCTGGTGGCAAGCAATAATGAAGTGCTATTTGAGGCGGTGAGTGACGCGGCGGGATATGCGCATATTCCGGCGGGGTATACCAGTGGCGAGGGGGGCAACAGCCCTGCGATATTGCAGCTGCTCAGTGCCAGCGGGGATTTTGCTTTTATAGACCTGAACGAGGCGGCGATGGACCTATCGGACCGTGGGGTTTCAGGGCGGGAATCGCCACAAAAAATCGACATTTTTGCCAGCTTTGAGCGCGGGGCGTATCGGCCCGGAGAGACGGTTTTTGCAACCATATTGGCGCGAGATGCGCGGGTGGATGCGACAACGGGGCTGCCCCTAACGGCGATCCTTTATCGGCCCGACGGGGTGGAGGCCAGCCGGAGTGTTTTGGTGGATGCAGGCGCGGGAGGGCGGGTGTTTGAGCATGGGCTTTCGAATGGCGCTATGCGGGGCACCTGGACGCTGAGCATTTTTGCCGACCCTGATGAGGCCAGCCTGAAAACCATGCGGTTTTTGGTGGAGGACTTTGTGCCGGAACGTATTGATTTTACGTTGGAAATGGCGGCAGGGGCGGTGCGACCAACCGCGCGGCCATCGCTAAATATCCAAGCTGATTTCCTTTATGGGGCGCCCGCGGGCGGGCTGGAGATAAATGGCGAGGTGGAGGTGACCACAACGCGGGGGATTTCGGCCTATGCGGGGTATCGTTTTGGGCTGGCTGATGAGCCGTTTATTAATGGCTATGAGAGGATTTCGAGCGAGGCGGTTACGGATGAAAACGGGCGGCTGACGGTGTCGCTAACCTTGCCAACTATGGAGCCGGTAACCAAGCCATTACAAATGCGGGCCACTGTGCGAATGGCTGATGGCTCTGGCCGACCGGTGGAGCGGACGATTGTGCGTGAAATACTGCCGGACGGACCTCGAATCGGCATTAAACCACTGTTTGACGGGGCGCTGCGCGAAGGGGCCGAGGCGGCTTTTGAGGTGATCGCGATTGATGCGACCGCCGCGCGCACGGACATGCCAAACGTAAGCTGGGTGCTTTCACGGGTTGAGCGGCACTATACTTGGTATAGGCATAATGGCCGCTGGAACTGGGAGCCAATTACGCGGCGCGTGCGGGTGGCCAGTGGTGAAGTGGACCTGAGTGCGGACGGTGTGGCGCGGATTGGCGCGCGGATTGACTGGGGGCATTATGAGCTGAAGTTGGTGAACACAGATGGGGCTTATACGGCAAGCTCGTTTGCGTTTAACTCTGGCTGGTGGAGTGCCGACGCTAGCTCTGACACGCCGGATGTGCTGGATGTGAGCCTGGATAAGGCGACATATAACATAGGCGATGTGGCGCGGCTGCGGGTTGTGGCGCGGGATGCGGGCAAGGTGTTGGTGCGGGTGGTTTCGGACCGGCTGATCTCTATGCAGGCGGTGGATGTGTCTGTGGGGGAAAGCATGATTGAGGTGCCTGTAGCTGAGGAATGGGGCGCGGGGGCTTATATTATTGCCACGCTCATTCAGCCGATGGACGAGGCGGCGGGGCGCAACCCTGCGCGGGCTGTGGGGCTGGCCTATGCGCCAACGGACCCAAGCGCGCGGCAGCTTTCGGCCAGCTTTGAGATGCCAGAAGAGATGCTGCCTCGCGGGCCGCTTAATGTTCGGCTTAAGGTGGAGGGCGACGGGCCTGTTTATGCCACCATTGCGGCGGTGGATGTAGGGATTTTGGACCTGACGGGTTTTGACAGCCCTGACCCAACGGGGCATTACTTTGGCCAACGGCGGCTCGGAATGGAGCTGCGCGACATTTACGGCCGGCTGATTGACGGGATGCAAGGCACGCCGGGGCTACTGCGCTCGGGTGGTGACGGGGCTTTGGCGCGGGTAAATGCGCCGCCGCCAACCGAAGAACTGATCGCCTATTTTAGCGGACCGCTTGAGGTGGATGCCGAGGGCTATGCCACGGCCACATTTGACCTTCCGGCCTTTAATGGCACCGTGCGGTTGATGGCTGTTGTGTGGTCTGACACCGCTGTTGGGGAGGCCGAATATGATCTTTTGGTGCGCGACCCTGTGGTGGTAACAACCGCCCTTCCCCGCTTTATCGCGCCCCATGACATGACGCGATTGCGGGTGGATATTGCCAATGTGAAGGGGCCTTCGGGGGCTTATACCGTTGCGGTTTCGACCATCGGCGCGGTGCAAAGCAGCTCTCCGGAAGCGGGGCTGGATATTGATGCTGGCGGGCAGGCAACGCTGGAATTTCCGCTGCAATCTAGTGCGGCTGGGGATGCTGAGCTTGTGATTACGCTGACGGGGCCGGAGGGGATAAAATTTCAGCAGGTGCTTAAGATCTCTGTGCGGGCAAATGACCCGCTGGTAATTCGAGCGCTGACCGCGCCTTTGGCCGAGGGGGGCAGCTTTACGATTGATAACAATGTGTTTGCTGATTTCCAACCGGGGAGCGGCACGGGGAGCTTTGCGCTGGGGCCGCTCGCCAGATTTGATGTGGCGGGGATGCTGGACGCGCTGGATCGCACGCCTTGGGGCAACACGGAAACGCAAATTTCACGGGCGATGCCATTGCTTTATATGGCTGATATTGCAGAGGAAATGGACCTAGACGGGACATTTGATGTGCGGGCGCATGTTGAGGGCGCGATTGATAAGGTGCTGGCCAACCAAGCCTCGAATGGCGCGTTTGGGCAGTGGTCTCCGCGCAGTGGCGATTTGTGGCTGGATGCCTTTGCGAGTGCATTTTTGAGCCGTGCGCGGGCTGAGGGCTATGCGGTGCCGGACCGGGCGTTTAGCCAAGCGATGGCGAACCTGCGCAACCAGCTGAATTATGCCGGAGATTTTGAGGATGCGGGGCAGGATATTGCTTATGCGCTTTATGTTTTGGCCCGTGAGGGGCAAGCCAGCATTGGCGATTTGCGCTATTACGCCGATGTGAAATCGGGAGAGTTTGCCACGCCGATGGCGCTGGCGCAGCTTGGCGGGGCCTTGGCGCTTGTGGGAGATCAGGTGCGGGCCGATGCTATGTTTGCGCTGGCTTATAGCAAGGTGGCGCGGGCGGTGGACGATACCCGCGCGTTCCGCTCGGATTATGGCTCTCAGCGGCGCGATATGGCGGCGCTGCTGGCGCTGGCCGTGGAAGCGGGCAGCACGGCTGTGGACCGTGAGGCACTGGCGCGGCGGCTGGAAACGCCGAAGCGGTATTACTCTAGCCAAGAGCGGCTGTGGCAGCTGATGGCGGCGCGGGCTTTGATTGAAAGCAGCGGTGGCTTTAGCGTAGATGGCACGCTAATTGAGGGACCAGCGATGGTGTATTTTGATGCGGAAACGCTGAGCGCGGGGCCGATTGTGGTGCAAAATAACGGCGCGCGGGCTTTTGGGCGGATGACAACCATGGGCGCACCGGCATTTAACGAACCTGCGATGCAAAACGGCTATCGGATAGAGCGGTGGCTTTATACGATGGACGGGGATGTGACGACTGAATTTGTGCAAAATGAGCGCTATGTAGCGATTTTGCGGGTAACACCGGAGCAGGAACGGCGCGGGCGGCTGATCATTTCGGACCCGCTGGCGGCGGGATTTGAGATAGATAACCCGAACCTGCTGCGCTCGGGTGATATTGGAAAGCTGGACTGGTTGCAGCTGGACAATTCGGGGGTGAGCGAATTTCGTGAAGATCGGTTCCTGAATGCGATTACGTGGACCAGCAAGGACGCGATACAGATGGCCTATATTGTGCGGGCGGTTTCGCCGGGCGTGTTTAGGCAGCCAGCGGCGCTGGTAGAGGATATGTATCGGCCAAGCTTGCGGGCAACAACAGCTGTGGGCACGGTTACGATTCTTCCGGCGCAGTGAAACGATTATTGCGATATTTCTCGGCGCTGGTTTTGCTGGCGCTGGCGGCGCTGATTGTGCTGGATGACTGGGTTGCGCGCACAGAATTGCCCGATTTGGAGCTGGAAAGCGCGGTAACAGTGCTGGATCGCAACGGGGATTTGCTGCGCGCGTATACGGTGGAAAGCGGGCGGTGGCGGCTGCCGGTGGCGCTGGCCGAGGTGGACCCGCATTACATTGAAATGCTGATCGCGTTTGAGGATAAGCGGTTTTACAGCCACGCGGGGGTGGACCCTTGGGCGCTTTTGCGTGGGTTTAAGCAATTTGTGCTGAACGGCCGGATTGTTTCGGGGGGGTCAACCCTCACAATGCAGGTGGCGCGGCTTTTGGAGCATGGGGATACCGGGCGCTGGGCGGCGAAGCTGCGGCAAATTCGAGTGGCGCTGGCGTTGGAGCGGCAGCTTTCCAAAGCCGAGGTTTTGGGGCTGTATATGCAGCTGGCGCCGATGGGCGGAAACATTGAAGGCGTGCGGGCGGCAACGCTGACCTATTTTGGCAAAGAACCGAGGCGGCTGACACCCGCCGAGGCGGCGCTGCTGATTGCGCTGCCGCAAGCGCCCTCTTCTCGCCGCCCTGATCGCTATGCGGCGGCGGCGCAAATTGCGCGAGATCGCGTGCTTGATAGGGCTGTTTTGGCGGGCATGCTGCCAGCCGACGAAGCCACGGCGGGAAAGCGGGCGGAGGTGCCAAACGCGCGGATTTCCTTTCCGATATTGGCGCCGCATTATACGGATGCTTTAAGAGCGGCACACCCTGCGCAACGGCTTTTTGAAACCACGCTGGACCGCGGGCTGCAACAAGCGCTGGAAAAGCTGCTGCGGGATGCGATGGAAACGCGGGAAAGCGGACTTTCGGCGGCCCTTGTTTTGGCCGAGCACCAGAGCGGAGATATTTTGGCAACGGTGGGCGCGGCGGATCTTTTTAATGCGCGGGCGGATGGCTTTGTGGATATGACGCGGGCGGTGCGATCTCCCGGATCAACGCTAAAACCGCTGATTTATGGCATTGGGTTTGAGAATGGACTGGCGACGCCGGAAACCATGATAGACGACCGCCCGATGCGCTTTCGCGACTACGAGCCGCAGAATTTTGACCGGCAATTCAGGGGGACGGTGAGCATTCGGACGGCTTTGCAGCTTTCGCTGAATATTCCGGCCGTGGCGATGATGGATGCCATTGGGCCTGCGCAATTTTTGGCGCGGTTACGACGCGCAGGGCTGGTGCCAAAACTGCCAGCGGGCAGCACGCCGGGGCTGGCGATTGCGCTCGGAGGCATTGGGCTTTCGTTGCAAGACCTTGTGCAGCTTTATGCGGGGATAGCGCGGGGCGGAGAGCCTGTGGTGCTTTCTGGCATGGGCGGCAAGGCTGGAGGGAACCCGCTGCTTTTGCCGGGGGCGGCGTGGCAGGTGGCTGATATTTTGGCAGCAACCCCACCGCCGGAAACGGGCGCGATTGGGCAGATCGCTTATAAAACCGGCACGTCTTATGGCTATCGCGATGCTTTTGCCATTGGCTTTGACGGGCGGTTTGTGATGGGGGTTTGGATGGGGCGGCCAGACGGGGCTTCTGTGCCCGGGCTTCAGGGCATTAAAGACGCGGCGCCGCTGCTTTTTGAGGCGTTTTCAAGGCTGGGGGCCCGGCCTGTGCCCCTGCCAGCCCCGCCGCCCTATGTGCTGTTGGGCGTGGGGGAAAGCCTGCCCCTGCCCTTGCGGCATTTTCAGGCGCGCGGCGACATAAATTTTGTGGACCCGAATCGGCCGGAAATTGCCTTTCCGCCCGATGGCGCCGCGGTGGACCTCGGGTTATCTGATGCGGGAACGCAGGCCGAGATTGTGCTGAAGCTAAGAGGGGGCGCGCCGCCGTTCAGCTGGATTATTAATGGCGAAGCGATATTGCCCGCGCAGTATGAACGGGAAATGCTGTGGCCGGTAGAAAGCGGCGGTTTTGTGTCTGTTTCAGTGATTGATTCGCTGGGGCGGGCCGATAGAGTGCGGTTTTTCCTGCAATAAGGGCGGCATATGCGCCTTGGGCCTTGACCCGCACGAAATTTCCCGCCAATACCTAGAACAGGCCGATATGGCCATAATGATCACAATTTAAGGACTTGACCCATAGCTCGCAGACCTCACAACGCGCCTCCGCAGCGCGATACTGGCCCCCGCGCCAACGGGCGCATTCGCGCAGACGAAATCCGCCTCATTGGCGCTGAAGGTGAAAACATCGGGGTGGTGACGCCCGAGCGCGGCATGGTGCTCGCTAACGAAGTTGGCCTTGATCTGGTGGAGATTTCCCCCAACGCTAAGCCACCTGTTTGCAAAATCATGGATTTTGGCAAGTTCAAATATGAACAGCAGAAAAAAGACAACGAAGCGCGCAAGAATCAGAAGATCGTTGAGGTTAAGGAAGTTAAGTTCCGGCCAAACACCGATACCAATGATTATGAAGTGAAAATGCGCAATGTGTTTAAGTTTTTGGAAAATGGCGACAAGTGTAAGGTGACCCTGCGGTTTAGAGGCCGCGAGATGGCGCACCTGAACCTTGGGCGCAGGCTGCTTGAACGGGTTGCGACAGATGTGACGGCGGCCGAGATTGGCAAGGTCGACAGTATGCCCAAGATGGAAGGCCGACAGATGGTTATGATGATTAACCCGATTAAGAAATAGAAAAGCGCCCTTCGGGGCGTTTTTTATTTGCCCGCGACGCGACGGTCGCCCTTGCGCCATTTCAGCGCGTCGGGGATGTCGAAGGCCAGGGAAATGGTGTCAACGACAAGCAGAACCCAGAGATAAGCTATGTAGGTGGCGCTGCCTTGGGGCATGGCAATGAGAAGCCAGAAGACGAGGAGGCTCCATGGCAGCAAATGCGGGAGGGCCATCATTTTTGACAGGCCGCGCTCATAAAGCATGATGGCGATATTGGGAAGCATGGCGCCGATGGCGAGGAGTGCCACCCAGACACCGAAGGGCTGGAAGATGAAAAAAACCGCGGCGCTGTTAACCGGCACCAAAATACCGAATACCCAGATTTGCACCCAGATCGGCAGGCTGCGATAAGACCGCCAGATGTCGAGAATTATCATGTGTCCTCTCAATTTCGCGGTAGGCACCGCTGGATAAAAGAATTAGACAGGGGGGTATGGAACGCAAGACAAAATTTCGTCATTACATTGAGGCGGTGCTGATTTATGCGCTGCCATGGGCGCTGCGGCCCCTGCCCTTTGCGTGGCGGGTCACTATTGGCGGGGCGGTCATTGGCTTTGCGCTGCGGCATGTGCCGAGCCTACGGCGGCGGATTGAGGACAATGTGGCGCTGGTGCTGCCGGAGATGGCCGCGCAAAAGGGGTTTTTGCAGCGGATCAGCCGCCATATAGGCCGCGGCTTTATGGTGCTATTTTACAGCAAAGATTACCACGAAAAACTGAGCGGCGTAGAGATGGCCCCAGAGGCTTTTGCCGAGATCAAGGCGGCGCAGGCCGCTGGAAAGCCGGTGATTGTGGTCTCGGGGCATTTTGGCGAATGGGAGGCAATCAGGGTGATGCTCTCGCGGGCGGGCATGCCAAGCGCCTCGATTTACCGTGAGGCCGGAAACCCGATTTTTGAGCGGCATTTTGCCAAGGCTATGGCCGTAGGGGGCGCGGGGCTGTTTCAGACCGGGCTAAATGGCACACGTAAAATGCTGAAACACCTGAAGGCGGGCGGCATTATTACCGTGCTTCTGGACCAGCGGGTAAACGAGGGCAAGGTGCTTGATTTTATGGGAAAACCAGCGCTGAGCTCATCCATTATGGCAACGCTGGCGGTGAAAACCGGGGCGCTGATGGTGCCGGTTTATGCGCCGCTTAATGCGCAAGGTAAGGTGCAATTGATTGTAGAGCCAGCCATTGTGCATGGCCAACCTTTAGCGATGATCCAAGCGATAAATGACAGCCTGAGCACGCAGGTGCGCGCCCACCCAGAGCAATGGTATTGGCTGCACAAACGCTGGGCGCGGCCAGACCTTTAGCCGCCCTTGCGCAGCTCGTTTTTCTGCACTTTCCCCATAGTATTACGCGGAAGCTCTTTGATAAATCGAACCTCGCGGGGGCATTTATAGCGTGCCAGCTTTTTGCCGACCGTCTTGAGGATGGCGTCGCTGGTGATCGGCGATTTCAACACCACAATAGCAATAACTCGCTCGCCCATATCATCATCTGGCAGGCCAATAACGGCGCTTTCCAAAACCTCGGGCAGCGCATCAATAACCGCTTCCACATCCTTTGGATAAACATTCAGGCCACCCGAAATGATCAGGTCTTTGCTGCGACCAACGATGGTTAAATAGCCGTCATCGTCCATTTGGCCGAGGTCTCCGGTGATAAACCATCCGTCAGGCCGAAGATCTTCCGCGGTTTTTTCGGGCATATTCCAATAGCCAGAAAACAGGTTGTCACCCCGCACCTCAATGGCGCCGATCTCACCTTTTGGGGCGGAAATACGCAGCTCCACCCCCGGAAGCGGGAAACCAACCGTGCCGGCGCGGCGCTCCCCATTATAGGGGTTGGAGGTGTTCATGTTGGTTTCAGTCATGCCATAACGCTCAAGTATCGTGTGGCCGGTGCGGGCCAGCCACTCCCTATGGGTGCTGGCAAGCAGGGGCGCAGAACCAGAGATAAACAGGCGCATATTGGTGGCCGCTTTGCCGAGGCTTTTTGCCTTAAGCAGGCGGGTGTAAAACGTGGGAACACCCATAAGTGTGGTGGCGCGGGGCATGGCTTCCAAGATCGAATCTATGTCAAATTTGGGGAGAAACTCCAGCGAGGCTCCGGCCATAAGCGCGACATTGGTGGCAACAAACAGGCCGTGGGTGTGAAAAATTGGCAAGGCGTGGATGAGGGTGTCATCAGAGGTGAAGCGCCAATAATCTTCTAAAGTTTGCGAATTGCTGGCCAGCGCGCGATGGCTGAGCATGGTGCCTTTTGGGCGGCCGGTGGTGCCCGATGTATAAAGAATTGCGGCAATGTCTTTTGCCGCACGCGCCACAGGTTGAAGGCCCGCGCCATAGGGCGCTTGCAGCGCGCGCAGAGGTAGCGCGCGGGCCACGGGCCAGTTGTCTGGCGTGTCGGTCACAAACACCGTGGGGGTGGCGTCTTGAAGAAAATAAAGCGTTTCGGCGCGGGTATAGGCGGGGTTAAGCGGCAGGAGAATACCGCCAGCTATGATGGTCGCAAGATAGAGCTGGAGCGCCTCGACTGATTTCTCAACCTGCATGGCAACCCGATCACCCGGCGCAATATTAAGCGCGGCGGCCATGCGCTCGGCCCCTTGCCAAAATTCGCGATAAGTCAGCGGGGTTGGGCCTTGGATGAAGGTTGCGTCTGGCGACAAATTAGCGCGTAGCGCGTGGGCGAGGTAGTTTGCGCTATAGTTCATGAAGGGTCTATGGGGCTGGTATTTATATCGAAAATGCGCTCAAGGGTGCGGGCCGATTTGAGGAGCTTGGCCTCGCCACGGTTGGGGCCGATGAGCTGAATGCCCATGGGCATACCGTTTGGCAAGCGCCCGATAGGCAGCGAAAGCGCAGGGAGGCTCGTGAGGGTGGCGAGGTTTGAGAAGCCAAGCCAATCGAGGTAATCACGCGATTTTAGGCCGTTGACCTCTGGGGGGAATTCGATTTCGCGGGGCAGCGGGCCTAGGCCAACAACGGGGAAAGCGAGGATGTCAAAATGCTGGAGGAGCGCGGTGGTGTCGCGATAAAGCTGGGTGCGCGTGAGGGTTGCTTTGGCAAGATCATTGGCTGTAAGGGCGGCGGCATCGGCGGCATTGCCTTGGATGGTGGCCTTGAAATGGCGGGAAATTTCGGCGGGGAGGCTGAGCGCTGTGGTGGCAAAAGCAAGGGCGCGGAGGGCGCGAAAGGCTTGGTCCATGCCTGCGGTATTTAGGTTCACCTGCTCCACCGTGCAGCCGGATTTTTCGGCTTGGTTCAGGGCTGCGCTCAGGAGGTCCGACACGTCGGCCTCCACCGGGCCGTGGCCGCAAAGATCAGGCATGTAGCCGATGCGGATGGTATCCGGCGCGGCTTCAACCGCGCTCAAAAAACTGGTAGCGGGCGCGGGAAAGCTGATGGGGGTTTCAACGCCTTGCATAGCATCTAGAAACAAGGCGCAATCAGCAACATTGCGGGCCATGGGGCCTTGCACACCGAGGGTATCAAACACCGTGCCGCTGCCCCCTGCTCTGCCGGGGCTGGGGCGCAGGCCGACCACATTGCAATAGGCTGCGGGGGTGCGGAGCGAGCCGCCGTAATCGGACCCGTGGCTGAGCCAAACCTGCCCTGTGGCGAGGCCTGAGGCCGCGCCACCCGAGGAGCCGCCCGCATTGAGCGCGCGATTGTGGGGGTTGCCGGTGGGGCCAAAAACGTCGTTAAAGGTGTTGGCGCCTGCTCCCATTTCTGGGGTATTGGTTTTGCCTACCACCAGTGCGCCGTGGGTTTCCATCGCCAGCACGAGGGGGTCGGAGGCTTTGGGGATATGGTCTTTAAAGCCGATGGTGCCGTAGGTGGTGCGAACGCCTGCAACCTCGGTGAGGTCTTTTACGCCGATGGGAATGCCGCCAAGCAGCGTATCGGGTTTTATGCGCGCGCGGGCGCGGGGGAAGCATTGCGTAACCATGGCGTTTTGCTGTGGCTCGGTTTGCTCGACGCGGGTATCAGCGGCGTCGAGCAGGTCTTGCGCCGAGATTTCACCGGATTTTAGCAGGGTGCGGACCTCAACCGCTGTGAGCGCACAGAGCGTGGGGCCGGTGAAATTAGCCATATTTTTGCTGCCATGTGGTGAGAATATCGCCATCGGCGGGGGTCGCTTCAAAGATACTACGGGCAATGGCGCGCGACAGGCAGATGGCGGCGGCGTGGCCGATCATCATCGGGTCCACCACGGTGTCAGTCAGCGGCACGGCTCCGGTGGCGGCGGCGAAAACCAGGTCTCCGTCTACCGGTGTGTGGCTGGGCAAAATGGCGCGGGCCATGCCGTCTTGGGCCACGGTCGCCATGCGGGTGGCTTGGGCTTTATCGAGCACCGCATCGGTGGCAACGATGGCGATGGTGGTGTTACCCTTTTCCGAAAACCCTTGCATTTTGAAGCTGACGGGCTTGGCGAGGGGGTCGCCCATGGGGGCCACGCCGAGGCCGCCGAACTCGCCGTCTACCTCCCACGGGGCCGCCCAGAAATGGCCGCTTTGATGGGCGACAGCGCCGAAGGGATTGGAGGCAACCAGCGCGCCAACCGTATGGCCACTATCCAGCACAATAGACGCTGAGCCCAGCCCGCCTTTGAGTGTGCCTGAGAGTGCCCCCATGCCTGCACCGATACTGCCAAGCGAAAAGTTTTCGGAAGCGTTTTCTAGGGCTTGCACCCCGAGGGTGCGGTATGGGTTGTGCACCCAGTCTTTTTTTCCGCCGTTAAGAAGATCAAACAAAATGGCTGAAGACACCAGCGGAATGAGGGCCTCCGCAACCTGAAACCCCCTGCCCTTCGCCCGCAAGCCATCCATCACACCACTGGCGGCATCTAGGCCATAAGCCGAGCCGCCAGACAGCACGATAGCGTCAATTTCTGAGACCAGTTTATCAGGCGCGAGCATGTCTGTTTCACGGGTGCCGGGGGCGCCGCCCATAACGGACACGGCGGCGGTGAAGGGTTTATCACCGACCAAAACGGTGCTGCCGGATTTTAGCGTGGCGTCGTCAGCGTTGCCAACATAAAGCCCCTTAACATCGGTGATGAGATTGCGCGCGCCTACCTTCATATGCAGCGGCCTCCGTCAACTTCCATGGCAACGCCGGTGATCATGCTGGCCTCGTCTGAGCAGAGGAAGCAGGCGGCGTTGGCCATGTCTTCGGGGGTGGAAAAGCGGCCGAGCGGAATGGTGGAGATGAATTTGGCGCGGATTTCGGGGGTATCTTCGCCCATGAACTTTTGCAGCAACGGGGTTTCACCGGCCACGGGATTAATGGCGTTGACGCGGATGCCAAATGGGGCAAGCTCAATGGCCATCGCTTTGGTGGCGGTAATCATCCAGCCTTTAGACGCGTTATACCAGCTGAGATTTGGGCGGGGAGAAACGCCAGCGGTGGAGGCCACGTTAAGGATAACGCCGGACTTTACGTCCTTCATCATCGGCACAATGGTTTTGGCCGAAAGGAAAACGGACTTGGCGTTGACGGACAAAACGCGGTCGAATTCCTCTTCGGAAACCTCATCCATGGGCATTGGTAGGTGGGTGATGCCCGCATTGTTCACGAGAATATCAACGCCGTCAAACGTATCGCGGACACGGGCCGCGAGGGCCTGCCAGTCTTCCATTTTGGAAACGTCGGCCTGAAACGCCATGCCATCATAAAGATCAGCCACGCGTTTGGCGGCGGCGTGGTCGATATCTACTACAATCACCATCGCGCCTTCGTCATGGAATTTTTTGACGATACCCTCGCCAAAGCCGGAGCCGCCGCCGGTAACAATCGCTGTTTTACGTGCCAGTCGCATGGTCTAATCCTTTTGTTTTCGCCGCTTGGAAAGCTCTCGATAAAGCGCTTCTTTGCTGATTCCTATCTCGTCGGCCACATGATGCCACGCGCCACGCGCGGGCAAAAGACCGTGATTCCACGTGAGCCATGCGGTGAGCCGCTCAGCCACGGTTTTGAGGGCCAAAATCTCGGCGCGCTTGCGGGCCGTGCGCATTTCGGCTGCTAAAAAACGGGCATAGGCCAAGGCAGCATCGGGGGTTTTTGCCAGCAGGTTTTGCACTGATTTGCGCGGGTAGGCCTTAAGCACACTGGCCTGTACGGCAATGGCCGAGCAGTGGTAACTATCTGATAATACCGACGCTTCTGCCAGAACGCCTCCAGCAGCGGCGCGCTGAAGCACCACCATGCCGCCATCTTCCCTAAAGCGCACTAAATGCACTAGGCCTGATTTTACCACAAAAAGCGAGGTGACTTCGGCATCCATATCAAACACTGTTTCTTGGCTCGCGAACTGTAGCTCTCGGTAGCGGATGGTGGAAAGAAGGGATAAAAAATCTGGCTGCATGATAGGTATCATGTTTTATTGGGGTGCAAAGTGCAATGCTCGATGAAAAATCAAAGAGGAAAACCAATGTTCAAAACAATTCTTGTAATGTCAGCTTTTGCTGCGCCCGCGCTTGCGCAAACCGCCCACACCGAAGGCATGGTGCATACGGATGCGATGACCAGCTCCATGGCGGGCATGGGTGCGGATGCTGGCATGCCGCTGATTGAAGGTGGGCAATCTGCCTTTTCGGCCATTGCCGAGGTGGTGGCAGCGCTGCAAGCGGACCCAAGCACAGATTGGGCAATGGTGGATATTGACGGGCTGCGGGACCACCTGCGCGACATGGATATTGTGACGATGGATTCACAGAGTGTAACGAGTGAAATTGACGGCGGCCTCATGTTTTCGATTTCAGGGGAAGGTGATGTGATTGGCGCCATTCGCCGAATGGCCGGTGCGCATGCGGGCATGATGGACGGCGCGGATGGTTGGAATTATAGCACGGTGGAAATTCCGGGCGGGGCGGCGCTGAGCGTTACGGTGTTTGAGGCCTCTGATTTCGCTATGCTCAAAGGCCTCGGGTTTTACGGCATTATGGCTTCGGGCATGCACCACCAACCCCATCATTGGGCGATGGCATCAGGTGCAAACCCGCACTAGGCGTAGCTGACAATTTCGAATTCGATATCATCATGGTCGTGGAAATAAAACCGGCGACCCGGCTCATAATCGCCGTGGTTTGAGGTTTTGAGGCCGGCGTTTATAACGCGGGCTTCAACCGCGTCAAGGTCATCCACCACAAGCGCAATGTGGTTGAGGCCACCGCGAATATCGTAGCTTACCTGCGTGTGAATAGGCATGCAAAATTGACCCACTTGGGTGGGTAATTGGCGTTTAAAATTGACCCACTTGTTTTGTTAACATCCGCGTATTTGAGCGCGGAGAATGAGCAGGTGATATTAATGGAAAGTGCAG
>NVUX02000049.1 GCA_002402045.2 Paracoccaceae bacterium | reverse complement strand
GGCGGGATCACCCCTGCTATGAAACTGAAAATGGCCGCGTAATTCTACAAGCGGACCCCATCAAAAATAGGGGGATTACCGCATCATCTCTCATCTGGCAAGGTATCGCAACACAATGCCCCGAGAAGGCATGCGCCAAGATCTAGTTGTCGGCTGTTTTCCTATCTGCGCTGCTTTGGCAATATCGGGCGAATTTTTCACAACCCAGCGGTTCAGCGTCGCATGATCAACCTGAACGCCGCGCTCGGCTATAATTCTCTCAAGATCACGATAAGAAGCAGCATAGCGAACGTAGAAAAACATCGCGTACAAAAATACGTCTTTCGGATAATGGCTGGCTTTGAAATCAATGCCTATATTGGTGCGTTCTGCCTGCGGTTTTTTGGCAAACATATGACAGATTCGAAGTGACACTGAAACCGAGTGAAATTTTGCGACAGAACCTTTTTACTTGGGCTAATTCGCTAGTTTAGCGTTAGATAAGGGATAATGGCATGCCATCTGCCCACCGTCATCGTTGTCCTCAAGCACCGGAGCGGTTTCATGGCAAAGGGGTTTTACATAGGCACAGCGAGAGGCAAATACGCATCCCGGTGGTAAATCAAACGGGCTCGGCACTTCCCCTTCCAGCACGGCTTCTGGTTTTTCTTCACCGGGTGTGATTGTGAAAATATTATCAACAAGAGCTTTTGTATAAGGGTGATAGGCGTGCGTGCCTACTTTGTCGGCGCTAATTATTTCGACAATATTCCCCAAATACATAACGATCACCCGATCACAAAAATAGCTCACCAACGCCAAATCATGCGATATGAACAGGAAGGTTAAATCCAGCTCTTCCCGAAGCTTCATGAGCAAGTTAATCACCTGCGCCTGCACAGAAACGTCAAGCGCAGCGGTTGGTTCATCCAGAATAAGAAACTCAGGGCTTAGGGCCAGCGAGCGTGCGATATCGGCGCGCTGCTTTTGGCCGCCAGAAAGCTCGTGTGGGTAGGCAAGGCCGTGTTCAGGAGAAAGCCCGACCATGGCCAGCAGTTCGTTAACCTTTTTTTCACGCTCGGCGCGGGTGTGTTTAATTTTCCGAATCTGGAACGGCTCGCTTAAGCTGCGAAAAATGGTGTAGCGCGGGTCCATTACCGAATACGGGTCCTGAAACACCATTTGCATGTCGCGTCTTTGGTGCTTCATTTCTTTGTTGGAAAACTTGAGGATATCCTTACCCTTAACGCTAACGCTACCAGAATTTGCGTCAATAAGGCGCAAGATCAGGCGGGCCAAGGTGGATTTTCCGCAGCCGGATTCCCCGACAACGCCCAATATTTCGCCTTGCTTCACGTTAAAAGAAATGTTGTTTATCGCCTTCACAACACCAATCGTCCGCAATAAAAGGCCACCCCTTACGGTAAAGGAAACGGAAAGGTTTTTGACCTCTAAATAATTTTCCAAGCGCTAACCTTTCTTATATTTCATGCGTCCAACACATCGCTTGCTTTAGCCGGCGACGGTTTCTTCCGTGTATTTGTAACAGGCAACTCTGGCGCCACCCGCAAGCTCGACCATGTCGGGGAAGCTTTCGGTGCATTTTGGCATCACAAGCCCACACCGCGGCGCAAATCGGCATCCGATCGGGAAATTTGTTGCCGTGGGCACGTTGCCCTCAATGGCGGCAAGCGAGCCTTTTTCCATGCCGATATAGGGAATGCAATCCAGCAGCGCCTTTGTATACGGGTGCTTGGGTTTTTTGAACACCTCACGAATGTCGCCGTATTCGACCAAATTTCCGGCATAAAGCACCGCAATTTTATCGCAGACTTGGGCAATCACCCCTAGATCATGGGTGATCAGCATGAGGCCGATCCCCTTTTCCGTTGTCAGCTCTTTGAACAAGCGCATTATCTGGGCTTGCACAGTCACATCCAACGCTGTGGTGGGTTCGTCCGCTATGAGCAATTTCGGGTTTGTACCAATGCCGATCGCGATGACAATGCGCTGCTTTAATCCGCCGGAAAGTTGGTGGGGATACTGCTCAAACACCCGCTTCGGATTTGGTATCCGCAACTGCTCCATCAATTCAAGCGCCAGTGTTTTTGCTTTCCAGCGATTGAGTTTCAAATGCTTGCGCAGACCTTCAACAATCTGGTCACCCACACGGTAAACTGGGTCCAGTGAGGTCATCGGGTTTTGCGGGATAAACGAAATCTGTGCCCCCCGCACTTTTTGCATTTCCGAGGCCGAAAGCGTTAGCAGGTTCACCCCGTCAAACTCGATACTTCCGGAAACTTTTCCGCCCACAAGCGGCGTAAGGCCCATTATCGCGTGCGCGGTCAAGGATTTTCCAGACCCTGTCTCACCAACCACGCCGAGCACTTCTCCGGGCTCCATCGTGAAAGATATATCGCTGATAGGCTTTACGGTTTTCTTATCAGCCGTAAATTCGACCGCCAAATTGCTTACTTTTAAGAGGCTCACAGGTTGCTCTCCCGGTTTTTGACATCCATGATATCAACCAGCGCATCGCCAAACAGATTGAACCCGAGCACCGTAATCATCATCGCAATACCCGGAAAAATAATTACCCAGGGCGAGATGAACAAATACGCGGTGCCGCTGCTCATCATCGCGCCCCAGCTTGGCGTTGGCGGCTGCGCACCCATACCCAAAAACCCGAGCGTCGCTTCCAGAACAATCGCATTACCAACCCCGATGGTCGCGGCAACAATGACCGGTGAAATGCTGTTCGGCACCAGATGTTTGAACAGGATTACAAAATCGCTGGCGCCAAGGGACCGCGTGGCCTCAACAAAAACTGACCCCTTCAATGACAAGATTTGGCCACGGATAAGGCGCGCATATTGGGACCAGTAAGACAGCCCGATGGCCAGCACCACGCTCTCCAACCCCGGCCCAATGATCGCCACCAGCAACAGCGCCACCAAAATGGCAGGCATGGACCAAGTAAGATCAGCGATGCTTGTTAAAACAAGATCAACAACGCCGCCATAATAGCCAGCAATCGCGCCGACGATGCAGCCGATAACAACCGATATCGCCACCGATGCCACACCAACAACAAACGAAATGCGCGCGCCCCTGAGAATGCGGCTTAACATGTCACGACCGAATTCATCGGTGCCTAACAGGTGGTCTCCGGAAGGGGCTTGGTTCATATTGCCGATGTCCTGCGCCTTAAACGAATACGGCTCCAGCAACGGTGCAAATATCGCGATCAGGATGAGGGTGGCGATAATGAGGACGCCTAGCATCCCCATTTTATTGCCCGACAACCGTTTTACAATAATCATCCAAGGTGATTTATGACGGCTTGCTGTTCCAACTTTTGACATTTTTTATACCTGCAATCTCTTATTTGTACACATCCCGCACGCGCGGGTCTGCATAGGAGTAAATAATATCAGTGATAAACGCGCCAATAATCACCGCCATAGTCAGGAATATCAGGGACGCCTGCACCACAGGATAATCACGTCTGAAAAGCGCGGTGAGCAGCATGCTTCCGATACCCGGGCGGCTGAATACGATCTCGATCGAGACGGCCCCGCCGAGAATCCAGCCCAACCTTAGGCCCAAGATTGTGATCACCGGCATCAGCGCATTTCTGAAAACATGCTTCACGATAATCACGTTCCGGCTTAATCCCTTTGCGTAAAGCAACAGAACAAAATCCTTATTGAACATCTCTAGCATGCTGACGCGGGTAACACGCGCAACCAAACCCGCACCGCCCAAACCCACGGCAACGGCGGGCAATACGAGGTGCGAAAAGCTCCCCGAACCGGATACGGGAAACCAGCCCAGATTAACCGAAAAGGCCAATATCAGGATCAAGCCCAGCCAGAATGCAGGCACCGTAACCCCGAGCAGCGCAATAATCATCGCGATGTAATCAACGAACGTATTCTTGGCAGCGGCAGAGATAATGCCCAGAAAAATGCCAAGGAAGAACGAAATGGCCAAAGACAGTAGGCCGAGCCGCATTGTGAAGGGCAGATTATAGAAAATCATATCCGCAACCGGCTGTTTTTCGATGATGGATTGCCCCATATCGCCGGTTATAAAGTCTTTTAGCCAGTAGAGATACTGCATGGGGAGCGGCTTATCCAAGCCATATAACGCAAGCAGTTCGGCGCGGTCGCCCTTTGATGAACCTGGCCCCAAGAGCGAGTCTATCGGGTCACCTGGCACCAGATGAATAAGTGAAAATATAACAACCGAGATTGCGAAGAATATCGGAATTAGTAGCAATGTCCGACGCAGTACATAGACCCACATACAATTTTCTCCGGTTCAGTTTTAAGGGACGTCATTTTTAGTGTGTCACCCCGCCGCGAAAAAGCTTTCGCGGCGAGATGGTAATCGTTTGTCAAATAGTCGCTTAGTCGAGCGTAACGTCGAGCAAAGACGGGCCAATCAGAATTTTGAAGCGTGGGTCCGGCATGTGAACCCGCTCAGCAACGGCGTGAATATTCACAGAGTTAATGATGGGCGCCCAGAGGTATTGCGCCAGCAGATACTCGTGGTACTCACGGAAGTTTTCGATGCGTTCTTCAGCATTTTTAGACCGTGTCATGGCGTTATGCATCAGGTAATCTGATTCATTGTCATGCCACATTGCAACGTTTGGATAGCCCATGCGAGTGGAATTGAAGAACCACTCCAGAATGTCCGCATTGTCCCAACCATATGAACGCACAACCAGATCTTGCTCGCCGGTTTTGTATTCAGCACGGATGGAGCTAGGGTCGAACTGCTCAATAACGATGTCGATGCCAAGTTCAGCAAGCTGGGCTTGGATGACAACAGAAACTTTGCGCTCACTGGAGTCACTTTTGCTCCAAAGAGTCAGCGACAGTCTCTCGCCGTCTTTCACCAGAATACCGTCATCGCCAACAACCCAACCAAGGTCAGCCATAATTGTTTTAGCTGTTTCAAGGTCAAAGCGGATCTCGCGTTCAGGGGCAACCTGACGTGCTGGCAGGCGATCAATCAGATACGTGTAAGCCGGTGTGCCGTTACCCTGAAACACTGCTGCCAGAATGTCGTCTTGGTTAACCGAAAGCGCGATGGCGCGGCGGATATTAACATCACTCAGAAGCTCGTTAGTGCTGTTCATAACCATGTGGTAGTTACCATTGCTGGCCATAGTTACGATATTAACGCTCTCGTCCTCTTGAAGTTTATCAAGGAACAATGTTGGCGCTTTTTCCAGAATGTCCACGCCGCCGGTTACGAATTCTAGGAAGCGCGTTGAATCTTCCAAAATTTCGCGAAACACGATTTTGTCGATATTAGCTGGGCCTTGGTTGTCCGAAAGCTCTGAGCCCCAAGTATAGTCCGGGTTGCGCAAAAGAACGATTTCGTCGCCGGTTTTCCATGAATCAAACATGAATGGTCCGGTGCCGATAACCACACTGCGGCCAAACTCTTCGCCGAATTCCTCAATGGCGACCATGCTTGGCACACCGGTGAACGATGACGTGAAGTTATACAGGATGTTTGGATCTGGGCGGCTAAGGCTAATCTCAACGGTCAGATTGTCCTTGATCTCAATGCTTTCAAAAGCGGCAACCATATATTTGGATTTGCCGGTTGCGAGGTTTTCAAGGAACCACTTCAACACTTCCGAGTTCAGCTCAGAACCGTCATGGAACATCACGCCGTCTCTGAGGGTGAAAACGATGGTAAGGCCGTCTTCGGATACATCCCAAGATTCAAGCAGATGCGGATAAATGTTGCCGTCGGCACCCATTTCCACAAGGCGATCATAAACCAGATAATAAACATTGTTGGTTCTGTTTGTGGTGAAAGGGTTAAAGCTGTCTTGACCAGCGTTGCCGGCATCCATCGAAATGGTCAGCACCCTTTCCTGGGCTGAGGCAACCGTTGTGCTCATCCCCAGTGGTAATGCCAGCATGCCGGTCATTAACACCATCTTTAGTTTGTTATTCATAACATTTCTCCGTTGTTGGAATTGCGAAATTTCAGTGAGGTTGGATGCGCAAAAAACAGTGCGTCCTCGACGAGGCACATAATTTGTTTTTCACTAAAATCCTCCCCTACGTTCTTCCTCACGATCATCAGCTTTTGCCAAATTGTTTCCGCGTAGCTAAAATTCTAGTTCCAGCCTAGCAATCCGGTCAACGTCATATTCTCACGCTTTTTGGCAACATATTATCAAAAAAATTCCGAAATGCTTACTTTCCACGCGCCCCGCGTTAAATGCACGCCCTATTGAGCCATGGCTGTCCGGAATGCCTCCCCCATGGTAAAAAACCAGAGGCGGAAAATATAGCCGTATCATTACTGTGGTTTTACTGACGAAACGGAATAATCAACCCTCCGGAAATCTTGTTGGTGAAAATGGCTGAAAATCCAGCCCTTGTTGTGCCAGAAAATCCGGAACGGGCGCATTTAAAATCAGCGTGGCTGACAACGCAGCCACCGCCGGCGCGGTTTGAATACCATAACCGCCTTGCCCCGCGAGCCAGAAAAACCCCGGCACATCCTCGGCAAAACCGACCACAAAATCACCGTCCGCCGTAAAGGAGCGAAGCCCCGCCCAGCTACTTTCCACTTTTACCGGCTCAAGGTCGAGCACTTCGGTAATGGCTTCAATAACCGCGGCAATATCCATATCATCGGCCCAAGCATCACATGGCGCGCTTGGTTGCTCGTCTTCGGGCGAGATAAACAAATGCGAGCCCTCAGGTTTGCAATACCAGTTTTCATCAATATCGTTAAGGAAGCACATGTCTCGGTCGATAGGTTTATCATATTGCACCACGGCCGCTGTCCGCTTTAAGGGTCTAATACCTATCGGCGCAACGCCTGCCATTTTCGCAATCTCGTCCACCCATGCCCCCGCCGCATTAACAATAATGGGGGCCCGAAGCTGCATTTTTCCGGTGGTTACCTCCCAAAAACCGTCTTTATACGCAAGCGAGGTAACGGCCTGATTGAGATGAAGCTCCGCACCATTGTTTTTTGCCTGACGCAGATAACCCGTGTGCAATGCGTTTACATCAATATCGGCGGCGTCTGCCTCCAGCAAACCAGCAACGATACGGCCGCTTTTTAGGTGTGGAATTCGCGCATGCAGCTCAGATTCTGACAATTCCACCACATCCGGATGGATGGCCAGAAAGTTTTTTACACTTTCCAGCTGATCGGCCCTTGCCATATGAATAATCCCGCGCGGCGTCAGTAATGGAAATTCGCAAAACCCCTTTGGCGGGTTCTCAAAGAAATCACGCGAGGCCCGCGTTAAGATTTTGATCGCGGGTGTTCCGTAATTTTCGGTAAAGAGCGCGGCCGAGCGGCCCGTGGTATGATACCCAGCCCGCGCCTCCATATCCAAAATAACAACGCTTTTGGTTTCACTCAGAACGGCGGCGCTCGAAGCACCAGCAATGCCCGCACCAATTACGATAATGTCGGCTTCAATCATCGGGCAATGTCCATCTATTTGGCTTTCGGCGCGGCAAAACCGCACCGAATATTCCGGCTTTATATGATGTGTCCCATCATCTTACCAGTATGCTCACCCTGATCAATCACCACAGTGCCCGCCATGATAACCTTTTCGATACCGCGCGAATACTGGTGCGGCGTTTCAAAGCTGGCCATGTCGATAATCGTATCCGGATTGAAAATCGTTATGTCGGCGACCATCCCGGGCGCAAGCGTCCCGCGGGTTTCCAACCCCATAATTTTAGCAGGCATAGATGTCATCTTTTTGATCGCACATTCCAGTGTCATCAATTTTTCTTCACGCACATATTTTCCCAAAATACGGGGAAACGCCCCATAATATCGAGGATGCGGACTGCCTTTAGAAAGCTCACCGTAGGTTGCGACCGCGCGCGCATCACTTGAAATAATGGTTTGCGGATGCTGAAGAATTGTCATGATGTCCGTTTCGGCCATGCAAAATACCAGTGTTTTGACCATACCATTTTCTGCAATCAGCAAATCAAATATGAACTCAAACGGGTCTTCGCCGCGCTCCTTGGCGATGTCGGCAATCCGGCGCCCCATCATATGTTTATTCTCTTTCGAGCGGACCATGGCAATCTGAACATTTTCCCACGAGGCGGTATTATACGCGTGGTCGCCCTTTTCGATTTCCACATCAATCTCGGCGCGGATCTTTTTGCGCGTCTCCGGATCACTGAGAAATTCCACCAGCTTTTCTTGGCCTTCTTTGGTCACCCACGGCGGGATATAATCAACCAGCCCGGTTCCCCATGCGGTATACGGATACTGGTCCCATGATAATGGAACGCCCCGATCAACCGCGTCTTCCAGCAGTTTGAATAGCTGTTCAGTTTTACCCCAGTTAAATTCGCCCCCTAGTTTTAAGTGCGAAATTTGCAGTCGACAGCCTGATTCTTCAGCCGTGCGAATAGCTTCCTCAACCGCCGGAAACAGCGTTTGGGCCTCGCTGCGCATATGAGTGGCGTATAGTTTGTCTTTGCGGGCTACCACCTTGCAAAGCTGAATCAGCTCTTCGGTCTTGGCAAAAGATTCAGGTACATATTCCAACCCTGTTGATAACCCAGCCGCGCCAGCATCCAAGCTTTCGGCCAAAAGCTCTTCCATCTCGGCCATTTCTTCGGGCGTTGGCACGTCAGATTTATGCCCCATCACCGCAGATCGCAATGTTCCGAACCCGACCAGCGGCATCATATTAATGCCAAGGGGGAGCGCGTTCAGGTGATCAATATACTCCTGAAAACTATGCCAATCCTTCCCAAGATCAGCCGCCGCGCCAAAATCGGAGTTAATTGTCAGGTGATCCTTCAAATCCGGCAAGAATTTTTTGGTTAACGGCGCAGCACTCATCCCGCAATTCCCGACAACTTCAGTAGTAACACCTTGCCGAATTTTGCTTTCAGCCCGCGAGTTTATGATGATCGTTGCGTCGGTGTGGGAGTGAATATCAATAAACCCCGGGCAAACAACAAGCCCAGTGGCGTCAATTACCTGATCGCTCTCCATATCAAGGCTAGCGGCCATCTCAACTATTTTACCGTCGCTGACAGCGATATCCATCATCACCGCCGGTGCGCCGGTGCCATCGACAAGTTTGCCATTTTTAATCAGCAGATCTACCATTTTCATTTTCCCTATTCAAACTTAACGCCGCTAGATCGGCACATCTATATCCATGAGCGGCGCATATTGCTGTGCGCCAAAAATATCAGGGTCTCCTGGGCTACCACTGGGGCGCTCGCGTAATATGCTGAATTTAATTGCAAATGCAGGGTCAAACTCAGCAAAATCGGTGATGCGGTCTTGGCGGAGGTTGAATAACTTGCAAATCGTCGCGCGGGTTATCACGCCGCTGCGGCAAACAAGCCTGTATTCAGCCTCGTCACGAAAAATGATGTCAAACGTAATTTTGTCTACGCCCGCATTTTTGCTGCGGATGGTCTTGGCTATATCAACCAGTTTTTTCGTTTTCATAGCGCTATACTCCTGCCGTTATTATCGTTGTCGGGAACAGTTCCAGACCGTCCTCCACGGACATGGTGTGGTTAAGCGTCCATGTGCAAGCCGGGCTGGCTTCCAGCACTTCGTCAAACGGAAACGAAACGCCGCCCGCCGTGCCTTTAACGTCAGTCAGGCGTGCATAAAACAACTGGCGTGTGGCCGTCAGGGTTAGTTCTTCAGCCATCTCTCTTGTGGGGGCAACGCCCTGAACAACCAGACATAATTCATGGGCCGGATTATCCCGGTTTGGCTCCATTGCGCCCATAATGCCGTCACGGCCATAGACGTTATAATACAGCTCATAGCCGTCTTCGCCGAAGCGCTCACGCACCTGCGCTTTGGCCCATTCCATCACCTGATCAACCCGCGCGATGGTTTGCGGGTCTCGGATGCCGGCGATTCCCACATAGCGATACCCCACGACGCCCGACCCTTCGAGTTTGACCCGAATACCATCTGAAGGGATGAATTTCGCGCCGGTCACTGTGGTGGTTTTTTCGGAAACCTGTGTGTAATTGCAATGGGTCATGTCCAGCAGGCCGCCGGCCACAAATTCGTGGAACGGGTTGGAGCGCTCATACATCGCATGGCCCGCAACCGAAGCGACCGTGCATTGCTGGTCGGGGTTCATCGCCGTCACGCTAACAGAATCTTGCGTGATTGTGCCCAAAACGGTTTCTTTACCGCCATAAGGTTCAGCGCAAAAAGACGCGCATTCCAGCACTTTACCAAGGTAATATGCCTGATTTTCAGGGAAACCATGATGCATCGCCGCCGAGGCAAAAATGGCGCTGTCGCTGCTGCGACCGCCAATAATTACATCGGCCCCATCTTCCAGAAGCTTGCGAAATGGGTGCACGCCGGCCATCGCAACGATGTTGGCGGTTGCATCCAATTGCTCGATCGTTAGGGAATCACGGCCATCAAGCCCGGTAATGGCATCCCCCGATGTAATTTTGGCCCGCACATGTTCTTTATCCACCTCGGAATAAAAATACCCCAACTTGAACTCCGGAAGGTTATGTTCTTTGGCGATATCCTTGATCATCTCAACAAACATATCAACGCGGCTATTGGTGCCCGTATCACCGGCGCTGCCAATAATCATCGGCACTTTGTTCTTGCGGGCCGCAAGCAACATTTTCTCCAGATCATGCCGCTGCCAGCTTTTTGGGCTTGCAGAGGTATCGGTGCCCAAAGGAACCGGTCCGATATCATCGCTGCCGGAGTCAGCCGCGATATAATCCGGGCGGGCCTCCACCCCAATATTAAAACTATCAACTTTTAAAGGAGCAAATCCTAGGTGGCCGTTCGGGCAGATTATTGTCAGCGAATCCATCGTTTCCATCTTCTTTGTATACGCAGTGATCTGACGGCGACATTGCCGCAGACTCATACGCTTACCAATGATGCTATGGCCCCGTGAAAACCCCGACAACGTGTGAATTTTGCTCTTTTTGTCGAAATTCATGGTGAAACGATAGAAAATGCGGAGTTTTCACGCAGAGGGCGTGTGATCAGCGCATCTTCAACTTAGTCATCTGGTGCCGTAGGGCATGGCGTGAAAGCCCAAGGGCCTCAGCGGCCTCAGCCAGTTTTCCGCCGCTACCCTCGATGGCGTTCGAAATCAGCCGTACTTGGAATTCATTCGTGGCATCAAGAAACGATTTTCCCTGCGAGAGCGCCTCAAAACCGGCGTCTTTTGTTGCGGTGCCACCTCCCTCAACCTCGCGCATAATTCTCGGTGGAATGTGTTTGACGCGAATCTGATTCTCGTCTTCAAGAACAAAAATGCGCTCCAGCAGGTTTTCAAGCTCACGCACATTCCCCGGCCAATGAAAGTTGCGAAAGATGTCTGCAACCGCTGGCTCCCAACCCTTGATCGAGCGGCCATAACGTGTGTTGAATTTCTTTATAAAATGTTCTGTTAAAACAAGACAGTCATCGCCACGTTCGCGCAGCGGTGGAATATTGATCGAGACGACTTGAAGGCGGAAATACAGGTCATTCCGGAATTTTCCGTCATTGACCTCTTTAAATAAAATGCGGTTGGTCGCACAAATAAACCGAATATCAACCTCGACATCACTGACCGAGCCTGTCCGCCTAAACTTTTGCCGATCCAGCAGCCCCAACAGTTTTGTTTGGGCGCTGTGGGTTAATTCTGGAATCTCGTCAAGAAACAGCGTCCCCCCGTTTGCCGCATTGATTAGCCCGTTGTTGCGCAAAATAGCGCTGCTAATCGTACCCTTTTCCTGCCCAAACAGCTCTTGGTCAAACAAATCCCCCGGAATGGATGCGCAGTTAACGTCAATAAAAGGCTTACGTGCGCGGGTGGATTGCTCATGCACTTTTTCAGCGACCAGCCCCTTTCCCGTTCCGGTTTCTCCGTAAATCAAAACCGCTAGCGCCTTACTGCGGGCCACACGCCGCATAAGGTTTCGCACCTCGCCTATCGCAGCGGAGTCACCTACAAATTCTCTCGACGGCATATCTTGGCTTTCATTATTTAGTCTAATTCAGAGCTGTTCGGTGTAGTAGATAGCAGATTGATGTTCACAAAGCATCGACGGCCTTAAGGTCCGGCGCATTGTACACTGCCCAGTTTCCAGAGCACGGCTTTTCAGCGCAAAACTGCAAGCCGGCATTTGCCGGAGAGAATATTGCTGAAGAAATCGTGTATCCGTCGCCAATGTCTCCGTGGCAACACAGTGATTGCCACCGCGAGCCGTGGGATGACATAAGATCAGCGACGTCAGCAACGGCAAGTGGTGACTGATTTTGGGCAAAGAAATGGTTCATTGCGCCCAAACGCCCAACGGAACTCGCGAAGTAGGCTTCCTCAGATTCTTTGCACTGAAACGGAATAAGGCTTTCGCTAAAATAGTGATTTGTATGGGTTAAAACGCCTGTATCCGCCCGCTCGATATGTATGGCCTCATTGCCCAGTTCAACCGAAGCAATTTTGCCGGATTTATCAACCAATACCAGTGCGCCGCCGCCAACATGCGGCACCGATGAAATCAAATCTAGGGCTTCGTCAACACTTGCAGCCTTCCACAAAATCTCGGTCATCAGAAAATACCGCAGCCAACCGACCCCGAGCTTTGAGCACCCAACAGCTGTATCCGCAACCGCAAGCCCATGGCTGTTGATACCGCTGGAATACGCGCCCGGGCTTCCAAGGCTGGTGATAAACATACACCAAAGATCTTTATCCAGAGGATCTTGGTGCCGCACTACACGCTGTAATTTTTGATGCTCGGCCCCAAAATCTCGATTTTTAGCCAATAGCGGCCCATTTTTCGTGTCACTTATAACCGCAACGCTGCACCCGTCTTTTTCCGGATCGCCATCCTCCATCGCGCCCAGATGCAAATAAGCAAAAAGATCGCGTGGCGATACATCATAGCCCTTGGCCAACCCGCAGACTTCGTCTAAATGCGCCGCCGCATGTTTTTCTGAAAACGCCCACTGGGCTTTAAGAAACGCCACAGACTCGTTTTTGGCCAGCAAAGCCTTTGATCTTTCAAGACGGTTCGTGATCGTCTTTTTGACATCCGAACCTAGCTCCGGCGCTATACTAGATTGCTGCTCGCCTCTCTGAAAGGCATTTCCAAAAAGGATGTGGGGTGATTGGATTGGCAAGGAGTGCATAAAAAGAGGCCTAATTTAAATTAGCATTCGCCCAATATGCAGTAAATTCAAATTATAACAAGCGGGCGATTCAGTAAAGCTGTTGAAGGCGTTCAATGGTATCGTCAAATTGGCGACCTCTTATTATGTTCTTAAGTGCTCGAAATAACCAAGCCAAAGAACTAGCCCAGCGTTAGAAGCCACCAATTTCCCGCAGAAATCATCACATACGCCATCAATATGCCAAACTAATCCGCCGAGGGTGCCCGCAGCTGGCGACAAATAACCACTTCGTCTAAGTGCCATTTGTCGCCAACATGTGTTCGGTTTCTACGGATCGCCTTGGCGTACTGACGCCCGAGATTTACCACTCAAAAGCGAACGTTCTTGGCGGAAACGTTGGCCCCCAAAGCCCGGACAATTCCTGCGTTTAGTCATGCTCGTTGTTTGAACAGGAGAGGGCGGACCGTCAACTTGACGATACCCTCCTAAAAGGATTACTTGATGCAGATCAATGCTGACTAAAAGAATCAGGTATAGGCGTTATCCAAATCAAGCCATAAGCGCCTGTCTGCTTAAGCCAACATCTTTCACCCAACCAAACGGTTTATCGCGGGGTATTCCCCCAGCGGTTTGTTGCAAAGTCCGGAGACAAAAATGACCTTGATTACCCGTAGATCTACCCTTCAATTACTTGGTGGTAGTGCCGCTGCCGCAAGCATCGCCACGCCGCTTCTATCGGCTGGTAGCACCACTTTAGGCTTCGCTGGGCCACCCGCGCCGCCCACCCTGTATCTGGCGCATATGCAAACCCAACCCGAAATCACAGCGATGGCGGATACGGTCGAATTCCAGCAATGGCGCTCGCCTGATATGCTGATCGCGATGATGACCAACGGGCAGGTCCAGGTGGCGGCAACGCCGTCTAATACTGCCGCGATTTTGTATAACAAAGGTGCCAAAATTCAGCTGCTGGATATTACCACATGGGGTGTGCTGCACCTGCTGACCCGCCGTGATGATATCACCGGCCTGCCTGATTTGCGCGGCAAATCTGTACTGTCGTTTTTCCGTGGTGGCATGCCCGATATTGTAACGCGCTATCTGGCAGCCCAACAAGGGCTGGACATAGATGCCGATGTTGACATGAGCTATGCCAGCACTCCCATGGAAGGGTTGCAGATGTTTTTGGCCGGGCACGCCGACACCATCATTTTGCCCGAACCCGCCGTGACCGCCGCGATAATTCGCAGTGAAATGGTCGGGCAGCCACTCAATGGTTTCAGCCTGCAAGATGTGTGGACGGAGGTGACTGGCCGTTCGCGTATGCCGCAGGCCGGTACATTGGTGCAATCAGAATGGGCGGCAGAAAACCCTGAAAAACTGGCGCAGATCAAAGCCAGCATTGCCAGCTCTATTGACTGGATGAACACTGAAAAAGACGCCGCCGCCGTGCTGGGCGCCGAGGCTTTTGGCTTGCCGATGCCCATTGTGCGAAAATCGCTGGACAAGGTGCATATGGAACGGGTTTCCGCCGCTGAGGCCCGCGAGGAGCTGGAGTTTTTCTTTACCGCGCTTTCCATCCTGTCGCCAAAACTGATCGGTGGGCAATTGCCCGATGACGGTTTTTATCTGGACTAGGCGCAATGCTTAAAGACAACATAAAAGGCGCAGCCGCTTATCTTTGGAGCGGCTGGGGCGCGGCCTCGGCCCTGTTGCTTTTCACCGCGCTGTGGGAATTTGGCCATCAGGTGTATGGCACGCTTATCCTGCCCTCGCCCCTTCAAACGCTAAACGCGCTGGGCGGGCTTTATGACGAGGGCATCGCCGTGCCTGCCGCTATTATCACCGCTAAACGCGCGATGTTTGGCTTTGTGCTGGCGGCCGGGGTGGGCAGCGTGCTGGGCATAATGGCGGGGCTATCCATGACCGCCGCGCGGGCTATGCGCCCGATTGTGACCGTGATGCTGGGCATTCCGCCCATTACATGGGTGGTGCTGGCGCTTATGTGGTTTGGCATGGGCGGCGGATCAGCCATTTTTACCGTGGTTGTCACCACCCTGCCGATCACTTTTTCCGGGGCCATGATGGGCACCCACACGCTGGACCAAGGCCTGCGCGACATGGCCCGCAGCTATGGCACGCCCTTTCGCATGATGCTGTGGGATGTGCATTTTCCCCATGTGCTTTCCTATCTGTTTCCCGCCTGGATCACGGCTTTGGGGATGGCGTGGAAGATCGCCGTGATGGGGGAGCTATTATCCACGACCGATGGCATTGGCGGCGAAATGGCCCTGACCCGCATCAGCATGGATACCTCTGGCACGCTGGCATTATTGCTATGCGTTTTAGCCATGCTGATGACGGTTGAATACCTGATGCTGGAACCTATTCGCCGCAAGATGGAGCCTTGGCGCACCACCACCCATAACAGTTTCAGCACACCAAAGGGGTTTTGAGCCATGCTACGCTGGAAAAACATCAACCATTCTTTTGGCCTCACTGAAGTGTTAGAGGATATTTCCCTGACGCTGGAAAAGGGCAAAGTCCTTAGCCTCGTTGGCCCGTCAGGCTGCGGAAAGTCCACCCTGCTTAATATCGCGGCTGATCTGCTGGACCCAACCGAGGGTGAGGTTACAAACACGTTTGAGCGCCTCGCCATTGTGTTTCAGGAGCACCGGTTGCTGCCGTGGCGCCGTGCGATTGATAACATTTCTTATGGCTTAAAAGCGCGGGGCATTGCCAAGCTTGAGCGCTACCGCATCGCCACAAAACTGGCCACACGCATGGGGCTAGACACCGATGACCTAACCAAGTTTCCACATGAATTATCCGGCGGTATGCGCCAGCGGGTGTCGCTTGCCCGCGCGCTTGCCATTGAGCCAGATCTACTGTTGTTGGATGAACCATTCACCGCGCTAGATGTGGGCCTGCGCCGTGATTTGCAAGATCTGGTGATCAGCCTGATTAGTGAGCATGGGCTGTCGGGGGTGTTTGTCACCCATGATCTATCCGAGGCCGTGCGCCTTAGTGATGAAATTATTGTTCTGGCGCCAAACCCGGGCCGGATTGTGTATCGCCAGAAAATTACGCTGCCGGTTACTGAGCGCAGCGAAACATACGTGTTTCGCGCGGTCGGAGACCTGATGCAAGTGCCCGCCGTAGATGCTGCTTTTCGTGTAGACGAAAAAGCGGCCTGAACCAAAATAGCCAGAGACCCATGATCCAGCCATCGCCTAAACACAGTTATGACCCAAACCCGGCCTTTGACCGGGTGATATTTTCCTATGGGTTTCGTCCGTTTTTTCTGCTTTCCGCCGGATACGCAGCCTTCACGGTGCTGCTATGGGCCGGATTTTGGTATGATTTTTTGGCATTACCAGATGCGATTGCCGTGGGGCAATGGCACGCACATGAAATGATATTTGGCTTTGCTACCGCAGCCCTTGCAGGGTTTTTGCTAACGGCAGTGCCGGAATGGACCGAAAAGCCCCATATTATGGGCCGCAAGCTGGCCGCTTTGGTGGGGCTTTGGCTGCTGGGGCGGCTGGGGATGTTGTTTGGCGCCGATGTATCGTTGGTTTTGGTTATCATGGTTAACGCTGTATTTTTGCCGGTTGTGGCCTTTTGGACCCTGCCGGATATTTGGGCTGAACGCCTGAAACGCCACCGCTCTATCGCCTTTTTTCTGCCCGCTCTGTGGCTTACCCAAATGGCGGTTTACAGCGGCTGGCTGGGGGCCGCCCCTGACTGGAGCTATGATTTGGCGCTGCGCAGCCTCAACGCCAGCCTGCATGTATTTTTGATCGGCATTTCACTGGTGGTCACCCGTATTTCGATGGCGCTGGTGCCGCTGGCATTGGAGGAACAAAACGACACGACTAGTATTTTTAGGCCGATCCCGCCACGCCGCAATTTGGCGGTATCTACCCTGATCATCTTTACGCTGGCCGATTTTTTCATGCCGCAAAACCCGATAGCCGGCTGGATAGCGCTGGCAGCGGCGGCGGCGCAGCTTGACCGGATGGCCGACTGGCATGTTGGGCGGGTTTTGCTGAAACCCTATATTTTAGTGATATACCTGTCCCATGTTTGGCTGGCCATCGGGCTGGCAGGGCTAGGGTTTGATGCGCTGCTTGGCTGGGATTATTTCGCCGCCTCGCGCCATGCGCTGGGGCTGGGCGCGGCTAGCCTAGCGGTGGTCGCAGTGTTTTTAATCGCCGGATTTCGCCATACGGGCCGCGACGTGCTTGTGCGCTGGCCACATATTTTAACGATTATCCTGATCAACATCGCCACCGCGCTGCGGGTGTTTATTCCACCACTGCTGCCTAATTATTATCAACATGCCGCCATCGGCATGGCCTCGGTTATTTGGGCGCTGGCGTTTGCTATTTTTCTGGGCGCATTCTGGCCGATTTTGACCAAAGCGCGCCCAGACGGAGCGCCAGGCTAGTGGGCTGCCGCTTGTTGTGCCTGCACTGGCGGGGCCAGTTTGGCAGGGTTAATTGCAACCAACATCACCACAACCTCGTCATCATGGGCTGAAAGCCAATGCTTGGTGCCTGAATCAATAAGCAGCATCGAGCCGGGGCCATAAGCTGTCTCCTGAGTCAGATCCACCTCGGGGCCATCAGAAAAATACATGGTGCCCGATAGCACGGTCGCAAAGCGGATTTGTCCGTCGCCTGTGGCGTGGGCCGCTTGTGCAACGGTGCCCATGGGCAGGCGCAAAACCACAACAGCAGGTTTGCCGTTTTCACCCATGGCCAGTGGCGTTATCGCGGCGGCGCCATTCCAAACCGGCATGCCCGGCATCGCTGCCAGATCAAGCGTTAGGGTGGGTGTGTTTTCAGCCATAACAGGCGATGCCAGCAAGGCCGCCGCCATAAGCATAGATCCAAAAATTTTCATTATTTTTCCTTTCAGGGGGTGGGGTTACAGCGCATCTACGAGTGCAAACAAGGCCTTAAACGCCTTTTTGGCATGGCCCCGGTGGCGCACGGCGCGGGCATCATCCAGATTAACGCTATAATCACCCACCAAAATCATGCCCACCATACCCACCAGATAATGCGGCATGCAGACATAGCCATAGGTGCCATCCACGCTAAACGTGATCTCAAACGTTTCATCAATACGGCTGTTCCAGCTTTCCACCCCTTCGGGGATCATCCCGTTTTTAGAGGCCGTATTATGACCGGATTGGACCGGCTCGAATATCACTGTATCGCCAAGCGCGACCCGCAATAGCGGCGGGTCAAAAACCATCGTGCTATCGCCCTCAATATTTGGGTCTTCGCTAATCATACGAATGGTGAAAGTGTCAGCGACGGCGGGCAGCGCCATGCTCGAGACCAGCAACGCAATGGCCAAATCGGACCGACGGATGAGATTCATAATGAACACCTTTACAAGCTTGCGGCAACGGTCAGGATGCCGCTTTTGGTTTTTTGAATGTCAATATTGACACCGTAGGTTTCCGCTAGCTCGGGCGAGGAAAGGACATCCTCTGGCTTGCCTGAAAGAAGGATGCGACCCTCGCGCATGAGCACCACATGGCCTGCAAAACGCGCTGCGAGGTTTAGATCGTGCAGAGCAACAATCGCAACAACGCCACGTGCGCGGGTTTCTTCGCGAATAATGGTCATAATTTCCAGCTGGTGGCGCAGGTCGAGCGCCGAAGTCGGCTCATCTAGCAAAAACAGCGCGGGGTTGCGCACAATCGCTTGGGCGATAGACACGATCTGCTGTTGCCCGCCGGACAGGTCTCCGACATAAAACTCGGACAGATGGCTGATTTTCAGCTTTTCCAAAATGCCGGCCACCGCGCCGACATCATTGCCTGACACCCGCTTGCCAACCAGATTCTTGCGCGCCAAAAGCACCACGTCAAACACCGTTAGCGCGGCGTTACTGGAAAACAGCTGTGGCATATAGCACACATTCCGGTTCCACTCACTGCGCTTGGTTTCGGCCTTATCTACGCCATTCACGCTGATTTTAGCACCGTTAGTTTTAAGCAGCCCCGCCACGCATCTGAAAAACGTAGACTTGCCGGTGGCGTTTGGCCCAATTAGTGCCGTAACCTGCCCGGGCAGAAAACCGTCAACGCTAATATCGTGCAAAACCGGCTTATTTGCGTAGGAAAAATTGAGGTCTTGGATATGTAGAGTCATGACCAGCTCCTGCGGCGCACGGCCAAAATGAGGCTAAGGAAAAACGGAATGCCGATCAGCGAGGTGATGATGCCGATCGGGTAAATCACCCCTGGTGTGATGGCTTTGCTCACGATTGAGGTGAGCGACATGATCAGCCCCCCGGCAAACGCTGATAGTGGCAAGAAATAGCGTTGGTCTTCGCCCACAATCATCCGCGCGATATGCGGGCCAACCAGCCCAACAAAGGCAACCGTGCCCACAAATGAAACCGCAGTGGCGGCCAGCAGCGATATGCCAATCAGCATTTCAATGCGCAGGCGCTTTACATTCACCCCAAGGCTCGCGGCTTTGTCGTCGCCCATACGCAGCGCGGTCAGAGACCAGTTGCGGCTGACAAAAAATGGCACGACGATCATCAAAACCACTGTGGCAATGGCGATTTTATCCCAGCTTGCGCGGCTAAGGGAGCCCATCATCCAAAACACGATCTGGCTCAGCTGGTTTTCGGATGCGCCGTATTGCATCATCGCCAGCAGGGCGTTGAAGGTGAACATCATCGCGATGCCGACAAGCACCATGGTTTCGGCAGTTACGCCGCGCACTCTGGTAAAAGCATAGAGCATCAGGGATGCGATAATTGACATGGCAAAGGCATTGGCCATCACCAAATATTGCCCGGCAAACGGTACAATGTTAAACTGCAACACAATCGCCAACGCCGCACCAAATGCTGCCGCCGAAGAAATCCCAAGCGTAAACGGGTCTGCCAGTGGGTTGTTCAAAATGGTCTGCATTTCAGCACCCGCAAGGCCCAGCATCGCACCAACGAGTATCGCCAATATAGCAATCGGCAGGCGCAGATCCCAGACAATCACATCGGTGCGCACCCCTTGGCTGCCCGGATCAATGATCGCCTTCATCGCGTCAACAAACGTAAGGCTGCTTGGCCCCCAAGATACATCAACAATCAGCGAGATCAGCAATACAACCGCCCCTAACGCCAGCATAGCCACGCGTTTCTTTGTGCGACGGTGGTATTTTTTGGCAGTTTCCAGCTGTAATTCTGACGCAATATCGGTCATCGGTTTTCCAGTTTTTGAGAATTCATAAAATTACGGCAGGCACATATGGCCTGCCGTAAAAGGGGCATTTATTGCATTTGCGCCCAGAAGATGCCGCTATTGTCGATCGGTAAGAAGCGATCATGCAGCTCATCAAAGGTTGCCATCGGGTCGAGGTCTTCAAACTCCTCAGGATGGAACCACTTGGCCATGACCTGTATCGCCACAAAGTGATACGGGCTGTTATAGAACTGGTGGTATATCGAATATACGCGGCGTTCCTGAACAGCGGTCATAGTTTCCCAACCCGGGCGTGACGCTAGGGCCAAAATGCGGGCCTGAACATCGGCCTCATCAGCGGCGTAGCCCAGCAAAACAGCCATGGTATCAGGCTTGTAGGACAGCCAGTTGGCGCCTGTGCCGATAACCACGTCGGGGTTTACTTCCAGCACAGCCTCAAAGCTCACTTCGCCAGCAAAGCCGGACAGAACGCGCGAACCCCAGTTGGTGCCGCCAGCATCTGTTACAAACTGGCCATAATTATAAGGGCCAAAGGTTTTGCAGCAGCTCGGGCCAGAAATGCCCGCCGCGCGGTCGATAAACACCAAAGGGCGGTCCTCATCGGTTAGGCCATCAACCACATTGGTCACTGCCCGCATTTGCTGGATGTAGAAATCTACAAATTCCATGGCCTTTTCTTCTTGGGCAAATACCCGACCCAGCATCAACATGCTTGGCACGGTGTTTTGTAGCGGACGCAGGCGGAAATCGATAAAGATTACCGGAATACCGGCGCGCTCCAGCTTTTCAATAATGCCGGCTTCTTCGGCTTGGTAAAGCTTGCCAAGGTTCAGGATTACCAAATCGGTATCAGCGGCAATGGCGGACTCAATGCTGAAATCACCCGCAACAGGGCTGCCAAAATTCTGGATCGCATCAGCCTGCTCAGGGAACAGCGCGTGGTATTTCGCAAACGCATCCGGATCAAATTTAATCATGTCGTCTTTCCAGCCGACAATATGCGCAAACGGGTCGTCGCGCTCAAGAATGCCGATCGAATACATCATCCGGCCTTCGCCCAAAATCACGCGCTCAACCCCGTGCCGCACTTCAACCACACGGCCCGCCATGTCGGTCACGGTGACCATGTCTTGTGCCTGTGCGGTGCTTGCCATCACGGTTGCGCTCAGCGCTATTGTAGATACGCCTACAATTTTTCGCATATAATTCAGTGTGTTATTAAACAAGATAGCCTCCTGTAACAGGGAATCCCTGCTGTTTGTAGTTAGAACCATTCTCCAAGCGTTGACTGGTATCGATTGGCTACAAACCGGAGTAGGTGCTTGATAATCTAACTTGACTAAACTTGTCAAGTAAGGAAGTTAAGGAATTATTCATGCTTTCAGGAGGTCGAAAAAATGCCAACAAATTACGATATTCGCGATGAAATTAGGGAGTACTGGTCACTACGGGCACCCACTTTTGACGCCTCGCCGGGCCACGGGATTCGCGAAGGCGATGAAAAACAGGCGTGGTTAAACATGTTGGAACGGCAGATTGGCGCACCTCAAGGCCGCACCGTGCTTGACCTTGCCTGCGGCACCGGTGAAATCTCGCATTTGCTGCATGATTATGGCCTAAAAGTCACAGGGCTGGATTGGTCAGACGCCATGCTCGCCATCGCGCGACAAAAAGCCATTGATCGCAATTCGGGTATTCGGTTTATCACCGGAGACGCGGAAAACACCCGCGAGCCAGATGCCAGCTATGACCTGATCGTCAACCGGCATTTGGTCTGGACATTGGTTGACCCGCAAACCGCATTTCGCCACTGGTTTGCCCTGCTGAAACCCGGCGGCAGCCTGCTGGTGATTGACGGAGGTTTTGGCGGAAAAAACCTGCTGCAACGGCTGCTGCGCTGGCTTTCCCGGCCAACCGGCCCGCAGGCTGACCCGGCCCTGATGACCCTGCACGAAAACATTCGAAAACGGGTGTATTTTAACAATGGTGCGCGCGCGGAGCAAATCGTAGACATGCTGAAAATCGCCGGATTTTCGGACATATCGGTGCAGACCAACCTGTCTGAAATCAAAAAGGCACAAGCCGGTCATATGGGGTTTATCAAAGGGTTAGAGAGGGTTGTATCTTATCGCTATATCATCCAAGCACAAAAAAAACCTACTTAGGGTTTTAACTTGACTATTTCACTCAGAATTAATATTGATACATTCGAATACATGAACCTTACGTATCGCCAGAATCACACCAATCCAGCCACGTAGGCACCCAATGGATACTTAAACCGCTGGATACAGATATGAAAAATAGCAATAAGTTAAAAATTCCCCAATATAATAGCGAAGAGATGAAATCGCAGGCATTTGATGCCACCAATTTGCTGAAATCTTTAGGGCATGAAGGGCGACTGATGATCCTTTGCCATCTGAAAACCGGTGAAAAAACAGTTTCTGAATTGGAAAAATCCCTATCCTTGTCCCAAGCAGCCGTTAGCCAAAACCTTGCGCGCCTACGCGCCGAGGGCCTAATCAAAGCGCGCAAAGACGGGCGCACACGGCGGTATTCTCTGCGCGATGTAAGGGCCAGCCTTATGGTTGAATTTGTATATCACCTGTTTTGTGCGGATGAGGCGGAAGCGGCTTAAGACTAAGCCATTTACAGCCCCAAATACACACCTCGCAAATACGGTTCTGTCACAAACGTTTTGTGACCGTTGCGCGATCTCTCGAAATCAACGGTTGAAACGTTCTGGTTGATCATGCGACGCTGAACCGCTGGGTTGTGAAAATTTGCTTGATATTGCCAAAGCGACGATTATAGGAAAACAGCTGGCAGCTAGATCTTGGCGCATGCCTTGTCGGGACATTACGTTGCAATACCCTGCCAGATGAGGGGTAAGACCTATGTCAAAGTTAAAGGAAAATGGCCGACCTGTATCGAGCCGTCGACAAACGCGAAAAAATCCTTGATTTATGCTCACACAGCCCCGAGATAAAACTGCCGCCAACCGTTAGGTAAATGGTATGGCTAACCGGATTGTGATTAATAAGAGCGGGGCCAATCTAGCCGGACTTCTGCGGATGAAATATCTGAACAATATTGTAGAGTACCCATCTCGGTGAGAGTTGCGCATTTACCTGCCGGTCAATGGATCTACCGTTTCATCAAGAAGATCACGCGACCCACTCTGGGCTTCAAGGTTTTCCATTCAGCAACGGCCACGCTGGCTGGAATAGAGGTCGCTCACATGATCCGAAAGAAACAAATCCAATCGAAGCACACATCACCATTCGAACAGTTTGCAAGTCTGGCAACGTAAATGCGACAAAACCACGGGCTTAATTGAGCTTCCGAGAATTGTGCGACAGAACCCTCATGAATGGTATCCTTCTAACCTGGGCTCAAGTATCCTCCAAAATGATGTAGCGTCCTTGGGGATAAATTGATGGCGCTCTGCTGCCAGTTTGTCCATTGTTTTTCTCTGCAAATTCCATAGGCATCACGTTACCCAGCACTGAGTGTGGGCGTTGGTGGTTGTAATCATGTTGCCAAATCTCCAGAACGCCTCGCGCATCTAAAAGCGAGCTGAATAGGTTTTCGTTCAAACATTCATCTATTATCAGGCAGGTGACGCAAGCATCGCCGAGAGGGGGCGCTGATTTGGAGCATCCCTTGCCGGGTAACAGGCGTTGCCATTTTTCTGAATTTACAACCCATAGCATGGCGTTATCCGATGCCCGGCAGGCTATGTGAAACATACCCAAGAGGGGAGCATCCGTTCCGCTAATAACGTCTTTAGCCGCCCATTCTCGCTCTCCAGCATGCGCAGCTCTACCGCATCAGACGGTTCTGAAGTGGTCCTGCTTTTCCGAACAGGTTTGCGGCTGAGTTAAGGTGTATCGGGTTTGGTTATCATGCCGTTTTCATCATTTCTTTGCCGCCAAAGTATGCCTCGTCCGGCGTTCGTTTTTCAAGGGCTGTGTGGGGGCGGTCGGTGTTGTAAAATGTAATCCACTCGTTGATGACACGTTTGGCAACAAACCATCGGTTAATTCATGAAAATACACTGCCTCCTGTTTGAGGGATCGCCAGAGGCGTTCGATAAAGATGTTGTCCAAATAGCGACTGCGCCCGT
>NVUX02000048.1 GCA_002402045.2 Paracoccaceae bacterium | reverse complement strand
GTGGTCCAGATATTCTGGACAGTTTTGCGGCTGAGTTAAGATGTATTCCGGATGTTTTTCATGCCGCTTTTTCTAATCTCGATAGGTCGAAGTATGCCTCATCAGGTGTTCGTTTTTCAAGGGCTGTATGTGGTCGATCTGAATTGCCCCTAGATTTGTAGACACCTTGTTCCCTAAAAATGAGGACAAGGAGAACAACATGGGCAAGCCACGATTTACAGAAGAATTCAATATTGATGCAATCAAGCAGATTACCGAACGGGGTTATTCTGTAGCAGACGTTTCAAAACGCTTAGAGCAATAAAAGGCGGGTATGGACAGCTTCGCATTGTCAATCTTATGGCCTACCGTGCGACTGATCCAAATAAATTGCTGCCATTGAGCCGTGAAATTAGATTTGGACCCGACAACAGAAAACACATTCTATATGCGTTGCGTGAGGCTGGAACGGTCATTTGCGGTTGGGGAAAAAAAGGCCATTTAGGGCCGGTGGATTGGGTGGCGACAATAGCAAGAACAATGGGTGTTACCTTATATGCACTCAAAATCAACATGGATGGAACACCACAACACCCGCTCTATATTCCATATTCAAAAGAACCTGAATGGTTTGGCGGTGCAAACGGATGGCGATAATCCAATAATATATCCAAAATTTTAAGTGGAGCTACATGCTCGAAAGAGTGCTTTCCCATATTCATTTATCCCTACATGCTTTGGTACAAGCGCCCCTCCCCATCCTACCGGTATTTTAACACACCCAATTTGCCTCAAGGAGGTTAGGGCAATCTCTATTTCCAAAGAAGGTTGGCCAACATTATCTTCCGAGGTATTTTCCGTTATGTCCACATAATCAGTGGGCAAATTTTCAGTGAATATCATCCCAGTTTCGTCTATTGCTGTAACGGGAGCTTCTGCAATAGCTTTCAAAAGCTGTGCTTCCAACGGTTCCATACCACTAATTGCCTGAATGAATGATTTCGATATTGTTCCTGAATAATTACTATCGACAGCATTGACGAGTAGCTGAGCAAACATTTCGGAAATGTCCTCGTCCTCTTCAAGCGAAGCGGCTTGTAGAAGAGGATATACAAAAGATAGCGCCACGGGACGTTGATGTCCTGTCATGTCACGTTTTTCCATTATTTTTTCTACACGCGACATATATCTGAATGCAATTTCTGAACGAATAATACCTAGAATATCGCCAGCCAATCCCGAGGCTTGTTCCGAGGGGTATCGGATCAGTTCACCGATAAACTTGCCCGATGCCTTCAAATGGGGCTCCAAAGCAGTGATGGTTTTTGCAATTTCCTGCACTGCCTTCGCTGTTTCCTGTACTGCTTTTGCTTCTTCATCGTTCAAAATCATTGGCTTCACCAAAAAAATGTTACTTTTACTCTACAAGAGATAGGTGCGATAGTTGAATTATGGTAATTTAATAGAAAATGTTACACAAATGATAGTTTCTAACGGTTTGAATTGGGGATAGATTATGGGAACTGGTGTTGTCCATTCTCTCTGGAGTAATTTAGATTGGGAAGACTACCGCAATATTACGCTTATTGGCAGCGCCTTAGTAGCTATCTTTGTAGGTATGCCACTACTGTATTTACGTACACACGCCGCCGTCACACAGCTCAAATTATCGGAAGAAGGTCAAAACCTCGACCGCTATCAAATGGGTTCAACAATGCTTGGTGATGATAAACTGTCGGTTAGGACTGCAGGCATTTTTGGACTACATGAACTAGTACAAACTTCACCAAAGCAACATTTTAGGATTGTTTGGAAGGTTCTAGCGGCATTTACAAATGGCGAGAGCGATATTGCTCTACGCAACGATCAAGATATACCGGAACGAACGGATATCAAGTCAGCAATAGTTTCATTAGAAACATTACGAAAACAACATAGAGAACTAGCCGCTGAGGTTCTTGTAAAATCAGATCTCAGTTTTAATTACATATATATTCCATATGTAGATTTTAGGGACGCTTGGTTAGAAGGTTTTAGTTTTAAATATGCAACCATAAATTCATCGAAATTTGATCGTGCTGATCTCAATGGGGTGGAATTCGATGCGGCCGTGATGGACAGCTCAAACTTTGCCTTTGCAAAAATGAGGATGGCGAGTTTTGTTGGAGCAAGCTTGATCAATGCAAATTTTTATAATGGTACACTGGCAGGAGCTCAACTTGACTTGTGCAACCTAACAAAAGCAAAATTCAGTGGTGCTGATTTAGCAAATGCTTCAATGAAAAATACAATCTTGGATGAAGTGGACCTCTCTGGAGCACAGGTGCATGGTGTCAATTTTTATGGTGCAGTGATGAAGCGGACAATTTTGTCGAACGAGCAGCTTTCGTATGCACAACTTAGTAAAGATCAATTGGCAACTGTAATCACAAAAGGCCACTAATAATACTAATGTCTACGGAAAGAACACCTTTTGTCGCGAAGATTTTGAGTCTTGACCTCGCATTTACGAGAGATAAATGGCCAGTTTATCTTATTCATCAATGATGTGCCGGAAACCCGGAAACTATTTGTTTGGTGGATATTGAAGCGGTGGAGATCAATTATTCGATTGGGAAATCAAAGGGAAAACGGGCTGGTGAGCTGATAATTTCAGGAACGTGATATATTCACGTGTGATTCTAAAAGTGAAAGGTGACTTAAGTGATAATTGAACTACCCCAACCTTCGGAATTATATGCAATGGAATTGTGTGAGCGTGCAAAAGACAATTTAGAATGTTTTAGAGTGCTGATAACCCATGCAAACACAAAACCATGGGAAGCCAAATACTATATAGCTTCTCATGCATTAGAACTGGCATTAAAGGCGTTTTTGGCAACTTCAGGTGTATCAAAAGAAGACCTCGCAAGCCGAAAGTTTGGCCATAAAATTTTAAAAATATTCCATCAATGTGAAGAGTTCGATCTACCACATGTAACGAAATTGCCCGAACTTGTTGAACGATTCCAAGTAATGAACAACAATTATGATTTTCGCTATCCAACAGGATACGAATTGATTTTACCTAAACCTCCACTCACAATAAAAATTTTGGACGAATTGATGGGTGTTGTGAGGCCTATAGTGCAGGAGGGTTATGAAAATGCATATATGGAGTTTCTAGATACCGGCCCCCCGCTGGGAACCACATTTATTTGGGAAGATTGAGAACGTCCGCTGGTTTGGTGTGCAGAAGGTAGCGCTTATTTGTGCAAAAGATCGCGCCGCGCTACAGCTACAGCAAAAGGTCTCGTCTCGCTATAGCTTGATCATGTGTTGTGATTTTGATGTGATTTCAATTTCAGTTAAGCATATAAATCTTGTAAAATTTTACTAGTTTGTTGATTTTATTAGTATAATTTGGTAGCGGGAGAGGGACTTGAACCCCCGACACGCGGATTATGATGAGCTATATAGTGTGTACACGGGAATACACTGCACTTCACGCTAATACACTATAATACATATAGATCAAAGTGTTAGCTGGAGTCAACTTCACTGGAGTACACTCTACATGCCCTCAGATTCACCCTGCATTAAAGCATTATTGGTGACTTGGTTGCCCTTTGATAAATCGAAACCACTCATTGCAATGCACTCTTATACGTCCACTTGGATAGTTTCCCAAACAAACTATTTCATATTCAATTCTTCAGAAACTTTAGCTGCCTTCACTACAGCACGCTAGAACACACTACAGCCCCTTTCTACCAAACACCAATATGGATAATATGGGAAATTCAAATGACGTTTGTTATCAGAAATCTGTTCGTCCCGCCTCAAAAGTACACATGGTGTGCTAGAAAGGATGGTACCCGATGAAAACATATACAACAGTTCGGCTCACCAAGAGCTTGATAGAAAAAGCCGAACCTCAAGAAGAACCTTATTATTTATGGGACAATAAACTACCTGGATTTGGGTGCCGCATTTATCCCACTGGTAAGAAGTCATATATATTAAGTTATCGTAATGAAATGGGTATACAAAAAAGACCTGTCCTCGGCAGATTTGGAATAAGTACACTAGATGATGCCCGCGAAAAAGCTTGCGAATGGCTTATATTAATAGCAACCGGATGCGACCCGCAAGAAAACCGCATAGAAGAGCGCAAACGACCCTCAGTCAAGGATTTTGCAGAGAGCTATATCACAGACTATGCTCTCATAAAAAAGAAACCAAGTAGCGTCAGGTCAGACCGATCGAACCTTCGTCTTCATGTCCTTCCAGCAATAGGATATTTACGAATAGACCGCGTCACGCGAAGTCATGTCCAACAACTTCATAATTCCATGCGCAACACACCTGGAGCAGCCAATCATGTACTTTCTCTCCTCAGTAAGATTATGAATCTTGCTGAAAAATGGGGTGTTCGTCCTGATTTTTCCAACCCTTGTCGCCACATTGAAAAATATAAAAAGAAGAAGCTCGGGCGATATATAAAACCGGAGGAATTCAAACGGCTTGGCGAAACGCTTCGAGTGATCGAATTGGAAGCAATACCCATGCGTTCTGTTGATGGTGCAGCGCGTATCCGCATGGTTCAAGCCATTCGTCTTCTTATTCTAACGGGTTCTCGCCTTGGGGAAATTTTGTCTCTCAAATGGCAATATATTGATTTTATAAATAAAGTTATTATGTTGCCTGATAGCAAAACCGGTAAAAAAATTATCTATCTATCAGATGCTGCAATAAGCATTCTAAATACGATCACCCCTCTTGAAGGAAACAGCTATGTTTTGCCTGGTCGGAATGGAAAAGGACATCTAAATCGCATGGGACACCTCTGGCTTCGTATCCGCCGTGAAGCAGAGATAGAAGACTTACGCCTTCATGACTTGCGACATGGTTTTGCGAGCGTAGGCGTTTGTATGGGAGAAAGCCTACCAATAGTTGGGCAACTTCTCGGTCATACTCAGGCTCAGACAACCGCAAGGTATGCACATCTCGCCACAACGCCGATGTTAACTGCAGCCAACCGGATTGCTGATAGAATTAGTCAAAACTTGCAACCGGATTGAAGTAGCCAAAATTAAGGTTTCTGCCTAAAGCATGTTGCAAATAGCGGGTTACAATCTAAATATTAGTCTGAGATCGTTTAGATGACCATTCATTCAAGTCATCGATATGATAATAAACACGATTACCATGTTTTCTAAAAATAGGACCATCACCATATGATCTCATATTTTCAAGAGTTCCTTTGTTCAAACGTACAAATTGAGCTGCTTCTTCGGTATT
>NVUX02000047.1 GCA_002402045.2 Paracoccaceae bacterium | reverse complement strand
GCCAAACCGCAACGACCTTATGTCAGCACCTATCATTGCGACAATGTGAGCAACACGTGTGAAGCACAGTTCCGCACCTGTTACCGCTCTTGTGGGGGCCAAATCCAAGAACGCCAAGTGTGCGTGGCAAATTGCGAGCAATAATCACTCCCCAAACAACCTCAAAGGCCGGCCAAATAAGTCGGTCTTTTTTGTATTGCTTCACAAACTGACCGACTGGTCAGAAAGAGATTGACTCTTTTTGACCAGTCGGTCAGTTTGTGGGGATGAAAAACAAAACCTTAGCAAAACCGGGCAGCGATGCTGGAATCCGTCGTATTCTTGAAGCCGCCTGCACCGCCTTTGCGACCCGCGGTTTTGACGGTGCAAGTTTGCGTGCCATCAGCCGCGAAGCAGGCGTTCTTCACACAGCCATGCTCTATCACTTCAAAACTAAAGATGCGCTTTGGCGAGCCGTCATGTCCGAATTATTCGACGATTTCAACGGACGTATAGACCGGCGGACTGAGGAAATGAAAGACGCAACGCTGGATGCCCTTGCGCGGCAATTGATCCGGGTTTTTGTCCACTTTTGTGCGGAGCGCCCAGAACTCCATCGCATTATGACAATCGAAGGATTGAGCGACACGCCTCGTCTTGCGTGGTTGTACGACAATCACACCAAGCGTTTGTTCGCCACAGTGGATGCGATGAAGTCAGCCGCAGATCAGACCGTCTTTGATGACCCTGCCCGCCTGTACTACGTCATTGTTGGCCTCGCGGCTTCGACATTCACGCTTGCGCCAGAATACAAGCGTCTTTCCGGCCGCGACCCTTTTAGCGATGAGGAAGTTGAGGCCACAGCGAGTTTGGTGGAGCGCATTCTTTTTGGCCCACCAGCCTCATAAACACCGACATAACCGTCTGGTTGAATTTTCTGATGAAGAGAACAGCAACCGCATACTTGATCCGTTATTGGGAGACCACACATGATTTTCACCCGCCGCAGACTTTTGCTTGGCACCGGCGCACTCGCGGCAGCTGGTGCCGTCGGGTTCCAGGCTGCAACACGCAAAAAGGAGCCGCGCGACATTCACCTACCGATAGCGCCGGGCCATCAACAATACAACATTCTGCTCATTACAAGTGATCAGGAACAGGCTTGGTCGCACCTACCAGCGGATTTCATCGAACGCCATTGCCCTGGCCGCGCCCGACTGCGTCGCCAGTCACTTTCGTTCACCCGTGCCTTCACGCCGTCTCCTGTATGTTCGACTGCGCGCGCATGCCTCTATTCTGGCCAGCATTCTCAGAACAATGGGCTCTGGGAAAATATCCCCCTGCCCTATGCATCGCCGATGAAAAAAAGCGTTCCCACACTTGGCACGCTCATGAGCGCTGCTGGATATCACACAGCTTATTTTGGCAAATGGCATCTCAGCCGCCTTAGAAACCGTGACAAGAGCTCACTACCCGCTCACGAGGTACAAGCTGAAATATTAAGCTACGGATTTGACGAAGCCGGCACTCATCAAGAACTTGATGGGCCACTTGGGGGGCACCTTGAAGACACGGATACTACGAACAAGGCAGTGGACTTCATTCAGCGCCAAACAAAAAATGACAAACCTTGGTTCACAGCGGTTAACCTCCTCAACCCTCACGACATCATGTATTACACCGCTGGCGCAGAGATGACAGCAACCCGGAAAATCAACTATCCTGACAAGCTTGCTCGGCCACCTCAAACAGACTTCTATAGCGAACAATTAGGCTATCCTCTGCCAGAAAATTTCGGCCCGGGCTTTCAAAGCGAATGGACACAAGCGGCAGCTGAATACGCCTTGTGCGATGACATTGCACTGGGCCAGTTTCCTTACGATGACCCCGCTGTCTGCAGTGAATACGTCAACTACTACTACAATTGCATCCGCGAGAGCGACGCACACATCGTTCGCTTACTCGATGCGCTAGACGCAAGTGGACAGGCTGAACGCACCATCGTTGTCTTCACGGCTGACCACGGCGAGATGCTTGGAGTTCATGGCTTGCGCAACAAAGGCGTCGTGCCCTACCGGGAAACTGTGCAAATACCTCTGCTCGTTCGCCACCCTGATGCCATGGACAGCCGCTCAACAGAAGCATTGGCCAGCCACATTGACATGGCTCCGACCCTGCTCAATTTTGCAGGAGTACCCTCAGAAACAGTGGCGTCAGAAGTCCCTGAATTGGTTGGGCGCAACCTCAGCGGCCTTGTTCTCGACCCAGACAACGCGGGACCGCGTGATAATGGGGAAGGCATTCTGCTTCATTGGACAAGCCTTGCATACCAAGATCACCTTTCCGCATTAGCATTCGGAGAGGAACGGAAAAAAGGAGGTGGCACCAGCTTTCTTATGGTGCTCAAGCCACAGTTCCGGGGCTCTTTAACAAACCGGGGGCAGATGCGCGGGGTCTTTGATGGGCGATATAAATTCGCTCGGTTCTTTGCACCCACTCAGCACAATTTGCCGCAAACTTGGGATGATCTCATCGCGCTCAATGACTTAGAACTTTATGACACGCAAACAGATCCGGGTGAGCTCAACAACCTTGCGACAAATACAGAAATTTATCGCGACTTGCTACTTACGATGAACGACAAACTTAACACGTTGATCACTAAAGAAATCGGGGATGACGATGGGCATCATATGCCCGGCCCGAGCTTTATTTGGCGCGCATAATTCAGAATTTGTGAGCCAAGGACCACTGTCGTAGAAAAAGGCTGCTCCCATAAATGGAGCGGTCTTTTATGCGCCGACCAATTTCATTGATCCAACATATCTAAAGATTTAGCCCATTTTTGAGACCAACCATCGAGGGTGGCAAGTTGTGTTGCCAATTCATGGCCCAAAGAGGTGTGGCCATACCCATCCGCGTCATGATCAACCAAATTCAACTCCCGCAACGATTTAAGGCGTGTATTGAGGACGGTTGGTGAGACGTTTTCGCATCGAACCCGTAACTCTCTAAAAGTAAGCCGCTTAAGCCGCAACTCCCACAAAATCCGTAATGTCCAACGCTGCCCTAAAATATCGAACAGAACCATAATGGGCCTGCCGGTGGTGGACCCTCGAACGCTTTGGCCCGGTTTCGCTGTCATTTCCAACCCCATCAAATAAAATACACGCGCCTCTTGATGCTACACTATTAGTAGCATACATTAGCTACAGAAACAGTAGCATGGAGATGTCCTATGACACAGAACTTAATCCCCCTAGAAGCCCCCTACCCAGCTGATGTTGCCAAGGTGCTGGCCACCTACCCAACAACCGACGGATATATTTTGAAGCTCTTTCGAACGTTTGCAATCAGCACGCGGTTCCTCACCAAGTGCATTCCCAATCTATTGGATAAAGAGAGCCCGCTAAGTCTGCGCGACAGGGAAATTGTGATCTTGCGTGTCACTGCAAACCGGAATTGTGAATATGAGTGGGGGGTGCATGTCAGCGTCTTTTCTAAGGCGGCCACCCTCACCGCTGATCAAGTGCGTGCCAGCCGCCTTGGCACCGCCACAGATTCTGCGTGGCAAGATGGCGACCAAACACTTGTGGGCGTTGTGGATGCCTTATGTTCAGAGGGGCGATTGTCAGATATTTTACAGGCAGCATTTCAAATGCGTTGGGACCCGGCCCAGCAGTTAGAGATCATGGCGCTTTGCGGCACCTATCAGACCATTTCATTTGTTGCCAATGTGGCGCAGCTGGACGGCGAAGCGTTTGGTGCAAAATTCCCGACGACCTGAAACAAAAAGGCGCACCCATG
>NVUX02000046.1 GCA_002402045.2 Paracoccaceae bacterium | reverse complement strand
TCGGCCTGCTTCAAAATACCCATGATCTGTGCGTCGCTGTATCCTGCCTTCTTCATCAAAATCTCCTCAGATTATTATGCCGAGAAAATTCTACTTGTGAACACCAATAGTTTTAGGGGGGATTACCGCCAGCTTCTGGATTGGCAACATTTTCCTGCTGATTTTGAACATCCCGCTGATCGGACTTTGGGTGCGATTGCTGACCGTTCCGTACCATTTACTCTATCCAGCCATGCTGTTTTTCATCGTTATCGGGGTTTATTCGGTCCATAATTCGTCGTTCGATGTGCTGATGACGCTGGGGTTCGGTCTTGTTGGTTTCACAATGATGAAGTTCGACTTTCCGGCGGCGCCGTTATTGCTGGGCTTTGTACTTGGCCCACTGGTTGAGGAACGTTTCCGCCGTGCTCTTATCCTTGCGCGTAGCGACATCACCGTCTTTGTTGATCGTCCCGTTAGCCTCGGATTCCTGCTGGCTACGCTGGTGGTTCTGCTCGCGACAATTGGCCCGGTCCGCAAAATTATCCTCCGTCTGCTAAGGCGCAGATCCGTCACCACAAATATTAATGAATGAAACCTGAGGAGGAAAATATGAAACGTAACTTAACGCGCCATGTGTTCACGGCCGCGGCTACGGCCCTTGCGATGTCGGCGGCGTTGCCCACTGTCGCACAGACAGAATATCCTGTAAAACCCGTGCGCATTATTGTACCTTTTGGGCCCGGCGGTTTGGCTGATATTACAATGCGTCTGGCTGCTGGAAAACTGACCGATATTTTTGGCCAGCAATTCGTGGTTGAAAACCACCCGGGCGCCGGCGGCGTTGCGGCTGCAAACCAGTTGTTAAGCTCGGATCCCGGCGGGCACACGCTTCTGGTGATGTCAAACGGGACCATCATCGCGGTGTCGCTGTTTGAAAATCTGGGATATGATCCGCAAACGCAGTTTGCCCCGATTTCAACCTTGGCATGGTTTGATCTTGGCATTTTTGTCAGCCCGGATTCTGAATATACGACCCTTCAGGAACTGTCGATTATGGTTTGGCCAATCCCGGCTATGTTAACATTGGTACGGTGAATCCCGGGTCAACGCAGAATCTTGCGGCCGAATATTTCCGTGCGGCCACCAACATCGAAGCCACCATTATTCCCTATAAAACATCACCCGACATTCTTGCCGCGATGATCCGTGGAGAACTGGACATGGCGATCGAAAGCCCGACAGCCTTTGCTGCGGCGCTTGAGAGCGAACAGGTTCGGGCGCTGGCTATTACCGGTGCCAAACGCAACCCGTCACTGCCGGAAGTGCCAACCGTTATGGAGGCAGGTATCGAAAGATACGAAGTGTCTGGCTGGAATGCACTTTGGACACTCGACGGCGTGCCCGACGATGTGATTACAGCCCTGCATGCCGCGATGGCTGAAATTGCGGTTATGCCCGACATCCAAGCCCGCTTTGCCGAGCTGAACACACGGGCAGAATCCCTGACCCCTGAAGAAATGGCCGCGCGCTTTGAAAGTGACCGTCTGATCTGGGCTCAGGTCATCGAAGACTCGGGTATCGAGAAAAGATGACCAACTCTGACCTTGCGGCGTCGACACCTGTTGTCGACGCCCATGCCCATATTTTTACCAAAGATATGCCGCTGCGTGATAACCCGCGGCATGCCCCGACTTATGATCACACGCTGGTCGATTTTTAAAAAACCCTTGATGCGCGTGGTGTTACTCATGCGGTTCTGGCCGCTGCCAGTCCGTGGGATGATTATAATGACTACTTGATTGAGCAGATCAGTGGCAACCCGCGCTTTCGTGGCACCGTAATTCTCAACCCGAATGTTGAGCGGTATGTACTTCAGCAGATGGGGCAGGAAGGCATCGTCGGCGTGCGCATGCACATGATTGGCCTGCCTGAACTGCCTGACATTTCAACGTTTGAGTATCGCCGAATGTTCCGCCGTATTGCCGATCGTGGCTGGCATATCCACCTTCATTGTGAGGGGCGGCACCTGCCGGAATTGTTACCCCATTTTGAGCGCGCCGACGTTAACCTGGTTGTTGATCACCTCGGTCGTCCAGATCCCGTTGAGGGGATTAACTCAGAAAGTTTCAGGCACTACTGCGCCTGATGGAAAATGGGCGTACTTGAGTCAAGGCATCTGGCCATTTTCGGTGGGGAGGCCCGCTGCTAACTATTTACAAGAATTCATCCGCCAAACCCGAAACACACGTTTGATTTGGGGTAGTGATTGCCCTTTTGTGGGCGACGAAGCGAATGCCGATTATGCCTCCTCTCTCAATTGGTTTTTTGAAACCGTCCCGAGCGAGGCCGACCGCAATCGGATACTGGGAATAAATGCAATAAGGCAGTTTTTTGACGGCTGACGGTTGTAGCAGCCCTACCTTCAGGCGTGTCACTTACCAGAAAACTGACGGGAGGGCCTTTCATAGGCACCTTGTGGCGATCCCTACCGTCAATTACAATTCCCTATGACTTACGACGAGTAATTTCCTCCAGTTTGAACTACGGCCTGACCAACCAAAGGACAGACAGTGAAACGATCAAGATTTCCGACGAACAAGTAATTGGCATTTTGCAGGCAGAGGAGGATACGTAAATGCTCTGGGGAATCATTTACCCGACGGTGGCAGGCGGGCGAGGAGTGTGCTGATCTGTGCCGTAAGCACGGGATGTCACAAGGCACATTTTATGCATGGAAGTCGAAGTTTTTTTTGTACGTCCGCGCCGGAGGTCAAACGGCTAAGGCGCTGACGTCAGACAGTTCCGCCCAAATCAGACTTCTGCAAGTTCAGAAGTCTGATTTGGGCGGAAAGCCGTCGTTGGATGCGAATGCAAAGGCAATTTTAAGACAACGCAAAAGCCAATATTTGAGGTGCATACTTGGGGCGCAGGTCATCGACCGCGAACTGCTTGTCTATTTTGTGGCCATCCATGGATTGGGCGGCCCGAAGAATCTTGAACTGGCGACGGCGGGTTGCTTAAACCAGCGCAATCCAAATCCCGGCAAACATAAATATTCCACCGAAATTTACAAATGCATGCCACGTTGCATAACGAAAAGGCATGGTTTTGCGGGCGTAGAAAAATGTGCCGATAACATAACAGGCAGCGCCAGCAATAATGCACCAAAGCGTTTCTACGGGCGTATTTGTTAGATCAGGCAAAGCGCAGAGGCCAATGGCACCCAGCCCCAGGTATGAGGCCGTAGACCATTTTGATTTGACCGCTTCATCCGTAAGCTTTTTCCAAATTGCAAGGGCCGTCAGTATCCAGCAGATCCAAAGCAAGGTGAGCGTCCATGTTGTGCCTGCCTGAATGAAAAACGGCGTAAAAGTACCGGTTATACTAAGGTAAATAGCGCTGTGATCTATGCGCCTCAAGAGTTTTCGCCTTTTGTGCCAAGGCAAAAAGTGATAGGCAGAGGACGCTAGATTGGATGCCAGAATACAGAGTTCATACACCACAACTGCGAAAATAAGTTTGTATTCCACGCTACCCGAAATTTTGAATATGAGAGTGCTGCCCGTAATCAGAATCAAAATAAATCCGAAAACATGAACACCTAGATCGGCTTGACGGTGAGATGGAACCGGACTTGGGTACGTGCTGGCTGTCATGTTCTACCTCGAAATGCATGTGCTGATTTTGGCACATACTGTCACATTTCAACTTGGTGCGGAACCAGTATATCCCAGCAGGCCGTGATCCTCTCGAAAAAGTATTTGTGCAAGAGTATGGCTTTGGGAGAGATATAAACTGATGCCGCTAAATCAGTCGAAGCACGTAGCCTTATGAGCGTCACGGAGCAACGCAAGTCTGTCAATACAGCGGACGCCGGTCAACTCCGCAGCATTCTACATTCTGGGCTGATCAATGATCAGTATTTTTCCATTTGATCGGGGTAATGTAAACGATGCTATCATCAACACTGACCATCACTTCGCCGTCCTGAATATTAACCTGCAGCTTCATCGAACGGCTTGCAAGGTTGCCCAGTTCGCTGGTGTCCTTCTCTGAAAAATTGATAATCTGAAGGTTATCAAACCGAGTGGTCTTGTTTTCGATTTTCTCCCACCACATCTCAGCCGTCCTGCCGCCGTAGCAATAGACAATCACCTCGTTGGCTTTGCCGCAGGATTGACGAACAATCTTCTCGTCCGGAAGCCCCAACGCCACCCACAGCTCAAGCTCGCCACTCAGGCTTTTCTGCCAAATGTCTGGCTCGTCATCCGCAGAAAGGCCCTTCGTCATTTCTAATTGCTCGTGGGCATTCAGGGCAAATGCGAGAATGCGCACCATTAACCGTTCATCCGTTTCCGAAGGGTGTTTGGCAACGGTCAGTTTATGGGTCTCATAATAATGACGATCCATATCGCAAACGGAAAGTTCGATTTTATAAATGGTGGATTTTTGCGCCATGATTTTTCCCACAATTGCGAAGATAAGGATGCCTACTGCCTCCGATGACTTTGTGAAAGCAGATAAAAAGGCCTTCGAATAAAATGGGGCCAAATAGGTACTGCCACGTTGTTTGAATTATGGAGGCAGGATAGCTGTTCCGTATGCAAATATTATTCTCATTGCCGCGCCTAAAGGGGAAGGCTGGACCTGCGGGCATGGCGCGTGCTCGCCTCAACACACCTGCCGACTGATGCGATGGATCAAGTTTTTCTGGCGAAAAAGTGCATCGGTTTCCTCTGGTTCCATAAAGTTACAACGGCGTCAATTTTGTTAGGAATTGTAAAGAATGGGAAGCAAGCTGCAAGAAAAGCGGTTGCTAAGCTTTTGTTAGATCCTCTTTTGCTGAGTTAACGCAGCAAAAGCTGGCGTCTCTGCTTCATCAGCTGATGAAACAGAGACGCCATTCAGTGCCGCCGAGCAATTCAAAACATTGATTGAATATTGATGCCAAAGGTCATAACGCCAATCAATTCACCAGTATCAGGGTCCTCAATCGGAACCGATATTTGGCTCTGATACACATGGCCGCCTTCTTCCAGATGAACATCCGAAATGTGGATATCGCCGCTTCGGTTTCCAACGGTTAACGCAAAGCGTTCATCTTCAGCATGCCAATATTCTGCGGTGACTTCGCTTTCCGCGACGTTCAGCGCGTGGGTATCCATCACAAATATTTCGGTCACAATGTTTTTGCTGGCATCATGGCGCGCCCGTAAAAATGCCGAAGCTTGATTTTGCTCAATACGCTCGGATAACGGCCCGCCACCTGCAATAATCTCGGCCTCCCAATCAATCTCCAGCTGTTCCAGCTGCGCTTGGCTTAGGTTTTTATGCTCAGCATTGGCCGCCCTGACAGCATCGATCACAATTGGATCTTGCACCCATGCCATTAACGTATTGTCCAAATAGGCCAACATCGGCAGCTTATAGATATCATCGCTGCCTGGTGTTGAAAGCAGATATTGAATAACGATAGTATGCATCCGACGGTCTAAAATTTCAGCAACATCCCGTACATGCAGCACTTCTTCCTCAGCGGCGCTGCTATTTGCATGGATCATTTCCAAAACCGGCTTGGCCTGCATCCATTCATCCCATGCCAGATCAAGCTCATATTTAATCTCGTCATTCGGGGGCGGGTTTACCCCGACCATCGGCATACCATCACGCAGCGCAATCAGAGAATTTTCGTATAGTGAAAGCGTTTCTTTAAACCGTTCAACCACCCGAGGGTCTGAATAATTACCCTCGATTTCGCAGGCCTCCAAAACCATTTTCTGAGACAGCATTTCCTGACGTTCAGCAATTGTTATCGCAATCGCATCTGCCAGCATGGTCTCATTGGGGTTGGTATGCTCTGCAACAATAGTGGATACTAGGTATTCAGCTTTTTCCAGCAAATCACCGTTGGTCTCGATAATAATAGCAACCGCTTCGGCCACATTCTCATCGGCAATCACATCGTTTATCGCCGCTTCAAACGGGGTCCATGCCTCATGCACAGCCCGTATGGCCCGAATGGCTTTGCTATTATGTTCAGCCGTTGGCACGCCTAATGCAGCTTCGCCAAATTCCAACGCATGCAGCATATGGATAAATTCATCCCGCGCAGCGGTTAAGACATCCCGTTCATGCCCAACATCAAATTCCAGATCAATGATGCAGGCCGCGGCCGCCATGCTTTGGCTCATGATCGTCAGATCTTCGGCAAGATTAATCCGTGCTTTGCCCCCACCATCAGTGGCCGCCGCCTGCGCCAGTGCCCCGCGCGAAATCACGTCGGCCATTGGCAATAGCGGAACCACAACATTTACTATGGTCCCAAGCATCAATATTTTTGGGAGCGCAACTGCTGTTCGTTTTAACCGAAGCATAAGCCCCTGATTTCCATCACCAATCATCCAAACCCTACCTTTTATCAAATTTTACCCGGAATTTCATACCCGCGTGGCTTTGATTATATCAACCAAGCCACGCGACTATTTATGTGCTTCTGCGCCAAATATTAATTCTGGATCCAGATCTCTACACGACGATTCAGGCGCTTGCCATCAGAGCTGTCATTACAGGATGCTGGCGACAATTCACCAAACCCCTGCGCTGACAAGACCAAATGGTTAAGACGGCCATTGGCATGCTGCTGGATTGTATTCAACACTTCACCAGCACGGTTTTCTGACAGGCTTTGATTGCCTGAAAATGCACCATCACTATCGGTAAAACCAACAGTTGAAACCAAGGTGCCTTCGGGCTGTCGTTCCAAATAATCAACCAAACGGTTCATATCAAGCTCGGCTTTGTTATCCAACCGTGATGACCCCGCACCAAAACGAAACGTAGTTGAAAGCCGATCCCACTCGATCATTTCCAAAATCATATCACGCATCAACAGCAATTCGTACGGGTCATTTACGCTTTTCAACAATTCCTGCATACGCCCTTCTACGGTTGATTGCTGAACCCGCGCGACCGAAAGATCGATAAAACCGGCTTTGGCAATCACACCATCAGATTCAGAAGATATGGCATAGGCCAACAATTTCTTAACGGCATCTGAAGAGCTGTCCGCACGATTATAGGCATAAATCCGGCGCTCCAGCGGATAATCTTCGGTCTTGGCCGAAAATGTATCCGGCACAGAAACAATACCACAAGAGCTAATGAAATTCAGGGCCTTGGCACCCCGCTGAAAGGCATGGCCAACATAGCCGATCGAAAATAGATCCCGGTTAATTTCGCGCGCCATTTCTTCTTCGCTGCTTTGAATGGACCAATGCTCCGGATCAATCGGCGCCCCGTGCAAAACATGATCATCAAAATATTCCCACGTGCCAGAATCTTCTGCATAAGAATGCACAATAATTTGCTGGTTTAATCCGCCCAGTTCTGCCCAATTGGTAATTTCACCCGCATAAATCTTTTCAACATCTACCAAAGATATTTCGTTGATCGGGTTGGAAGGATGGACAATGATCAGCAAGCTATCAACAGCAATAACATGCTCTTGATCAAAGCTGACCATATTACCTGCTCCGGAATTACGCAGGGCGCGCGCCTCGTCTTTATGAATGCGGCGCGATGAAATTGCGATTTGCGCATCATCATTCAAAAGCGCGTCAAAACCAGCACCCGCGGTTTGTGAGACCACCAAAAAAGAACCCACCGGGTCACCAAATCCACCATCACTGGTTAATAAAAATGAAACCTCTTGGGGGTTGCTACCAATTTGAGCCTCAGATTCTGCGGCAAGGGAATCAGCGTATCCGGCAATAAGCAGTGGCATCAAACCTTCAGCAACAGAGCCAGAACCAACAATAGTTGCGTCTACTTCAAATACTTCCAACTGCGGGCAAGCCGCACCTGCACAGCTTACAGTATTTGCAGGTAAACGCATCTGCCCGATTGTGGTATTAATTGTATAAAAACCGTCCTCAAAATCAATAAATTCCCCGGTAATAGTGGATGATCCATCCGCTGCGCTAAGGGTAACTTGCTCAGATATTGCCGGAGTTGCAATAACTGCAAGGCCGAAAAGGATACTATTTCCTAAGTATCGTAACTTCATTAAATTCACCTATTCATTAACTGCTCAATGGCACATTTATGCGCTAAGCAATGCTACACGTACTATTGGTTGTTAGTGATGCCGAAAAATGGTCATAAAAGAATCGGAATTACTTACTAACTACGCAACAAGATCAGTACATAAAGCGTGCAACCTGACAATTTGCTGACAATTCACACAAAATCTGCGGCATTACCCTAGGTAAGATTAATAAATATTACCAAATGGTTAATATTTGCATTTAATAACCTCAACTGAGCTGTAGCTGTCGATTTGCATTCCCGCAACATTTCACCTGTTTATAACCTACCCACACGAAGACGCCCTGAAAAGGGAAGTGGCAGAAGTCAGAGAAAGAAATTCAGTTTATTTACCGTGTCGGCCTGATTTGCATGATCGGCATCAGCCCGTTTTGCCTCGCGAAACTTTTTGCTAAGCTAATAGTCCTTAAATCTTATTCTTTCCCATCGGAAGAGGATCGCGGCGAGCCGCCCACATTGCTCTTAACAAGTTAGATGTAGACATAGCTTCCTGCTGCGAGTCACCACGAGCAAAAATCGTTGACGCTTTCCAAGCCGTCAGAGCGGCATTATCGCCCTGCCCCGCCTCCAACTCAGTATCATCACTCTGAATAGCTCCTAGATTTGTAGACACCTTGTTTGGTAATTTTGGAAGCAAGGAGGACGTTATGTCCAGAAACAGATTTACAGATGAGTTTAGGCGCGATGCGGTCGTGCAGGTGGTTGATCGGGGGTATGCGGTCAGCGAAGTTGCAGAGCGACTGGGGATATGTACGAAGTCGCTTTACACATGGAGGGCACGGTTTTCTAAACCCGCCAAAGAAGCCAAGATCGATACAGGGCAAAACCGCGAGATACGGCGGTTAAAAGCGGAGCTGGCACGGGTCACGGAGGAGCGTGACATATTAAAAAAAGCCACGGTATACTTCGCGAGAGATGCATCCCTCTCGGTGATGTAAACATCACCTGCCGGTCAGCGAGTGAGGTATGCCTTTGTAGGCGAGCATCGCTTTGTGTTTTCAGTCCGTACGATGTGCCGCTGTTTGCGTGTTCACCCCAGCGGGTTTTATGCGTGGCTGAAGAAACCTCTCAGCCAAAGGGCCAGGGAAGATAAGCGTCAGACGAAGTTAATCAAAGAGGCATGGAAGGATAGCGGCAAGGTTTACGGGTATCCACTGCCTGGCAGGTGAATGCGCAGCAATCACCGAGAAGGGCAAGCTGCACGACGACCTATGCGACTTGGGTGAGACCTGCAGCCCTAACCGTGTGGCCCGACTAGCGCGATTAGCCGACATCAGAGCCCAGATCGGCTATAAACGCCGCCCTGGCAAGTATGGAGGCAAGCCGTCGGTCATGGTCGATAATACGTTGGACCGTCAGTTCAATGTTGTCGCGCCCGACCGGTTCTGGGTCACTGATATCACCTACATCAAAACCCCTTCTCGGTGATTGCATGCAATCACCTGCCAGGCAGTGTATGAGGGCTATTCATATTTGGCTGTAGTGATTGACCTATATTCTCGGAAAATCGTTGGTTGGGCTATGCAATCCCGCCAACCGACTGATCTGGTGTTGCAGGCTTTATTGATGGCTGTTTGGCGGCGCAAACCAACCAGTAATGTCCTGATCCATTCCCCCTCTCGGGATCATGCTACGCATAACCCTGTCGGGCAGTGGATCAAGGAACGCAGTTCAGCAGTATCGAATGGGCAT
>NVUX02000045.1 GCA_002402045.2 Paracoccaceae bacterium | reverse complement strand
CGTTTCCATGTGCTCACTTGTGTTGGGGGACGTTGCCGCTCGGCCGCAATCTCCTGAACCGTCTTATCCCCGCGCAGCGCCTCAAGCGCCACTGCTGCTTTAAACTTGTCTGGAAAATTCCGTCTCTTCGTCATTTGAATATCCATTCGTTCGTGGTGGATACATCTTAGCACACTGTCCGTATTTGCCAGACCACTTCAGGTTAACTTTGGCTTTCACCGTGGGCAGCACTTGCCCGTCTTTTATGGCCGTTACCGGATTTCCACCTGAGCGAAACCCTTTCGACTTGGCCACGTCCAGCACCACTTTAAACGTTGCGACAATTGCCGGGCGGTTTCCTGCTTTTCTGTCCAGATCGGCGAAAGGCTCATCAGCACTTCGGGTTCGCCAATACTATCAACCGGCATCCGGCCAATTTTAGGGAACGCGTAATCGCGCAATGTGTTGATCCATTGCTGGCCGTGCTTGGCGTTCTTCCACGTTGGAAGCCGTTCAATGTGAACCTGCTGACATATTTCTTCAAAAGTCGGAATTTCACGCTGTGCGTTGTATCTCGGGTTTAAGCCTTGCCGCGCCACGCGCCGGTATTCCAGCGCCCACTGCCGCGCTCGATTAACCGTAACAAGGTCAGCACTGCCTAAACCAAAGTCAGTTCGTAGCGGCCCGTCCTTTTTTCTGGTCTTTAACCGTTACCCGAACAATCCAGCGCCGCGCGCCCGACGGGTCATCAACCAAATGAAGCCCGTTGCCATCGCCATGCCGCCCAGCGCCAAGGTTCTGAATGAGCTTCTTTGTAAGCTTGCCGTTGGTGTATGCCATCTCAAAATACCACTTTCTTTACCACGCAAGGAAAGCATGCAGGGCAAAGCGAACGAAATCGAAATAAATCGGATTAGGTGGGTTTGGCTAATAAAATAAGGCCCAATGCGGGCGATAGACGCTGAAAATAATTGTTTGAAAAGGTAAGGTGGCGGAGAGACAGGGATTCGAACCCTGGGAACCCGTAAAGGCTCAACGGTTTTCGAGACCGCCCCATTCGACCACTCTGGCACCTCTCCAATGTTGTTTTTACTAAGGTTTTAGGGGAGGGTGCGCAAGAAGAAAAATAGTTTCCCATAAGGTTTCCCATATTCCCTGTCCGTTCGTGCTTTGTTTGTTCCGTTATCCGCGTTTATTTTGCGCCAGTCTTGCCATTTTCCGTTGGCCTGATTTCCGTGAATATTTGGCTACCATCTCCACGCTCTTGTGGCCGGTGATGGACGCAATTTGTGCGTCACTGCATCCTGCCTCTGCGAGCTGGTGGGCCGCGCGCATGTTTTCCCATACTTCGAGGTGCCAGTCACAAGCAAAGTTCCGGGCCCGTTTTGAAGATGAAGTAAACCGCAACCCCTGTATCTTCTGGGGGGGCTAGAATAAGGCAACCCGTCGAGCCGAAGCGGAATATTCGTGCTTAAAACGATGTTTAGGCCGCCTAGCTTTGTGATCTTGTCAATCAAATGTCGCGGGGTAACCGATTGGGTAACATCAAAGCTGGAATATCCGATTTCCCAAGACGGAGTGCGCCGAGTGTGAGCGGGCCATTGGAGGGGATATGCAAGGGTCGTCACTCCCCCCGAAACGGCACAGAGGCCGATAGCGTGGCAATAGCGGGTTTCCCACTTTCACCCTTTGTTTTGGGAAACAGAAAAGCTAAACGATTGTTATTGTGAACATTACTCCAGCCGTCAAAGCTGATGGTACGGGTTCGATTCCCGTCGCCCGCTCCAAACATTCAGAAATGATCATTCGTCCCTTGTGATTTGGGCCTCTGAAGCTTACTTGCATTGGCAATCAATGAGGGGGCCAAAATGGCTAAAAATATTCCGGCAGACCGCGCAAAAGCCAAAAATGTTGGGCCCTTACGGCAGTTGATGCCGTTTTTGAAGCCGTATGCTGCATTGATGTGGGGCGCGCTTGGGGCGCTTATTCTAACGGCTGGGCTATCGCTCAGCTTTCCGCTGGTTGTGCGCGGGGTTATTGACGGTTTTTCAAATGACGACCTTGCCAATATTGACCAGGTATTTGTGTATGCCATCTTGATTGCGGGCGCGCTGGCTATTGGCACAGCGCTGCGCTTTTATCTCGTAACCCGCCTTGGCGAGCGCGTAATTGCTGACATTCGGCAGTCAGTTTATAACAAGGTCATCGGCATGTCGCCGGTGTTTTATGAGAAAATCATGACGGGTGAGGTGCTTTCCCGCCTGACCACCGACACAACGCTTATTCTTTCGGTTATCAGCTCCTCTATCTCGGTGGCGCTGCGAAATGTGCTTATGTTTATCGGCGGGCTAGGCTTTATGCTGTTTACGTCGGCCTATCTTACGGGGCTTGTGCTGCTCACGGTGCCGCTGATTATCGTCCCGATCGTGATATTTGGCCGCCGCTTGCGCGGCCTTTCACGTGAAAGCCAAGACCGGATTGCCGATAGCTCGGCGATGGCGTCTGAAACGCTGCTGGCCGCGCAAACTGTGCAGGCCTATACACATGAAACCCAGAGCCGTGATAAATATGATGCGCTGGTTGAGGCCGGGTTTGAAACGGCCAAAAAGCGGATAATTACGCGCTCCATTATGACGGCTACGATTATTTTTCTTGTGTTCACAGGCATTGTAACGGTGCTGTGGGTGGGCACAGGCGTGGTGCAGCGCGGCGAAATGGGGGCCGGCCAGCTGGTGCAGTTTGTAATTTATTCCGTAATGGTTGCGGGGGCTGTTGGGGCGCTGTCTGAAATTTGGGGCGAGCTTCAGCGTGCTGCCGGAGCCACCGAGCGACTGGTGGAGCTGATTAACGCGGACGATCCGATTTTTGACCTGAAAAGCCCGGCTGTTTTGCAGACGCCAATTCGCGGTGAAATCAACTTCAAAAACGTGACCTTCCACTACCCCGCCCGCCCTAAGGTTGCGGCGCTTAGCGGGTTTAACCTGCACATTAAAGCCGGAGAAACCGTGGCGCTTGTCGGCCCCTCTGGCGCGGGTAAATCAACCATATTCCAGCTTCTTATGCGGTTTTATGACCCGACCGAGGGCGAGATAACCCTTGAGGGCCATGCCCTTGGCGACCTTAGCCGTGAAGATATGCGCGGACAAATGGCGCTGGTGCCGCAAGATCCGGTTATTTTCGCCACTTCAGCGATGGAAAATATTCGTTTTGGCCGGCCAGAAGCCTCGGATGCCGAAGTAATTGAGGCTGCCAAAGCCGCCGCCGCGCATGAGTTTCTGAGCAAGCTGCCCGAGGGGTATGATAGCTATGTGGGTGAGCGCGGGGTTATGCTTTCAGGCGGGCAAAAGCAGCGCATTGCCATTGCGCGCGCCATTTTGCGAGACGCGCCAATATTGCTGCTTGATGAAGCCACCTCGGCGCTGGATGCTGAATCGGAGCGCGCGGTGCAGCAAGCGGTGGAGGCGATGGCGGTTGAACGCACAACGCTGATTATTGCCCACCGGCTGGCGACGGTAAAAAAGGCCGACCGGATTGTGGTGTTTGACGAGGGCAAAGTGGTGGCCGAAGGCACGCATGATGAGCTCGTTGCTGCAAATGGTCTCTATGCCCGGCTTGCCAAGCTTCAGTTTACCGAAGGTCAACTAGGTTAATCTTTTCCTTGCTCTGGGTCTATTTTGGGTTATCCTCTTGAAAACTTGGAGGAGTGAATAGTGAAAGTTGCGTCGATAGAAGAAAAAAGGGCCGTAGAGCAGGAAATGGATGTATCTGGCCGCTGGAGCGCCAACACCCTGTTTGAGCTGCTTTCGCAAACCGCTGATAAATTTCCGAGCCAAAAGGCGCTAACGTTTATGCTTAAATCGGGCCCGAAAGACCCGGAAGAGACACTTACATGGACAGGCCTGCGCGAGCGCGTGGCGCAAAGTGCTAACCTTTTTCGCTCACTTGGTGTGGGTGAAAAAGACGTTGTCGCCTATATTCTACCAAATTGTAATGAAGCTGTGCTTTGCTTTATTGCCGGCTCTACGGCTGGGATTGTAAACCCTATCAACCCCCTGCTTTCGGCTGAGCAAATCGGGTCTATCTTGCGGGAAACCAATGCAAAAGTAGTGGTAACCCTCGCGCCATTCCCTAAAACAGATGTGGCCCAGCTCGTGGCGGATTCGGTTGCGCTGGCCCCAAATGTGGAAACCATTCTGGAGGTGGACCTGAAGCGCTACCTTAAGCCACCGCTATCATGGCTTATCCCGCTTTTGCGGCCAAAAGTTGAGGCTAAGCACTTTGCCAAGGTGTTGGATTTTAACATTGAAATCGGGAAACAAAGCAAAACTTTGGGCTGGGTTGAGGCCGCTGACGACCGTGTCGCAGCCTATTTTCACACCGGCGGCACCACAGGCATGCCCAAGGTGGCGCAGCACAAATTCTCGGGGATGATTTATAACGGCTGGTGTTCAGAATTCCAGATTATCACGTCTGAAGATGTGTTGCTTTGCCCGCTGCCGATGTTTCACGTTTTTGCGGCCTATCCTATTTTAATGGCCTGCATCGCCTCGGGCGCGCAAATGGTTATGCCCACGCCGCAAGGCTATCGCGGGGATGGGGTGTTTGACAATTTTTGGAAGCTGGTCGAGCGCCATAAAGCCAGCTTTATGGTGACGGTGCCCACGGCCGTGGCCGCGCTGATGCAGCGCGAAGTGAACGCAGATGTTTCGTCGTTGAAATACGCGCTTTGTGGCTCGGCGCCGCTGCCGGTGGAGCTATTTAAGAAGTTTGAAGCCGCGACAGGCATTCGTGTTTTGGAGGGCTATGGCATGACCGAAGCCACGTGCCTGATTTCGATAAACCCTGTTGCTGGCGAGCGCAAAATTGGCTCGGTTGGGCTGCCATTTCCGTATTCTGACGTAAAAATCTATGATTGTGACCCGCAAGGCGGGATAAATACTGAGCGCGTACTTGATGAAATTGGCGAAATTTGTGTGGCCAATCCGGGCGTTATGGTTGGCGCAACCTATGTTGAAACCGATAAAAACGAAGGCCTGTTTGCCAATGGCACCCACCTGCGCACCGGCGATCTTGGCCGGATAGACGCAGACGGCTTTCTTTGGATCACAGGGCGCGCCAAAGACTTGATTATCCGTGGTGGCCATAATATTGACCCCGCTGAAATTGAAGAAGCCCTTGCCAGCCACCCGGCCATTGCGCTTTCAGGCGCCATTGGCCAACCAGACGCGCATTCGGGAGAGATTCCCTGCGTATATGTAGAGCTGATAGACGGCGCTACGGTGACCGAAGATGAGCTTTTGGCGCATATGAAAGAGCATGTCGAGGAGCGGGCTGCAGTGCCTAAATATGTCGAAATCGTTGATGAGTTACCAAAAACGGCTGTTGGCAAGATCCTGAAAAATGACCTTCGCAAGCTGGCAATCGCGCGGGTTTATTCAGCGGCATTGGAAAAGGCGGGGCTAGATGCCACAGTTCCAGTGGCGATCGAAGACAAAAAACGCGGGCTGGTGGCGCAGGTGAAAACCGAAGATGTGTCTATCACCGATGAAGCCATTACCGCCGTTCTTGGCGATTTTGCCCGCCCTTGGGATTGGATAAAAGACTAAATTTTGTGCTGCCAGCTTAGTCTGGCGGCACTCTTCTCTATCAAGGCGAAGCGTCTGACGCATCAGCGGGCTCCAGCAATTTTGGCTCGCCACTCGGTGCATTATCATTGCCAATTTTGGTGATTTTCGCTGCACGCATTTCCTGATACTCACCCAAACGTGCCTGCATTAGGCTTCGGCTGCGCGGGCCGTTTTGGCATTCGATCGAAAGGTTTTCGAGCGCGCGGGCGGGGATGTCTAACATGTCACCAGGTTTGAGCTTTAAAATTTGGCCGATAGGTAGTTTTTTGCGGTGAAGAACCACATTTAGGCTCGCGGGTGCCGCTTCAAAGTTTGCGCGGAACGCCTCTCTCCATGTGCTGGCACTTTCGCCCGGGCGGGGAAGGGTGCTGGTGAATTCGGTGTTGACCGATGGGATCATTAAAGACAGATGCCCCTTGGCTTTGCCGCCCATAAAATCGAAATCAATACCGATTTGCAGATAAGGAGTTTCGGGAAACATGTGCGGCGACGGTTCGGTTTCCACCCGTGCGGTAACGTAGGTATCAGTTATTTTTCCGCCACGCAGTTCGCGCAGGATATCGGTAAATTCTGAAAAAACAGCGTCTAGAAATGGGCGACACATGGCCGCGTCGATATCCGTTGGCGGGCGCGGAATTTGCACCTCGTCATCCAGCTCTCCGGTCTGCACATTGTTAATCGAGTCGATAAGCTCTGAATCGAGAATCAGCAGCCCGATTTGGCCCACGGTTTCACATTCAATCCGGAAAAAGAGACCGTTTCCCGGCAACGTCTCCAAAAATTCTGCGGCATCGCACTGTCGGGCGGCGCTGCTGCTGGTTTCTAGCTGCACGTCTAGCGCGGTTAACCCAATCACAGACGCAGCCTTGCCAAGCACGCCCGCCAAGCCATCCACCGCAGGGTCTGCCTCGGGGGCATTTGTTGCTGGCCGAAGCATTTGTTGAAGAATACTATTCACGGCTTACGATTCCTCTTCTTCTTCTTCAAGTTCAATCAGAGTGATTTCACCCGATTTCTCCAATTCTTTGACAGCAATCACAACTTTGGTCATGGCGGCATCGGCGTCTTTTTCCTTCACGGCCCCGCGCTCTTCAATGCTTTCTTCTATCTGTTCTGCGAGGCGGGAGGAAATATTGCTCATGATAAATTCTTTCACTTCCGGAGCGCTTTGCGCCGCACCAGACAGTGCCATAACCAAGATTTCGTCGTCCACGCCGCGCAGAATTTTGGAAATATCGCGGCCGGTTATGCGGCTTGGAATATCTTCAAAAGTAAACATCAGGCGGCGAATTTGGCTTGCGGATTCGGGGTCTTTCTTCTCAAAACTACCAAGGATATCATCACGGAACTGGCTGGGTGACATATTAAGAATTGCGCCAATACGCTCCGCCGCACTATCTTCAAAGGCGCCTACGCCACCTTTATCCTGCAATGAATCGGCCAGCGCGATGCCAATGCGGCTTACGATTTCAGGCTTTACACTGGTGGTTTTTGATATCCCGCCCAAAATGGCCTCTGCGGCGCTCGGCGCAATTTGCCCAACAATTTCCGCCGCCTTGGTGGGAGAAAGCTTGGACAGGATTACTGCGCCAATACGCGGGTTTTCTTTTTCAATCCGCAGCGCCAGCACCTCGGAATCAGTTTTTGAAATATAGCCCCATGCGCTGGCTTCGGCAGAGCCGCTTTGACGGGCTTTTATTTCATTTAAGGTATCGGCAGGTATTTGGCCTTCCATCGCTTTGAGAGAGCCGTCGATATCTCGCTCAAAAACCAAGCCCATACGCTCCATTTCAAGGATGAATTCAGCCGTAACTCCATCAACAATATTTTTGCCAACCACACCAAGCCCGGTCATCGCATTGGTGATTTTCCAAATAGCATCGGCGTCAAGATCCAGTTGATCCAGAGAAACCCCGCCACCCACCAGCAGTTTCACGATAATCGCGGCCTTTTGGCGCTGGGTCAGGCCAGCCACGGCATTTTGTTGGGAGAGAGTCGCTGATTGGTTCATGATTTCGCTATTTTTCGTAAACTTATCTCTACATCGCAGATAAATCTGAACGGGAGGTAAAGATTGTCTTGTGATGGAGGAATTTCGCAGCTATCCCTCGACCCCATGAAAATACTGTTTCTTGGTGATGTAATGGGGCGGGCAGGGCGCAAGGCAATTGCGGCGCGGCTGCCTGAGCTTAGGCGTGCGTGGGCGCTCGATTTTGTTGTGGTAAACGGCGAAAATGCCACCGGCGGCATGGGGCTTACGGGCAGCCATGCGCAGGGTTTTTTTGAGGCCGGCGCTGATGTTGTGACGCTCGGCGACCATGCGTTTGACCAGCGCGATATGCTGAAGGCCATCGAGGCTGAGCCGCGCATAATTCGCCCGCTGAACTTCGCTAAAACTGCCCCTGGGGTGGGGGCGCGGCTGTTCACGGCAGCGAATGGTAAAAAGGTTTTTGTGGCGCAGGCGTTGGGGCAGGTGTTTATGAAACGCCCGTTTGATGACCCGTTTTCAGCGCTAGATGCCGCGCTGAAAGTTGCACCGCTTGGCAAGATAGCTGACGCTGTGATTGTTGATTTTCATGCCGAGGTGACCTCGGAGAAAATGGCCATGGGGCATTGGCTGGACGGTCGCGCCTCGCTGGTGGTGGGTACTCATACCCACGTGCCTACGGCAGATGCGCGCATTCTGTCTAAGGGCACTGCCTGCCTCACAGACGCAGGTATGTGCGGCGATTATAACTCGGTGATTGGCATGGAGCCACTAGAGCCGATGCGTCGGTTTTTAACGGGTATGGGCAAGGGGCGGTTTACCCCCGCTGTGGGCGAGGCAACGCTGAGCGGCGTTTACATCGAAACAGACCAAGGCAAAGCCACCCGTATTGAGCCTGTCCGTATTGGCGGATTGCTTCAGCAGCACGGGCCTTCTCCCCTGTGAAATCATGGATGAATTACGGCACGCTTGTGCTTATGGGTCTGGTTTGGGGTGCGGTTTTTCCGATCACCAAAATTGCAGTTTCAACTGGCTATAAGCCTTTTGGTATAATGGTTTGGCAAATGTTGATCGGGGTTGTGGTTTCGGCGGCCTTCCTGCTTTTGCGCGGTAAACCGCTAAATCTCACTCGTAAAAACCTGCCGGTCTATTTCGGGGTGGCTATGCTTGGCACCGTGCTGCCCAACTATTTTTCATATACTGCCAGCGCGGAGCTGCCAGCGGGCGTTATCTCGATCATCATCGCACTTGTGCCGCTGTTTTCCATGCCCATTGCCTTGCTGATGGGGTTTGAAAAGTTCAACTGGCTGCGCTTTTTGGGCGCGCTTAGTGGGGCCATGGCGCTACTGTTACTCATCGGCCCCGAGGCCAGCCTGCCTGACCCGACAAAATACGGTTTTGTGTTGCTCATGGCCGTGGCGCCGCTGCTTTATGGCATCGTGGGGAATTTTTTGACCTATATGGGAGAGCGTGGGCTGGATGCTACGCAAACCCTATTTGGCGCTACGATTATTGCGCTCATATTCTCAGTGCCGCTTGCACTGGGGCTTGGACAATGGATTAACCCCATTCAGCCATGGGGCGCGCCTGAATGGGCCATTCCGGCGAGCGCGGTGCTGAATCTAATCGCCTATATCCTTTATGTGTGGCTTATTCACCGCGCGGGGCCGGTGTTTTCATCGCAGGTGGCGTATCTGGTTACTGGCTGGGGCGTGCTGATTTCGATGGTGTTTCTTGGGGAAACCTACTCAAGCTGGGTGTGGCTGGCGATGGGGCTTATGCTGGTCGGCGTTGCGCTGGTGCGCCCAAGGAAAACATAAAGCAAGCGCTCCCGCCTGTTGGACGATTTTGCTGCGCAAAACGCCAACAGTTGGGCGTGGCCTCGGCTGCGCCATCGGCAGGGGCCACGCCCCTCTGCGCAAGCGCATTCACCCCAGAGTATTTATGAAAGACTGAAGTTTGGGGCATCGCAAAAAGCGCAGGTGGTGCCGTGCGGCGCGGGTGCGCGCTTGCAAAACAGCACAATGGCAGACGCGCCGCGTGGGTTGCAGCTTAAGCCGGAGCGTTTGGTGTTATCCAGCCGCCGCCAAGCACGCGGCTGCCTTCATTGGCATAAAACACACAGGCTTGCCCGGGGGAAACGCCAGCCTCCGCTGATAGCAGCTCAACGCGCGCCGTTACTGGCCCCGTAGGCACAAGGCGCGCGGGAATAGGCGGGCGGGTCGAGCGGATTTTCACGGAAATATCCCAGCCACCTTCGGGTGCGCTTTCAAACGTAGCTTCCCCAAGCCAGTTAATCTCTTTCAGATCTACCGAGCGGGTGGTGAGCGCCTCAGGCGGGCCAACGACCACTTGCTGCTTATCTGCGTCTAGCTTGATCACATAAAGCGGGTCTCCGCCGCCAATGCCGAGGCCGCGGCGCTGGCCGATGGTATAGCGAAGTACGCCTTTATGTTGGCCAAGCACCTTGCCCTCAAGGTCCACAATATCGCCCGGCTCTGCCGCACCGGGGCGGAGCTTTTCGATCACATCGGCATAGGAGCCGTTAGGAACGAAGCAAATATCCATGCTATCAGGCTTATCGGCTACGCTGAGGCTAAACTCGGCGGCGAGCGCACGGGTTTCGGCCTTGGATTTAAGGTGGCCAAGTGGAAAGCGCAGATAGGAAAGCTGCTCGGGCGTGGTTGAAAACAAGAAATAGCTCTGGTCGCGGTCAAAATCGGCCGCGCGGTGCAGCTCTGGGCCATTAGCGCCGATTTTGCGCTGAATGTAGTGACCAGTGGCCATACAATCCGCGCCGAGGTCTTTTGCCGTGTTGAGCAGGTCTTTGAACTTTACGCGCTCATTGCAGCGAATGCAGGGCACGGGGGTAGAGCCAGCGAGATAGGCATCGGCGAACTCGTTGATCACGGTTTCTTGGAAGATGTTTTCGTAATCCAGCACGTAATGCGGAAAGCCCATTTCTTCGGCCACGCGGCGAGCATCGTGGATATCGCGCCCCGCGCAGCACGCGCCCTTTTTGGCCAATGCCGCGCCGTGATCATAAAGCTGAAGGGTCACGCCAATCACGTCATAACCTTCGCGCGCCAAAAGGGCGGCGACAACCGAACTGTCCACGCCGCCAGACATCGCAACCACCACGCGGGTTTCGCTTGGGGGCTTAGCAAATCCGAGGCTATTCAGGTTGGTTTCAGTCATTTTCGGCTCCAGTTTAGCTCGTAATATAAGCGAATTTTACGCACTTCCAAGGGGGGGCTTCATACTTCGTTAAGCCGGTAGGCGCAAGGTTGGTTTGTGGGAATTATCAATGTGAGGGAACATGTATATTAGACGACAAAAGGGGCCAATTTATGTGGCGCTACCGGATGGAACCATCCTTTCAAGGTCCGACCTTCCGTCGGTGAACACGCGGCGCTGGGTGGCGCGGCGTAAAGCTACGGTTGTAACCGCCGTGGCGGCAGGTATGCTTACACGTGAAGAGGCGCTCGAAATGTATAGCATTTCTGGCGAGGAATTCGAAAGTTGGGTTCGGGCCATGACAAGCCATGGCCGCAGTGGCTTACGTGTTACCAAGCTCCAAGAGTATCGCCAATAGCGAATAATTAATATAGTTTACGCAGATGTAACAATTGGTTAACCTTTTTGGGTAATGGTTAACCAAGTTGCGACGGGATGGCCGAAAAAGGATTAACCATGCGAATTCTGCTTGTTGAAGATGACCCAATGACCTCGAAAAGCATCGAATTGATGCTGGCGAACGCGAACCTAAACGTGTATGCCACCGATTTGGGGGAGGAGGGGATCGACCTCGCCAAACTATATGATTATGATCTGATATTACTTGATATCAACCTGCCTGATATGAATGGGCATGAAGTGCTGCGGCAACTTCGCTTGGCAAAAATTGATACGCCAATTCTTATCCTTTCTGGCATGGATGATACCGAAAACAAGATTAAGGGATTTGGCTTTGGGGCCGATGACTATATGACCAAGCCCTTTCATCGTGAAGAGCTGGTGGCACGCATTCATGCAATTGTGCGGCGCTCTAAGGGGCACGCGCAATCCCTTATTTCTACAGGGAATGTTGTGGTGAATCTTGATGCCAAAACGGTGGAGGCCAATGGACGGCCGGTGCATTTGACCGGTAAAGAATACCAGATGTTTGAGCTGTTAAGCTTGCGCAAAGGCACAACGCTGACCAAAGAAATGTTTCTCAACCATCTTTATGGCGGTATGGATGAGCCAGAGCTCAAGATTATTGATGTGTTTATTTGCAAGCTGCGGAAAAAGCTTTCGAATGCGCTGGGTGGCGAGAACTATATCGAAACGGTTTGGGGGCGTGGCTATGTATTGCGCGAGCCTGTTGCCGTGGAAGAGCCACAGCCTATTGCCGTTTAGCCAAATTGGCCAATAGCGCTTTTAGCGTTAAAAACTGTCATTCGCGGCCTTTTGCACTGTGTGTACGCGAATGACAAAATTGCTGTTTCATTAAAACTGGAAACGCTTTATTCCTACTGTTTAAAAAGTGGGAGACGGGCCGATGGCTGAAATTTCGGTAAAAATATTATCAGAGACACAAGCGCGGGCCGAGCTGGCCCGCCTTTCTGTGCTTATGGCCGCGGCAGAAGCTGCATATTATCAGGCAGATGCCCCAAAAATAGACGATGCAGCCTATGATGCCCTAAAGGCCCGCAATTTGGAAATCGAAGCGCGGTATCCGGCACTGATTCGCGCAGATAGTCCATCCTCCCGCGTAGGGGCGGCGCCGGTATCGGGGTTTGGTAAGATAAGCCACGAAGTGCCAATGCTGTCGTTGGGGAATGCGTTTTCTGATGAAGACGTGGTTGAATTTGACGTACGCGTGCGAAAATTCCTGAGCCTTGAGCGGGCGGTGAGTTATACGGCAGAACCAAAAATTGACGGCCTATCGCTAAGCATTCGGTATGAAAACGGGGCGCTAAAATATGCGGCTACGCGGGGCGATGGGGCGGTAGGGGAAGATGTGAGCGCCAATGCTTTGCATGTAAGCGGTATTCCGCACCACATTGATAATGCGCCCGAAGTTTTGGAAGTTCGTGGCGAAGTTTATATGGAGCATGTGGCGTTTAATGCGCTTAACGCGCGACAGGCTGCGGCCGGAGAGAAGGTGTTTTCTAACCCGCGGAATGCGGCCGCAGGGTCGCTCCGGCAACTTGATGCCAGCATTACAGCCCGCCGCCCGTTGGCGTTTTTTGCCTATGCGTGGGGGGCGATTTCAAACCCGCTGGCTGAGACCCAAATGCAGGCCATTGAGCGGCTGCGCGATATGGGTTTTGCAACCAATCCGTTGACCGCGCTATGTGAGACACCCGAGGCTTTGCTGCAACAATACCGCCGGATTGAGCGCCAACGTGCAACGCTGGGATATGATATTGACGGGGTGGTTTACAAGGTGAATGACCTTGCATTGCAGGCCCGCCTTGGCATGCGCTCAACCACGCCCCGCTGGGCGATTGCGCATAAATTTCCGGCAGAAACCGCTTGGACGCGGCTGGAAGCGATTGATATTCAGGTTGGCCGCACGGGGGCGCTTTCTCCGGTGGCACGGCTGCATCCTGTTACGGTTGGCGGGGTGGTTGTGAGCAACGCGACCCTGCATAACGAAGACTATATCAAGGGTTTGGATTCTAAAGGCAGCCCTATTCGCGAGGGCCGAGACATTCGCGCGGGCGATTGGGTCGAGATTTACCGCGCGGGCGATGTGATTCCGAAAATCAGGGATGTGGACCTTAGTAAACGCACGAATCCCGAGGCATATACCTTTCCGAAGTCCTGCCATATTTGCGGCTCGGATGCCATTCGGGAGCCAGGAGAGGCTGTTTATCGCTGCACCGGTGAGTTTAGCTGTGAGGCGCAACGACTAGAAAAGCTTAAGCATTTTGTTTCGAGGCAAGCATTTGATATTGATGGGCTTGGGGCTAAGCAAGTGCAGACCTTTGTGGAAGAGGGCTGGATAACCCAACCGGCAGATATTTTTACGCTGCGCACCCGCCATGGAGCGGCGCTGGCCACGCGTGAGGGGTGGGGCGAAATTTCGGCAAACAAGCTGTTTACTGCTATTGAGTCCCGCCAAACCATTTTGCTCAACCGCCTGATTTTTGCGCTTGGTATACGGCATGTTGGCGAAAACTCGGCGATGCTACTCGCACGGACATATCAAAGCTGGCAGGGATTTAAGGACGCGATGATTGCCGCACAGCCTCATGAGGGCGCGGCGTGGGACGAATTGAACGCGATTGATGGTGTCGGGGGCGTGATGGCCGCCTCGGTTGTGGACTTTTTCCATACTGAAATAACGCGAGAAATCGTGGAGGCGCTGGTGGCAGAGTTGAAAATTGAGGATATTCTACCCGCTGATACCGGCAATTCTCCGGTGGCCGGGAAAACACTGGTTTTTACGGGGAGTTTGAGCAAAGTAAGCCGGGCGGAAGCCAAGGCCCAAGCCGAGGGGCTGGGGGCGAAGGTTTCGGGGGCGGTCTCGGCTAAAACGGATATTTTGGTGGCGGGCGAAAAGGCGGGGAGCAAGCTGAAGAAGGCCGTGGCGCTTGGGGTGAAGGTGTTGACAGAAGACGAATGGCTTGCGCTGATCGCCGAAACACGGTGAAATAGAGCTATGTCTGCCCGCCCCGAAATTTTGTTTCCGCTGTTTGGCGATACGCGCAAGCTTAGCGGTATTGGCCCCAAAGGGGCAGATGCGCTTGCCAAGGCGGGGCTAACCCGACCCAAAGATTTGCTATTTACACTACCCCATTCGGGTGTGGATCGCCGGTTGCGCAAGACCTTGAAAGGGCTTGATTTTCCGACAGTGGCAACCGTGGAGGTGTTGGTTAACGCGCACCGGAATGCGGCCACACGGGGGCCATTTCGGGTGTTGGTATCTGACGCGGAGCTGGATTTTCAGCTGGTGTTTTTTAGGCCAAATACCGGCTGGCTAAAGGAGCAGCTGCCCGAGGGGGAGCGGCGGATCGTTTCGGGCAAGGTAGAGCTTTATGACGGGATTGCACAAATGCAGCACCCTGAGCACATTCTCAAGCCGGATGAGGCGGACCAACTGCCCGCGTTTGAGCCGAGCTATTCGCTAACGCAGGGAATAACCCAGCGCGCGATGCGAAAAGCGGTGGCCGCAGCCGTGCATATTGCGCCCGATTTGGCGGAGTGGATAGAGCCAAGCCTGCTGAAAAAACACGGATGGCCCGCTTGGAAGCCGGCACTGGAAGCAGCACACACGCCAATGGAAGTGGCTGATCTTTTGCCAACGACCAAGGCGCGCGAGCGCTTGGCTTATGACGAGCTTTTTGCCCATCAGCTTACGCTGGCAATTGCGCGCGCTCAGCGGCGGGCAAGCAAAGGGATATCGACGGTTTCAGAAGGGCGGCTTGGGGCCAAGCTGGTGGCGGCTTTACCGTTTGTGCCAACGGGTGCGCAAAATAGGGCGGTGGCCGAGATTGTGGCGGATTTGGCCGCTGAAACCAAGATGAACCGGCTGCTGCAAGGGGATGTTGGGGCAGGGAAAACGCTGGTGGCCATGCTGGCAATGTGTGCGGTTGTTGAGGCGGGCGGGCAGGCGGCCATGATGGCCCCGACCGAGATTTTGGCACGCCAACATATGGAAAGCTTGCGGGAGATGGCGTTGATTGCAGGCTTGCGCATGGAGCTTTTGACTGGGCGCGACAAGGGCAAGGCCCGTGCTGCCAAACTTGCGGCACTGGAAGCTGGCGAGATTGACATATTGCTTGGCACCCATGCTATTTTCCAAAAAGATGTGCATTACAAAGACTTACGGCTTGCAATTGTGGATGAACAACACCGTTTTGGTGTGTCTGAGCGGATGCAGTTGAGCAGCAAAGGCCGCGCGGTTGATAGCTTAGTGATGACAGCCACACCGATTCCGCGCTCGTTGGCGCTGAGCCATTTTGGCGATATGGACGTTTCGGTGCTGGATGAAAAACCGGTGGGGCGATTGCCGATTGAAACGGTTGTGGTGTCCTCTGGCCGCCTTGAGGAGGTTGTTGAAAAGCTGCGCGGCGCGATTGCGCTGGGGCAGCAGGTTTTTTGGGTATGCCCGTTGGTGGAGGAAAGCGAAGTGATGGCGCTGACCGCCGCTGAGGAGCGCTACCGGCTGCTTCGGTTGGCGCTGGGAGAGGCGGCCGTGGGGCTGGTGCACGGGCAGCTCAAGCCTAAGGAAAAAGATGCGGCGATGGCGGATTTTGTTGCGGGAAACACCAAGGTTTTGGTGGCGACAACGGTGATTGAAGTTGGCGTTGACGTGCCTAATGCCACAATTATGGTGATAGAGGGGGCGCAGAATTTTGGGCTGGCGCAGCTGCATCAGCTACGTGGGCGGGTTGGCCGGGGGCACAAGGCCTCTACCTGCTTGCTGATGTATGACCCGCCGCTGACGCAAAGCGGCGCCGCGCGGCTGGGGATCATGCGGGAAACCGAAGATGGATTTAGGATTGCAGATGAAGATTTACGCCTGCGAGGCGCGGGGGACTTGCTTGGGGTTAAGCAATCTGGCCTACCGCAATTCAGGGTAGCAGACTTGGAGACGCAGGAGCCGCTGATGAAAATTGCGCAGGATGACGCGCGGCTGCTGCTGGAGCGAGACCCTAACCTGTTGGAACCACGGGGAAAAGCGGCGCGCGCTTTGCTATATCTGATGGACCGTGACAAGGCGTTTTTGATGCTCAAGGTGGGTTAAAACGTTAATGTTCCACAAATGTTCTTGACTATTAAGATCAAATAGAGAACATTAAGGAAACTTAACGGAATTTAACCACGGAGATACTCATGGCAACGCTCATTCGGAAATTCGAGGCTTCACCAGCAAAAGAGCTGATCGAAGACGCACTTTCATTGGGCGCAATCTTTGGCATGGTGCTCGTGGTTTTGTCTTTTTAAGTCTGCTCGTCTTGCCCGATCTGCCTCGGGCCAGACACACGGTAATCCCCCCTAAAACTATTGGTGTTCACAAGTAGAATTTTCTCGGCATAATAATCTGAGGAGATTTTGATGAAGAAGGCAGGATACAGCGACGCACAGATCATGGGTATTTTGAAGCAGGCCG
>NVUX02000044.1 GCA_002402045.2 Paracoccaceae bacterium | reverse complement strand
CCCAACGCAAGCAAAGCCAATAGACGAGCTCGCTATATGAGAGCATCTCGCCTATCGGCTTTGCTCCTCAAAGGTGGGTCAGTTTTAAATGCCAAAACCGGGTCAGTTTTAAACGCTCATTGACACTTTTGCTGCGCCGACGGCGACATCCGAAATCTCATTTGATCAGGCTGAGCGTATGGGTGTATATGAACGAATCATCCTCCAACCCCCCTCACGCATCATACCGCTTGCGAGTTGAGCTTTTCTGTCGCTATAGTTGTGCCACTTGGACAAGCCAGAAAGCAGACTATGGCGGCGATATTTGGGTTTCTCGGGCTTTATATTGGGGCATGGACGTTAGCCTGTCCGCAGCCTTTGGTTTGGCCAGCGCTTATGCTTGGTTTGCCGTTGATCTGGCTCAGTGTGGTGGATGTTGACCGGTTTGTAATTCCAGATTTGGCGAGCGTTTGGATACTCCTCGGCGGCATATGGTGGCAATTTGGGCACGGGTGGGGCGTAGTGCTGGATGTGTTGCTTGTGTTTTTACTGGTATTCCTCTTCTCTATTCTGGCCAAAAAATGGATGGGTAAAACCGCGCTTGGCTTTGGTGATGTGAAGCTTTTGGGTGCAAGTGCGGCATGGGTCGGCGCGCTTGGGATAAGCTCAGCTGTATTGCTCGCATCGGTTGCGGGGATTATATTTACCGTTATGATGTGGGGCATCAGGCGGCGTCGATTCGATGCCCCTATACCTTTTGGGCCGTTTATAGCCATGGGCGTTTGGGCGGTGTGGCTGTTTGGGCCGATACTCTAGGAGCGAGAATTTGAAGAAGAAAAACGCAGGCGTGACCTTGCTGGAAGTGATGGTGGTGCTGGGGATAATGGCGCTGGTGATTGGCATCGCGGGACCGAGGGTGATTGGCTATTTCAATACTCGAATTTAAAACAGCTTCGGGATTTGCAATACCCAATTGATCTAGATATCCCGCTCGCCTTGCCAGTAAACTATCCATTTGACGATCATACTGCCGCCTAGAAATAATGCCAAATCTAACAGATTCATTCAAGTACTCGATTTTCATTTGAGCATCATTAAACCTATTTATAGCTCTTCTATCCCGTGCGTCTTTCGAAAAGCTATCTATGATATTTTCAAAAATCTCTCCCAACGATGCATGCCCATTCGGATCACTCAAATTCACGGGGTCATTAAAACTGTATGCATACCTGTTCGTCCCGACTCCGCGCTTCCTGACCTCCCACCAATCTGGCTGGATGAATCGGCCTAGGGCTGGGTCGTAGTATCTTGCGTTGAGGTATAGCAGCCCCGTTGAGGCATCGAACCGCTCTCCAATAAAACTGTGTTCTTCGGGGGTGGTGTCGTCGTCTACGAGGATGGATGTGTCCGGGTCGCCGTAGGGGGTGTAGGATGTGGATTGTTCGGGGGTGCCTGCGGCGTTTGTTATCATGCGAACGCTGGCGAGGTGGTCGCGGTGGAGGTAGGAGACTACGCCGTCGACGATCCTGAAATCCGCGTGGGGTTGCAGGATGATGGATTCATTTGTGCCGCCAAGGTCACGGATTTCGGCGATGCCGGCGTAGAAGGTTTCTGTTGCGCCAACGGTTTTCGTTTGCCGTGCGCCATCCGGTCCATAGGTGTAGGCGGTGGTTTGGCCTGCGAACTGCACGCTTGTGGGGCGGTTGTTGTAGTCGTAGGTGATGATCTTGTTGCCAAGGCTCGTGGTCATGTTGCCGTTGGCATCATAGGCGAGAGTCTCGCCATCGACCACGGTGGGGGTGTGGGGCCTAGGGGGCTAGGCTGCTGGGGTAGGTGTATCCTCCCACGGCGGCATTTGTCGTGCCCTTGGAGTGGGCGAAGAGCAGGCGACCGGCCTTGGATCAAATACGTTGTTTTAAGAGAGACAATATTTCCACAGCTGAATAGCGGACCTGCTCCATTTTGATTCCACTTATTGCTTCTTTTGTTACTATACGCGCATCTATATTTGAAATTTTTTTTGCCAGCTCTTCAAGCTTTTTATCAATTTTAGTTCCAAACACTGCCCCTTCTTTTTCTAAAACAAACTCGTATCCACTATCGTTAAAAAGACCTTCAGCCGCTTCAAGCAGTGACGATTGCTGATCGGGCTTTTCGCCCAGCCATACAGAGCGTTGATTGCTTAGGTCCGACAGTTCAACCAAACATTCAATGAAAAGAGATATATTAATATTACTCATTGGAAAAAACGTCCGTCAAATCGAAATTGTCTTATTGGAATGTGTGCGCCAGGTGTGTTTTTCGGAACTTGAATACCATACCTATCCATCGCATGTCCATGACGTTGCCAACGAACATATGTTTCACGAGAATTTCGAAATGGGCTATCAGGGTTTCCTCGCATCACTCTTACCGAATTTCCTGGGTTATTTGGATCTTGATAACGCACACCATCCCCAAATTTTGCGGGTCGTGCAGTCCAGCTCCTCGGAACACCTTCTGGTCTAATTTGCCAGTCTTGCTGGGATGCGTTATCTCCATCACACGTCTCATCCGTCGGATCGCAACCTCCACTACCGCCTGCCGCAATGCTACCTTGTTCATTGGTGTTACCCGCATTTTCGTCGTTGTTATCATCCTCATTGTTGGTTTGGTTCATAACATCGCCAGCTGCACCAACGATTCCGTTTGTTACTCTAGCGACTGGGTTTCCAAGCAGACTATCGCCGACCTCCCCTCCATTTGCTATGTCAACTGCCGCATCCGTCGCAAAAATTGACGCTACTAAGGCAGCGATTAGGCTTCCTATACACACGCCAGCGCAATGCCCATTTGGATCACTCAAATTCACGGGGTCATTAAACGAATAGCTGTAGCGGTTCGTTCCAACCCCGGGAATTCTCACCTCCCACCAGTCTGGCTGAATGAACCTGCCGAGTGCTGGATCGTAGTATCTGGCGTTTAGATATAGCAACCCTGTTGAGGCATCGAACCTCTCCCCAATAAAGCTGTGTTCTTCGGGGGTGGTGGATTGCAGGTTGGTTGTATCGGGGTCGCCGTAAGGGGTGTAGGATGTGGATTGTTCCACTTGGCCTGCGGCGTTTGTTATCATTCTGACGCTGGCGAGGTGATCTCGGTGGAGGTAGGAAACCGCTTCGTTTGCACCGCCTGCGTCGGTGATGCGGAAGTCGGGGTGGGGTTGGAGGATGATTTGCTCGCCCGTGCCGCCGAAGTTCCTGATCTCGGCCATCCCAGCGTAGAAGGTTTCGCTGGGCGGATTGGTGGTGTTAACCGTCTTTGTTTGCCGTGCCCCATCGGGGCCGTAGGTGTAGTCGGTTTGGATGCCCGCAAATAGCACGGATGTCGGGCGGTTGTTGTAGTCGTAGGTGATGATCTTGTTGCTCAACCCAACGGTCATGTTGCCGCTGGCGTCATAGGACAGAGTCTCGCCGTCCACGACGGTGGGGGTGTGCGGGCGCGGGGCTAGGCTGCTGGGGTAGGTGTAGGTGCCAACCGCCGCATTGCTGAGCATATTGCCGCCTGCGTCGTAAGTGTAAGCCTCCACCCCATCGGTGGTGCCCATGGTATGGGCAAAGAGCAGGCGGCCGGCGTAGTCGTATTCATAGTCAAAGCTTTGGCCGGTTTGCGAGCCATTATATGTGGTTATGCGGCCTGCGGCGTCGCGGGTGTAGAGGACGTGGAACAGGTCGGCGTCGTTATTGTTGCCATCGAGCAGGTAGACCGACATCAGCCAGCTTTGGGCGTTGTAGCTATAAGCAACATAGGTGCCATTGGCGAAGTCCCGACGGGTGATTTGGCCGGCGGGGTTGTAAGTGGTGTTGGCGATATTGCCAGTCACCGTGGCCTCGCGCCCAGCTTGGTCATAGGTGGTGGTGGTGAGCGGGGTGAAGGGGGTGGACCAGTCTCCCCAAGTGACAAAACGATAGCTGGTGGTGAGGCGCTGGCCGGAGGGGGCGTAGGTGTATTCTTCGTCCCAGAGGCGGCTATCGAGTGTGCGGATATAGAGGCGGGTGATTTGGCCGTTTGTGCCGTAACTGGTGTTTGTGATGCCCGCACCAGCGTGCCTCACCCATACTCTAGAGCGTTTGCCAATGGCATTTGCGCCGGTATCGTAGTAGTTAACGGATTGCCCTTGGCTATTGATGGTATCACTGACGAGGCGATTAAGCACATCATAGGCAAAAGTGATGGTTTGGGCCTTAGCATCGGTTTGGCTCAGCACATTGCCGTTGAGATCAAAGGTATAGGTCCAGCTGCCAAGATCGGGGTCATTGGATACCGTGCGTTGGCCGAGGGGGTTGTAGCTGTAGGACCAGATGGCACCGAGGGGATCGGTGATGCCGATCAGGCGGTCGGCGAGATCGTAGGTATAGCTTGTGGTGTGCTCGATGGTGCTGCCAGCATATTCCACCTGTGCGGTGGAGAGCTCGCGGCCGAGGCCATCGGTATAGGAAAGGGATTCCATGCAGGTGGTATTTGCGTCATTATCATTGCAAAGCGCGTTTTGGCCGCGCACACGCAGGGTGGCATTGGGGCCAACTTCGTATTGCGTGGTGGAGGCCACACCGCTCATGAACTTGGTGCTGGTGGGGCGATCTTGGGTATCATAATAGACCCAAGTACGATTGGGGTCGTTGCCGCCATCTGATGCCAGCGGATCGCTGGCGACGCGGGGCTGGGTGCTCCACATCAGCTGGCCGCGGCGGTAATACCAGCTGTTAACGACAATACGGTCTGCCTCGGCGGCGGTCGCACCGGTGGTGGACGTTTGGTAGGTTTTACCAAAGCCGTCAAAATAGCTGCGCACCGAGCCGGTGCCGCCAGCGGGGGACGGGGTTGTGACTTCAACAAACTGCGCTTGTGGATTGCTAAACAGATTGTAGCTGGTGTTTTTGTAAGCCCCAGAGGTGTGGCTTTGGGTGATTTCACGGCAGTAAGCGTCATAGCCATAGGTGGTGGTGAGCGCGTTCGGGTCTGTCACCGTTGTAGGGCTTTGGCAAACTTCGTTCCACAAAGTAGTGGTGGTGTGCCCTTTTGCATTGGCTGTGGTCCAGCGAAACATATTACCCGGGCCAATATAGGTGTGGGTGCTGGTGTTGTTCAGCGCATCGGCTTGTGTCAGCACATTGCCGTCAGCGTCATATGTTTTGGTCGCGAGGGTCACAAAAGTGCTGCCATCATGGCGCTGCATTGAGGTCAGCTGGCCAAGGCCATCATACTGGAATTGCTCGGAAACAATCGGGGTAACGCCCGCGCTACCACATGCCTGATCCTGCACTTGCTTGGCGCTCGGCGTGTTCACAATGTAGGTGGTTAAATCTTCAGTATATTGCACGCAAGTAAAGCGATCGGCCGTCAAGCCTCCCGTATAACCGTGCTCAACCGTCTCCGTGGTTTGGCCGTAAAGATTGGTGACATAGGTGGCGGAAGAAGTCAGGAACGCACCGTTGCCGTCAACATTCACGTCGCTGGTTGTGCCCATCCGTTGCGGATTATAGGGCAGCTGAATCGTGTTGGGGTCGGTGTTGCTAACATCATCCCAGGATGTGATTTTTAGCGTGAGCATATTATGAAATGGCGTCCCATTTTGAGGTGCCGCGAAGCGCTCGGTGGATAATACGTTACCCAATCCCGCAGCTGTTACATCAAAAATGGTTTCGATAAATACATCATCCGGCCCTGAATTGGCTGGTAGTTTTGTTCTTACCCATTCAAACCCCGAGAACCGCCGTAATTGTGGCACCCAATAGGATCGGCCATAAGAAAATTCATAAGTGCGTGTTTGCCAGCGCCCACTATCACGAACTATTTTTGACACGACTTGCTGAACACCGGAAAAACGGACTGCAGATTGATCCCCTGTTTGTACCTGACCCGCTCCATATTGCGCAAGTTGAGCCGCTAATGAGCTCGAAACTTCGCCCGCGCTACTGCCGCTGTTTGATGCGACACTCGTTTCACCAGCACTGTTGATCGTCGTTGATCCATAGGTTACCGTAATGGTCTCCCCCTGAGGAGTCACTACTTGCGTCAACAGGTTCGGGGTTTTGGAGGTGTCTGTACTTAGAGTCGCACGACCAAACTCAATGGTAGAGCCCCCGGGCCATTCTGTGATTACATCAGCAACGCCGTCACCGTTGAAGTCTCCCGAGCCTACATAGTTTGCGATGCTCTCAAGGTTTGTACTTCCAGCTTCAGTAACCGGAATAAAAGAATGCCCGGTAGAAAGAAATATCTTTGCCGATAGCGGGGCAGGCGCGACACTCCACGATGCAGAAGCCGTGGAAAATCCGTTATGAATTATTATGTCCCCAAGGCCATCACCGTTTACATCGACAATTGAAGTGCGGGCATCCCCGTAGTTGGACGTTTTGAATCCTGGAATATTGGAAGCCCAAAGATCCGGGTAAGTGGACGTCGCGGCAAAACCATCTCCCGTTCCCAACCGCACCTTGATTTTCTGGCTAGAGCGATCAACCTCGATACTGTCTGGATGGCCATCACCATTTACATCACCAACAACAATATCAATGTCAAAAGTTACGCGCCGCGAGGACGCAAAGTTAACGTATGTGACACTGTTGTTGCCAATTCCGTAAAGAATCTGCCCTGAACCCATAAAGTCAGAAAGGCCATCGGCGTTGATATCCAATGCGCCAATATCGTACCCTAGCAGATACTTATACTGAATTCCGGTTGCGCCCACGTTAGTAAAACCCGCCGAATCAACACGGTATATTTGATGCTCTATCAGTCGTAACTCGACATCTACATCACGTGCAAACTGACCTGTTACAACTCCATATTCCGGTCCATCATTGCCATTGCTAGCACCAATCCATGTCATTGTGTGATCTGGAAGCGCCGGATTAGCATTGGGGGAAAGCGGGTTAAAAAGCTGGAACACCCAATCATACCCGCCGCCATCGTCGCCGCCGTTATTGCCGCCGGCAATGCGCCGGTTTACAATCAGCAGGCGTTCCTGACTATTTGAATCGGGTGAAGTCATCATTCCGAGGGAATCACGCGCCCCCTGATTGGTATATCGATCAGATCGCTGAAGCGCTGGAATACCGGGGAATAAATTACTCCGAACTGGCACTGCATCTGGATTACTTGAATTAAGCGTAAACTTGACCAAAGATTCAGGCAAAGCATACTTAAGGGCGCCTAGGCCCCCATCGTCATCAAAAGCCCTTTGCTCCAGAGCTGGCGAGAAAACCTCGTCAATGCCGTCATTATCAAAATCAGCGATGGTGAGGTAAGAGTGCACCCGCTGGGGGCCCCATTGCTTGGTGGTGCCCCATTGCCCGGTATATTGAAATTGCTCTTCCGCATACTGGAACGTCGTTGCAGGCAAGGCGGAGCCGGTCACGGTGCCAGCCGCGTGATACACAAAATCATCACCGTATTCTGTCACGCTCAAAAGCCGGTGGCGGGCGGTTTCGGCGGTTAGCTCATAGGTCATATCATAGGCACGGATATGCTGGCCGTTCAGGTTTACCGTCACCGCTTCCAGCAATTTGCTGTGTCGGCCGAGCTTTTCCCAACCCAGCGCGTAGGTGATATCATAGCCCCGGTCGCCATACATGTATTGCACCAGATATCCGGCATAGGAAATCGTGGCGGGCCGCGTGGTGTACCCGTTGGCGAAGGGTTCAATATAGTAAGCTAAAGTGACAACATTATCGTTAACAGCAACATCATTTACATCTCTATGATTTGCCGCTTCAATAGACGTCAGCAGAAACCGTGCTTTGCTGGTATAGGTCGGTGCCGTTGCCGCCGCGCCCAGCGTTTGCAGGTTATCATAGATGTATTTTGTGCCATCCGGGTCGGTTATTTCCCAACCATTGGCTGTGCGCAAAATCTTGCGGAAATCCTCGTTCAGGCTAGCAAAATTACCCCCCGCCGTGCAGCTCGCACTCGGGGCAGAGGTTTTGTAATCCGTTGGATAAGCTGCCGTCCACGGATTGGTTGCCGTCGCATCATCACAAGCCAAAAGCGGCTCACCGTCCAGCACAAAAATATTAATACTGTCAGATTGCGAACTGCCATAAATCGGCGTGCCGCCCCCCGGGGTTTGCCACTCAATCATGGAAGAGCCCGTCAGGCTCCAGCCTATGCCCGACAGGTTCCGCTCATAGCCAAACGCTTTGTTGGACGAATTATACGAAAGCGATACCCCCGGCACCAAGCCGCGAAACTCAGGTAAATCAAACGGCACCGCATAACTAAACGACCCGTTGGAGCTCACGTCATTGTTCAGCGCCGCCACGGTCTGCCCTGCCGGCATCACGCTACTATCTTCCCCCGTTTGCGACGCAACCCCCAAAGGCAACGCGACTAAAACTGCAAATCCAAATGCTTTCGAGAAGATATTCATTTTATACCGCCAATAGTTGTGTTAACCCAAGTTAACAAACCATTTACTATCGTCAAGCGGGTAATTACTCTTTATGCGGGAATAGTAAGCATTGGTTAGCCTAATCAAAGAACGCAGGCAATGATTGAGAGCAAAAAGAAAGTGGGCACGAGTCAAAAAGGCATCAGCCTTTTCATCGTCATCTCAGCCCTGCTCATCCTAGCCGTCCTTACCATCTCCATTACCGCACAGCTTATGGCACCGGTTTTTGTCGCCACCAGCGCCACACAACAGATAGTTCGAGAAAACGATCTGCGCTCCGCACTGCAAATCCTGAAGCCAATTATAAGGTTGGCTTCAACGGCGGGGGCCGCATCGCAACCTGACTTGCCAAAACTGGATGGCACGCCCTTCACCCTCGAAATCAACGGCCAAGCACAAAGCTTCGCACTCCAAGACGTTAATGGCCTAATTGACATTAATTCCGCCAGCAGGGGTTTACTAACGGCTTTCTTGGAGCAATTTGGTTCGGGCAATCACATTGAAAGCATCTTAGCGCAACGCGCGGTCAAGCCGTTCAGCACCGTCGAAGACTTTTCCCAAAGCCTTGATCGCGCAAATACTGCGAACCTCAACAGGCTCCTAACTGTCAACTCGGGCCGCCGCCGCATAAACAGCCAAACCGCGCCCATTGAGCTGTTGCAAATTCTAGCGGCGCAGTCCGGCACCCGCGCCCAACTTGTCGTACAAATTGACCGGCGCTTATTCCGGGTTCGACCAGTAACAAAAGTAATCCTGTCACAGTATCAAGAAAACTCGCTTCGACTACGTTAGCCATACATCAATAAGTCAAATTCAAGGTGACCACCATCTCGGGATAGGTAATTATTGCTCGGGATCATTCAGAAACGTCACACATGGGTCAATTGCGATTCTCCAAGTTTGTTCCCGCTATGTTTGCCTCCAAATTGGATTTGTGTTATGGTAAAAACCCAACTTTGGAGGCAAGTTATGAAACAGAGAAAGAACTACCCTAAAACCGCCAAAGCCATCGCTGGCTTTGCCGTCTTTTTGGTTGTGCTTGGCTTTAAGGCCGCGCCATTCTTTTTGCTGGCAGCGTTCTTTGGCTTGATTGCCCTTATTCTAGCTTTGGGGCCCGACAGTAATACAAATTTTTCTGCTTCTTTCATCGAAGATAACCACTCCAGCCCTAATCTGGATGGAATGCTTATTAAACATAATGATCAATGGTTAAGCCAATTTGAAGCAGGATTTTAACGTCTTTAATTCCGAACCCTCCCCGTAAATATGTGCCCGCCGATAGTGACGACCTCTCCGCCACGGCGGGCATTTTCTTGTTGTAACCATCGAGGTAGCACATTGCTCTGGTCTCCATTATCGACCAAAGCGGCCATACCGGCAGGCGAATAGTAATGGGTTGCACCCCCAGTTGGGTCTTGAATGTTTCCATCAAAGGCTTGATCTGCAATGGCGGCAGCGCGGGCATAGGCGGGGTCGCCAGGCTGGTATTCATCAACCAGATGGTTGCCGCCAGCCCCGCTATTCCAAGCCGAGAACTGCTTCATTTGCAAGGCAACTTCGGCAGGGTCATCGCCCCATCTTGGGTCACTCACTCGGTTTTGGATAACCGCCGCGACCGCCGCCTGCCCCAAATCCCCTTGGTTGGCAGCTTCGCCCAAAATGGTGCGCGTGACCACATCACGCTCATAAATACTAAGCGCGTGGTTTTTCGCCATGCCACTATCCTGAAGGCCCGCATTGGCTCTGTCCACAGCCTGTTGAGGTGTTTGCTGCACCGGTATTTCTGCGGGGAGTGCAGTATTACCACCCCCCTTTGGTGGCTCATTAAAGGCCTTTCCTGCATCCAAAGCGGTCCCAATCATTGATGATGCAAGGCCTGCCGGGGTTCCTCTAAATGCAGCGCCCATTGCGGTACCAAACAAAGAGGTTCCATCCCCGCCACCCTGTTCTCCTTGACGTTCTTGCGATGGTAAGTTCCCCATCATTCCGGACACACGATCTGCTACATCAAATGCTACGTTTTCACCTCGATCTATCAGCGCATCCAGGGGGGAGCTTTCGGCTTGTGTCTGACCTTCGGCAATCTTTTCTTCAACCCGACCTGTTCCGTCTTCGTTCCCGATAGTTACGGTGTCAAACTTATCATCTGGACCTCTGTTGTAATCTATGCGCTCAAACGCATTATCGCGCAAAAGCGTAAAGTCTCCACTTTCAGGGCGCACAACCGGATTATTGGCCGGATCTACCAGTGTATGCTCGATGGGCGGTGTTTCAGGAAGGTTGGGTGCCATTGGCGCTGTGAAGTTTTGCTGGCCCAGCCCAAGCTCGCTCAAAATATCAGGTAGGATTTGACCCACGACTTCTTGCTGTCGCTTTACACCAGCTGTTGTTTTGGGGTTAACCAGTGCCGAGATTTCATCGTCATTGAAGCCTTGTTGGCCAAGCTCTGTGATAACCGCATCCGTTAAGCGGCCATTATAGCTCATATCTTGGGATTGCAGATAAGAATTGGCGCGCTCCAGGCTTTGCGCTTGCTCGAAAGACGCCGACAACCGCTGGGCTGATTGCTGCACTTCATCATAATTAGAGCGCACGGAGTTGCTGCCGGTTTCGCCCTCGGATCCGTTCCTTCCATATTGCGCACGCTCGGCATAGGCGGTCAGCGAGCTGAGGGTTTCTGAATAATTTTGGTCGTGCGACTGTTGTATGGCATTCTGGAAATTTTCCACAGAAGAGCCTGAAAGACTTCCTTGCGCATCAAGATTTGCGGCAAGCTTGGCGATGGCGTTTACGCCCAAGCCAGCTTGCCCTGCCAACATCGCTTTCAACCCTACATCCGTTGATAGGCCGTGCGTTTCGGAGAAACGTTCGACCTCACTCCATGCCTCACCAATATTGCTTCGATCTTCTTCACTAAAGCTGGTGCTGTTTTCCCAACCTGCGGTCTGCCCGTTTGAAAATGACATACCAAAGTCCGATAGCTGACTGGCCGTGCTCGAAACGGAGTTGGTGAAATCCTCACTCTGGGACTGGACTGAACGAGTTGCTTCCGAGGCGCGATCCGAGACTTCTTCGCGCACGGTTTGCCCGACCATAGCACTCATACCCACATTGGATTGCGCACTTCCCGAGGAATAGGTCGTTGACCCGTCCGCATTTCCCGTCACCATGCCACCATCAGCCAATGCCCGCGTTGAACGGCCTGCATCCATCATTTCTGAGGTATTCCATTTATTCGCGCTCATATTGTTCATCGAAACATTCCCCAGCGACATAGACCCGGTTGCGGCTTCGCGGCCCGTTTCAATGGCCGAGCCTTGGCTTACATTCAGCATGGAGGTCGCTAGTCCTGCCATTTTGGTTGCGCCAAAGAATATCGCAAATGACAAAAACGGTACAGACATCATCATGTATCCAGCCACCACCGAAATATCCTGCTCCACGGCTTGAATGCCAAAATGGTTGGCCCAGTTTAGCACGTCCGTAGCACCCGAACCGCTGCCACTAAGCGTGGTGGTATGTTCACGATACCAGCCGGTTGCGCCTTTAAGCAGGGTGGTGTGCAAAATGGCACTTAGCGGCTCCCATGCTGCCAACCAGACAAACCCACCAAAATACCCTTTGGCTACGGTTGCCGCCATCGGTGTCATCATCAGTAACAGAGCCAGTGGAAACGCGCCGTAATACAAGGTTTCAAAAACGATCTTGATAATGGGCACCCACTTCATGGCACCGGACCCAACGACTTGATAGCTTGCGCGGGTTTGGTTTTCTGCCCGGGCGGTCTGGTAAAGGCTCATGGCGGCTGAATTACCCGAATTGGCAATCAAGCGGCCGGCGGCGTCATCGAGCGCCAGTATTAACATGGATTGTTTCAAATAAGAGACGGCGTCATAGCTCGCCATGCCCATCATATTTTGAAAATCTTCCAAGGTGCCGGTCAAAGCACTAACCTCAACAATACCCGCACCAGCACCGGTCCGAGGCGCGCGGGCTTCAGCACGTTGCTGCAATACTAAAAGCACTTCATCATTGAGTGCGGATTCGAGATCCGCCCAGCCAGCGGGACATGTCACGGTAGACTCAGACACTTCGTCGTAAAATGCCAACGCCCCAGGTGCATTGGTGCCAATATAAGCAGCGAGATTACCCTCGCGCGTCAGCTCGTCAATATTAACCAAACCGATATTGGTGCCATCGACCATACAGTTTTCCATAAAGTTCACGAGGTTTTGCTGAATGCTGGGCGTCACAGCCCGCCATCTTGCGGCTTGCGCCATCAGGCTGGCCCCAAATAGGATTCCGTTTTCGTGATAGGTAAGACTGTCTGGTGTGGAAAGCAGGGTTTCCATACGGCGGGTGATTTCATAGGAGGTTTTGGAGGTGAGGCTGGCCACAAAGGCAATGGACAGAGGCACATTATCAACCGCACCATAGATTTCCAGCGGGTAGGTGCTGTCCATAATGATCACGCGCGCTTTGGGGCCTATACCTAGACCGCCGACAACAGCTACGATAATCAAATATGGGAAAACGCCTTCCAGCGATCCCGTCATCATGATCTTGATGGCCATG
>NVUX02000002.1 GCA_002402045.2 Paracoccaceae bacterium | reverse complement strand
GAATCAAAAAGGGCCGGAATTTTCCGACCCATTTCTTGATGATGACAGATTCATTGCATGCCGACGACCTAAGGGTCAAGGAAAAACTTTTCCTAAGCAAACGGTGAGGACACACCCGCGCCATACATCACCGCGCCGCCACGTGGGCGAACCAGCGGCCCAGCCATGCGGTCCAGTGCATCGCGTAAAGCCATGGTCAGCGCTTCGATAGCTTCACCTCGATTACCCCAACCATGATCTTTCAATATCAGTGTCATTGCCTTTTCCTCCACACATACCGCATGCACCAAGCGCAGGTCAGAAATGTTCTTCTTTGAGCCGCGCTCGCTTGGTTTCTGCCTGCGGACAACCTTCGCCGCTCCATTGCCAATGCGTGAAAGTAATACACCCAAGCGCTCCCGATCTCGGAGCACAGCATCAATATATTCACCACCAGTGCCACCACCACCTTGCGGCATGGCCTCAAATGACGAGCACCGCATTCCAGCATTCTGGTGCTTTTCAAATAGCGCAGCATACTGCCTGCCCATGACCACTTGCGCAGGAGTGAACGGGTCTGGCTTGCCTTTTGACGCAGCTCTAGACCGCATAATATCAAACGCATCCGCGTGCACTATAGCCTTGCGTCCCATGTAGCCGGCTGGTTTGACTTTGTGGCCATCCTCACCATCGGGATAGGCCTTCATTGGCATGAATTGCCTCACTGGCCCACGGGCGGGCGCGTCTGGGATTTCGGGGCCACTGCCTTCTGGAACACGGCCAAGCGCGCGGGTGCGGGCAACTGCGGCCTGCCCTGCCAGATTAGCCTGCAACCGCCGCGCCACCCGCGCTTGTGATGCTTCATCTCTCATGCTGCCACCTCGCCCTTGTTAGCTTCCTGCTCAGACACCCTGGCGAACACCAAGGATTTTACATGTGCCTTGTGTTGGCCAAAATCACGCTGCCACACAGGGTCCTCCTCAAAGTAAACGCCATCAGACAAGCGTTCCGCAACGATCAGCGCCTTGGCCGCCAACTCAGCAGCTCGACCATTGATTTTCTGCCAATTGTAATCGACAGGTGGCCGTCGCACCGTGCGCAAATGCAAGTGCAATGACATGGCGTACTCCGGCCCACGCGCCCATGCGCGCCGTCCCGCCACACTGGCCATATAACTGATCACAAAATCACCGTCAGAATCCGGCGGAAACTGCATGGTGTGGGCCATATTGGTAATACTCAGGATCGACGGCCATTGGTTGCGATGGGTGCCACCCGCCGCACGCGCAATACCGTGGCGCATGGCTATCAGGTTTTCAGGGTCCATATAGGCAAGGCGGGTTTTGAGCCCCTCAATCCACTTTTCGTGCTCTTCCAGCTTCACCCCGCGCCTGCGCACCATGCCTTCATCCACAAGTGGCTTCACAAACACCTCAGCAACACGCCTGCGCTTTTGGTCATCGCTTAATCCTGCCCTATCACTCATTTTCTCAGCCCTTTCTAAAGTTATCCACAGGTGCCGCCGTTTCGGCGTTTTTGCCCCTATTTCTTTTCTTTTTCTTTTCATTATCTTTTCCTTTCTACGGTCACAGATTGAGGCCAAAAAAAAGAAAAGCTGGGGGGATTCCGTGATTATTCCGTGATATTCCGTAACAATCACGGAATATTCTGTAACTGTCACAGATTGGCACAGAATATTTACCCCATAACCTCACCCTGAAATTCAGCCAAAGCCGCACGAATAAAGGTTTCACGGCGTTGCTGGCCTTCGTATTTAACTTCCAACCACTCATTGAATCGCTCAACAAAGACCGGATTTTTCAGCACATGCTTTGCCCCTATTCGGTTCTCGATCATGTCGCGCAGGTCTTTCAGCCGCTTGTTCAGTGCCCTCGTGTCCGCCTTAGCTTGGTTGAGCCGCCGAGACTTAAACGCTTCGCGCGTCACCTCTGTGACCACCTCATGCGCCCAACGAACCTCGCCGTTATCGCACCGCACAAGGAACCAGTTGTACAGCGGGTTAATCTCCCGCCCCATCAACTTTCGCCAATGCTCAACCGATATGCCGAGCGTTTTGGCCAGCAGTTCCTCGTCATCAGGCAAGGTACCTACGGGCGTTTCATCCTGAGCCTCAAAGAACAGCTTAAGCCCAAACCAGCCGACCTCAGGGTCTGCCTTCATATTGAAATTCGACTTGCGCCAACGCTTGGTGTTCCACAAAATGAAATAGTGAGAATCCAACCGATCTTCGGATGAAAACTCATATTCCGGCAGGCCCATGGTGTTTACCAATTCCGGCTTTTTACTCACTTGGCTCATTCAACCACCCTCGCTAATCGTGCCAAACCTTTTGGCGTTACGCGCACCTGTTCCATCACGCGCTTCGGGCCAGCCGTGCGAGTGATGGTGGTGATCTTGTGTTCTAAAAATCCAGCAACCAGCATGGCGCTGTAGCCGAGCCACGCGCTGCCCTTGCGGCGGTATATCCAGCGATGCTCACTCAGCCACGCAAACAGCTCTTTGGGCCGCATTTGCAGCGTTTTGGCGGCATCGGTAATGCAGAGCGAACCCTCAGAATTGAGCAGTATTTCATGCGCATCAATCATTGGCTGGGCGTGCCGCAAAGCAACCTCGGCCACTTGCCGGCCTTCTACCTGGTCAGCCCATGCCCGTGCCGCCAGTGCAGGGTTTTTGAAATCGGGCAGCGCCATGGCGCCGCTTTCCAACTCCTGCCAGCGATCCACCAGCCGCGCAGTGAATTCCGGTGAAAGCTGGGCCACAACGACATAGCTGTCGCGCTTTGTGAGCCGGTAGACCCTTTGAGGCCGTTGCTTGCCTACGATAAACTCATCCCCCATTGGGGGGCGAGTTATTACGTCTCTTTTTACAAGGCGCTCGATAGATTGCTTCACTTTGTCATGACGGCTCTCTACGAGCTTCGCGATTTCACCGCTGCTCATGGTGGCCACATCGGCCTGCGGCTCAAGCTGCGCTATTTGCATAATAGCCCCCTGCTGTGAATTCAGGTGCGCATCGCTGGCCAAAATCGAGCGGATAACATCCGGCGCGTTGCTGGCCTTCATTTTTTCGATAAGCGCCCGCCGCTTTTGCGGATGCGGACACGCAATAACCTCGCGCAAGGCGATGATGATCTGTTTTTGGGTTAGGTAGGTGACTAGGTTCGCTGACATAGCGAGTCCTCCGTAAGGTTCGGTTAAACCGACCTCCAGAGACGCCAATCTTGGGTGGCCGGACGCACAGAGTTGGCGTTACTGAAGCATGCCTTACGGAACATGGAACAGTCCGCTTGCGCGGCTCCATACGCCCGACCATAGATTTCAAGCTAAAGCCTGAAATAGGTAAAACCGCACTTTTTGGGCGCGGTTTCGAACGCCGTAAGATATGCAGGACGCCAATCCTGACAGATAGTTTTTTACTATCTGCACGATCACACTTGCACTCTAGACGCTTTTTGGTCAAGGTTTTTCTAAACGATTCTACTTTTAGGAGTTTTGTATGAAGGCGAAACACTATTGCGCACTGATGGCCACCATGGCTACTAGCGCTCTCGCACAAGACATGCTGCCTCAAAGAATAGAACAAGCTGCCTCGCTCACCGTTGAAGCGGGAGAAATGATCGCTATTTGCCAGATCACCGCTGAAAGGGGCAATACTAATTCGGTTTTGACTTGCATCGAAGAGGCACAGCAAAGGTTGGATAGCGCCCGATTGGTAGTAGAGGCCGTGAAAGCAACTTTGCATGAATGGATATTGGTTGCCGGCGAAACCGCCCACACTGACGACACCCCAGTGCTCACACTCAGTAGACTGTCGAAAAACAGAAATGTATGCGTTCGAGGAGATCAGGAAAACACATTTTTCATTAGATGCCTCAATGGCATAACCCAAATGGGTTTTCATATCGATGGGTGTAACTTTGGACTTGAGGAGAGAGGGAAGCGAGGCTCGATCGAGATAGGAACCTCTCCTCCTGAGACCATCGCCATTAGCGGTTTTCGAGGAGGGTTTTACCTTGATGACACCGCTCCAGTCATCTCGCAGGTACTCCGAATGTTTGAATTCGAAGAAATGAAACTTCGCGTCAATCCCTTCGATTCGAATCAGCAAACCATCGTTTTTGACATCACCGGCCTTGAAGAAGCCATCACGCCCCTGCGCGAAGCCTGCCATTGGTGAGAGCGCATTCATGCCGCCACCTGCGCTTCAACGGCTTCCCTAACCCGCTCACAGGCCACTTCAAACCACTCCTCTTTCAGCTCAATCCCAACGCCGCGCCGCCCCGTCTCCACACAGGCCAACATTGTGCTTCCCGATCCCATAAACGGGTCAAGCACCACGTCACCGGGCTGGGATGAATTCTCGATATAGTGGGCCATCAACTCAACCGGCTTTTCGGTTGGGTGGTCAGTGACGCGCTTAGCATTCAGCTGGAAACTTTGCTTGGAGCCACAATCGTTGATTGCCTTGGCCCTGCCCTTCCAAAGATAAATCACGTATTCTTTGTGCTTCAAATACCAGCGGTTACGGGTCGCCCGCACCTTGTCCCAATCCAGCAAATTATGAAAATCAAAGCCCGCGTTAAGAAACGCAGGCTGCGCCGCCCAGATATTCTTGTCGTTGGCCATAACGTAGCAATCAGCGTCATCCTTGAGCGCCCTAAATATCGGCCCGCTCATTTCATGCCAAGGAACAATGTCCATCAGCTTACCGCTGTTGTCATAATTGCTTTGCGCAAATAGCCCGCCCATTACCTGCTCGGCATTCCCTCCCGATGTGAGCGAATATGGCGGGTCTGTGACACATAGATCAGACCGCTCAAGCGTGGGCATTATCTCTAGGCAATCCCCGAGATACAGCCGCACTGGCCCGATCTGCTCCACACGCTTGATCCGGTAATTCATCACGCACCCTCCCGAATATCAGCCAGGACCCTGTCCAGCGGCGTTACGACCACCTCAACGATCCGGCCAATCGGGGAAGCGGCGCGGTCTGCGCCCTCGCCCTGTATCGGATCCGGTTCACGCCCAAGGCTCTTGCCCAAATTTGCGGGCGATATCCCATGCTGAAGCGCTATCGAAATAATCACGCAGGCATCCGATATAATCGCCGCCATGGCCGAGCCGCCATTTGCGCTATCCGCAAAAACCTCTTTCGGCGAACCCGCCCTATCAAACCCCACACACACGGTGAAAATTGAACCATGAAACTCAATTTCTCGGGTGTAATTCACGCGCCTATCCGGCAAAGTAATCCGGCTCATGTTGCGCTCCCCAAAATTGAACCGAGCGGCGGGAGAGGCCCGCCAACTCGGCCCAAGTCCAACAGGGAGGTATTCACCCGTTTTTGCAGCGCCGCGCGGGTGACACGGGCAAACTTTGCTGCACTGGTCATTAAATTTGATCCGAATGAAGTCTTGCGTCGTTTACCAAAAATTAACGAAACATCTTCGAATGCCCAAATTAATGCCACAAATCGAACACAATTTAAGACAAATCTTAGGGAGCACCCGCAAGCATTAGTTGTTAATGTTTTTTCGTTCCTGAGTTTCATGCTCGCGCGGCGTTGCCTGGCTACAAATAGCAAGGCCAGTACCTTTGCCGAACGCCAATCAAGGCGAGTGGTGTGATCAGTCCAATAGGAACAATTTATGTCAAATATCGAACATTCTAAAAAACAGACCCTTAGCTTTGACGATGCCGTCATCACCTTCATTCTCAGAATGGAAGGCATCCGGCGCGAAGTTATCGCCCAGCGATTAGGCACAAGCCCTGACCGCGTGAATGAGGTGCTTCTCGGCGATGCCCACCCAAAAGCCGCCCGTGAGGCCAGCACGCTTCTTTTCGCGTAACAAAAGCCAATGCGGATATCGTGAATGCCGCAGAACACCGACTTGTGTTTGGCTGCAAAGTGATTTGATGGGCCAAACATCACGCCCGCCTCGCGCGCTTGAAAAACTTTTCCGAGGTTTGCTTTAGCTGCCGATAGCGCGCCAAAGCCTTCAAAAGCCGCACGGTTGCGGCCTCTAAATCTCTTGATTTGTGATAGCGCCGAATTGCCGCCCGCCGATGCGCCCACGCTCTGAGCGCATGAAATTCTCCAGCTAAAGACCATGCCAACCGCATCAAGCCGCCTCCGCGTCAATAATATCAAACACAGCTTCCGGCCCCGCCACACGGATGGCCCACACCACATAATCAAAGGCTGGGGCATGATCCCCGCGCAACCAATTGCGCACCGTGCGCGGGTTGGTTGGCAGGCCATCACTGTTCAGCCGCTCGGCCACAAAATCAGCTAATTCATTCTCTGATTTTACGCTCGGAAACAGCCGCCACAGCAGCCCAGCGAACCATTGCCGCGATATTTCTTTCGGCAATGTGCGTTTTTGGCAAAGTTTTTCCACGGGTCCACTCCTATAAGGGTTCTGCATTGAGCCCTTATGAGTGAAACCTTTGGAAAGGAGACCAGTATCAGACATTGAACATCCCCTTTTGGCCCCACGCTTGGGGCCGGAAACCCCAAATCACAAAACCGTAGAAAGCCAATTTAATGACGAAAAATGAATACGACGACTTTAGCGACCCGAAGAAACTGAAAGTCTTCTTCGAAGAACTGGATACCGATTTCTCAGACTTGAATAGAGACAGACTCGCTGAAAACATTGCGTTGCAAGCAGCGCTCATGGCCGTGTTAACAGCCTTGGATGACCAGTTACCTGCCGTGCGCGATATTGTTGTGCATACCCTGGACGAAGCCATAGAGAAAACCAAAGGCCCATTCGCGGGCGGTCCGCCTGAAATGATCGAAGCTGAGCAAACGGCACTCGAAGAATTGCGAGCAAAGGTTTTCTTTGCCAACAAGTTAATCGTGGATGAGTAGCTCATGAAAGCACCGCCTCCAAACGGGATTTTCTCAGCTTTCGCCGCAACTCACTGTTTTCGGCCTTCAAGCGCTCATTCACGTCATACTGGCGCAGCAGCGAATTACCGCAGCGCAACAATTCTTTTTGCGCATTCCGGCGCGCGATCCTCTCCCGCTTTCGCTTTTGCCACCACCTCATCATGCCGCCTCCCCGTCTTGCGCTTTGGCGCGGGGTGGGTTGGCGGTCATGTGGGCGCGGATGCGATCAGCGGTGCGCATTGAGCAGCTACCGCCATTTTTCCATACAGCCCACTTACCACCGCCTAAGTTTGCGGCCCGCTGAATCACGGTTGAAGGAAGCAATCCCATTGCTGTCGCGTAGATTTCAACTTCTTTTATAAATTCTTCCATAATTGGCATGTAGGTTATTTGACCTAGTATTGTCAATGCCTTTTGTCCCATCGCATCCCCACGCAAATTTTGGCAGAATACAACATGACTAATGATTCAATCACCGAGCCGTTTTTGATTAAGCTAAAAGCACGTATCGACAACGACCCCGACATTACGACTTCAGGGCTGGCTATTAAGGCTGGACTGGACAACAGCGCAATTCGCTCAATGTTTAAGCGCGGCTACAAAAGCTTACGCATAACCACGGCCCGCAAAATATGTGAAGCCCTGGGAACTACTTATGAAGAATTCATGAGTGAAGCGCAGACAACAGAAGAATTCGAGATTGTTCGCCTAGTATCGCAACTATCCGAGACCGACCGCCAGCTTCTATTAGGCTTTGGCCAAGGGCTTGCCGCAAAGCAGGGTCAGGCTCAGCCAAAATCCGGCGAAGATGAATGATGATTTTCTCGTCTGATAAACTCATTAACAACTCTCCTTTATGGAGAAAAGCTAAGGCCATGCATTACATTAAGTCAACGCCACAACATATTGAAATTACTTACAATAACCCACATAGAATTGCGTTAATCCATACTGGCGCGATAGAATCGGAGACTAAAAAATGGAAAAACTGATTAATACCATGCCTGCAAAGATGAGCGCGGAGACACTGTTTTTGTTAATCTTTATCAGGATTTCATCGAAAGCCGATCAGTGGGGCAACCTACACAGCTCATCCCGGGCATGCGGAGGATAACTCTTCAATCAAACGGCACTCCCGTTAACCTCCAGAAAGACCGAACCCTCAAGGCTGTCCATACAGGCGAGGTGCTCACACCCGATGACTTCAGCCTTTTCGATATCTGATAATTCAAACTTCAAGTAATGCCGCCACCAATGCTTTTGGGCAACCCCCTTCACCGCACTCACAGATAGGATTAGGCTTCGCCCCACGATCTGGACCTGACACTGCCCAGGCGGCAGGGCTTTAATCAAACAAATATCAGCTTCATCACCCATAGCTATTACTCCATTTTTTACACCCGCCCCATCGGCGGGTGCTTTTGATTCTAATTATTTGTAGGTTAAATAACCTATTTATGTTGACTTAGGTTATTTGACCTACTACACCCCTCTATATTGCTACAAATATGGAGATGTCAAATGAACAACGAAAATACCAAATTCAAATATAAACTAGGAGATTCCGTTGGAATTCCAACCAGCGGCGAAATGGGCGAGGTCATTGGCCGTGCCCAATATTCAAACGCCGATGATGGCTACCTCATCCGCTACCGCGCCAACGATGGCCGCGCGGTAGAAGCGTGGTGGAGCGTCGAAGCGCTCAATCTCACTACCAAATAACCTCTCTTGCGGGCAGCACTGGCCCGCAGGCCATTCCCGATGGAGGTGTCAAATGCAGCCCAAAATCACAAACCTTGCCCACGCCCGAGAGGCCCGCCACATCCTGCTCAATCCGCAGAACCACGGCGCATCCCTCTGCGCCCTCGCCCGCTATGTGCTCGGCCTATCCGCTAGCAATCCATACGCAGGGGCAAAAGCATGACCCCCCGCCGCCTATATCTAACCGATCAAGACGCACGGCGGATTGATGCGCTGCTAACCATCCGAACAACACAACGCGATCGCGCCTTTTTAGCCTGCGGCCTCCTTGGCGCTGCCGTAGTCGTTCTTTTGGCAATTTTAGGGACGGCGATCTTATGAGGCCCAGCAACGAAAGCCTCGAAATGCAACGCCAGCGCCTGCGCGATGAAGAGCGTTCCCTAGAGCGTAATCGCTTCGTTGCCTCAATCGTGTTCGCCCTAGTCGGTGCCATCGCCCTCGGCGCGATCTTTTACTGGCTCCTCAATTACACCAACATTTTGTCAAACCTGATAGAGAAAGCCGCCCCATGAACAACCTTTTCAACCCAGCCACCCGCACCGCCGAGCTGCTGCAAAAACGCAGTCGCGAAGGCCAGCTTGAAATGCTTGATACCGCTTTAGACGAGGGCTATGCCACAACTTCGCGTGTGGGCCGCGTAACCATCCAAATAGAATGGCACGGCATTAACGCCGCTGGCACAAATGTTCTGGAAGCCATCGACAACTGGATAACCCTCGCCCTGCGCACAACCGGGGACGCGGCGTGATGACCGCACCAATCCGCCAGCCATTTAGCGACCTCCCGCCACCCCAGCAAGCGGGCATCCTGTGCAACGACCCGCGCTTTCAAAAATTTGCAGCCACCCGCTGCGGCATGAATGGCCAGCAATTCGGCCAATCCGCCGCCGCACAATACCTGCACGACGCCTGCAATATAGACAGCCGCCGCGAGCTGACCAACAGCCCAAAAGCCGCCGAAACATTCCAACGCCTACGCACCGAATTCGACGCATGTCGCGGCAAAATCCCAACCCCACGTTAAAAAAGGAACCCCGACCATGAACGACAATTCACCGCCCTCTGGCGATAATATCCGCAAATTTAAAGCTGATCCTGATCTGGACCAAGCAAAAGACACGGCCTATCGCGTCACCTCGTCAGAGCTTCGCAGCTTCATAGAACGTATCGAAAAGCTGCAAACCGAAAAGGCAGAGGTCGGCGATTTCGAAAAGGTGGTTTTTGCCGAAGCAAAATCGCGCGGCTATGACGTGAGTACCATTCGCAGAATTATTGCTCTGCGCAAGAAAGAGCCCGGCCAAATCAGCGAAGAGCAAGCCGTGCTGGAGTTCTACATGGAAGCGCTCGGCATGTGATCGATCTCTTTGTCTGGCCCCGCCCACGCGGGGCCAGTGATGGATATCAGGAGAATTAATATGAAAAATAAAATGGAATATCTGACCAACCACCTATTTGCCCAACTCGAACGCCTGGGCGATGAAGAGCTAACACCGGAGCAAGTTGCGATCGAGTGCGACCGATCTAAAGCCATAGTTTCAGTGGCAGGCCAGCTCGCAGCCAACGGCGATTTGCAGCTGAAGGCCGCCAAGCTTTATGCCGAGCACGGCGACAAGCTGCTGCCCATGCTGCCTCAAATCGGAGGGAAAGCAGAATGAAAGGTCGAGCACTATCATATTCAGCCAAAGAGCTGGCGTGGATCGAGGCCCGCAAAACCAAGCTGCGCCGCACGGCCCATGCCGAGTTTTGCCAGGCGTTCAAACGCAGCGATGTCTCGTTTTCAAACTACACGTCCCTATGCAAGCGCAAAGGCTGGATGACCGGCCGCACCGGCTGCTACGCTCCCGGCAGCGTGCCGGAAAACAAAGGTAAGAAAATGCCTTTCAATGCCAACAGCGCGCGCACCCAGTTCAAAAAAGGCCAGCTGCCACATAATACCAAGCATGTCGGGCATGAGCGGGTCACCAAAGACGGATATATCGAGATCAGCGTGGCGCAAGAAAACCCACATACAGGCTATGAGCGTCGATACGTTCAAAAGCATCGTTGGCTATGGGAAAAGGCAAGTGGCCCCGTGCCTGAAGGCATGGTGCTGAAATGCCTCGATGGTGACAAAACCGACACGGCCCCTGCAAATTGGGAAGCCATACCCCGCGCCATGCTGCCCCGCCTGAATAGCCGGTGGAGCCTGAGCTATGATGCAGCCGATGACGAAGTGAAGCCAGTGATAATGGCCGTAGCAAAGCTGGAGCAAAAGGCGAGAGAAATGAAGGGTGGCTTGCGATGACTGGCCACCCAATCCTATTTCAGCCTAACATGGTTGAGGCCTTACAAGCGGGCCGGAAAACACAGACCCGCCGGATGTTGAAGCAGCAAGGTGGCACACACATGAATCGCACTGTTTTCCCAAACGGGAAAACAATCGGTTGGATAACGGACGTACCTCATAAGCATGGCCGCGAAACTGCTATTATCCCTTATCAGACAGGCGACCGACTTTGGGCGAAAGAGGCCCACTGGGCGCTCGGCCATTGGCAGAAAACGGACAAGCTGACCAAGAGGGGTAAGCCAAAGCGGCGTTTTGTTCGGAGCCTCAACGAGCCGGTGCTCTTCAAAGCACCTGACAGGGTTCTAAGCCCCGTGCTGAACGGCACATTTGGCTGGTATAAGCGAAGCAGCCTATTCCACCCCAAAGCCGACAGCCGCACCACCCTGCTGATCACCGATGTGCGGGTGCAGCGGTTGCAGGATATTAGCGAGGCGGATGCGGTGGCCGAGGGGGTTCGCATGTTACTTGAGGATAGTCCGGCTGACGCTTGGTTCTCTGGCATACACAAGCACTCGTGCTTTACGGGAACAATGGAGGGGTGGCATTACAATGATGCAAAAACCGCCTTCAGAGATCTAATCAACAGCATCAACGGCCCCGACACATGGGAGCAAAACCCGTGGGTGGTGGCTTATTCGTTTAAGGTTGATCATCGGAATTTTGGGGTGAAATCAGCGCACATGAAGGGGGCAATCACATGAACACAGCTTTTCTACTCATGGCTCAGTATGACGGGCAGGCAATAATACCTGCAACAAAGGTGTGCGAAGACTACTTTTCGCACCTCACTTTAGTCAAGTTTATCCGTAAGATTAACGAAGGGCATTTAGCGCTACCACTGGTCCGCATGGAAGCTAGTCAGAAATCTGCAAGAGGTGTCCACCTTCAAGATTTGGCAGACTATCTAGACGCGCGCCGAGCGGAAGGGCATCGCGAATTTCAGCAAATGTATGGATGACTTCCGCTAACCTGCAAGCCGATTGAACAATATACCGAACACCACACCTACGAAAGACAGCGGAACACATTGCTTTTGTTCTACATTGTAAATACATTCGTCCAATCCATCATCGGAGCAACAGATAACTTGCGGTTAATACTCATGGGCCCTCCGGCTGGAAGCTGGGGCAATTCGCCCCTTTATGCGTTGCTCATAATATGCAAGCGTGTTGGAAAACAAGGGAGAATTACATGACACTTATCCGCCCAAGCCGCCGTGACATCCTGAAAATGGCCACCGCCGCCCCGATGCTGGGCATGGCCGCCCCCGCCATTGCCAACATTGGCGGGCCAGATGGCAACCAGCCCAGCCACTTTCGGTTTACGCTTGGCGAGGCCCGCATGACCGTGGTGTCTGACGGATATTTCACCGCGCCGCTTTCGGGTGTGGCCGTAAATGCTGACCCAGAAGAAGTGCGCGCCTATCTGGAAGCGCATTTTCAGCTGAGCGAAAACAGTGTGCTAAACCACACCAACCATATTGTCATTGAGCTAGGGGACGCCAAAGTGCTGGTGGATGTCGGCTCAGGCAAGCGGATTTATGAGGACACAACCGGCAACCTACTTGAAAACATGGAGGCCGCGGGCTTTGCGCAAGAAGACATAACGCACGTGGTGCTAACCCATGCCCACCCCGACCATGTGTGGGGTACGCGAGACGATTTTGACGATGTGGTGTTTCCCGATGCCGAATATATCATCGGCGCGTTTGAGCATAATTATTGGATGAAACCAGGCCTAGTAGATGAGGTTTCGGAAGGCTTTCAGCAGCTTGTAGTGGGCGCGGTGAATTCTCTGACGCCCATTCAGGAGCAACTGACCATGGCCGAAGATGGCCACGAGGTTGCCCCCGGCATTACCATGATCGCTTCGCCGGGGCATACGCTCGGGCATATGTCGCTGCATATTGAAAGCAAAGGCGAGCAGCTTTTAGTGCTGGCTGATAGCTCTCGCCGCGCCTTCCTAAACTTCGAGCATCCCGAATGGGTTGGCTCGGTCGATATGGATGCGGACGCCACGGTGCGCTCCCGAAAGCGGCTGCTTGATATGGCGGCGACCGACAAAATGGCGGTGCTCGGCTACCACTTCCCCTTCCCCGGCGTGGGGAATGTGGTGAAGGAAGGTGGGGCTTACCGGTTTATTCCCTCGCTTTGGCGGTGGGAGTAGGTGGTGGTACAGGTCGGAATGTGTGGTGCGTGGTTTCCACAAACCTTGCTTCTATAAATCTATATTTATTGAATTTTCGCAAAATCTTTTGGGTTTTCCTTCACGAAAGTAAGAACCTTAATATCTTGTGCATTAAACCAGTTCTTATTGTTGGTTTCTCGGTCAAAGGAATAACAAGATGTTTCGATGGCCGAAACATCTTCATCAGCAATGCTGTCCAACGCGATTTCAAATTCCTCCCAGAATACGGTTAGATCAACTCCTTGTGCATCGGGATATTTTTTTGCATGTTTTTCAATGAGGCCCAACAAAGGCTTTGCTGCCTTTTCATAGGCTGCTGCAAATTCAGGGTCTGCCCATTCTTGAAGTAGAGCCAACGCATCTTTGACAAGTCCGGGGCAATTTTCAAAGAATTGAACGAGGCCGCCGTTGGTGATTTGTCCGTTTAAGCACACCGTTGTGTAAAGCAGCCATTGCCCTTTAGTGATTTCACACCGCCCGATTTCTACTTTCAAACCTTTCAAAGGATAGGTTTGATTGAGATCCCGCATACGGCGCTCAATTTCGGCAGGAAAGTAGTCCTCAAAAAAATCGTAAATTTGAGAGCTAACTGGCTCGCTCAATTTGAACTTTGGCTTGCCAAAATTTTCAACCCGCTTAACAGCCATGGCAAAGCGCAATCACCCGTCGCATATCGGCGCCAAACGCCTCAAACAAAGGCCGCGAAACTTCGTCATGCGCCGCGTTATATTCGGGGTGCCATTGCACCGCGAGGGAGAAGGCCTTGGCCCCCTCGATATAAATCGCTTCCGGCGTATTATCCTCGGCGCGGCCTTCCACAACCACGCGCGGGCCGGGTTGGCAGATGCCTTGGCCGTGTAGCGAGTTCACAACCACCTCAACCGCGCCAAATACTTCGGCAAATTTGCCGCCGTAAAGCAGGGTGACATTATGTCGGTGGGCGAATTTCTCGTCAATCGTACCTTCGGGCGGCATCCGGTGGTTCATCCGGCCCGGCAGGTCTCTAATTTCGGGGTGCAGCGTGCCGCCAAAGGCAACGTTAAATTCCTGAAACCCGCGGCAGATACCAAGGATGGGTTTGCCGATTTCCACACAATGCCGGATCAGCGGCAGGGTGAGGTTATCGCGGTCCATATCAAAAGCGCCGTGGGCCTCTGTGGCCTCTTCGCCGTAATGGCTGGGGTGCACATTGGGCCGCCCGCCGGTAAACACAAAGCCATCACAGGTGGCCGCCACTTCCTCCACGGTGCCAATAGACGCCATCGCGGGTATGATCATCGGGAGCGCGTCGGAGACTTGCGAAACCGCATCAATATTCATGGTTCCGGCAGATTGCACGGGGTAGTCTTCGTCCAGCAATTTGAAATTGCCGATAATACCAACAACGGGGCGCCTCATAATGTTCTCCTTTGTTTGAAATATGCGCCTCAATTTGCGACAGATCAAGGCGCGCGGCCTCAAATCGCCTCACATTATGGGAGCAACATATAAAAAGGGAGCAAATATATGTCCAATACCCCAAATGAACTCGCCGAGCAGTTTCCACTAGCCGTGGAAAAGATGCATGATCTAAAAACATCAGACGCGCATTTCGCCAAGCTTTTTGATGAATACCACGAGATTAACCGTGATATTCACCGTGCGGAAACCGATGTAGAGCCGACCGACGACTTCCACATGGAAGACATGCGTAAAAAGCGCTTGGCCCTGCTCGACGAAATTTCGCCTTACCTAAGCTAGCTTTTTCGCCAGCCTTCCGGCGTGGAGCAGTGGCTCGGTATAACCCGAGGGCTGCTCTGCGCCTTTTAGCGCCAGATCGAGCGCGGTGGTAAAGGCAATGCCATCAAATGCCGGCGCCATCGTTTCATAAAGCGGGTCGCCTTGGTTTTGCGTATCTACCACCGCCGCCATACGCTCAAACGCGGCGCGCACATCGCTCGCATCTACCACGCCGTGGTGCAGCCAATTCGCAAGATGCTGGGACGAAATCCGGCAGGTTGCACGGTCTTCCATCAGCCCGACATCATGGATATCCGGCACGGTGGAGCAGCCAATACCTTGGTCTATCCAGCGCACCACATAGCCCAAAATTCCTTGCGCATTATTCTCGATCTCGCTGACAATCTGGTCAGACGACCAGTTTTCCGTCGCCAATGGAATCGTCAGCAAATCGGCCATCCTACCGCCCCGCCCAGAGGCGGCAATCGCATTTTGCACCGCAAACACATCTACCTCGTGGTAGTGGGTTGCGTGCAGCGTGGCCGCCGTGGGGCTTGGCACCCAAGCGCAATTCGCGCCTGCTTTCGGGTGCGCCAGCTTTTGCGTCAGCATCTCTTTCATCTGGTCGGGCACCGCCCACATACCCTTGCCAATTTGCGCCCGCCCTTGCAGCCCGCACGCCAGCCCGGCATTCACGTTATTATCCTCGTAGGCAGCGATCCACGCGGCGTGTTTTATCTCGCCCTTGCGCACCATCGCGCCCGCTTCCATCGAGGTATGAATCTCGTCGCCTGTGCGGTCCAGAAATCCGGTATTAATGAAGGCAACGCGGTGGCGCGCGGCCTTGATGCAAGCCCGAAGGTTCACCGATGTCCGCCGTTCCTCGTCCATAATCCCGAGCTTGACGGTGTGGCGCGGCAGGCCCAGCACGTCTTCCACCCGCCCGAAAATCTCATCGGTAAAGGCCACGTCCTCTGGCCCGTGCATTTTGGGTTTTACCACGTAAATCGAGCCTTTTGCCCCGTTGGCGCCCTTGTCATGCATGGCGCAGAGCACCGTCAGCATGGCATCCATCAAGCCCTCAAACACCTCGTTACCCTTGCCGTCCAGCATCGCGGGGGTGGTCATCAGGTGGCCCACATTGCGCACCAGCATCAGGGCGCGGCCCTTTAGGCGCGCGGGTTGGCCGTTGGTATCAGTATATTCCAAATCCTCCGCCAGCCGCCGCACAAATTCGCGCCCGCCCTTTTGCATGGCGTGCGTCAGGTCGCCCTTCATTAGGCCCAGCCAGTTTCGATAGGCCAGCACCTTATCTTCAGCGTCCACACAGGCCACGGAATCCTCAAAATCCATAATGCTGGAGAGCGCTGATTCAAGAATGATATCCGAAATGCCAGCGCCATCGAGCGCCCCCACGGGCGTAGAGGCATCTTGCACAATCTGGATATGCAGCCCGTTTTTGTGCAAAATAATGCGGCCATCGGCATGGCCAACATATTGTGAAGGGTCTGCGAGACCTGTATCCCCGTTGATCAGCAGAAGTTCACCCTGCGGGGAAAACGAGGTAACATCGGCCCAGCTGCCACCGGCCAATGGCACAGATTTATCAAGAAACTTTTTAGCCCACGCAACCGCCTGCGCCGCTCGGGCGGGGTCAAACGGGCCTTTTGTGGGCTTTTCGCCCATCGCATCGGTGCCATATAGCGCATCATAAAGGCTACCCCAGCGGGCATTGGCGGCATTCAGCGCAAAGCGGGCATTGGTGATAGGCACCACCAGCTGCGGGCCGGCAATGCTCGCAATTTCAGGGTCAACATTTTGGGTATCAATGCTGAAAGGCGCAGGCTCTGGCAGCAGATATTCGATCTCCTGTAAAAACTCCGCATAATCATCCTTTGGCTCAATATGCCACGCGCTGATCTGTGCCTGAAGCGCAGCCCGCCGCGCTAGAAGCGCACGGTTTTTCGGCGTTAGATCCGCAACCATTGAAGCAAACCCGCCCCAAAAGTCAGGCACATCCAGCCCCACCAAAGCCTCGCTTTCCACAAAGTCATGCAGCTCTTTTGCTACCTTCAGCCCGGCGAATTCAACGTATTCAGACATGTGCGCTCCTTGGTATGCGTTTCATGACAGCATTAAGGTTTCCGATAGGAAACTCAAGCCGTTATTAAACGCGCCCTTTTCACGGCCCTGCCACTACCCTAGGATGCCCCAAACATAGGAGCGCCCCATGACCGACCAAACCATTCGCCTAGATGATTACACCCCCGCCAGTTACCTAATTGAGAACGTGGCGCTCGACTTTAATCTGCACCCAAGCAAAACCACCGTGACCTCCAAAATTGTGTTTACCGCCAATCCGGCTGCCACGTCACGAACCCTGCGGCTTGATGGCGCTGAGATGGCCTTAAAGTGGGCCAAAATCAACGGCGAAACGGTGGCGCTAACGCCCGATGAAACCGGCCTAGACCTGCCAGAGCACCTGCTTGGCGAAGGATTCACATGGGAATGCGAGGTTGAGATTAACCCCGAGGCCAACACTTCGCTTGATGGCCTTTACATGACCAATGGCATGTATTGCACCCAATGCGAGGCGCAAGGCTTTCGCCGCATCACCTATTATCTTGACCGCCCAGACGTGATGACCACCTTTACCGTGCGCATTCATGGCGACCAGCCAGTGCGCTTAAGCAACGGCAATGAAGTGGCGCAAGGCGAAGGCTTTGTGGAATGGCACGACCCGTGGCCCAAGCCCGCTTACCTGTTTGCCCTGGTGGCCGGTGATCTCGTGGCGCATTCCGATAGCTTCACCACCGCCTCTGGCCGCGATGTGGCACTGAATATCTGGGTGCGTGAGGGCGATGAAGGTAAGTGCGCCTATGCGATGGACAGCCTGAAGCGCAGCATGAAGTGGGACGAGGAGGCTTATGGCCGCGAATATGACCTCGACTTGTTTAACATTGTTGCCGTTGATGATTTCAACATGGGCGCGATGGAAAACAAGGGGTTGAATGTGTTTAACTCCTCACTGGTTTTGGCCAGCCCCGAAACCGCGACAGATGCCAATTATGAGCGCATTGAAAGCGTCATCGCGCATGAGTATTTTCATAACTGGACAGGCAACCGCATTACCTGCCGCGACTGGTTTCAGCTGTGCCTGAAAGAGGGTCTTACCGTTTTTCGCGACCAGCATTTCACCAAAGACATGCGCGACAGTGCCGTGAAGCGGATTGAAGATGTGATGACCCTACGCGGGCGGCAATTTGCCGAGGATGCGGGGCCACTTTCGCACCCGCCGCGCCCAAACCACTATGTGGAGATCAACAATTTTTACACCGCCACGGTGTATGAAAAGGGCGCTGAAGTTGTGGGCATGTTGCGCACGCTGGTCGGCGCGGCTGATTATCGCAAAGCGCTGGACCTGTACTTTGAGCGCCATGATGGCCAAGCCTGCACCATTGAAGACTGGATCAAGGTGTTTGAAGACACCACGGGCCGCGACCTGAGCCAGTTTGCCCTGTGGTATACGCTATCCGGCACGCCCCGCGTAACGGTAAAAGGCGACTACGCCGATAACACCTACACCCTGACTCTCAGCCAGCGCATGCCCAATGAGGACGACACCAGCCCGCGCCACATCCCCGTGGCCGTGGGCCTACTTTACCCCGATGGCACAGAGGCGGTAAAAACCCGCGTGCTGGAGCTGACCAAAGCTGAGCAAAGCTTTAAATTCACCGGCCTGCACATGCCGCCCATCGCCTCTGTGCTGCGCGGCTTTTCGGCCCCCGTGGTGCTAGAGCAAAAGCTCGATAACAGCCTGCGCGCTTACCTGTTGGCCCATGATACCGATGCCTTTAATCGCTGGCAGGCGGGCCGCGATTATGCGCTCGATATCCTTGCAGAGCTGCCCCAAGACACCGCCCATGTAGAGGGTGAGTTCCTGACCGCCATGGCAAAAACCGCGCTGGATGCCAGCCTCGCGCCCGCCTTCCGCGCCATTGCCACCAGCATTCCCAGCGAAGCCGAAGTGGCCCGCAAAATCATTGATAACGGCGGAACGCCAGACCCCGTGGCCATTCACAATGCCCGCGAGGTGATGAACCGCGCCATGGCCGAAAAGCTGGCCACCAAGCTACCCGCGCTCTATGCCGATATGGCCACCCCGGGGGCCTATTCCCCCGATGCCGAAGCCGCTGGAAAACGCAGCCTGCGCACCCGCGTGCTTTCATGGCTGACAGCGCTGGAAGCGGACGCTTCAAGCGCGCAAGCCCAATATGATGCCGCAGAAAACATGACCGATAAGCTCCCCGCTCTGGGGCAGCTTATTTCCAAAGGTAAAGCCACCGCAGCGCTTGAGAGCTTTTATAACGAGTGGAAGCACGAGCCGCTGGTGCTGGACAAATGGTTTGGCGTGCAAGCCACCCGCGCCGCCCCCGCTGAGGCGGTAGAAACCGTGCGCGCCCTGACCGCCCACCCCGATTTCAACTGGAAAAACCCAAACCGTTTCCGCGCCCTGATGGGCAGCTTTGCCATGGGCAATATCGCGGGCTTCCATGACCCCTCAGGCGCTGGATATGAGCTGGTTGCGGATTGGCTGATCAAGCTTGATCCGGTTAACCCGCAAATTACGGCCCGGATGACCACGGCCTTTGAAAGCTGGCGGCAGTATAGTGATAGCCGCCAAGCCCAAATGCGGGCAGCGCTGGAGCGCGTGCTGGCGGTGGAAACGCTGTCGAAAAACACGCGGGAAATTGCAAGCCGCATATTGGGATAAAGCGATGCTTATGCTGGCAAACGGCTATCGGTGCTTGAGCTCGTATCCCAGCTCAAGCAACACCGTAAACAATACTATTTTTGCCATCCTTCTCATAAGGTCTTCTTCGGTCATGGGCCGCATCGTTGTATCCGAGCAGGACTTAAATAGAAATTGATCGTCCCAAATCGCGGCAATCGGGTCCGCATGAATTTGGCCAAACAGCGAATCCATAAAGGGGAAATCCTGTTTCATGCAGGCAATATGGGCAAAAGTCTGGAGGTTCCACTCTGTTGGATATCTTTCAAGTATGTCCTGCATGCCCTGTTTCATCAAATCCCAATCAGGGTTTTGATGCGCAAACAGATTGATTCTCGGCGCGTAGAGTTCCCATAAGTGAATGTATATTTGCGCATAAAGGCTGGCCCCATGGGTTTCGTATGTAAGCTCCACCGAGAGGCGTGCAAATCGCTCTACAAGATCAGGATCACGGCTCCACCTTTTATCAAAAAAGGTTACTGCCGCGAGGTAAATCGGTTGATAATCAGGGAATTTGGATATGCCTTCATCCAACAAATCATAAAACCGTTGAGACCTAGCCCCGCGCGGGCCTTGCACATATAAAGCCGCAACATACCATTGCGGATTATCCTTAAACGGCGCGCCGTTATTGGCCAGCGCATCTTCAGCCAGCTGCATATTTTCTCGAAACAAGGCCCATGCCTCACGCGGAACTTCACCTGCGCTGGTTTCCCCGCGAATGGCCCAAGCTTTTTGACGAAAGAGTTCCGCGCGCATATAGGTTGCTGTAGCAGAGCCCGGCACTTGCGAAATATAGGCCTGCGTTTGTTGATCCAAGCTTTGCCAAAAGGCTTGATCATCAGCCTCTCCATGCAATGCCCTGAATAGCGTCCGATAAATAATATTAAGCTGCCAATAACCGCTTTCGGTGCGAGCTTCAAAACCTGCGTTTTTTTGCATCAACTCATCAAGCTCGTGATAAGCCCCCGCTTCAAACAACGTCTTAGCCCGTGCCTCTATCGTCTGGCTATCTGGCGCTTGTGCAAAAGCCTGAATAGCACAAAAACAGAATGACAAGATAATGACTGTTTTAGCCCACATGGTCTCACCAAATATTACTTTTAGGCGAGTATGTCACGAAAGGCGCGCCTCTCCTAATGTTTCTATTAACCTACTATGCTCGCTATCAAATAGAGTCCTACAGGCATAAACGCCAAAAAACAGCCCCCGGCCTACCCCTGTGTCCCGCGCGTCAAGTCAAAAACCTCGGCTTCCAGCCCACTATCCACCACTTGGTTGCGGCCGGATTGTTTGGCCTTATACATCCGCATATCCGCCAGTTGCAGCGCGCCAACCACGTTATCCATTTCGTCTTTCATCGCCACCCCCACGCTGACGGTAAGCGGGGCTTTTACGCCGTTTTTTGGAATAAACTCAATGCTTTCCACAGTTTGGCGAATGCGCGAGGCCACCATTTTGGCCTCTTCCTTATTGGCATCCAGTAAAAACACCGCAAATTCCTCGCCGCCAATGCGGCCAACCACATCACCCGCGCGCACCGCTTTGCGCACGGCCGCCACCACCCGGATCAGGGCTTCATCGCCCTGTGCGTGCCCATAGTTATCGTTGATATTCTTGAAGTGGTCGATGTCGAGAATGATCAGCGAGCCATCATCCCGCCGCCCACTTTCATGAATTTTTTCCATAAAATGCTGATGCGTATATAGCCCCGTCATGGAATCCCGCTTCGCCCGCTCCGCGGTTTCTTCTCGCATCTGATCCAGTCTAAAAACTGCATTTCTTAGCTTAATGCTTTGCCCTTCAATGAAAAATATTACTGGCATGCCAACAATGACTGGCACCAAAGTGCTACCCGCCAACCACGCCGCCGAAATCGGAATGCCCAACACCCATTCAAGCCCGTAGGCCACGCCAATAGCCGAGGGCAGGCACACTGCCAAAACCTTTCCAAGCCGTATCATCATCTTCATCATTATATTTCCCCCACAAAAATATTGCCCCGCCTCGTGATACCGCCAAAGTATGAAAAAACCGTTTCCGCCGCCCCTTGCCCCCTGCGCGCGCTTTGCCTAAAAGAGCTGCAAGCCAATTAGCGGAAACATTGCCATGACAGAACTCGCCTATACTGAACCCAAAGCCAAAGTGATTGCCGGTGCCAAAGGCGACTGGGAGATGGTGATCGGGCTGGAAGTCCACGCCCAGATCGCCTCTAAAGCCAAGCTTTTTTCAGGGGCCAGCACCCAGTTTGGCGCCGAGCCAAACTCAAACGTGGCGTTTGTGGATGCCGCCATGCCGGGCATGCTGCCGGTCATTAATGAATTTTGTATCGAGCAAACCGTGCGCACGGGCCTTGGCCTGAAAGCCAAAATCAACCTGATGTCGCGCTTTGACCGGAAAAACTATTTTTACCCCGATTTGCCCCAAGGCTACCAGATTTCGCAGCTTTACCACCCGATTGTTGGCGAAGGCGAAATCCTCATTGATATGGCGCCAGGCGTGGCCCGTTTGGTGCGCGTAGAGCGCATTCATATTGAGCAAGATGCCGGTAAATCGGTGCATGATATGGACCCGGAAATGAGCTTCGTGGACCTCAACCGTACCGGCGTTGGCCTTATGGAAATTGTAAGCTACCCAGACATTCGTGGGCCGGAAGAGGCCGCTGAATATGTCCGCAAAATCCGCCAGATCGTGCGCTATCTTGGCACCTGTGACGGCAACATGCAGGAAGGCTCTATGCGGGCCGATGTGAACGTTTCTGTTTGCAAGGCCGGCGACTATGAGCGCTTCCGCGAAAGCGGCGATTTCAAGCATCTTGGAACGCGGTGCGAGATCAAAAACATGAACTCCATGCGCTTCATTCAGCAAGCAATTGACGTGGAGGCGCGCCGCCAAATCGCCATTCTGGAAGACGGTGGCACCATCGCGCAAGAGACTCGTCTTTATGACAGCGTAAAGGGTGAAACCCGCAGCATGCGCAGCAAAGAAGAAGCGCATGATTATCGCTATTTCCCCTGCCCTGACCTGCTCCCATTAGAGATCAAACAAAGCTGGGTAGACGAGATTGCGGCCAGCCTTCCAGAGCTGCCAGACGAGAAAAAATCCCGCTTTGTCAAAGACTTCGGGATGACGGAATATGACGCCGGCGTGCTAACCGCCGACGTGGCCAACGCCGAATATTTTGAGGCCGTGGCCAAGGGCCGTGATGGCAAGCAAGCCGCCAACTGGGTGATAAACGAGCTGTTTGGCCGCCTCAACAAAGAGGGCCACACGGTTGAGACCTCCCCCGTTTCAGCCAACCAGCTCGGCGGTATTATTGACCTGATCGCCAAGGGTGGCATTAACGGCAAAATCGGCAAGGAGCTGTTTGAGATTGTGTGGACCGAGGGCGGCGACCCAGCCGAGATCGTGAACACGCGCGGCATGAAACAAGTCACCGATTTTGGTGCTATTGAGGCCGCCATGGACAAGATCATGGCCGACAACCCCGCGCAGGTAGAAAAGGCCAAAGCCAACCCCAAACTGGCGGGCTGGTTTGTAGGCCAGATCATGAAAGCCACCGGCGGCAAGGCCAACCCCAAAGCGGTGAATGAGACCGTGCGCAAAAAGCTGGGATAAGTTGACCCCCTCTCCTTTGGAACCTATCTATAGGTGCAAGGGGGACATATGGCGCTTACACAGGAATTCACTACCCAAGCTGGTGCACTTTGCGTTGGGCTCGCTGCATTGGCATCCCCCGTGGCGGCGAGTATTGCCCCTGTTGCCCTTCCCCTCATCGCGCTTGCGGCGATTGGCTTGCACCTAAAAGACGGCTGCGCCCAAAAGGCATGTGATAAAGCGCAAAAAGCTATTATTAAGGCGCTTAAAGGCCAGCCAGAGTTCCCCCCCCAAACCCTGACCCGCGCCCTCAGCCTGCTAAAAGACGCGGCTTCACCATTAAGCCTGAGCACCGAAATATTGCTCACGGCGGCAAAGTCCGGAAATTTCGAAGCCGAGGTGGTGCAGCATTTACTGGTCCCCCTCACACTGGACACAGGCGAATCAGCCACGCGCCGCATTCTAGAAACCGCCCTACTCGCGGGCCTTACGGCCTGTCGACAAGATGAGAGTTTTCACCAAATGCTAACGCAAGGGCTGCTGATAGGGGCCGCGCGTGTAAATAATGTGCAGCTAGAGCTGTTGGCCGAGATCAAGTCAGACACCGCTGAGATAAAAACTCAGCTTGATCAACAGACCGAGTTATTGAAACAAATCGTTGCTAGCAACATTCCCAAAGGGCTAACCCTTGAACAACTCCGCGCATTGACGGCTCAGTTCAAAATTACGGTGAATACAGGCGACAGCCCCGCCACCATTTTGCAAAATCTGACCCTGCGCGCGCAAGAAATTGAAGCTCTGGAGCAGAAGCTGGCACGAATGCGAAGCCGGTTTCCGCAACTCGGAAATGCCATTACCGAAGCCTCCGCCAAACTAGAGCAAGGCGACACGCGAGCCGTGCGCAAAATGGTGCGTGATGCCCGCGTGGTTCTGCGCGACGCAAAATTACTGGAAGCCCTAGAGCAAGATGCCCAGTTGGTGGAAATTGATGCCCATGCGCTGCTGATCGAAGGCAACCTCCAAGAAGCCTTCACCATCCTTTCCACCGCTGCCGACAGCTTCGGCAGCCTCGACCCGCTGGCTCCAAGCAGATATCGCCATAAAAAGGCAAATATTCTTTATAATCATGGACGGCAATATGGCGGCGCGGCCATGGCCTTCGCCGTAAATATGCTAGAAGATGCGCTCTTGCCCATCACTTACGAGAATTCAGCATTTCTTTGGGGTAGCATAAATATAAACCTTGCGGCTGCACTAAGCTTTAAGTCTTCAGATTTCACTGGCAAAGCCGCACTATCAATTCTTTGCGCAGCTGAGGCCGCCTGCCGCAACGCGCTTATGGTTTACACAGAGGGCAGGCACCAAAAAGATTGGGCCATTATTCAATCCGAGCTTTCTATGATCTATAATTGCCAAGCCCAAAACTCATCAGGTAAAACAAAAAGAAAGCTGTTAAAAAAATCAAAACTAGCGTCCGGTAAAGCAAAAACTATATTCGAAAAGGGCAGCAAAAGCGAGTATTGGGCAACAGTAACAAGAATAAATTTCGCTGGTACCCTACTTCAACAAGCTGGATTTCATCAGGGAGAAAAGCAGTTAGCTATATTAAATGAAGCTATCGATACCAACATTGATGCGCTTGATCTAATTTCAAAAGACCGCGACCCAGAAAACTGGGCAGCAGCCCAATACAACTTAGCAACTTCACTTACGGCAATAGCAGTTCTGTCTAGTACCAAAATTTTTGACACACGCATCAAGCAGTCACTAAATGCCAGTACAAAACTAGCGACACAGTATTCCGCTCATCAAGGTTCAATTCAATGGGCGATGTCCCAGTTGAGTTTAGGCAATGCTGAGCTTATGCGTCTGCACTTTTCAGGTGAAAAAATTCACCCAATGCAGTTGAAAATTATTAGTAGTACTTTCAAAAATGCACTACGTAGTTTGTCTAAAAAACGGCAGCCTGCTCTCTGGGCTGCGGCGCAGCTAGGGCAAGCAAATATTCTAACCTTACAAGCATGTAATAACAGCGATAATGAACAGCTGCTAATCGAAGCCGATATGCTGGTTGTAGAAGTGATTTCCAAATTCGGCAAAACCAAAGCGCAAGAAGTACTATCTTTTGCCTTATTTTTGCAGGCAATTATTAATGAAGTAAGGGCAGAAAACACTGGGGAAAGTGACGGGGAAACACGTGTTAGTAGTGCTACCAGTTCAATTTTGAAGATCAAAAAAGTTATAGGAAAAAACGGCAATCAAATAATTTGGGCTATGTCTAAAATATTTCTGGCCCAAGTCGAGTCTTCTTGCGCCAGTCTTCCAGCGATCCAAAAGCCGCACCTTCATCTTAAGTCCGCGCTGAATCACGTGGATGAAGCCCTCACACTGCTTGGCGCCGAGAGCTATGCCAGCAACTTCATTTACGCTACAGAACTACGAGAAGAGATCCTCAGAGCCCTAAGCGCCCATGATTGATTTTGGAAAAATCGTTTATCTGGACGTGCAAAAAACCGGCTCCAGCTCGGTGGCGCGGTTTTTGCGGGCGTGCTCTACCCTGCAGCAAGTGGCCCGCCACCCTCATGCGCCCGCCGTTCAGCACAGGCCTGATGCGTTTTACTTTATCACGGTGCGCAACCCGATGGCGCAGTATATCTCGCTATTTCAATACGGTCTGGCAGGCCGTGGTGGCATGGCCGCACGGTTTCGCGACGCGGGCATGGCTGACTACTACCAGCCCAACACCGTCGCTTTTGAGCGCTGGCTCCGTTTTATGATCGACCCTGAGAACGCCGATTTTTTTGGCACGCGATATCGCAACACCCTGCCGCACATGCTCGGCCTGCAAAGCTACCGCTTCCTTGCGCTTTCGTTCATCAAGCCCGGCCCCACCCTGCGAACCGCAAAAACCAAAGACGATTTGCGCGCGCTTTACACCCAAAAAAAACTGCATTCCCACGTTATTAAAACAGAATCCCTCAATCAAGATCTCGAAAATCTACTGGATTCCAAAGTTGGCGCTTTTTTCAAGCCGCGAAAACAGGTAGTGTCGTATCTACAAAATGTAAAACGAGCAAAAAAGAGTGCGGCTGTGGCTGGCTTTCAGCCCAACAAAATAAGCCCAGATTTGATAGATGAAATAAAAATACGCGAATGGTTTTTATACGAGAATTTTTATCCGCAGGAAATGATTAAACATGTTTGAATACAAGCTCCTCCCCGTGCCCGCCCCGGCCAAAAAGGCCAAAGGCCGCAAAACAATGCCCGATCGCATGGGCCATGCGCTGGGTGACCTCATGAACGAACAAGCCAAAGACAATTGGGAATTTTCCGGGCAGGAAAGCTTTCACGTTGAGGAAAAAGCTGGGCTGTTGGGGAAGGAAAAGCATGTGGAATGCCGCTATATGGTGTTTCGTCGTGAAATTGGCCTTGAAGAAATGCCGCTCGACCAAAAGCTGGAAAAACTGCGTGAGCGCAAGGCGGAAACCATGGTGCAGGCACCAGTTATCGCCCCTGTCCCCGCGCCAGAGCCGTTCCCGGAGCCGATGCCAAGCCCGCAAGTGTTGTCTGAAACGACTACGGGTGACGGCGACGAGCCGACCCGCATTTTCTCGCCTTTTCCAGTTAACACAAACGATTCTGCGGCGCCAAGCCTTGGGCCTGCCGAAAAAACCTAAACGCCGGAAACCTCTAGCGACAGCGCGTGCACCCGCTCGTCAAGCTCATGCTTGACCGTGGCCATAACCGCGCGCTGCTGCGCCACGCGGCCCATGCCGTTAAAGGCCGCGGCTTTTATCACAATTTTAAAGTGGGTCTCTCCGCCCTCCTGATAGCCGCCATGGCCTCGATGCGCTTCACTCTCGTCGATGATCTCCAGCACCTCGGGCGCAAAGGCCTCTGTTAGCTTTTGCCGCATCCGCTCTGCATATGTCATGGGTATCTCCAATTTAGGGCTTGGGTTTTCTCATAACTTGTCTATGCTCTGAACCTCAGTTGCAAAAGGGCAAAAAGGAAATTTTATGACGCGCAAACCCTTGTCTTTTGATTTTGATATTTCGGCGGCTTCAGATAAAAAGAAGCGCAGCAAGCGGCGTGGCATGACGGGCGCGGTGGAAACCTCGTCTCGCGTGTGCCAAAAAGAAGGCTGTGAATTGCCGGGAAAGTATCGCGCGCCCAAATCTGCCGATCACCTTGAGGAATTCATCTGGTTTTGCCTTGATCACATTCGTGAGCACAACAAAACATGGAATTTCTTTGAAGGCCGCGCCACGCTAACCCCTGAGCAAGCCGCACTTGAAGCCAACACGTGGGAACGAGCGACACAGCCTATGAGCAATACGGTGAATGACTCCGAAGCCGCCGCATGGCAGCGCTTTGGTTTTGATAACCCCAAAGAGGTTTTGGGCGATAATGCCACCAAAAACCCCGCCAATGGCACCGGCAGAACCACGCGCCGCCTCCCGCCGACCGAAACCAAAGCCATTGCGATTCTCGAAGCGGGCGATAGCATGACAAAAGCCGAAATTCGTAAGGTTTACAAAGCGCTGGTGAAAGACCTGCACCCAGATCTAAACGGCGGCCGCCGTGATGACGAGGACCGCCTGACCGAAGTGGTTTGGGCATGGGAGCAGATCAAAGCTTCACGCTTATTCAAAGCATAGCACGCGCCGGCAAGCGGGCCACAAACACAATGGTTGCAGGCGGCGCGCACACAATGCCTGCAAAGCAGCGGCGCGCCAGACGCGCCGCCATGATGCGCCATCCGTAATAATTTCGCACTGAAATTGTTGCAAAAATGTCGTTTGTTGGAATCAGCAAAATGTAATAGCGTGAGCCACAATAAAACCAACCGGAGAAATAATATGTCCCTTAAACCAATTCTATTGACCGCATCTGCCCTTGCGTTCAGTGCCAGCACCGCGATGGCCGATTATTCGCTGACCGTGCTGCACACCAATGATTTCCACGCCCGCTTTGAGCCCATCAGCAAATATGACAGCCCGTGCTCGGCAGAAGATAACGCTGAAGGCAAGTGTTTTGGCGGCTCGGCCCGCTTGGTTACGGCCGTGGCCGAAGCCCGTGCGCGCACTAACAATTCGATCCTCGTATCCGGCGGCGACCAATTCCAAGGCACGCTGTTTTATACCTACTACAAAGGCGCAATGGCTGCCGAATTCATGAACCTTCTGGGCTATGACGCCATGACCGTGGGCAACCACGAGTTTGACGATGGCCCCGAAGTGCTGCGCGGATTTATGGACACCATCAACTTCCCGATCCTGATGTCCAACGCAGATGTAAGTGGCGAAGAGCTGCTCGCTGGTGAGTTGGCCAAATCGACCATCATTGAGCGCGGCGGGCGTAAAATCGGGCTTATCGGCCTCACACCACAAAACACCGACGAGCTGGCCTCCCCTGGCCCGGGCGTTGTGTTTACTGACCCTGCCGAAGCTGTCGCTGGCGAAGTGGCCAAGCTTGAAGAAGCAGGCGTTAACATCATCATCGTGCTGTCGCACTCCGGCTATGCGGTAGACCAAGCCGTGGCCGCAGCTGTGCCAGCGGTTGACGTTATTGTGGGTGGCCACACCAACACGTTCCTCTCAAATGACAACGACCGTGCCGATGGCCCTTACCCAACAATGGTTGGCAACACCGCCATTGTTTCGGCCTATGCTTACGGCAAATACCTAGGTGAGCTGAACCTCACCTTTGACGATGAAGGCAACATCACCGAAACTTCAGGTGGCCCGATTTCCATGAGCGGCGATGTGGCTGAAGACGAAGCCGCCGTGGCGCGTATTGCTGAGCTGGCTGAGCCGCTTAACGAGATTCGCCAACGGGTAGTTGCGCAATCTGCCGAAGCTATTGACGGCGACCGTGGCAGCTGCCGCGCTGTTGAATGCCAGATGGGCAACCTGATTGCCGACGCCATGCTGGACCGTGTGGCCGACCAAGGCGTGACCATTGCCATCCAAAACGGTGGTGGCATTCGCGCCAGCATTGATGCGGGCGAAGTGACTATGGGTGAAGTGCTAACGGTGCTGCCGTTCCAAAACACCCTCGCCACGTTCCAGATTTCTGGGGCAGGCGTTATTGAAGCGCTTGAAAATGGCGTCAGCCAAGTGGAAGACGGCGCAGGTCGCTTCCCACAGGTTGCCGGTATCCGCTTTGTGTGGGATCCAGCCGCTGAGGCAGGTTCGCGCATTGTATCGGTCACACTGGCTGATGGCTCTGCCATTGACCCAGCCGCAACTTACGGCGTTGTGACAAACAACTACGTGCGTGGTGGTGGCGATGGCTACAAAATCTTCTCATCTGACGCGATGAACGCGTATGACTATGGCCCCGGCCTAGAAAACGTGATGGCAGATTACATGCTCGCGCAAGGGGCTTACACGCCTTACCTTGACGGCCGTATCGCCCAAAAGTAAGCGCTGCTAACCTCAATTCAACGGCCGCACCTCAGGTGCGGCCGTTGTCGTTTTTATGCCCATTTTGCCGCCCCCCCTTGCACCTGCTGGCCGAATGGTTACAACGGAAACATACGCAAAACACGATACGGACATCATCATGACAGCCATTGATAAACCCACCGAAACCTTCAGCGTTGAAGACCTGTTTGGCTTTGAAACCGAGATGACCATTAAGGGTTTTGAGGGCCGCACCGACCGCGTGCCAGACATCGACCCTACCTATAAGTTTGATCCCGACACAACGCGGGCCATTCTTGCGGGCTTTAAGCACAATCGTCGTGTGATGATTCAGGGCTACCACGGCACGGGTAAATCCACCCATATTGAGCAGGTTGCCGCGCGCATTAACTGGCCCACCGTGCGGGTGAACCTTGATAGCCATATCAGCCGGATCGACCTGATCGGCAAAGACGCCATCAAACTAAAAGACGGCGTGCAAGTCACTGAATTCCAAGAGGGCATTTTGCCGTGGGCCATGCGGAACCCTGCCGCGCTGGTATTTGACGAGTACGACGCGGGCCGCCCTGACGTGATGTTTGTGATCCAGCGTATTCTGGAAACCGACGGCAAGCTCACGCTGCTCGACCAAAACGAGATCATCACCCCGCACCCATATTTCCGGCTGTTTGCCACCGCCAACACCGTTGGCCTTGGCGATACCACCGGCCTTTACCACGGCGTACAGCAAATCAACCAAGCCCAGATGGACCGTTGGAGCCTTGTGGCCACGCTGAACTACCTGAGCCATGACGCAGAAAGCGCCATCGTGCTCGGCAAAGCGCCGCATTATAACTCCGAGTCTGGCCGCAAGATTATTGGCCAAATGGTAACCGTTGCCGACCTGACGCGCACAGCGTTTATGAACGGCGATATTAGCACCGTTATGTCTCCGCGCACCGTTATTACATGGGCGCAAAACGCTGAAATTTTCAAAGACGTGGGCTTTGCCTTCCGCCTGACCTTCCTGAATAAATGTGACGAGCTAGAGCGCCAAACCGTGGCGGAATTTTATCAGCGCTGCTTTGACGAGGAACTGCCGGAAAGCGCGGTAAGTGTCAGCCTTGGCTAAAGTAACCCTTGGCATACTCGGCATTACCGCCCTTTTCATCGCAGCCTGCGTGCCGGATTCCCGCGTGTCAAACGGCGTTTCGGGCATCAGTGAAGCGTGCACCATCACCCATATCGTAGACGGTGATACGCTGGACCTGAAATGCGCGGGCGGCCCGGTCGAGCGTATCCGCATTATGGGCTATGACACCCCCGAAACCTATTTCGCGGAGTGCCCCGCTGAAAAGCGCCTAGGCGACACCGCCACCAACCGCTTGCGCCAATTGGCTGCCACCACCTCCGTAACACGCGTAGAGCGCCACGGGCTGGATCGGTATCAGCGTGTTTTGGCCCGCATTTGGCTTGGCGGAACAGACCTCGCGCAAACAATGGTTTCCGAAAATCTGGCTGTGCCTTATAATGGCGGGCGGCGCATACGCTGGTGTGACCGCCTCGCAAATTCTGGGAATAACTGAGGCCGTTGCCGACACCCCTACTGATCCGTACATAAAAGTCGCTCAAAACCCCAGCCAATATCCCAGGTAGATTATGCCGCAATTCTACTTTTCATCTGGGCGCCAACAGCCTAGATTACTGGAATAAGAAACCTGTTACGACAAGGGCCAATTTCCGGCATGTCAATAAAACCAAGGACTATTATGAAAAAAACTATATTTACCATCGCATTCGCCGTATTGGCCTCAACCGCGCAATCACAGGACATGATCAGCATCCGAGATGCGAACTCTATCCGGTGCGCAGGGTTTTATACCGCCCTTGAAGGCTATGCTGGCGCAACCATTATTGAGGAACGTTTCGCCGTAAACTACCCCCCTATTATCAATTTTTTTGTTAGATCTGCCACCTTTCACATTGAAAGACACTCCGACGCCAGCGACGATGCCGTCAAGCAAATGATCGACGCAGAAATCGCTCAGGCATCTGCGCTCTATACGGCATACGCTGCACAAGTTGGCGATTTTACCGATGATTGGCTTTGGAGAACCGACGCTGATTTTTGCAAAGCCTTAACTGAGCCGGGGAAATAGTGAACAAACCAACCGACAACCCTGCTGATCCTTTCAAAAAGGCCCTCGCTGAGGCCACTAAAACGCTGGCCAATGTGCCGGAGTTGAGCGTGACTTACACGGTGGACCCTGCTGGCATGTCGGGCGACAGCATGCGCTTGCCGCAGGTTACGCGGCGGATGACCGCACAGGAAGTGTTGCTGGCGCGCGGCACCGCTGATGCCATGGCGATGAAACTGCGCTTTCATAACCCTGCCACCAACGGCAAATACGCCCCCCAAGGCGAGATCGCCGCCGCCGTGTTTGACGCGCTTGAAACCGCCCGCTGCGAGGCCCTTGGGGCCCGCGCCCTGCCCGGCACCGCCAAAAACATCGGCGCTAAGATCGAAGCTGACGCACTGGCGCAAGGGTTTGACAAAGCCACAGACGCCGCGCAAGCGCCTCTGGCCATCACAGCTGGCTACCTTCTCCGCGAGCTGGCCACCGGCAAAGCCCTGCCCAAAGCCGCGCAAAACGTGCTGGATTTACGGCGCGAAACGCTGGAAAGCCAAGCGGGCAACACCCTGCATAATGCGCTCAACAGTTTGGATGACCAAGCCGCCTTTGCCCGCCTCGCACGGCAGGTTATCTCAGACCTCGGCTATGGCGACCAGCTTGGCGACGACCCCGACCAAGACGACGAAAACCAAGATGACGAAGCCGAAGAAGACGGCGAAAACGAGCAGGATCAAGAGGGCGCTGACGAAGAGAATTCGCAGGACCAAGACCAGCAGCCACCTGAAGAGCAAGACGATGACGAGCAGCAAATGCAGTCTGAAATTTCGGCAAAGGATGACCCGAACGCCCAGATGTCCGACGAGACCGAGATTGAGGACGGCGACCCGCCAGACGAGCCGCCCGCCCCCGCGCCCCACTCAGACGCAGACCCGCTCTACCGCACCTTTTGCACTGAATTTGACGAAGAAATCCGCGCCGAAGAGCTGGCCGAACCTGCCGAGCTGGAGCGCCTGCGCGCCTATCTTGACCAGCAGCTTGCCCCGTTCAAAACCGCCGTTGGCCGGCTGGCAAACCGGCTTCAGCGCCGCTTGCAAGCCCAGCAAAACCGCACCTGGAATTTTGACCTTGAGGAAGGCGTGCTAGACGCCGCCCGCCTCGCCCGCGTGATTGCCAACCCGACCACGCCGCTGAGCTTCAAGCAAGAGTCTGACATTGAGTTCAAAGACACGGTCGTGACCCTGCTGATTGATAATTCCGGCTCGATGCGGGGGCGGCCAATTTCTATCGCCGCCATCTGCGCCGATGTGCTGGCCCGCACGCTGGAGCGCTGCCAAGTGAAGGTCGAAATTCTCGGCTTTACCACCCGCGCATGGAAAGGCGGCCAAAGCCGCGAGGCATGGCTAAAGGCCGACCGCCCCGCGCTACCCGGCCGCCTGAACGACCTTCGCCACATCATCTATAAAAGCGCCGACGCCCCGTGGCGCCGCAGCCATACCAACCTTGGTTTGATGATGAAAGAAGGCCTGCTGAAGGAAAATATTGACGGCGAAGCGCTCGAATGGGCCTATCGCCGGATGATGAAACGCCCCGAAGCGCGGCGCATTTTGATGGTGATTTCTGACGGTGCGCCGGTGGATGATTCCACCCTTTCGGTCAACCCCGCGTCTTACCTTGAAAAGCACTTGCGTGATGTGATCAACATGATCGAAACCCGCAAAGGTGTGGAGCTGATCGCTATCGGCATTGGCCATGACGTAACGCGATATTATAGCCGCGCCGTGACCATCACCGATGTGGAGCAGCTCGCGGGCGCGATGACAGAACAGCTCGCCAACCTATTCGAGCAAGACGCCCGCAAACGCGCGCGACTGTTTAAGGCCAGCTAATGCGCCGTTTCCATCATATGGGCATCCCGACCGATAAGCCGCTTCGGGATGAACGCCACCTTTCGCATCTCAAAATGTATGTGAGCGGCTATGAGGAAAGTCCATATAATATTGAGTGGATGCGCTTTGAGCAAGGCGCGCCCTACCCTGAAATTGTCAAAACCCTGCCTCATATTGCCTTTGAAGTGGACGACCTTCAGGCCGAACTTAAAGGTAAAAACGTGATCATCCAGCCCAACAGCCCTTCACCGGGTTTGCTGGTAGCCTTTATTGAGGATAACGGCGCACCCGTTGAACTGATGCAGATTGATCACACGGTTTTTGACGATAAAAACTAGGCCATCGCCTTGCGCACCGCCCGCCAGATCGCAATCGCAGCGCAGAACACGCCAACGCCAAACAGCGTGGGTGCCATCGGCCAAAGCAGCATTGGCCCCACAGCATTTTCCCAAATTACGGGCGAAAGATAGCGCTCTATCCCCGGCTGCAAGCCCAGCAATGTGCCACGGTCAAAGTTAAACCAAACCTGCCCGATGGGTAAAAACGCAAAGGCGGTTTCATTCAAGCCAGCGATTTGCCAATCAAAAAAGGCGCGTAAGGCTGCGAATGCAAAAAATAATACTGCCAGTAACCGTGCCATCGGGCATCCCTCTCGTTTTTCCCGTTGCAATTTTCGCAACTTCCGGCACTCTAACCGACGACACGAATAGGCGCAAATAACGGTGCCTAACCACAGCGTGAGGAATGTTTCAATGTATCAAAGCTTCAAAACCCCGAGCAGCCCGGAAACCGGTGCACCACGGCTTAAGGCCCTACGCGCAACGCTGTCCGAGGCGGGGCTTGATGGCTTTCTGATCCCCCGCGCCGACGCCCACAGGGGCGAAAATGTAGCCCCCTGCGACGAGCGCCTCGCATGGCTCACCGGCTTCACCGGCTCTGATGGCCATTGCGCCGTGCTGCCCAAGGCCGCTAGCGTATTTGCAGATGGCCGCTACACGCTGCAAATTCGCTCCCAGATCGACCTTGAGGTTTTCACCCCGCAAGCCATTCCCGAAGACACCCTCTCAAATTGGCTAAAAAACCATCTCACCAAAGGCACCGTGGGCTATGATCCGATGCTGCACAGCTTTGACGAAATTTCAAAGCTCGAAAAAGCCCTTTCGCCCGACATTACCCTGATACAAAGCCCCAACATGGTGGATGCAATCTGGGCAGACCGCCCCGCGCCACCGAGGGGCCAAATTCGCGCTCACCCGCATGAATTCGCCGGAAAATCCAGCGCAGACAAGCGCGCCGAGCTTGCTATTCAACTCCGCGAAGCCGGTCTTGATGCCACCATCCTGACCTTGCCCGATTCCATCGCGTGGCTGCTTAACATTCGCGGTGCTGACATCAGCAATACGCCCGTGCCACTCGCCTTCGCCATTCTGCATGCCGACACCCGCGTTACGCTCATTACCAACCCCGCCAAGTCCGGCCCCGAGCTGGCCGCTCATCTTGGCCCCGATGTCACCATCACTGATGATTTTGAGGGTGCACTCAAGGCGCTCAGCGGAAATACAGGCGTTGACCGCGCATCTGCCCCCATCTGGGTTTCCCAACAGCTGAGCAAACATACATGGTTCCCGGACCCGTGTATTTTTCCCAAGGCTTGCAAAAATGAAGCCGAGCTGAGCGGCTCCCGCCTTGCCCACCTACGCGATGCAGCGGCCATGTGCGAATTTCTCGCATGGGTTGACCACGGCATCAATGGCCTCACCGAAATTGATATTGTTACCAAGCTTGAAGCTTTTCGCGCGCAATCAAACGCCCTGACCGACATTTCTTTTGATACCATTTGCGGCTCTGGCCCCAACGGCGCCATTGTGCATTACCGTGTCGACGAAACCAGCAACCGCGCCATTGAAAACAACACGCTCCTGCTCGTCGATAGCGGAGGCCAATACCTTGACGGCACCACCGACATCACCCGCACAATCATCATCGGCACCCCCGATTCCGAGATGATCCGCTGTTTTACGCTGGTCCTCAAAGGGATGCTGGCCCTGAGCATGCTCCGCTTCCCAAGCGGCACGTCCGGCCAACGCATAGACACCCTCGCGCGCGCACCTCTTTGGGCCGAAGGGCTGGATTATAAGCATGGCACCGGCCACGGTGTAGGGGCCTATCTCAGCGTGCACGAAGGCCCTGCGTCCATTTCGCCCAAAAACAATGTGCCGTTGCAAACAGGCATGATCCTCTCCAATGAGCCGGGGTATTACCGTGAAGGCGCGTGGGGGATCCGCATAGAAAACCTGATCATCGTCAACCCGCCGGAAGACATAGGTGGAGACAATAAAATGCACAGCTTTGAAACACTCACATGGGTGCCGATAGACACCCGCCTGATAGACCACACGCGCCTCTCCAAAGCCGAGCGCACTTGGCTCAACAATTACCACGCCGAAGTGTTGCGAAAAATCGGCCCAGATGTTTCTAGCGAAACCCACACATGGCTCACACAAGCCTGCGCCCCGATCTAATTTGGAATGTCACAGCGCGGCGCGGGTAAAACCTCGCGCCATGCACAAACGCTAACGCGCCGCCACCGGCGCGTTTTCAAGCAAGGCCTGCGCTGCCGCCTTTGCCCCGTCAGATACCACATCTCCCGCCAGCATACGGGCAATCTCGTCTAGCCGTTCCGCCCCGTTTAGCCCCACCACATCCGTTCGCGTAACACCAGCCTTCACCGATTTTGACACAACAAAATGCCGCTGCCCCATCGCCGCCACTTGCGGCGAATGAGTCACCACCAACACCTGCGCGCCTTCAGAAACCGCTGCCAAGCGCCGCCCCACGGCATCTGCAGTTGCGCCGCCTACGCCGCGATCAATCTCGTCAAATATCAGCGTCAGCCCCACGGCCCGCGTGGTCAGGCACACCTTAAGGGCCAACAAAAACCTAGAAAGCTCGCCGCCAGATGCGATTTTTTCAATTGCGCCGGCCGGCGCGCCAGGGTTTGTGGCCACACGGAAAGACACTATATCGGCGCCATAAGCCCCTGCGTCTGCCTCGTCCACCAGCGTCTCAAACACCGCATTTTCCATTTTAAGCGGCGTCAGCTCGGCCTTCATTGCTTTGTCGAGGCGCTTGGCCGCAATCTGCCGCTTCCGACGCAGCGCGTCCGCCGCCGCCCTGTAGACGCGGCTCGCCTCTTCGCGCTGCAATGCCAGCTCAGCAATCTGGCCCCCTCCGGCCTCCAGCGTCCGTGCCTTTTCCTGAAAGCGCGCCCATATCGCGGGCAGCTCATCAGGCACCACCTTGTGCTTTCGCGCCAAAGCCCGAAGCGCAAACAGGCGCTCCTCCACCCGTTCCAGCTCATACGGGTCCACATCCATCCGCCCCAGCGCGGCCTCTACATTCGCCTGCACATCGCCAAGCTCAACCAAAACCCGGCTCATAGCCTCAATTGAAGCCTCTAGCCCCAGCTCGGGAACGGTGTTGGCATCTTGCATCCAGCGCACCGCATCGTGCAAAAGCCCTTCAGCTCCTTGCTGCGCCTGCACCGCCTTGTCCACATCGCCGCGCACGCGTTCCGCGCCTTGCATCAGGCGGCGCTGCTTGTCCAAGGCCTCGTCTTCGCCTGCCTCTGGGGCCAGCTCATCCAGCTCTTTCAGAGCGTGTTCTACATATTCAGCATCGGCCTTCAGCGCCTCCACCTCGGCCTCCGCGGCCTTCAGCGCCGCATTGGCGGCACGCAATCCGTGCCATGCTTTGCTTACTTTTTCCAATGCAGGCTCATTGCCCGCATAAACATCCAAAAGCGCCCTGTGCCCCTTGGCGTGCAGCAAGCCACGGTCATCATGTTGTCCGTGCACCTCAACCAAAGCTGCGCCAAGGCTGCGCAACACATCTGCCGACACCGCACGATCATTCACAAAAGCCCGCTTGCGGCCATCCGGCATATTCAGCCGCCGCAAGATCAGCTGCCCGTCAAAAGGCAGCCCCGCCTCCTCCAATATTTTCGCCACCGGGTGGCCCATATCCAGTTCAAATTCGGCAATCACTTCGCCCTGCGCCGCCCCCTGCCGCACCATTTCGGCCCGTCCACGGCGCCCCAGCACAAAGCCCAAGCTATCCAGCAAAATGGATTTTCCGGCGCCCGTTTCTCCGGTCAACACATTTAGTCCCGCGCCAAAGCGCAGATCTACCTGCTCAATGAGCAGCATGTTTCTTATGGAAAGATCAACCAGCATCAGCTGCACTTTAACCTAAGTCGAAAGGTTCGGAAACCCGCTTTACCGCCCACCTGAAATCAAGCGCTGCGCGGCAACATTCCAGCTACTTTCGGGATAATCGGCAGCCAAAATAGCCGCCGCTTGCCCCGCTTCAACCAACAGTCCAAGCGAAAGGTTGGCCTCCACGAGCCGGAGTAAGGCCTCGGGCCGATGCGGGGTTTCCCCATATTCCTTTACGACAACAGCAAATCTGCCGATTGAAGCCGCGTATTGACCGCGCTTTAGGTAATAACGCCCGACATCCATCTCTTTACCTGCCAGCTGATTCAGTGCCGTGGTAAATTTTGGCTCTGCTAAAGCGGCGTATTCCGAATCCGGAAAGCGCTCTAGCACGATACGCAGAGCTTGCAGTGCCTGAAATGTGTTTTCCTGATCCCGGCCGATATCAACGATTTGGTCATAATAGCTCAGCGCCACCAGATAATGCGCCAGAGCCGCATATTCGCCAGCCGGGTAATAATCTATATAGCGCTGCGCCGCCGCACGGCTTTCTATGCGCTTTTTCCCAGCCTGATAAGCTTTAGCTGCCTGAATAACGGCATATTCAGCTTCAACGGTATAAGGGTATAGCCGCTCAATTTCCAAATAGAGATCTCCGGCGCGGCCAAATTTGCGACGCGCAACTTCGGCTTCTGCATAAGAAATTATCTGCTGCGGAGAGGTGCTATCGTCCACTGTGCCACGCTGCCCGCCACGCCCACAAGCCACCACCGTTGTTACCAAAACCAGCAACAATGCGCGCTTAATCCAAACTCGTTGACCCATGTTCACCCTCAACAATCGCGTTTCATATGCGTTGCTAGCATAGTTCATCAGCAGAAAAAATGGCTTTTTGTCTCGTGCGGGCTATCCAGTGCGCAAAAGAGCGAAATCCCGCAGGTCTGGCCCCGGAAGCAATGGTAGTTCCGCCGCGTGTGCCAGCCTAAAGCTGCGGGCGCCCGCTGTAGAAAACAGCTTATGCAACAACTGGTTAGTGAGTGCATGGCCCGCCTTATAGCCGCGATACCGCCCCAAAATGGGCGCGCCCGCAAGCATCAAGTCTCCCAGTGCATCCAGTATTTTATGGCGCACACATTCATCGGCGCGGCGCGGGCCTTCTGCATTTTGGTAATGGTCGCCATCTACTACCAGTGCGTTCTCAAGCGAGCCCCCCAGCGCGCGCCCGTTGGCCCGCATTGTATCCACATCTTGCGCACGGCAAAAGGTGCGGCAGTTGGCAATATCATGCACAAAATTCCCGTTTCTCATATCTAGCGTCGCCGACTGCCGCCCAATAATCGTGCCAGGGAAATCAATGGTGAAATCAATTTCAACGCGGTCCAGCGGGGAAAGCTCGGCAAAAGCATCGCCTTTTTCTACCCGCACGGTCTCGTGTATTTCCAAAAGCGTAACGGTCTGCCCTTGCTCCACAAGCCCCGCACGCTGGATTTCCGCCACAAACCGGGTGGCGCTTCCATCCATAATAGGCACTTCCGGCCCGTCGATATCAATAATGGCATTATGCACACCACACCCGGCCAAAGCCGCCATCAGGTGCTCGATGGTTGATACAGAAACGCCCGCTTCATTGATAATGCCCGTGGAAAGCTGGGTATCGTTGACCATATCCCACAATGCCGGAATCATATTATCCCGATCACGCACATCTACGCGGCGAAACCAGATGCCCATATTGGCCGCAGCCGGGGCAAGCGTCAGCCGCGCGGGCCGCCCGGAGTGCAATCCGGTGCCTATAATCTGGATATCTCGCTTCAAGGTTCGCTGCACGTTCATTGCCCAATTATTTTCGATACGCCCTATATAGCGCAAATTCACGATTGCGTAACCACGTTGGGGGTCACATCTTGTTTCGAACTGCAACAATGGCTAATAGTTGATTCTCCACAAAAAACGGGCGCTTGCAAAGCAAACGCCCGAAGTCTCGGAGGAAATTATTTAGTTGGCTTGACGGCGCAAAAATGCAGGGATATCAACGCGTTCCTGCTCTTCACGGTCAATATCATGCGCCGGAGCGCTAACAGAACCGGAGTGCATGCTAGGCTGCACGCGCGGCGCTGACTTCTCGTCCCGGGTATGGCCGGTCATTTTATTGATCAGGTTGTTAATGGCAAAACGTGATGGTTTTTCCACCGCCGCCACGGCCACAACATCGGCAGAGTCTTCAGCTACCGGCATTTTCGAAACCGCCGCTTTCAAGCGCAATGTTGTTTCAGAAGGCACGGCTGGCACAGCTTCAATTGAGGGCGTCGTCTCCTCAGCTGCGGTCTCTTCCATCGCCACCTGTTGGTCAATAAAGCTGGGCGCAACGGGGGCTTCTTCAGCCTCCATTGCCTCTTCAGCCGCGGCAACTTCAGGAAGGGGCTGCGGCTTAAGTGGCTCGCGCATCGGGCGTCGAGAATTTGGCTCAGAAACTTCGCCCACTTCTACATCAATGCCCGTGGCCACAACAGAAACCCGCAAGCCGTCGAGCTCAGGATCCAGCGTAGAGCCAACGATAATATGCGCGTCTGGGTCTACCTCTTCGCGAATGCGGTTAGCGGCTTCGTCAAGTTCAAACAGGGTCATATCCGACGAGCCGGTAATGTTAATCAACACACCCTTGGCTGATTTCAGCGAAATCTCGTCCAGCAGCGGGTTGGCAATCGCCAGTTCAGCCGCTTTACGGGCGCGATCCTCACCAGAGGCCTCGCCGGTGCCCATCATTGCCTTGCCCATTTCGTCCATCACGGAACGCACATCGGCAAAGTCGAGGTTAATAATGCCGGGCCGGACCATCAGGTCAGTTACGCCCTTAACCCCTTGATAAAGCACATCATCCGCCATGCTAAACGCATCGGTGAAGGTTGTGTTTTCATTGGCGAGGCGAAACAGGTTTTGGTTCGGAATGATGATCAGTGTGTCAACCACTTTTTGCAATTCAGCAACGCCCTCTTCGGCCTGCTTCATCCGGCGCGCGCCTTCAAAATGGAACGGTTTTGTAACCACACCCACGGTCAGCACGCCCAATTCGCGGGCTGCATTAGCAATAACAGGGGCCGCGCCTGTGCCGGTACCACCGCCCATACCAGCGGTAATAAAGCACATATGCGCCCCGCTCAGATGCTCGATAATCGCATCAATGCTTTCGGTCGCCGCGGCATTGCCCACTTCGGGTTTCGCCCCCGCACCAAGGCCTTCGGTAATCCGCTCGCCAAGTTGAATCTTGTTCGTGGCTTTTGATTGGGCAAGCGCCTGTGCATCCGTGTTGGCAACCACAAATTCGGCCCCATCAAGGTTTTTGTCGATCATGTTGTTAACGGCATTGCCGCCAGCCCCACCAACACCAAAAACCGTGATCCGAGGTCTCAAGTCGCTCGTTTCCGGCATACGTAAATTCAAAGCCATGTTCTGTCCGCCTATGCTCATTTGCCCCACCCCTATTAAAGAGGTTTGTCGCCCATTCTGCTGATTCGTTATGCTAACTTACTGGCGACTCGCCGTCACCTGTTTTTAACGTTTTTACCACAATATCCTGCGTCACCACACTATATAAGCGATTCTCCACCTATGGAACCACTATTTACCAGTTTTGCTTGAACCAGCGCATTGCCGCCTTTATTCTGCGGGTTCCGATCCGGTCCACCGGCATCTCAAAATCCCAGCATTCATCCATCGGGTGGCTCGCATGTAATGCCAGCCCCACCGCCGCCGAAAACCCCGGACCAGCCGAAACCTGCGGCAAACCCTGCACGCGAAGCGGCCGCCCAATGCGCACATGCCCGCCCAAAATCCGGCTCGCCAAATCCTCAATGCCCGGAATGGCACTTGTGCCGCCCGTCAGCACAATCCTCTGGCTTGGCAAGCCATCAAAACCCGACGCGTCCAACCGCGCGCGCACCTCTTCCAAAATCTCTTCCACCCGAGGCCGCATCACCCCGATCAGGTCCGAGCGCGTAACCGTCCGGCGATCATTCTCCCACTGCGCCATCGGGTTTGGCACCTCAATTTCCACGCGGCTATCAGAGCCGGTAGCCAGCAAGCCGCCATGCAGCGTCTTAATCCGCTCGGCATCTTCATACCCAAGGTGCAACCCTTGGCAAATATCATTCGTAATGTGGTCTCCGCCCAGCCGCACGGCATCGCCATAAATCATGTGTTTGCGCATAAATACCGAAATCGCCGTCGAGCCGCCGCCAAGGTCCACAATCGCCGCCCCGAGCTGCTGCTCGTTTTCCATCAGGGTCGAAACCCCTGACGCAAAGCCGCTAAACGCTAAGCCCGCCACCTCAAGATCACAGCGCTGCACGCATTCCAGCAGGTCAAATACAGGTGCGTCGGCCAGCGTGAGCATATGCATATCCACCGAAAGCTTTGCCCCCACCTGCCCGCGCGGGTCCGACAGCCCAGACTTATGGTCAAGGTTGAAGTTCACAGGCAGCGCATGAATAGCCTCGCGCTCCGACCCAAAAGGCGGCACCTCGCAGCTGGCCAACACGCGGCCAATATCGCGCTCTGTCACCTCGCCTTGTTCAACCTCCACCTCGCCCGTCAGGCCATACGACCGTGGCCGCCCGCCCGAGAGGCTCACCATCACATGGTCCACCCGCAGCCCTGCCATCTTTTGGGCTTTGGCCACCGCACTCCGAATGGCGCGCTCGGTCTCGCCCATATCGACAATTTCGCCAAACTTCACCCCCTTGGAGCGCACAGTCCCCACGCCCACCACACGAAAACTGCCCATTTGCGGCATGGTTACATTGGGCGCGCCAGCCTCAAAATCCTCGCCCGAAAACTGCATCACCAAACAAGAAATTTTGTAAGACCCCACATCCAACACCGCCATCACGCCGCGTTTTACCGCAGCCTCCCGCCGATGGCGCATTTCGCGCTGGGTCTCAAACAAATCGTTCATACACCTTCTCCGTTTAACCGCGCCCGTGCTGCCCTAAGGGCAATCAAAGCATCCTCGTTAAGCCTTAAAATCATTCGGTTTTCATCACGCATATCAATGATAGACACATCCCTGTCCAACACCGCATTTGCGCCCTGCATCACCATAATCCGCCGCATCGCATCCGGCCCGTTTTCAGCCGGCAGCATAATCACATTGCCTTTCAGCACCACATCCCAGCGCCGCTCGCCCATGCGCACAAGCCCCAAAACACGGCGACCCAATGGCGCCACCACCGAGAATATCTCCAGCGCTTCAAGCATCGCTTTATCTGCGCCCTCACCCACCAGCAAAGGCAGGTCCGCCCGCACCATCCGGCGCGGCACTTCAGCCACCCGCACGCCATCTTCATCCACAAGGTAAATTCGGTTCAAATTGCGCCACACCATGGCGGGCAAGCGCTCCACAATCGTTACCTCCAGCGCGCCCTGCTCAAAGCGCACCGACGCCGACTTTACCGCCGCCAGCCCCTCAACCGTTGTCCGCAAACCCGCCAAGTCCGCATCCAGCACGCTCACCGGCAGCGCAAGCGCCATAATTCCGAGAATCTGCCGCTGTAAATCAGGCGAGCCCACCGGAATTTCAACCCGCTCAACGCGCAGCTCCGGCCGTGCCGCCACCGCATCGCGCACAGAGTGGTATTGGGCAACCACCCACCCCGAAACCGCAGGGCTTTTCCACCCGCCATAAACCGCCAAAAGCAGCGCAAAAATCGGCATCCAAACCTGCACGAGCGCCCTAAACCAATGGGTCAGCCATAGCCGGTCCCACTTGTAACCAAGCTTGCTCTGCACAAGTTCTTTTGGCTTAGGCTTCACCACTACCGGCGTAAAATCATGCGCCACAACCATATCTCGCCGCTCAGCTACAAGGGTCATGCCGCGCCCTCCACCAATGCCGCGCAGAGTGACGGAAAATCCATCCCGCACTTCGCCGCCTGCTCAGGCGCAAGCGAGGTCGCTGTCATTCCCGGCTGCGTATTCACCTCTAAAATATAAAGCCCCGCAGGGCCGCGCGCCTCATCCCAGCGAAAATCAGCGCGGCTCAGCCCCACGCAGCCCAGCGCTTTGTGCGCTCGCTCTGCAAGGTCCATGCACGAGGCAAAAATATCAGCAGGAAGGTCAGCGGGCACAATGTGCTCCGAGCCACCCTCGGTATATTTGGCGTCATAATCATACCAGTCGCTCACGATGATATCCGTAACGGAAAGCGCCTTGCCATCCAGCACCGCGACTGAGAGCTCCCGCCCCGGCACATAGCTCTCCACCATCACTTCATCCGGCATTTCCGGCCCCAGCTGCGGCGGGCCATCGCCCGCGCTCACAAGATAAATCCCAACGCTGGAGCCTTCGTTATTTGGCTTCACCACATAAGGCCGCGGCATCATATGCCCCGCCTGCACATCCACTGCCGCAGCAATCAAGCTTTCAGCCACCGGAATCCCGGCCGCCGCAAACACCCGCTTGCTGGCCGCTTTATCCATCGCCAAAGCCGAAGCCAAAACACCGGAATGCGTATACCGCAGCCCCAGCCATTCCAGCAGCCCCTGCACGCAGCCATCCTCGCCAAACCGCCCATGCAGCGCATTAAACACAATGTCCGGGTTTTCATCACGCAGGTTTTCGGCCAAATCAACGCCCGCGTCGATCTCGCTTACTATGTAACCCTTTTTCCGCAACGCAGCCGCACATGCCTGACCAGACACCAACGACACCTCGCGCTCAGCCGAAGTGCCACCTTTTAAAACTACGATGCGGCTTACTGTCCTGCTCGACATAGCCACCTCAAGCCCCGATTACGGGGTAAATAAATGCGGAGTTTTCTCCGTCACAATGACTCTAGCCCAAGTGATTCGTTTTTGGAATAGTTTTCTTAAAATTTGAGGTATTTGCTTCGGATACCTTAGTGTGGAGTTCAACTCCACCGATGCTAGAACCTGAGCAAACGAATCAAGATTTCTACAGCAAAAGGTATCGCCATCACTATTTGAGTGTCACCAAACCCTGCGCGCACCCCTTTAACAACTTTGATCACATTGGCCGCGGTCAAAATTCGCTTACTCTCCACCACCCGATGCGCCAGTCGATAGGCCACATCTGGCGCCAAAAGCTTCGGCGCACCCAATGAAACATCGCGAGACGCCAGCAATTCCGCAGCATCTTCGCGCATCTCCTCGGCCATCTCTGGCTCAGACTGTGCCGCAATAGCCTCGGCCCCCGCTCTGATACCTGCAATATCCGCATCACTCGCCTCGGCAATCCGAAGCGCCGCCAGCGCCGCCATGCTGTCCCGCACTTGAGGCATGTTCGCCCTGATATGTGCCGCCCCCGCATCAAGATCATCGACAAACTCAAGCACCTCGTCATTGGGGGCCAACTCCCCCACATCCAACAGTTTTCGTATCCGCCGCTTGGCCTTCACAAAATCATCATGCACCCGCTGCGGGCTGCTCAGGTATTTGCCAAACGTTCGGTCCAGAATCGTTTCAAATACCGGCCCTAAAGCCGATAGAGCATTGTCAAATTGCGGGTTATCCCGCAAGTCGGCCATCCCGTCCTGAATGACCTCCAAAAGATTGCTATAAAGCACCTTCTGACTCATCCGCTCTGGTGTTATCCGCAAGCGTTCCGTTTCCGAGCTTAATTCTATCTTTTCTGCTACAGGAGTAGAGGTTAAGAGGAAATCTTCCTCAATTCCGGCAATCAAGCCGTTTACATGCGCAGGTCCTTGCTCCCAATCCGTGGGGTCAATCTTGGCAATTTCGACCAGCAGTGCGCAGGGGGCTGGAATGCCGGATAGTGCGGCCTCATACCATTTTATCCAAAAAGACCAGTCTTCCGCGTCTTGCGCCATCAATTCCTTAGTCTCAGTCCACTGTGCAGCCATGGGGCTGCCTTCCCCTCCCCAAAGTGCAGTGTTTTTTAGTGCCTCCCCAGTCAAAATCGCTGCGAAGTCACCGCGCAACAATAACCACCCATCGGCAATGGCGGCGGCGGCGGCGTTGACGATGGTGGCGTTAGCGGTCGCGGCGTTGGCAGCATTCGCGGCGTTCGCGATGCTGGCGCTTGAGGTCGCAATCGTGGTGGTGGCGGCGTTGGCGGCGTTGGCGATGGTGGAGGCGGCATTGGCTGCAGTGACCGCGGCGTTGGCGATGGTCGCGCTAGATATGGCGGCGTTGGCTGCATTGGCAGCTGCACTGGTAGCAATTCGGCTGATTTCTTGGGTTGGGCAATTCCCAACAACCCCAGAAATCAGGCTGGACCACAAAACAGGAATCGCGGTCAAATCACCTGCACGTGCCTCTTTTTCACTTAGCACCCATTTCAGGTAAACTGGCAGCACCCGCATTGCCGCACGGTGGGCGATGGCCACAGCCTCCTCACGCGACCGGCCTTTCAGCCATACCCGTACGCTTTCCCGATCTCTAATATCCGCAATCTCAACCATGCGCCAACCTTGCCTCAGCTGCAGCGCTCATTCAACCCCAACCCTTCTAATCTCCCATTCCAGCTCAATCCCGTGCTTTTCTCGCACCTTCTCCCGCACCAGCTCTCCCAGCCCCTCAAGGTCTGCGGCTGTGGCCCCACCAGCATTTATCATAAAGTTCGGGTGCATTTCGCTCATCTGCGCCCCGCCAAGGCGGGCGCCGCGTAGGCCGGCTTCGTCGATCAGTTTCCAAGCTTTCAGGTCATGCACGTCGTCATCCTTACCGGTGGAGGAGAACCCCGCAGGGTTGCGAAAGGTAGAGCCGCAAGAGCGCTCTTTCACCGGTTGGCTGGCAGCGCGGCTGGCCAGCGCCGCTTCCATTTTGGCTTCAATCTCGGCGGGATTACCTAGGGGGCCGCGCAGGATGGCTTGGGTGATGATTGTCTCATCCGGCAGGGCGGAATCTCGATAGCCAAAGCCCATGTCTTCCAGCTTCAGGGTCACCACTTTGCCCGCGCGCGTTACCGCCGTGGCCCGCACAAACACATCCGCCAAATAGCTGCCATAGCAGCCTGCGTTCATCTTAATAGCCCCGCCGATGCTGCCCGGAATCGTGCGCAAAAACGCAAGATCTATCCCTGCCTCAGCGGCCCGCTTCGCCACCTGCGCATCCAGCGCCGAGGCCCCCACGCGCACCTCGCCGCCCTTAAGCAGCTCAAAGCCGTTAAACTTAGGCCCAAGCCGCACCACCACGCCTTTCACACCGCCATCACGGATGATCAGGTTGGAGCAAACGCCAATGGGAAGCACAGGGATTTCGGGCAGGAGGGCCTTCATAAACGCGGCCAGATCGGCCATATGCGCGGGGGTAAAAAGCACCTCGGCGGGGCCACCAACTCGTAGCCAGCTTAGGCTATCCAGCGCGCGATTTTCAACGAGGCGGCCCTCAACAGGCGGGAGGTTCTCAATCAGGCTCATGCTTTCCCAGCGCTTTCTTTATATAGTAAACCAGCGGCAAGCGATAAAGCGACAGCCCAACCAGCACAATGGCAAACACCGCCCAGCCGCCAAAGGCCTGCGCGACAAGCCACAAAACATAGGGAAAGCACAAAAGCAGCACCCCGCCGAGGGTGAAGTGCAGCCGGTTATGAGGCAGCATCGCCACAAGGTTCACCGCCAGCGCCCAGACTGATGCAGCGAGTATCGCCGTCATCGTGCTCTCCATTTTTCAAGTGCTTGCCTAAACATATGCCGCAGCATAAGCCGCAACTGGAAAACCGCAACCGTGAGCATGGCGAGCTGCCAGAGCACCCCGTGCTTTATGCCGATAAAGTAAATAACCACCGGCAGGGCCAGCACCAGCACCCGTGCCAAATTCCAATGAATTCGATAGCGCTGCCCGCCGGGAATCATAGCAATAATGTTTGCTGAAATCGACCAAATGCAGGCCGCTATAAAGCTACTCATGCCAGCGCGGCAGGCAGCCCGTTGGCCCACGCCGAAATGGTACCCGCCCCGAGGCAAACCACCATATCGCCCGGTTTGGCCTCTGCCTTTACCAGAGCCGCAAGGCCGCTTTCCCCTGAAATCACGGTCGCATTTTTATGCCCGTGCGTCACCAAACCTGCGGCAAGCGTTACGTGGTCAACCCCCTCTATCGGGGCCTCCCCAGCCGTAAATACAGGCGCAATCACCGCTATATCGGCGTCATTGAAGCAGCTGCAAAAATCCTCGAACAAATCGACAAGGCGGCTAAATCTGTGCGGCTGATGCACAGCAATCACGCGGCCCTCGGTGCTTTCCCGCGCGGCTTTAAGCACGGCGGCAATTTCCACGGGATGGTGGGCGTAATCGTCAATAATCGTCACGCCATCCACCACAGCCACACGGGTAAAGCGGCGATTAACCCCGCCAAACCCCTTCAAAGCGGCCTTAATGTCCTTGGCTGTTACGCCCAAATGCAGCGCCGTCGCTATCGCCGCTGTGGCATTTAGAACGTTATAATCGCCGGGCATTGGTAATTCCAAGCCCTTGATAGAGCCAACTTTCATGGCGACATCAAAATAGGCCTTACCGTTTTTGTAATGCAGGTTTTTCACCCGAACATCGGCTTGCGGGTTTTGGCCATAGGTCAGCACGCGGCGGTCGGTTATCCGGCCCACAAGGGCTTGCACCTCGGGGTGATCAATGCAGCACACCGCCACGCCGTAAAACGGAATGTTGCTCACAAAGGTATAAAACGCCTCACGAAGCGCATCAAAGCTGCCGTAATGGTCCATATGCTCTGGGTCGATATTGGTAATAATGGCGATGGTCGCAGGCAGGCGGTTAAATGTTCCGTCGCTCTCGTCAGCCTCCACCACCATCCACTCGCCGCTGCCCATACGGGCGTTGGAGCCATAGGCATGAATAATACCGCCGTTAATCACCGTTGGGTCCATGCCGCCGCCATCGAGCAGCGCGGCCACCATCGAGGTTGTGGTGGTTTTTCCGTGCGTGCCGGCCACGGCCACATTGCTTTTTAGCCGCATCAGCTCGGCCAGCATTTCAGCGCGGCGCACCACGGGAAGCCCACGGGCGCGCGCCGCATCCAGCTCGGCATTGCCGGGCTTAATCGCAGTAGACACCACAATAACTTCGGCGCCCTCAAGGTTTTCGGCCTTTTGGCCTACAAAAATCTCGGCGCCTTTCTCAGTCAGCCGCCGCGTGATCGGGCTTTCCTTCAGGTCAGAGCCTTGCACCTTATAGCCGTGGTTCATTAGCACTTCGGCAATGCCGCTCATGCCAATGCCGCCAATGCCAACAAAGTGGATAGGGCCTATATCATGGGGCAAACGGGTTTGGCTGTTCATGCTTGGGTTCCTAAGGTTTCCACTAATGCGGCAAGGCGTTTGGCGGCATCGGGGCGGCTTAGCTCCAGCGCGGCCTCAGCCATGCTTTGCGCCAAATCGGGGGCTGAAAGAATACCGCCGATATGCTTTGCCAAGCCCTCTGGCGTCAAGTCTTTCTCTTGTATCACAATCGCCCCATGCGCGGCTTTTAGCCCAGCAGCATTGGCGGTTTGGTGGTCGTTCATGGCGATCGCCAGCGGGATCAATATTGAGGGCCGCCCGACCACGGTAATATCGGCCACGCTTGAGGCCCCTGCCCGCGCAATCACCAGTTGCGCTTGGGCAAGCCGCTTGGGGATATCGTTAAAAAACGGCTGCACATCGGCTTTGATGCCAAGGGCAGCATAAGCCGCCACCGCATCTGCGTTATCCGCATCACGCGCTTGGTGGGAAACGATCAGGCGGTCTTGCAAAGCTTGCGGCAGCAGCCCCAACGCTTTGGGCACATTCATCATAATGCTCGCGCCCTGCGAGCCGCCAAAAACCAACAGGTTCATCAGGTAATCGCCGGGCTCAGTATAGGGCGCGCCCGCCTTGGCCAGCACGCTTTCGCGCACGGGGTTGCCTGTGTGCTCAGCGGTTACGCCCTTTGGCAGCTCAGTGGGCCAAACAGAGCAGGCCACCATATTAACCCGCGGTGCGAACACCTTGTTCACCCGCCCCAACACGCCGTTTTGCTCATGTACCATACGGGGCAAACGCAACAGCCACGCGGCGGCCATGGCCGGAATAGCCGGGTATCCACCAAAGCCTACAACCACGCTGGGCCTATCCGCCCGAAAACTGCGCCATGCCTTAAAGCTGCCCGCCGCAATGCGCGGCAAAACCAAAAGCTTGGCCAGCAGCCCACCCCGCGCCGTGGTGGCAGATTTAACAATCTCGCGCGTTACCGCCTCAGGGAAGCCGCCAGAATATCGCGCGCCGCGCAGATCTGTTGAAAGCTTTACCCGCCAACCCTTGGCCAGCATTTCCTCGGCCAAAGCCTGCGCGGGAAACATATGCCCGCCGGTGCCACCAGCGGCGATCACCAACAGCGGCTTCATGTCCGGCCTCCGAAAATTTCGCTCATATCACCCTGCACGCGCCGCCGTGTCATCACCAGTAAAAGCCCCATCATAATGCCCGCCGCCAACAAGGACGAGCCACCATAACTCACGAAAGGCAGCGTCATGCCCTTGGCAGGCAGCAGCCGAACCGCCACGCCGAGATTAATAAGCGCCTGCGCCCCAAGCACCGTGGCCAAGCCAACGCCGGAAAGCCGGATAAACATATCCCGCTCACGCTGCAGCCGTAGCAAGGCCCGAAGCGTAAGAAACATAAACAGGGCAATGATCACCAGTGTGAATATCAGCCCGAATTCTTCGGCGGCCACGGCGATAATGAAATCTGTGTGGGCATCCGGCAAGGTCCACTTTACCGAGCCGCGCCCGATGCCAACACCAAACAAGCCACCATCTTGAATGGCGGTGGTTGCATAGCCGATCTGGGTTTGAGGGTCGATTTCTGCGGTCAAAAATCCGTCAATCCGCCGGGCAACGTGGGGTACGGTATTGTAGGCCAGAAAGCCGCCGCCAACCACCAGCGCCCCCAGCGAAATGATCAGCTTTTTCGGCGCGCCGCCCACAAAAAAGATCGTGCCCCAGCTGGCCACAATCAGCCCGGCTTGGCCATAATCTGGCTGCTGCACAAGCATGCCAACAATCGCCACCATAAAACCAAACGAAATAACCCGCCCCGGTGGGCCAGCGATATCGGTGCTGGCGGCCAGCAGCCAGGCCGCCGTAACCGCAAATAGGGGCTTAATAAATTCAGAAGGCTGGATAGAGCCAAACCCGAAGGAATACCAGCGAATGGCCCCTTTGCCATAATCTGTGCCAAACCATGGCAGCAATGCCAGCCCGAGCAGCACCACAATAAAACCAGCCACAGCCCAACGCCGCGCGGTTTTTACAGTGAATGTCGACACATAAAGCATTGTGCCCAGCCCCAGCACACCAAATATCGCCTGCCGCTCAACATAAAAAAACCGCGCTTTGCCTTGATCAAGCGCCAAGGGCGGCGAGGCGGCCAAGGCCAGCAACATGCCGATAAGAAACAGCGCAAACACCGCTGCAATAGAGAGCCGGTCAACCGACCGCCACCACTCAGGCAGGCCAGATTCACGCTCCTGTGGCGCATGCGCGCCATGTATCATTTCTGTCATGGGAGACTGCTCTTCCTCATGTGTATGTGCCGCCCGTTTTCGGGTCATGCATGTTATTGCTTCAACTTAGCGAATCACCCTCTGCAAATCCAGCCAAATATTTGGCTATACAGGCCCCTCGGGAATTGCCTATTATCGGACAGAATTTATTAGGCCAAACCATGACCCCATCAAACGCCCGCCGCAAAGGCCTCATTCTTCTCTCCATGCCGCGCTCGGGTAGCTCTTGGCTGGCCTCTCTTAGCAATGCGTCTGGCAAAATGGGGGTGGCTGATGAATGGCTGGATTTTTCCCATCTAACCCCGCCCAAAGGCCCCAAGGGCCGGCCGCTGTTTAATGAACAAACCCTGCGCACCGCCAGCACAGAAAACGGGCATTTTGCCATTAAGATCTTTCCGCGCCAACTGTTGCAGGTGATCGACAAATACGAATTTGATTTCATTCGCCGCGCCATGCGCGAGCATGATACCAAGCTTTTGTTACTGGAGCGCACGGACCACAAATCGCAGGCCATTTCTTTAGTACGCGCCATGCAAACCGGCCAATGGCGGGTTGACCAACCAGCCGCCAAGACCGCCAAATACAATTTTGGCGCGCTTTCGCAAGCCTATTTTCATATATGCCGCGGGTATGATTTTTGGCGCTCATATCTTGCCTTGCAAGGCTTCCCGCACCAGTGCTTCACCTATGAAGAGCTGTCCAAAAACCCTGCGCCCTATCTTGAATCCGTATGTTCTCATTTTGGCGAAGTTATGCCAACACCCGCAAGCAGCCTTGAAATTCAGCGCGACCCCCAATCACTGGATTGGCTTGCACAATTCGAGGCCGATATTGAGGCCTACGGCATTCCTGCCAGCGCATACCAGCAAACACAGCCCACGGCCGGTGTAGCAAATGCGATAAACGTATTGCGCGGCAAGCCCGCCAAAACCAACCGGTTTGGCTATAGTAGCTAAGCCGCTCACAAGCGAAACACATCCATTATGACCACCTCAAAATCTCGCCGCAAAGGCTATATTGTGCTTTCAATGGGCCGCTCAGGCACCACATGGCTAAAATCTATCAACAATGCCACAGGCCGAATGGGCATCACCGATGAATGGCTGGGCTTTGAAACGCTGGGAAAACCTCTGCGGACTTATAATGCGCAAAGCTATTATGAGCAGGTTATGCAGCGTGCGAGCACGCCAAATGGTCGGTTTTCCATGAAAATATTCCCACGGCATTTGCGCCTTGCACAGGCCCAATTTGGCTTTGATTTTATCAAGAAATGCGCGCAAGAGAATGATGTAAAGTTCTTTCTGGTCACACGTGAAGACAGGTTCGGGCAAGCCATTTCAGCCCTAAAAGCCCAGCAAAGCCGCTCTTGGGTCGATGACGGCGGCACGATGTTGGACCACCGACGCCGAAAAATCCGCTATAACTTCAGAAAGCTCTGCGAGTTATATTTTGAAATCGGCTCGGGGTATAATTTTTGGCGGAGCTACCTTGGAATCAACAGCCTCGATTATGAATCATTTGTTTATGAAACGTTGCTCCCTAATCCCGCACCTTTTTTTGAAAGCGCGGCCAAGCATCTCGGCGTGGCCCAGCCAGAAAGCTATGAAAGCCCAATGGTAATCCAGCGCAATGCCGAAACCGAGGAATGGCGGCAGCGCTTTCAAGAAGATATCGCAACGCAAGGCGTGCATCCAGATACCTATAACGTGCAACAACCCGATGCCAATTTGCTCAATGCCCTAAAAGTTCTGGCTCAAAAGCCGATAAAGCCTGCAACAGGCAGGCTTTAGCCTCCGTCGCGTGGGCAGTGAGCCGCTAATAGCGGCCAAGTTCCACAGGCACACGGGCCAGCTCGGCCCCGCTGGCATCTAGCGCAATTACATCGGCCATATATCGGTTTCCACGCCCGCCAGAGCATGGCGGCAGATAGCCCGCCGAGGCGTATTGCCCACTTGAGCGCGCTGCTGCCAAAACTTCAGCCCCATCGGGCAGGTCCTCGGTCATGCCCGGCACCGAAGGCAGCACCGCATTGGGGCCGCTGACCTGAAAGCCAATAACCCCGTGGCCACCATTATTGGATAACGGCCCATAGCTTTTATCATTAAATTCAACCCGCATTTGCACAGTGCCCTCCGGCAAGCCTTGCAATATAATCATCGGCGTTGCGCCATCGCCGTTAAACAAGCGGCACTGCTGGCCGCCCGGCACATCTATGCCATCCCACGGGGGGCCAAGCTCTGCGGTAAAGCTTTGCGCATTGGCGGCACTTGCAGCCATTAGCAATCCAGCAATCAGAGTGTTTCGCATAATGTGGTCTCCCGTTGGTGGCCACATTATAGCACAGCTACCCTGCGGCTTCGACCGCCGCCACGATATCGTGAACGACGCGCTTCAAAAGCGCTTCGTCGGTGCATTCTCCCATCACGCGAATAAGCGGCTCTGTGCCAGATTTTCGAATAAGGACACGGCCGTTTTCGCCAAAGCGCGCCTCGCCCTCAGCAATGGCTTGCTTAACTGAATTCGCGTCCAAAGGCGCGCTGCCCGCCTTATAGCGCACATTCACCAAAAGCTGCGGCACCGGCTCAAACACCTGTGCAAGCTCGCTGGCTTTCCGGCCCGTGTCCACCATAGCTCGCAAAAATTGCAGCGCGGCGATCAGGCCGTCACCCGTCGTCACGTAGTCTCGCAGCACGATATGCCCGGATTGCTCACCGCCGAGATTATATCCGCCGGCCCGCATGGCCTCGACCACGTAGCGGTCACCGACATCAGTGCGCAGCAGCTTCAGCCCTTTGGACTCCAAGTGCAGCTCAAGCCCGAGGTTGCTCATAACCGTGGCCACCAGCGTGTTGCCGTCCAGCTTGCCTTCGGCCGCCATCCGCGTTGCGATCAGCGCCATTAGCTGGTCACCATCCGCCACCTTGCCGGTTTCGTCAATTATCATCAGGCGGTCGGCGTCGCCATCAAGGCAAATGCCGAGGTCGGCCCCCTGCTCAACCACCATCCGCTGAGCCAGCTCGGGCTTGGTGGAGCCGCAATTATCGTTAATGTTAAATCCGTCGGGCTTCACGCCTATCGGCACCACATCGGCACCCAACTCCCACAGCACTTCGGGCGCTGTGCGGTAGGCTGCGCCATTGGCGCAATCAATCACCACCTTTAGCCCATCAAGCCGAAAGCGGCGCGGAAAGGTGGTTTTGGCGAATTCCATATAGCGGGTGCGGTCACCCTCCACCCGATGCGCGCGGCCAATTTGGGTGGCCTCCACCAGCGCGGGTTCGACTTCAAGCAAAGCCTCAATCGCGTGCTCGGCTTCGTCAGATAGCTTAAAGCCATCAGGCCCGAAAAACTTGATGCCGTTATCGTAATGCGGGTTATGCGAGGCCGAAATCATGATGCCAAGATCAGCCCGCATGCTGCGCGTCAGCATGCCCACGGCGGGGGTTGGCACGGGACCTAGCAAGTACGCATCCATGCCAACACTAAGCAACCCAGCCACCATTGCATTTTCGATCATATAGCCCGAGCGGCGAGTGTCTTTGCCGATAATCACCCGTTTGCTACCCTCGTGTGAGGCAAAATATTGCCCCACAGCCGCCCCGAGTTTGAGCGCCATTTCGGCGGTCATCGGATGGGTATTGGCCTTGCCTCGCACACCGTCGGTGCCAAAATATTTACGCTTCATTTAAGCCTCGATGTTGAGCGCGCTCCATAGCGCGATTGCCTGTCTAGTCTCAACAATATCATGCACCCGCAGCATCTGCACCCCCTGATTGAGGCCTTCCAGCCCCAGCGTGATCGAACCGGCAAAACGCCGCTCAGGGGCGGGCGCATTGGCAATGCGCCCAATAATAGATTTGCGCGAAACCCCGAGAAGCAAGGCACAGCCCAGCCCATGAAACAGGCTTAATCCGCGCAATAATGCGAGGCTATGGGCATCGGTTTTTCCAAAGCCTATTCCGGGGTCCACCATGATGCGACCGCGAGGGATTCCGGCCGAGACACAAGCCTCAACGCGTTCATGTAAAAAATCAAAAACATCTAGTAATATATTGTTATAACTAGGATTATCCTGCATTTCTTTAGGCGTTCCGACGGAATGCATCAGGCAGACTGCCGCTCCACTTTTCGCCACCACATTCAGGCTTTCAGGGTCAAATGTAAGCGCCGTTACATCGTTAAACAGGCCCGCCCCCGCCGATAGAGCGGCCTCGGCCACAGTGGCCTTGCGGGTGTCAACAGATATCGGGCCAACACCTTTGGCCACCAGCGCCTCAATCACAGGCAGCACACGCGCGGCTTCAAGCTCTGGCGGCACAAAATCGGCACCGGGCCGGGTAGATTCTCCCCCAATATCAATGATATCCGCGCCGTCCTTAACAAGCTTAATCGCATCCGCCACTTCGCGGCCTTGGTGCTGCCCACCGTCAGAAAAGCTATCAGGTGTAACATTAAGAATGCCCATGATCGAGGGCTGGTCCATCGACACACCGCAAATCGGAGCGCGTGGGGAGGTGAGCCGGTTTAGCACCGCTTCGGGGATGTCCTCGGCCGGAATGATCTCGCGAAACCCATCTCGCCGCATATGCTCAACCCGCTCAAACCAAAGCGGACCACCGGCTAAGCGGTAAGCGTGCAGCGGGGCCTCTCGCTGCACAAGTGGGCGGAAATAATCAGCCATCTTTCCACTTAATCGAGCAGCCTATCGAGGGTGTTTGTACGGCTGGCCCTTTGCCGGTATTTGCCACAAGCGTCATCGCTTCGATCAATTCACGCGGCTCATTTTCGGGGCTTGCGTTGCGCCCTGAGGCATCTAACCGCCCGCGAAATTGCAGCTCGCCCGAAGCATTATAGCCAAAGAAATCAGGCGTGCAGACCGCGCCGTAAGCCTTTGCTACCGCTTGACTTTCATCATGGAGATAAGGGAAGGTAAAGCCCTGAGCTTCGGCAAACTTCACCATATTTTCAAAGCTGTCCTCCGGATAGGCTTTGGCGTCATTGGCGCAAACCGCCGCCACGCCGAACCCCATATCTTGCAGGGCTTTGCCATCACGCGCCAGCTTGCTGGCAATCGCGATCACGTAGGGGCAGTGGTTGCAGATATACATCAGCACCAGCCCCTTTTCGCCCATCAGGCTTTCGCGCGTATGGCGGATACCTTTGGTGTCTGGCAGGTCGAAGCCTGGTGCTTTTGCGCCAAAATCGCAAACGGGGGGATGAGCGGCCATGCTAGGCTCCTATTTCTGGGGGAAAATCTGCGCCAACCACGCCCACGGCTACGCCTAATTTATCACTTGGCTCAGTGAACCCGACAAGAAGCACCCGCTTGGCATCAAATTCTCGCGCCAGCCAAATGGCCAAGGCGGCGGGGGATATGTCTTTGGGATGCGGCACCGCATCCATCACGATCTTGCTTGGCGCCCAAACGGAAAGCTGCTCGTGCTTCATGGCCCAGTCAAGCTCGGTGCGGCTATCGACGACAACACAGCGGCTATCTTTTCCGGCCAAGATCCACGCGTTTTGCTCCATTGAAAGCAGATCAATCCGCCGCTGCACCAATGAGGAAGCGCTTTGAGGTGCGGCTTCCATCGCTGGCTCAACGCAAATAATGGCCGGCAAAACATGGCCCGCAATCGCATCCAGCCACGCACCAAGGTTTGGCCCATGCAGCGCCTCGTTACTCAGGCATACCACCAGCGGGTGCGGGGTGGCGTCAACTTTTTCAACCTCGACCGGATGGATGGTTTCTGCTCCATGGCGCATCCGCACAATCTCTACGCCGAGCGTACCGGGAATACGGTCTAACTTCTCGATCCGCACAAAGGCCCGCACGGCGCGGGGGTCTTCCAGGCAGCGCTCGGCCACCCGCTCGGCCAGTGTTTCCAATAGGTTGATGCGCTCGGTGGTGAGCTGAAGCTCGATCGCTTCCGTGATGGTATCATAAGAAATGACCTTATCCACATCATCATCCCGCGCGGCGTCATGGCGCGAAACTTCGAGCACAACATTAAACCGAATGCGCTGCTGCACGCCGCGCTCGCTTTGAAATGCCCCGATTTCCACCTCGCGCTCATAGTCGCGCACCGAGATCCTATCAAGCGGCGCGCCTGAAGCCGTAGCTGCTGCGCGCACATTAGGAGCCTCAAAGGCAATTGCTGTCTCGTCCATCATTTCCCCTTCGCCTTAACAAGCGTTTAACCGCTCAGGCCATAATATAGCCCGATTCGTCAACCATTATGCCTCAATAGCGGCAATCAACCGCTTGAATATCCGCCACCACCCTGCCAAAACACCGGCAACCAAAGGACGACAAATGATCCATTCCATTTTTCGTAACTCGTTTCTCGCAGTATTTTTTGTTTTATTCTCAGCTGTTTTGGCGCAGGCCGCCTGCCCAGCACCACTGCAAGGCAGTGCCTATGATCGGCAAATCAACAGTGGCTCGATAAACCAAGATTTATTTAACCGTGCTGTGCTTTATTATACCAATAAAATTAGGTGCCGCCGTGGGTTGCCACTTTTTAATTCGACGCGCGATGTGATAGGTGCGGCCAATACCCAAGCCCGCAATATGACCCGCACACGCACCTATAGCCACAATCTTAATGTGGCAGGCGCGCGTGATTTGCGCGAGCGGATGCGCGCCCAAACCCGAAATTTCAGGTCTGCCGGTGAGAATATCGCTAAAAATTTCGTCTATATTCTAAATGGCCGGCCCTACATTCCGGCTGAGAACTGCGCGTTTCGATATTTGGCAACCCGACAACCCGTGCCTATTCATACCTATCGCAGCCTCGCGCAGGAATTAGTGAAGTCCTGGGAAACCTCGCGTGATCACCTTACCAATATCATCAACCGACGCTATACGCGCATGGGGGCTGCATTCGGAATTGATAGGCGGGGGCAGCTTTGTGGAGAAGTGTATGCCAGCCAGGTTTTTGCCGGATAGCGGATAACGCGGCGCGTTTGGCCTTGCTCTATTTTGCAACATTTCACCCGCGCCGCCCTGCGGCGCGGGCGGGGTATATCAGCAAGCGCAATGCCTGACGCGCCGCTTGTTTCACACAGCGTCGACACCATCCAAAAACAAGTCGGCCACCAGTGCCGCGTAGCTGCGACGCGCGTTTTCATCTTCATCGCGATTCCACATGAAATACCAGTTGGTCATACCAAAAAGCGACATCGTTACCGCGTGTAATTTATCTTCCGCAATCTTCGGTGACACCGCTTTAATCGCGCCAGACACCTTCGCGATCAGCCGCCGCTGCACATTGTTAATCTCGGCCTGCTGATCGCGGCTCAAAACATCTCGGCTGTTTATCAAAATCCGGTGCAGGTCATCCGCACCCGCATAGGCAAGCAGAATTTCCAGCACAATGGCGCGCAGATATGCCCGAGGTTCAGCCATCGGCACCGCGTCCACCACGGTGTTCAGCCCATTCAGATGGCACTCCAGAATATCAAAAAGCAGCTCGGCCTTGCTCGCATAATAGTGATAGATCAGCGCTTTTGAAATCCCGCAGCCTTTGGCAATCGAGCTCATTGAAGCCCTATCCACCCCTTGGGCCGCAAATATCCGCGCGGCGGCCACGCGGATGGCCACCCTCTTTGCGTCGTGGTCTTTGGCGATTGTCCGTGCCATACTTACTCCTTGGGGCGGTTATCCACTACCCGCACTGCCTTCCCTAGCGAGCGCTCTATAGCCCCAGGTTCCAGCACGTCTACCAGAGCCGAAACGCCAACGATAGACTTGATTTTCTTGGTCAGCACTACCGCCGATGCCGCCCGCGCCTCAGCACTAGCCGCGCCCTCTGTGGCCTCCACATGCACCACCATGGCGTCCATCCGGCCCGCCCGCGTCAGCTCTATCTGAAAATGCGGCGAAAGGCTTTCCACTGCCAATATTTGCTCTTCAATCTGGGTTGGAAACACGTTTACCCCGCGTAAAATGATCATATCATCAGTGCGCCCCGTAATTTTCTCCATCCGCCGCATGCTGCGCGCTGACCCCGGCAAAAGCCGCGTAAGGTCTCGTGTGCGGTAGCGGATAATCGGAAAGCCCTCTTTGGTGAGCGTGGTAAACACCAGCTCGCCCTTCTCGCCATCGGCCACCACTTCGCCAGTTTCAGGGTTGATGATCTCGGGGTAAAAATGGTCTTCCCAAATGTGCAGCCCGTCTTTGGTTTCCACACATTCATTGGCCACCCCCGGCCCCATCACCTCAGACAGCCCGTAAATATCGACCGCGTGCATATCAAAGGCGGCTTCCACCTCTGCCCGCATGGCATTCGTCCACGGCTCAGCGCCAAAAATGCCCACCTGCAAGCTGCTTTCGCGCGGGTCTCGGCCCTGCTTGCGGTATTCATCGAGAATCGAAAGCATATAGGACGGCGTCACCATAATGGTGCTGGCCTGAAAGTCCTCGATCAGCCGCACTTGCCGATTGGTCATGCCGCCACTTACCGGCACCACCGTACAGCCCAGCCGCTCGGCGCCATAATGCGCGCCCAAGCCGCCGGTAAACAAGCCGTAGCCATATGAAATATGCACCACATCGCCGGGGCGGGTGCCGCTGGCGCGCATTGAGCGGGCCACCACATCGGCCCATGTGGAAATATCGTTTTTGGTGTAGCCAACCACGGTTGGCTGGCCGGTGGTGCCGCTTGAGGCATGCACCCGCGAAATTTGGTCACGCGGCACGGCAAACATGCCAAACGGATAATTGTCCCGCAGGTCCTGCTTCACCGTAAAAGGGAATTTCGCGAGGTCCGCCAAGCTGCGCAGATCATCCGGATGCACCCCCGCCGCGTCAAACTTTGCCCGATAAAACGGCACGTTTTTATAGGCATGGTTCAGCGACCATTTCATCCGCTTGAGTTGGAGCGCCTGAATTTCGTCTAACGAGGCAATTTCAATCGGGTCTAAATCCTTACGGTTTGGCGTTAGGTCCTTCATGCGTCTGCCTCCTCAAAATGCTGCCCGCGGATCACCCGTGAGCCGCCACGAAATTCCGCGATTAAATTGCCGTTTTGGTTGGTAATCCGCACATCATAAATGCCAGAGCGGCCTGAGCGGCTGCGCTCCACCGCGTGGGCCTCCAGCACATCCCCCTCAAACGCGGGGGCGATATAGGTCATCGAATTATGCTGCGCCACCGCGATTTGGTTATAGCTGTTGCAGGCAATCGCAAAGGCGCTATCTCCCAGCGCATAGCTCACGCCCCCGTGGCAGGTTTTGTGGCCGTTGCAGTGATGGGCTTCCAGAAGCATGGATACAATCGCCTCCCCCGGTGCAACCATTTTACAGGTCATGCCAAACCAGCGCGAGGCCTCATCCCCACTCCACATTGCATCCCGCGAGCGCCTGGCCCGCTCCATCGCAGAAATTTCGGCCATCCTGTCTCTCCCCTTTTTTCCCACTTTACATAAGCTGACCATCCGGTCAATAGTAACTCACAAAAGGGAGCCGCTATGACCATCGTAACCACCAAGCTGGTGGGGGACATTCTGCATGTCACCATCAACAACCCGCCGGTAAACGCCACCTCGAAAGCGGTGCGCCAAGGGCTAATGGACGCTGTAGCCGAGGCAAAAACCGCGCGCGCCGTGGTGCTGCGCTGCACTGGGCGCACATGGATTGCAGGGGGCGATATGGCGGAGTTCGACAAAGCGGCCCAAGCGCCCGACCTCCCCGATGTGGTTGCCGCTATCGAGCATAGCCCCGCCCCATGGTTGGCCCTGCTTTATGGCACTGTGCTTGGCGGGGGCCTTGAAATTGCACTGGGCTGTAGCCACCGCATAGCACTTAGCGACACGCGGTTTGCCCTGCCAGAAGTGAGCGTCGGCCTTATTCCGGGGGCGGGTGGCTCGCAAAGATTGCCTCGGCTTGTGGGGTTTGAACTGGCGTGTGATATGGTCACAACAGGCAAAATGGTGGATACCAAGACCATGCTTGAAGCGGGCGGAATAGATGCCCTCACGGATGATCTCGAAGCCACGGCCACGGTTTTAATGGCTAACCCGCCGAGCAAGCCTACTCCGGTCAGCGCCCTGCCACGCCCGATGGTTACAACAGATTTCCTTGCCACAACCCGCGCTAGGCTTGCCAAAACCTCCAAAGGAGCGAACGCACCGTTTCATAACCTAAGCGCCCTCCTTTGGGCTTGTGAAACCGATTTTTCCGAGGGCCAGCCACGCGAGCGAGCGCTACACTTGACGTTGCGCCAATCAGCCGAATCCAAGGCCCTCCGGCACGCATTTTTTAGTGAACGCACCGCAGCTAGGCCCGCGGCCATAAAGGGCGCAACCCCGCAGAATATAAAGACCGTTGCCATTGTTGGTGGCGGGCTTATGGGCGCTGGAATCGCGGCTTCTATGCTGTTTGCAGGGATGAAAGTGGTGCTGCTTGAGGTTAGCCATGCTGCGGCGCAAGCAGGCCGTGATCGCGTAACAAGCATTTTGGAAGGCGCTGTTAAGCGAGGCAAATTGGACGCGCAAGGTTTGGCACGCCTACAGGCAGAGCTTGTGGCCACAGATGACTATAACGCCGCCAAAAATGCTGACCTCGGGCTTGAAGCCGTGTTTGAAGACCTGAGCGTCAAACAACAGGTTTTTTCCAAACTCGCAGCCCATTTGCCTGCAAATGCACTCCTCGCCACCAACACCTCGTACCTGAACCCCCACGATATTTTTGCCGGCATTAAAAACCCTTCCCGCTGCCTCGGGCTGCATTATTTTTCACCCGCGCACATCATGAAGCTGGTCGAGATCGTAGCACTGAACAGCACCAGCCCTGAGACTCTGGCTAGCGGTTTTACCCTCGCCAAAAAGCAGGGTAAAAACCCTGTGCTTTCCGGCGTGTGTGATGGCTTCATCGGCAACCGCATGCTCGCCGCCTATCGCCGCGCCGCTGATTATCTGCTGGCCGACGGGGCCATGCCAGCCCAAATAGACGCCGCCATGCGCGGCTTTGGTATGCCGATGGGACCGTATGAATTACAAGACCTCACGGGGCTGCAAATTTCATATGCCAACCGCCAGCGGCAGGCCGCCAACCGCCCCGAAAGCGAGCGCTATGTGGATATCGGCGACAAGCTGGTGGAGATGGGCCGCACTGGCCAGCGGGCGGGCAAGGGCTGGTATAGGTATGACGGAGGCCGCTCCCCGCTGGAAGATGCCGAGGTCAGCGCGATGATCCACGCCGCTGCGGCGCGCCAGCTTACGTTCTCTGATCAAGAGATCGTCGCGCGGCTGCTCGCGGCGCTTATCAATGAAGGCCAGCGGATACTGGACGAAGGGATTGCGGCCACGGCGGGCGATATCGACGTTGTGCAAATACTGGGCTACGGCTTTCCGCGCTGGCGCGGCGGGCCTATGCACTATGGGGATACGCTAGAAAACCTCTCCGATATGGTGGCGGCCCTCGCCGCGCAAAGCCCCGGCTCTTGGGTGCTGGCTGACAAATTTAAAGGATAGACCATGCTACAAATCAACAGTTTTGCCGCCGGTAAGTGGATAGCGCCGACCAAGCAGGCCCGCCCGATTTTCTCAGCCGTCACGAGTGAGAAAATCGCCCAAGCGGGCAGCGCATTAGACACCCAAGCCATGCTGGACCACGCCCGAAACGTAGGCGGCCCTGCCCTGCGAAAGCTCACGTTCCATGACCGCGCCCGCCGCCTAAAAGCGCTAGCGCTGCACCTGAAAGCCAACAAAAAACCGTTTTATCAGCTCAGCTACACCACTGGTGCAACCCATGCCGATAGCCAGATAGACATTGACGGCGGCATCACCACCATGCTGGTTTTTGCCTCCAAAGGGCGGCGGGAATTACCCGATGCGCATGTTTATCTGGATGGCGACCTGGAGCAGCTATCCCGCAATGGCAGCTTTATGGGACAACATATTTGCACGCCGATGCTGGGCGCGGCTGTGCATATAAATGCCTACAACTTTCCGGTATGGGGCATGCTTGAAAAGCTCGCGCCTACCCTGCTGGCGGGCGTTCCCGCGATTATAAAACCGGCGACCTGCACCGTACATGTTGCTGAAGCAGCGTTTCGGATTATGGTAGAAAGCGGCATTTTCCCCGAGGGGTCTATCCAGTTTATCGCTGGTGGCTCCGGTGATTTGCTCGGCCAGTTGGGCGCACAAGATTCGGTTGCCTTTACCGGCTCGGCCGATACCGCGCTAATGCTGCGCTCTTCCAAGCACCTGCTGCAAAACTCGGTGCGCTTTACGGCTGAGCAAGATAGCCTAAACGCCTCTATTCTTGGGCCTGATGCCACGGTGGGCACGCCCGAATTTGGCCTATTTATTGAAGAGGCTTTCCGCGAGATCACCACCAAAGCAGGGCAAAAATGCACCGCCATCCGCCGGATTATCGCGCCCGAGGCGCTGGTGAATCCCGTGATTAAGGCGCTGTCCGCCAAGCTCGACACAGTAATTATTGGCGACCCTGCCGCGCGTGAAACCACTATGGGCGCGCTGGTCTCAGAAGCCCAACGCACCGATGTGCAGGCCCGCCTGCAACTGCTTTCAACTGAGGCAAAACGAGTTTTCGGCACCGAAAAAGCCCCGCTGGAAAACGGTGCCTTCATGGCCCCGCAGCTGCTTTATTGCGCCGACCCCGATGCGGCCAAAGCCGTGCACGAGGTTGAGGCCTTTGGCCCTGTCTCCACCATTATGCCCTACCGCAATTTGGCTCACGCCGCAGAGCTTGCCAATCGAGGCGGCGGCTCTCTGGTGGCCTCGGTTATCACCCACGATCCGAAAGTAGCCAGGCAGCTTGCCATGGGCATAGCCGCCAACCACGGGCGCCTTTACTTTAACGACCGCGATTCGATGGCCGAAGCCACAGGCCACGGCGCTCCCCTGCCCCACATGGTGCATGGTGGCCCGGGCCGCGCGGGCGGCGGCGAGGAACTGGGCGGCATACGCGGCGTAATGCACTATATGCAGCGCACCGCCATTCAAGGCTCGCCTCGCATGCTGGCCGCTATTTGCCAAACATGGCTCCCCGGTGCGCCGATTACAGAGGCCAAACAACACCCGTTTCGCCGCACATTTGAGGAATTGGAGCTTGGCGAAAGCCTGCTCACCAAAGCGCGGGAAATCACGGTGGAAGACATTGAGCATTTCGCCGAATTTACCGGCGATAATTTTTACGCCCACATGGATGAGACAGCGGCCAAAGCCAACCCGTTTTTCCCCGGCCGCGTGGCCCACGGCTACCTGCTGCTCTCCTTTGCCGCAGGCCTGTTTGTAGAGCCAAATCCGGGGCCGGTGCTGGCCAATACAGGGCTAAACAGCCTGAACTTCCAAAAGCCGGTTAGCCCCGGAGACAGCATCCGCGCCTGCCTCACGGTTAAACGCAAAACCAAGCGCACGGAGGATTACGGCGAGGTCCGTTGGCATGTGGCGCTAACCAACCAAGATGATGACATGGTCGCCACCTACGAACTACTCACAATGGTCGCCTATACTCTATAAGCCTGAGCCGAAGCGCCCCTGACCGAAGGGAAGATTTTTCGCAGGGGGGCCAATCCCCCCAAGGAAAATTCCCCCTAGGCGCTTTCTTCGTAGCAGCCCCCCAAGGCCGTCCGCAAACCATTCCGCACTATTTCGTCGGCCGCTTTGGCGAGGTCTTTACGCGAGGCAAAATCAGCAGCTTTCAGCGGATCATGAAAAATCACGCGCACCCGGCCGCCCATAGACAGCCCTAAAATAACCTTGGCATGGCCGCCAAAATCCATATCCCCCCACCAGCCATAAAAGCGTTTGTCTTTTCCCTTAGGCGGAAAATACGCCACCGTGACAGGCTGCACCCACACAAGATCTTTCAGCGCCTCTGTATGAAACACACCAAAAAGCGTAGATTTGAAGGGCAGCACGCGGAGGCCGTCAGAGCTTGTCGCCTCAGGAAACACACAAAGCTTGTCACCGCCCGCAATACGCTCAGCCAATTGTGCCTGCTGCTTTTTGGCTTCCAAAGGTTTGCGCTCAATAAACAGCGTGCCAGTAATGCGGGCCAGCCAGCCAATTACCGGCCAGCCAGCCACCTCGGCTTTAGAAACAAAATGGATATGCGCGGCACTGTGCAGCACAAAGATATCAGTCCATGAGGTATGGTTAGCAACGATCGCGCCACCATGGGCCATTTCTTCGCCCTGAATCTCCAGCCTAAGCCCCGCAATAGAGTGGCCCACGCGCGCCCAAAACCGCACCACAGCGCCGCTCATCCGGTCACCGCCAGTGAGCCTTTCCAGCAGTTTTGCCAGCGCCCAGAGCAGCACCAGTTCAAAGGTGATTATTGCATAAATCACCAGTCTCAGCCCCAGCCGCAGCCAGCCGATCGCTCCGAGTTCAGGATAAGGTTCAGGCTCCACGCCTTTCCACAAAACCAATTACACACGCTCCCTACTATAAAAATCTTTATATCGCCGCACCATGCGCGCGGTATCCATGATCAGGCAAACATCTACTGTATTAAAGCTCTGGTCAATATACGCGCCATCCCCCACAAAGCCGCCCAGCCGCAAATATGCCCGGATGAGTGGCGGAATTTGCTTCAACGCCACGCGCTGGTCCACCTCCTCCCAAGACATTTGATCAAGCGAGGCATAGGCCAATGAGCGCACCCGCAAATCGTCCGGCGCTAAGTATTTGTGGTGCAAAAAGGTCAGGGCCTGCTTGAGCGGGGCAAGCGCGACCCCCGGAAACGAGGCAACCCCAAACAGAATTTCGAGTCTGTGCCGCGTTACATAATCTCCGAGCCCATCCCAGAGCATATGCATACCCGCCCCACCGCGATATTCCTTGGCCACACAAGAGCGGCCCAGCTCTAAGGCGCGATGGTTTTTCAGCTTCGCGAGGTCAAATTCCTTTGCACTATAAAATCCGATACCTTTGGCAGCCATGTCACTTCGCATAAGCCGATAAGCCCCGACAACGCGGGTTTTGTGCAGTAATAAAAGATGGTCAAAAAAGGGGTCGAAGCGGTCGCGTTCCAGCCGCGCTGCATGGTCAGCCGCGCTCGCATCCGCGCCCATTTCCTCAACAAAAACCTCATAGCGCAGCCGTTGAGCCGCGCGGATATCGGCCTCATCTACGGCAAGGCGGGTCTCAAATTGGTGGCTTTCCATTATGCTTTCCGCGGTTGGGTTTGCGGTATGTAACCCCTGCCCCACAGCTTCACAAGCCGGATTCAGGTTTTGTTAACCATGTTGGCTTAGGAAACGAGGTCTAGGCTCACCACGTCGCCGTTAATTACCACCTTGCCCTTGTGCTCAAAATTCACGGTTATGCGGTTGCCAATCACAGATTGCACCTGCCCAATGCCCCAATCAGGTTGTTGGGGGTGGCGCACGCGCATACCAGGTGCCAAGATAGAATTCATATTCCCCTCCAACACGGGCTTAAAAATGCAAGATAACCTCGCCGAGCTAATAAGCGCCCGTATATGCCATGATCTTATAAGCCCTGTCGGGGCCATCGGCAACGGGCTTGAACTAATGAGTGAGCTGGGCGGGGCCTCGCCCGAGCTCGAGCTGGTTGAGCAATCAGCCAAAAGCGCCCAAGCCAAGCTCAAGTTCTTTCGGGCGGCCTTCGGGGCCAGCTCGGGCAGTATGGTTGGGGGCGCTGAGGCCCAGCGTGTCGCGGTCGATATGTTTATATCCGGCCGGCTTTCTCTCAGCATTTCTGAAGGCTGGGGTGCGCGAGAGCGCGGCTTGGTAAAGCTGTTTTACCTGCTGCTCCTCTGTGTCGAGTCCAGCCTGCCACGAGGCGGCAACATCCAGTGTGCCCCCACCACATCCGGCTGGCGCATTAAGGTAAGTGGCGTGCCCGTTGCCCCGCCCACTGATCTGTGGCGCTATGTTTCCGAGGGGCATAACGGCCTTGATCTAAATGCCAAAACCATCCAGTTTTTTCTGGCACAGCAAGCTATGGTTGAGCAATCCATCACCTTAAATACCGCATTTTCCGAAACCTCTTTGCAGGTTGAATTTTAGCGCCCTTTTTTGCAAGCGAAGCGCAGCATGCGCCGACAAGGTGGCCCGAAGGGTCGCCACGGAGGCGCGACGCCGGAACTGCCGGACAGTAATTTGAGGTCGAAAACTTAGCCAATGTCTGCAATATGAGACAAAACCGTCATTGGCGCAATGACATGAAGCCAGCAGCGACGATCAAGGCCACTCCGACTAAAGACAGCATGTCCGGAACTTCGGAAAAGAACACAAACCCCCAAATCAAAGCAAACCCGACATAGGTAAAATCGAAAGTTCCGATCATCGAAGGCGGGCCGTTTTGATACGCGACGGCCGCACCAATACTACCCACAAGAATTGCGCAGGCGAGAAGGCCCATGGATATCCACTCCGAGTGCCCCATTGCGGCCCACGGAGCAAGCATAAAGCCTTCCCTTGGGTTCGGAGCAAAGACCATTATGAAGAGAGCGGCGAGCATACCTACAACGACAAAAGCAATGTTCAAAGCAATCGATAGCATAAAAGGATTGACCGCTCTGCACTTTGTTCGGGTCAGGATCATTGCCAAAGCATAAAGTACGGCGGAGACGAGCGGTAGCAGAGCAAACAGGTTGAAGTCACCAGCTTTTGGCCGAAGGATCAGTAAAACGCCGAGAAAACCAATGAAGACCGCAGTCCAACCTAAGGGGCTGATCCGCTCGCCGATTATTGCCGCAGAAAAGAGCGTAATGAAAATGGGAAGCGTATAATAGGCTGCCGCCGCAATCGATAGTTTTAGATGTGGCAATGCGAGATAATAAGCTACCCACATGCTGACCAGCATTAGGCTCCGAAGGACTATCCAGCCCAGGACGGGCGGTATCGTCAAGGCATCCGGGGCCTTTAGGCGCAGATAGAAAAACAAAACAGGTAGTACCAATAGCGAACGCAGGACGAAAATTTGCCAGATTACAAACTCACTGCTAGTGAATTTAATCAGCGCATCCCCCAACGAAAGGGCCAACACCGTGAAAACGATCACCGTCACCGCAAGTGGCAGATTGTCCTTGTATTCCTTGGCTTGCGAATTTGTTTGCAAAAGCGATATCCCAAAAACTCAACGTAGCGAACATTAAGGGAACATTTTTATTTGTCAATGTCATGGAAAGACTAAGAGCAGTCAACTACCCCCGCAAACACACCCTAGGTGTCACACCTGCGCAACCCAGTCACATACCGCGCCATCTTCGCTTGATAGCTCAGCGCAGAGCCTTTGAGTTTGGCAATCGCCTCAGCGTCCAGCGCCCGCACCACTTTGGCGGGCGAGCCAATAACCAGCGACCCATCGGGAATCACCTTGCCTTCGGTCACCAGTGCCCCCGCGCCAATCAGGCAATCCCGCCCGATTTTGGCGCCGTTCAGCACAATCGCACCCATGCCAATTAGAGTATTATCGCCGATCTCACAGCCATGCAGCATCGCCTTATGCCCAATCGTGCAGCCCGCGCCAATGGTCAGCGGATGGCCCGGATCGGTGTGCATCACCGTATTTTCCTGCACATTACTGCCCGCGCCAATGGTTATCCGCTCGTTATCGCCGCGCAACACCGCGCCAAACCAGATAGAGACCATCTCCTCAATCAGCACATCGCCAATCAGCACCGCTTCATCGGCGATCCAGTGCGCGCCCGCAGGCAGCGCTGGCCGCACGCCGTCCAGCTCATATATCATTGCATCGCCTCATATTCCGCATTAAGCCCCGCCACAAAGCCGTTTAGCCCCGTTACGCGCCCACGCTTCAGCCGCTCGGCCTGAACAATCGCGCGCAAATCAGTTTCGGCTTTATCCACGTCATCATTCACCAGCACATAATCATATTCTGCCCAGTGGCTGATCTCGGAGCGCGATTGCGCCATGCGGCCAGCCACCACCTCCGCACTATCTTGGCCGCGCTTGGTGAGCCGCGCCTCAAGCTCCACAATGCTCGGCGGCAGCACAAACACCGAAACCACCGCTTCGCTAAGCGCCGAATTCCTGATCTGCTGCCCGCCCTGCCAGTCCACGTCAAACAACACATCTTGCCCATTAGCAATCGCGGCCTCCACCGGCGCCAGCGGCGTGCCATATAAATTGCCAAACACCTCGGCATGCTCCAGCATCCCTCTGCTTGCCACTAGTGCCTCAAATTCGTCGCGGGTTTTAAAAAAATACTCCCGCCCGTCCACTTCACCGGCCCGCGGCTTGCGCGTGGTGGCGGAAACCGAAAAAACCACCCTGGGGTCATTCTCCAACACCCGTTTGGAGAGCGTAGATTTGCCCGCCCCCGAAGGTGAAGACAATATTATCAACAGCCCGCGCCGGTCCAGTTTCATGGTGTATCTCCTAAATATTTCCGCCGTATTTGCCCAAAGCCACCCCTCGTTGTCTAGCCCAAAGGCAAGAAACCGCCAGTTTTATTAAAATGGCGTGCTTATAGGCAAGATACCGCGTGCGCAAAATAACCCCTTTGATTTCCTTAACTTTTCAAAAACGACTGTCGCATAGGCGACATCAAAATCCACCATTTTCCCGGTAATATTAACGATACATGACCATAAACGGTTACATACCGTTAAAATTCTATTATTCTTATTGGTGAAGTTACGATAAAAGCCAAAACAGGCAGGATAGTATGAGTGCTCAACAAAAAGTAAAAAAAATGCAAAACCCGATTTTTAACAATTTATTTGATCATTGGAGCGCATTGCGCCATGGCGACAGTGTACCCAATCGCAGTGAGATTGACCCGCGTGTGTTTCCAGACGCTCTCGAAAACACATTCATTTTTGAGCGTATAGCCAAGGGTGATTTTCGGGCGCGGCTTGCGGGGATGAACCTGTGTGACATGATGGGCATGGAAGTGCGTGGCCTATCCGCTGCCAGCTTTATGCAACATGACGAACGCGACCACATTCAAAACGTGCTTGAGCAAATTCTGCGTCGCCCAGCCATTGGAGAGCTCATGCTCACAGGGCGCGACCTATCAGGCCGAGCATTTGACGTTAACATGATATTGCTGCCGCTTCGCAGTGATATGGGAGAGGTTAATCGGGTCATCGGTTGCATTTCTTATCCGCAAAAGCCGTTTAACGCCCCGCTGCGGTTTTCGATTAGCTCAAAAAAGCTTACGCCCCTTAGTGCGCTTGGCAGTAATTCAGAAGAAATTGCCGTTGGTTTTTCAGAGCGTATTGAGCCATTTCGCCCACAAGGCTTTCGCGCCGTGGCAGAAAATGAAAACCCAATGCCAAGCCCAAGGATAAGCGGCCATTTGAAGCTTGTTAAAGACGAGTAGAGCGTTTTGCCTTATTTTAAAGCCCTTGAAGCGCCAGCAATGCACTAAGGTCGGAGTGGTCCAGCACCACATCGGCCTTGGCCTTCAGCGCTGCTTTAGCGTGGTACGCCACACCCAAACCGGCCGCTTCAATCATCGCCAAGTCATTGGCCCCATCGCCCACCGCAATCACATCAGCGCGAGTAATGCCGCGCATAGCGCAAAGCTCGTCCATCGCTACCTGCTTGGATTCACGGCCTAATATCGGCTTGGTGACCGTGCCATCCAGCACGCCATCCGCCATGTTTAGCACATTCGCACGGTTATGTTGAAACCCCACATCAGCAGCCACTTTTTCTGTAAAGTAAGTAAAGCCACCCGAAACCAGCGCCGTATAGGCTCCGCGGTCATTCATCGTTTTCACCAGCGTCCGCGCGCCGGGGTTTATCGAAATTCGCTCTACATACGCACGCGCTAACGCGCCGTCCTCCAGCCCCGCCAGCAAAGCCACACGCGCCTCAAGGCTTTCCTCAAAGCCCATCTCGCCGCGCATCGCCACTTCGGTAATCTCAGAAATCTGGTCTTTCACCCCCGCAAAATCCGCCAGCTCGTCAATGCATTCCACGGGAATGATTGTGCTGTCCATATCCGCAATCAGCAGTTTTTTCTCACGGTTTTCAGCTGGCACAAAGTTTACATCCACCCCCGCAAGCGCCACCGCTGGCCGCGCGCCGCGCAGAGCCACATCAACAGCACAGTCCGAAAGTCGACGCGGCGCGTCCGAGGTTACTCCCGAAAGCGCCTGCATCACCTGTTCATCGCTGACCCCGTTAGCCGAGGTCAGCACCATTACCCAGTCAGCCACGGGCGCGGGCCTCATTTTGCGCTTGCAGCTCACGTGCCACCAAAAACGCCAACTCAAGCGATTGCGAGGCGTTCAAGCGCGGGTCACAGGCCGTATGGTAACGGCTTGAAAGGTCTTCGTCTTTCACTTCGCGCAAGCCACCCGTGCACTCGGTCACGTCTTTGCCTGTCATCTCAAAATGCACACCACCTGCGTGGGTACCCTCAGATTTGTGAATAGCAAAGAACTCCTGAACCTCGCCCAGCACCCGCTCAAACGGACGGGTTTTATAACCGCTGGCCGATTTAATGGTGTTGCCGTGCATCGGATCACAAGACCAAACAACCTTGCGGCCTTCCTGCTCAACCGCGCGAATAAGCGCTGGCAGGTGGTTGCCCACTTCGCCAGCCCCAAAGCGGCAAATAAGCGTGAGCCGCCCTGCCGTGTTGTCAGGGTTCAACTTGTCGATCAGCGTTAGCAGCTCGTCAGGCTTAATCGTCGGGCCGCATTTCATACCGATCGGGTTAATCACCCCACGGGCAAACTCCACATGCGCGCCGTCAGGCTGGCGAGTGCGATCGCCGATCCATATCATATGGCCCGAGCCGGCAATCCAGTCACCGGTTTCGCTATCCTGTCGGCACAGCGCCTCTTCATACTCAAGTAAAAGCGCCTCGTGGCTGGTATAGAAGCTCACCCGTTTCATCGCATCCACGGTTTCTCCCGAAATGCCAGCGGCCTCCATAAAGGCGAGAGATTTCGAAATATCCCGCGCCAGCTCGTGGTATTCCTCATAGCCTGCACCGCCCTCGGTGCTTTCCAGAGTCCACTGGTGCACGCGCTTAATGTCGGCAAAACCGCCCTGCGAAAAGGCGCGAATCAAGTTTAGCGACGCGGCTGACTGGGTGTAGGCCCGCAGCATCCGCTCGGGGTCAGGTATCCGGCTTTCAGAGTTAAACTCAAATCCGTTGATGATATCACCGCGAAAACTTGGCAGCTCAACGCCGTCCACAGTTTCAGTATCGGCCGAGCGCGGCTTGGCAAATTGCCCCGCCATCCGGCCCACCTTCACAATCGGGGTTTGCCCACCGAATGTTAGCACCACCGCCATTTGCAGCATCACTTTATATGTGTCGCGGATCAAATCCGATGAGAACTCATCAAAGCTTTCAGCACAATCGCCACCTTGCAGCAAGAACGAGCGGCCCTCGGCCACCTCGCCCAATTCGCGGGTTAGGCGGCGGGCTTCGCCAGCAAATACCAACAATGGGTATCGGGCTAAACGATCGGTTACGGTGGTTAAAGCCGCCTCGTCCAGATACTCGGGCATCTGTATCCGGGGCTTGTTGCGCCAGTCAGATTTGGTCCAAGTGTTTCCCATTGTTTTTACTCCTAGTTGAAAATTAACAGAGCTCATCATAACGGCAGTTTTTGTATTGACCAGCGCTATAAAATCTTCAAGATGAATAATGTTACCAGCAGGGTCTTTCCAGCGGTCGATTCCCCCATATTTTCGTAGGTGCCCATGTCTGATATCGCCCCAAAACCGAAGCGCTTTGTGTTTCTACTGCTGCCGAGCTACTCGCTAATCTCGTTTTCAGACGCGATCGAAGCCTTGCGGCTGGCAAACCGAATGGCACGACAAGAACTCTATAAATGGTCGCTGGCCACAGAAGATGGCCAACCTGTGAGCTGTTCATCGGGCATAAAAATAGAAGTTGATACAGAGCTGGTGAGCCTTGAGCGGACCGATACCGTGATGGTCTGCGGTGGTACGCGCATAAAGGTAGCGGTGAATGCCAAGCTAATGAACTGGGCGCGGCGCGAGGCCCGCAAAGGCGTGGCGTTTGGCGGCTTGTGTACAGGCACTTATTTCCTGGCGAAAGCTGGGCTGCTACAAGGTGTTCGCGCCACGATTCATTGGGAAAACCGCGAATCCCTGATAGAGGAATTTCCTGACCTAGAGGTTTCAAACGCCGTATTTGTGGTTGATAAAAACCGCTATTCCGCCGCCGGTGGGGCCGCTGTGACCGACTTGATGTTAAACCTGATTGCCACTGACCACGGGCCAGACCTTGCAAATGCGGTGGCGGACCAGATGATTTACACCACGGCCCGCACAGGAAAAGACGAGCAGCGCCTCAGCATTCCGACCCGCATAGGCGTGCGGCACCCCAAGCTTTCGGGGGTCATCAAAATGATGGAAGGTAACCTTGAGGAGCCAATTTCGCCACCCGAACTCGCCTCGCAGGCCGGGATGTCGACCCGGCAGTTGGAGCGGCTTTTTCGGCGCTACCTGAACCGCTCACCCAAACGGTATTACATGGAGCTGCGGCTGCAAAAGGCGCGAAACCTGCTGATGCAGACCGATATGTCGGTGATAAATGTAGCCCTGGCCAGCGGCTTTGCCTCGCCGTCACATTTTTCAAAATGCTACCGCGCGCATTTTAGCACCACACCTTACCGCGAGCGTGGTGCGAGTGTAGAAGCATAGGCCGGGCTTGAATTTCCGTTTTCGGCAAAGGCTCGGCGGCGGGGATGTTCATGTTTTTGGCCACCCTCCCATCTGCCGTGGCGACAACGCCAGCCAAAGGTAAGCGATGCGGCGCGTCAGGCATTGTGTGTGTGGCACCAAAGCACCCGCGCCGCGCCGAATCGTTGCATGGCTTGAGGGCGTTTGGGGGTGACATGGCGGGAAATCGGCGTATAACTGAACAAACGGTCAGTTATATGTGAGGTTATGCTATGTCCGATCCTATCGTAATTGTTGGTGCATCACGCACCCCTATGGGGGGCTTTCAGGGGGCTTTAGGCACAGCTTCGGCTGCAGCGCTTGGCGGGGCAGCCATTAAGGCAGCACTGGCTAATTCGGGCCTGAAAGCCGATCAGGTCAGCGAGCTGCTGATGGGCTGTGTTTTGCCGGCTGGGCAAGGGCAGGCCCCCGCGCGGCAGGCCGGATTTGCGGCGGGGTTGGGCGAAGATGTGCCCGCCACCACGGTAAATAAAATGTGCGGCTCGGGCATGAAAACCACGTTGATGGCGCATGACCAGCTATTGGCTGGCAACGGAAGTGTAGTGGTTGCGGGCGGCATGGAGAGCATGACCAACGCGCCTTACCTGCTGCCCAAAATGCGCAGCGGGGCGCGAATCGGCCATGGGGAGGTTATTGACCATATGTTCCTCGACGGGCTGGAAGACGCATATGACAAGGGCCGCCTGATGGGTAGCTTTGCCGAGGATTGCGCCGAAAAATACCAGTTTAGCCGTGAAGACCAAGACGCTTATGCCTTGAAATCGCTCAGCAATGCCGTGGCTGCGATTGAAAGCGGGGCGTTTGATGCCGAGGTCACACCCGTAGTGTTAAAAACCCGCAAGGGTGAGGTGACGGTGAGCATTGACGAGCAGCCCAGCAATGCGCGGCCCGACAAAATCCCGAATTTGCGGCCTGCATTTAAGAAGGATGGCACCGTAACGGCAGCCAATGCCAGCTCAATATCCGACGGCGCAGCGGCGTTGGTTTTGATGCGGGAAAGCGAGGCCAAGGCGCGAGGCCTTAAGCCTTTGGCGCGGATTTTGGGGCATGAAAGCCATGCACAGGCGCCGGGGTGGTTTACCACAGCGCCTGTGCATGCGGCGCAAAAATTGCTTAAGCGGATCGGCTGGGAGACCAGCGAAGTGGACCTTTGGGAGGTTAACGAGGCGTTTGCCGTGGTGCCAATGGCGTTTATGGCCGAGATGGGGCTGGCGCGGGACATTGTAAATGTGAACGGCGGGGCGACAGCGCTTGGCCACCCTATTGGGGCCTCGGGGGCGCGAATAATCGTTACACTGCTGCACGCACTCAAGCACCGTGGGCTGCAAAAAGGCGTGGCGGCGATATGCATCGGCGGCGGCGAAGGCACGGCCATTGCGATTGAAAGGGTTTAACCATGCAAATTGAAGGTTTACAGGCGGTTGTTACGGGCGGGGCCTCGGGCCTAGGGGAAGCCACGGCTCGGATGCTGGCAGACGCCGGTGCGCACGTGGCGATTTTTGATATGAACGCCGCGCGCGGTGAGGCTGTAGCGGCCGATATCGGCGGCAGCTTTCATCAGGTTGATGTATCTGATTCGGAGTCGGTAGCGGCAGGCCTTACGGGCCTTTCGCCGCGAATTTGCGTGAATTGCGCAGGCATTGCGCCCGGGGCCAAAACGGTGGACCGCGACGGGAATGCCCATGATGCGGCCTTGTTTGCCAAGGCGATCAACATCAACTTGATCGGCAGTTTTAACGTGGCCAGCCAATGCGCAGCACTGATGGCAGGGCAAAGCCCGCTGGATGCTGACGGCGCGCGCGGGGTTATCATTAACACCGCCAGTGTGGCCGCTTTTGAAGGGCAGATCGGCCAAACCGCATATGCGGCCTCAAAAGGCGGCGTAGCGGCGCTAACTTTGCCCATGGCGCGAGATTTGGCCCGCAGCGGCGTGCGTGTAATGGCGATTGCCCCAGGGCTGTTTTTAACCCCGATGCTGGAAGGGCTGCCAACGGAGGTGCAGGAAAGCTTAGGCGCGCAATCGCCGTTTCCGCCCCGCCTCGGCAAGCCTGCCGAATTTGCGGACCTTGTGCGACACATCGTGGAAAACCAGATGCTCAATGGCGAGGTGATACGGCTGGATGCCGCCATACGAATGACCCCGAAATAGCAAAAGTAGCGCTTTACCTTGCTTAGTATCGACATTTCTCACAGCGCTGAGAATTAAGAAAAGCTACCAAACAGGCCGCAGCTTATTTTGCCCATGCATAGGCTTGCACCAAGCCCAGATTTCTGCTAGCAATTTGGGTATGAGAACCTCGATCTGCATCTGCTCAATTTGTATTATCTGCTAACACATCGTTAAGCGGCGGGTTCTTTATTTCCAAATCAAATTTGAAATGCTAAGCCTGTCGCGGCAAACCCGCGTCTGGATACCCCTATGATTAAGCTCTACAATACCAAAACCCGCCGCAAAGAGACCTTTGTGCCGATTGATCTCGAGAATGTCCGCATGTATGTGTGTGGCCCCACGGTGTATGACCGCGCGCATTTGGGCAACGCCCGCCCTGTGGTGGTGTTTGATGTGCTGTATCGGCTGCTGCGGCATGTTTATGGCGAGGGCCACGTGACCTATGTGCGCAATTTCACCGATGTGGATGATAAAATCAACGCCAAGGCCGCCGAAACGGGGCGGGATATTCGGGACATTACCGACGAAACCATCGGCTGGTTTCTTGAGGATATGGACGCGCTGGGAGCGCTGCGGCCAGACCATGCGCCACGGGCAACCGAGTATATCGAGCCGATGGTAACGATGATTTCTGAGCTGATTAGACGGGGCAATGCCTACGAATCCGAAGGCCATGTGCTGTTTGATGTGAATTCCTATGATGCCTACGGCGCGCTCTCGGGGCGCAAACTGGAAGACATGCGGGCGGGTGCGCGGGTGGAAGTGGCGGACTATAAACGCGATCCGATGGATTTTGTTTTGTGGAAGCCGTCCACAGGCGACCAGCCGGGCTGGGAAAGCCCGTTTGGCTATGGCCGCCCCGGCTGGCATATTGAATGCTCGGCCATGGCGCTGGACCTGCTGGGCGAAAGCTTTGATATTCATGGCGGCGGCCTCGACTTGCAATTTCCACACCATGAAAACGAGATCGCACAGAGCTGTTGCGCCAATCCTTCAGGGGATTTTGCCAAGGTTTGGATGCACAACGAAATGCTTCAGGTGGAGGGCAAGAAGATGTCCAAAAGCTTGGGCAATTTCTTTACTGTGAAGGATTTACTGGATCAAGGCGTGCCGGGCGAGGTGATGCGGTTTGTGTTAATGACGACACATTACCGCAAGCCGATGGATTGGACGGATGAAAAGGCGAGACATGCAAGGGATACGCTTTCAAAGTGGCACTACATGGCAATCGGTTTGAGTGGCGAAGATCTGGCGCGCGGCGAAGTGTTGCCCGAAGTGATTGCTGCTCTGGCTAACGATCTCAACACACATGACGCTATGGCCGCCTTGGGCAAGGCCTACAAAGACGCATTATTGGAAAGGATGCCAGTAGCCAATTTCGTTGCAACTGCGAATGTCCTAGGTTTTTTGACACCGAGTGTCTCAAGCTGGTATTCAGCACCCGATAAATCTGGAATTGTTTCTGGGTTAAGTGAACAGACGCCCAATTTCTGGATTGCCGAAAAAATTGCGAACCACTGGAATACCCTTCGAAACGCGAGGGAATTCGCGCAAGCGGATACAATCAAAGCGCTAGCGCTCGCCTCTGGGCTTGAATTAACCGCTTTGGTGCAGCGACCAAGCGCCAGCCTGACCGAAGACGCCGACTTTAACGAGTTGGAAAAAATACTAGAGGGGTTGTGATGTGCGATCACAAGAAACGAAGGGTAACACACGCCCGCAAGCTGGACGGGCGTTGTCCCGCACGCCGGACAAGGAGTCGCACATGACTGAGCGCCTCTACCTCTACGACACCACCCTGCGGGATGGCCAGCAAACCCAAGGCGTTGATTTTAGCGCTGCCGATAAAACCCGCATTGCGCTGGCGTTGGATGATCTGGGCATTGATTATGTCGAGGGCGGCTGGCCGGGGGCAAACCCGACCGACAGCGAGTTTTTTGACAATGCGCCCGCGCTAAAAAACGCCATCTTTACCGCCTTTGGCATGACCAAACGCGCGGGGCGCTCAGCGGCCAATGACGAGGTTTTGGCGGGTGTCGTCAATGCGGGCACGCCTGCCATTTGTCTTGTCGGCAAAACCCATGATTTTCATGTGACCACGGCGCTGGGCATCGACCTCCCCGCCAATGTGGAAAACATTACCGCCAGCATTTCCCACCTGCGCAGCCTTTCACGCGAGGTGCTTTTTGATGCGGAACACTTCTTTGACGGCTATAAGGCCAACCCTGATTATGCCCTAAAATGCTGCCTTGAGGCTTATCACGCGGGTGCCCGCTGGGTGGTGTTGTGTGACACCAATGGCGGGGCTTTGCCTGACGATATCAAGGCCGGTGTTTCGGCGCTTATCAAGGCGGGCGTTCCCGGAGACCATATCGGCATTCATACCCATAATGACACCGAGCACGCGGCGGCCAACAGCCTAGCGGCAGTGGATGCGGGGGTGCGGCAAATTCAGGGCACGCTCAATGGTCTTGGCGAGCGTTGTGGCAATGCCAACCTTGTAACGCTGATCCCGACGTTGCTGCTCAAGGAACCGTATGCCAGCCGCTACGAGATTAACGTGCCGAAAAGCCGCCTCGCGGGGCTTACAAAACTCTCGCGCATGCTGGATGAAACCTTAAACCGCGTGCCGAATGCCAGCGCGGCTTATGTCGGGGCCTCGGCCTTTGTGCATAAGGCGGGGCTGCATGCCAGCGCCATTCTCAAAGACCCAACCACCTATGAGCACATTCCGCCCGAGACCGTGGGCAATGCGCGGCTTGTCCCGATGTCCAACCAAGCGGGGCAAAGCAACCTGCGGGCGCGGCTAGTGGATGCGGGCATTGAGGTGAAAAAGGGTGACCCTGCCCTGCTGGAGATTTTGAATCTCGTAAAAAAGCGCGAGGATAACGGCTATGCTTATGATAGCGCGCAGGCCAGCTTTGAGCTATTGGCACGCGAAGTGCTTGGGGTCATGCCAAGCTTTTTCGAGGTAAAGCGCTATCGGGTCACGGTGGAGCGGCGCAAAAACAAGGCCAACAAAGTGGTAACGCTTTCGGAGGCCGTGGTGGCGGTGAAAGTTGGTGGGGAAAAGAAGCTTTCGGTGTCTGATAGCATGGACGAGCTCGGCAAAGATAGCGGGCCGATAAACGCCTTGGCCAAGGCGCTGGCCAAAGACCTTGGGCCATATCAGGCGATGATCGACGATATGCGGCTGGTGGATTTTAAGGTGCGTATCACCAATGGCGGCACCGAGGCGGTGACGCGGGTACTGATTGACTCGGAAGATAGCGCGGGGCAGCGGTGGTCTACCGTGGGGGTTTCGGCCAATATTGTGGATGCGTCTTTTCAGGCGCTTTTGGACGCCATTCGCTGGAAGCTAATACGGGACGGCGCAGCGGATGTCTGAGGCATTTGGCGCCTTTATGCAGCTTTATAGCGGCCTGCCCCGCGAGGGGCCGGGCACGATAGACAGCTTGCTAAATGTGCTCGAAATCGCTGATACCCCTCCCTTGGGCCGCGTGCTGGATGCCGCTTGTGGCACGGGCGCAGATAGCAAAATCCTTTCGCGTGCCCTGCCCAATGTGGAACTGATCGGGGTGGATAAGCAGGCTGAATTTATCGAGGCCGCCAAGGCGCGCGGGCTTCGGGCAGATTTTCGTGTCGGCGATATGCTCTGGGTAGAGGGCGATTTTGACCTGATCTGGTGCGCGGGCGCCGTATATTTCTTTGGCGTTGAAACCGTGCTGGAGGCGTGGCGTGGCCACCTGCGCCCGGGGGGAAAGGTCGCGTTTTCCGAGGTGGTTTGGCGCGAGCAAGCAAGCGCTGAGGCCAAGGCCTTCTGGGCCGAGGCCTATCCAGCGATGGACAGCCAAAATGGCCTGAATGCCCGCATAGAGTCCTGTGGTTTTAAGGTGCTTTCTGCCGAGCCACTGGGCCGCGCAGGGTGGGAGGCTTATTACAATGCCTTGCGCGCAAATATCGCACGCCTGAAAGGGCAAAACCCCGTGATGGATGAGGTGATTGCAGAGACCGAAGCCGAAATCGCGGTTTATGACGCTCATTTTGGCGAGTACGATTATGTGGTTTATCTGGTGGAGCCGGTATGATTGACATGATTGTCGACGTCCTCACGGCCATCGGGGTTGGCGCTGCGGGCTATGCCGCCATTGCCCTTGGGCTCATCGCCTCGCACCGCCCGCTCAAAGATCTTCGCGGCGACGGGCTAGATTTTAGCCGGCTGCCTTCCAAAACCGATGAAATTCCGCTCATCAGTTTTGAGGCCCGTGACGGCAGCGCGCTGCCCCTGCGCCACCTCGCATGTGATAACGCCCCGCTTTTGATTATGGTTCATGGCTCTGGCTGGCATGGGGCGCAGTTTCAAACCCTCGCTAAAAAAATCGCGGAAAGCGGCTTGGCCGAGGTGCTGGTGCCTGATTTGCGCGGCCACGGCGAGACGCCTGAAAGGCGCGGCGATATTGATTATATAAACCAGCTCGAAGATGATTTGGCTGACCTCGTAAAGACCTACAGAAAACCGGGGCAAAAACTGGTTTTGCTGGGGCATTCATCAGGTGGCGGGCTGGTTATTCGCGCCGCAGCGGGCGGGCTAAAAGGGCAAATTGACCACGTGATATTGCTGGCGCCTTTCCTCAAGTATAATGCCCCAACAGCGCGAAAGAGCTCCCATTGGGCCTATCCGCTTACCCGTCGTATCATCGGGCTTGCACTTTTTAATCTAGTGCGGGATCGCGACCATAATTTCCGTATTTCCATTCAATTCAAATTTCCTGACTCGGTTCTAAACGGCCCTCTGGGCCACACGGCCACGCGCGGATATAGCTACCGGATGATGATGGGCTTTGCGCCCCGCAGTGATTACATGAAGGACATTTCCATGCTGCCAGATTTCAGCCTGATCGCCGGAAGCGAAGACGAGGCCTTTCACGCGGCGCGCTATGAGAAAACCATGGGCAAGGCCACCACAAATGGCCAATATCACCTGCTTGAAGGGCTTGGCCACCTAGACCTTGTGGATGCCCCGGAAACATATGCGCTCATTTCCGAGGCCCTCAAATGATCTATCTACTGCGCCATTGCGAAAAGACGATGGTGCTTTGTAAATATGGCCGCACCTGCAACTTTGAAAGCCTGATGGAGATCAAATCTCCTGATTTGTTCAGCATTGACCACAACGGATACCACCACCATGAGCTTTGAATCCTGTGAAAAACTAGTGAAAGCGGGCGACCCTGATCGCTTTCTTTCGGCCCAATCAGCCCCGCCCGAGGCCCGCAACGCCTTAATGGCGATTTACGCGGTGAATCTTGAAATTGCCCGCGCCCCTTGGGCCAGCCCCGAGCCGCTGGTGGCGCAGATTAGGCTGCAATGGTGGGCCGATGAAATTGGCAAAATTTACCATGGGAAGCGTGTGAACAGCCACGAAATCCTGCCCGCTTTACGAGAGGTTATCTTTGACCATACGCTACCGCGCGAGGTATTTGAAAACCTGATCGAAGCCCGCCATGCTGACCTTGATTCAACTCCTATTGCGGGGCGTGCCGGGTTTGATAGCTACATTAAAAACACATCAGGCAGCGTAATGGCGCTGGCCTCCAAGGTGCTGGGGGCCACGCCAGAGCACATGCCCATTATCAATGATTTTGCTTATGGGGCGGGCGTGGCCGCCATGCTACGTGCGGCGCCTGAATTGCAGGCGCGCAGGCGCAGCCCTTTGCCTGAAAACCTTTCGGACGTTGTTACCGAGGCTCAAAATTGCATAGCAAAGGCACGAAGGCTGCGCCGCCATATTCCGCCCGCGCTGGCCCCTGCCCTTTTGGCGGGGTGGCGCGCCGATGCCACATTAAACCACGCGCGTAAACACCCCGAGGATATTATGCGTGGCGGGCTAGAAGAATCTCCGGCCCGTAAAATGGCAACCCTGCGCTGGCGTAGGTTGGTTGGGCGTTGGTAGGCCTTCTTTATGCCGCTTCGCGCCCTTTGCCCGAAATAGCGAACCACACAAGCGCGCCACCGGCCAGTGCCAGCAATGGAAGCATCGCTAGGTTTACCGCCTGCCAACCCTCTTCTGCCGTGCCGCCAGAGCAGTTCATCAGCCCGCCAGAGCTGAGCGAGGCCAGTGTGACCATGCCGAACACCAGAAAATCATTTAGCCCCTGCACACGCCCACGTTCGCTGGGCGTATGAGAGTCCGCCAGCATAGTGGTGCCGCCGATAAAGCCGAAATTCCAGCCAATGCCAAGCAAGATCAGCGCGCCGTAGAAGTTCTCGATCTCCACACCGTTGAGCGCCGTAACGCCCGCAGCCGCCAAAATAACCAGCCCCGCCGCAATAACCTTTCGCACACCAAACCATGTGATAAAATATCCGGTAAAAAACGATGGCACATACATGGCAAGCACGTGGGCCGAGACAATATCTGCGGCTTGGTTTGTCCCGAAGCCGCAGCCAACCACGGCAAGGGGGGTGGAGGTCATCACCAAATTCATCAGGGAATAAGCCACCATGGCGCTGATAATTGCGACCGCGATTTGTGGCGTGCGCAAGAGCTGCCCAATGGTCCGGCCGGATGATTGGCCCGGCTCCACGGGTTTTGGCTTGGGAATTTTAAGCGCCATAAACAGAAAAATACCAAATATATTAAGCCCGATCACGGCAAGATAGGCACCGGCAAAAGGTACAGGAGCTAGGGCATCTTGGGTGAGCTTCACGAGCTGCGGGCCAATAATGGCGGCCAGCAAGCCACCCGCCATGACCCAGGAAATAGCTTTGGGCATAAACGCAGGCGAAACGGTATCTGTGGCGGCAAAGCGATAAAACCCTTGAGCCGACATATATATGCCCGTAAGAAACCCACCGAGCAAAAACAGCTTGAACGATTGATTATACAGCGCATAAACCTGAATGGCCGCGCTTAGCCCGCCCGCGGTAACGCCCAGATGAAAGCCTGCGCGGCGGCCATATTTTTGCATGATCGTCGACATCACGGGGGCCGAGAGCATAGAGCCGAGGATGATGAGCGAAATCGGAAGGGTGGCAAGGCAGGGATTGGGCGACAGATATTGCCCGGCGAGACCGCCGAGAATAAAGCTGATCGCCATTTGCGCGCCGAGCACCGCCTGCGCCGTGATCAAAACCGCAAGGTTTCGCTTGGCCAGTGAATCATTTATCGTATGTGTCATGGTGAGATTTGTATGCTTGTGTATTGCGAATGGCCAGAGGCAAAATGCGGGCTGCGGCAATGATGCCACGCCGATACACGCAGCGCGTCAGCCCTTGCGCTTTTGGCGAGATCTCACGCGCGCTGCACTGATACATTTGTCCTTTAGAAATTGGGCATATCCTGTCATGCTTTTGGTTTTTAGAAAGGCCGCTATGGACGAATATATTATTAGAAACTCCGCGGATGTTGCCAAGGGGGCAGCTTGGCTAGCGAAAGTAGAGCCGCAATTTTCCAAGGCGCTTGGGCAACTGGGGCCTTTGCCGCTTCGCCTGCGCGAAGATGGGTTTGAGGCGCTGCTGTCTGCGATTGTATCGCAGCAGATCTCGGTGGCGGCGGCGCGGGGTGTTTGGGCCAAGCTTGAAGCGGCGGGGGCAACGGAAGCCGACGCCATTTTGGAGCTGAGTCTGGAAGAATTACGCGAAATCGGGCTTTCGCGGCAAAAGGCAGGATACGGCAAGGCGCTGGCCGAACATCGGATTGATTTTGCGGCCTTGCGCTGCCAGCGCTCTGAAACGGTGGTGCTTGCCCTAACCGAGGTAAAGGGTATCGGCATTTGGACGGCCGAGATTTATTGCATGTTTAGCCTTGGGCGGGCCGATGTTTTTGCTGCGGGCGACCTTGCCTTGCAAGAATCTGCGCGGATATTATTTGGCCTGCCAGAGCGCCCGAAGGAAAAAGAACTACGGCAAATGGCGGAGGCGTGGTCGCCTTGGCGAGCTGTTGCTGCGCGCTTGCTTTTCACCTATTACCATCTGATCAAAGATCGAGAAGGAATGACCTAAATGGCAGAACTCAATGGCCCAAGGCGGGCAGCTAAATCAGGCAATGGCAAATATATGGTTGTATTTGTGCATGGGTACGGGGCAGACGGGAATGATCTGATTGGCCTGGCAGACCCTATGGCCGAGCACCTGCCCGATGTGGTTTTTTATGCGCCAAACGCTCCGCAGCTCTGCACGGGCAACCCTATGGGGTTTCAGTGGTTTCCGATCCCGTGGCTAGATGGCTCTAGCGAGGCCGAGGCAACAGAGGGCATGGCGAGCGCGGCTGCATTGCTCAACGCGTGGCTGGACGAAACAATGCTGGCTGAAGGCATTGATGAGACCCACACTTTACTAGTTGGCTTTTCACAAGGCACGATGATTTCGCTTCATATTGCCCCGCGCCGCGCCGCACCACTGGCAGGGGTTGTGGGCTTTTCAGGCCGCTTGCTGGCGCCAGAAACACTGGAAGACGAAGCGCAAAGCCACTTACCGATTTTGCTGATCCATGGTGATGCTGACGAGGTTGTGCCGCTGCAATCTTTGCCCGAAGCCGCCGATGCGCTTACCAAAGTTGGCTATGAGGTTTTCACGCATATTTCCAAAGGCACGGGCCACGGGATTGCGCCCGACGGCCTACAACTCGCGCTACAGTTTATACAGCAACAGTTTGAGATTTAAGCGACCGCGCCGCGGTCGCCCCACCCAGCTGGCCTATGGCCGCCATGCCAAACGCGTTGCCGTTTTTCAAACAGTCCTCCGGCGACGCATCGGTTAGCCAACGCGCCAAAAATCCGGCGTTAAAGGCATCGCCTGCGCCGGTTGGGTCTATCGCTTTGGCCGTTTTCAGCGGGGCCGCGGAATAATTTCCGTTTGGCCCCCAATACCCCGCTCCCGCAGCCCCGCGCTTAACCACCACTATCGGGCCGGACTCTGCCAGTTTTTTAGCGGCCCCATCAACCCCGTCGTCAGAGGGTGAGATTTTCAAAAGCTCCGGTTCATTTGGCAAAAACAGATCAACATTCTTTAGCAAGTCCATACCATTTGGCGCGGTCATGGCCGCTTCATCCCATGCGCAATCCAGAGAAATACTCAGGCCGTTTTGTTTGGCGAGTGTGATCAATTCGGGGTGCTCTTGCAGGGTGGCAAGCTCGGCAATGTGGAGATGGGTAAAGCCCCCTGTGGCTATGGTTTGGCTAAATGTATCAGGCAAGGCAGCCCCCGTGCGTCGTGTTAAAAATGCACGGTCAAATTCGGATGACATCACGACCGTAACTTGCGGCTGCACATGTGCACCCGCATTTTGGCACGCGCGCAAATTCAGGCCGGAGCCTGCCAATTCATCCTCGATTGCCGCTCCGAATAGCCCATTGGGAATGATCCCGCATAGGCTGGTCTCTAGCCCTGCAGCTGCGAGATATGCGCCCGTAATATAGGCCCCGCCACCAGCAAAAAGTGTAAGGTCTTTCGCATATGTTTCCTGCCCCGCGCGCGGCAGATCTACTATCCCCGAGAAAACCAGATCGCAGTAAATACGCCCGACACATAATACTTTTGCGCTCACGATAGCGCCTTGCCGCTGGCTGTATCAAAAAAGTGAATGTCTTCCGGCGGGCAGGTTAGCGGCAGCACATCGCCAACGATTGGCGGGGTCCGGCCAGATACGGTCGCGATCACCATCGTGCCGTTAATATCAACGTAAGCGAGGCTTTCAGCGCCAAGCGGCTCAACGATCGCGATCGTGCCCGCCATCAACGTTGGCGCGCCACCCGTAGCTGGCACAAGTGCACTGGGGCGGATGCCAACTGTAATTTTATCGACAGGAAACTGGTTTTTATGCGCAATCACCGGCCCCGCCCCAAGCTGAATGCCCTCGTCAATAACCGTGCCTTCCAGCATGTTCATTGAGGGCGCGCCGATGAATTGCGCGACAAACATATTGGCCGGGTTTTGGAACACATCCGAAGGGGTGCCAACCTGCTGAATATGGCCGTCTTTCATAATCACAATCCGGTCGGCCAGCGTCATTGCCTCAACTTGATCATGGGTTACAAAAATAATTGTGGTGCCAACATCTTGGTGTAACTTCTTGATTTCAAGCCGCATTTGGGTGCGGAGCTGCGCGTCTAGGTTTGAAAGCGGCTCATCAAACAAAAACACAGAGGGGTTGCGCACCATCGCGCGGCCAATGGCCACCCGCTGCCTTTGCCCGCCTGAAAGCTGCGCGGGACGGCGCTCCAACAGGTCCGTCATCCCGAGAATTTCGGCCACTTCGTCTATGCGCTTTTCTTTGTCGGCTTTGGGCATTTTGGCCGTGCGCAAGCCAAAACCAATGTTTTTGCGCACGGTCATATGCGGATAAATCGCGTAATTCTGGAACACCATGGCGATGTTGCGCTCTTTGGGCGCAAGGTTGTTCACCACCTCGCCTCCGATCAAAATTTGGCCCGAGGTCACCTCGTCCAAACCAGCCAAAAGCCGCAAAGTGGTGGATTTTCCGCAGCCTGAGGGGCCAACAAACACCACAAATTCGCCGTCTTCGACCATGAGGTCAATGCCGTGTAACACTTCGGTTTTACCAAAAGATTTTGTCAGTTTTTTAAGTTCTACCGTTGCCATTATGTGGCTCCTGTTTTATCTGCCAAGCGCTGAAATGCGGCGATGCGGGATGTTTCTGTTGTTTTGGATTGTGCCGTTTTGGCCGACAAAGCCTGCTGCCAAGCTGTCAATTCATCTCGATAGCCCCTGAGCGCTGCCCCCAAGGGGGCAGCGGCAGGGCCGCCGTAAATATCGCGTTGATCCACAAAGTTTTGCGCTGAAACAGCGGTTTCGAATGCGGCCAAGCCAAGGCTTGAAGCACGCCCAGTTTCTGCCTGAAAGGCAGCGCTAAAATCAGCATAGCCCGCGGCCAGTGGCTGCCCGCTGGCAATAACGCTCTGCGCCGTGATCGCCGCAATCTCATGCGCTTGCCGAAAAGAAAGCCCGTCTGCGCGCACCAAAGTATCCGCAAGTTCTGTAACCGTAATGCAGCTTGCATCCGTGTTTCGCTGCACATTTTTGGCGTTAATGCTGGTAGCTGGAATAAACGCCGTGAGCAAATCTAGCACCCGCGCGCCACTGTCAAAAGCTGCATATCCGGCTTGTTGCACCTCACCCTCGCTGTCGTTCATATCGGTAAAAGGTGTGTTGTGCATGGTGTTTACAATGGTATCACACCGCCCAACCGTGAGCGAAGACAGCAGCCGCAGGTGCTCAATCGGCACCGGATTACGCTTTTGCGGCATGATCGAGCTGATCTGCACGAGGCTATTAGGCACATAAAGCTGGCCGACCTCAAAGCTGCTCCAAAATTGCAGGTCTTGCACCACGCGGCCAAGATGCAGGAACATCAGCTTTATGGCGGAATAAAGCCCCGTAACGTAATCAATACTGGCAATGCAGCCGTATGAATTTTGTAGAGGCGCTTCAAAGCCGAGCAGGCGGGCCATTTGGGGGCGGTCTATCGGAAAGCCAGAGGTGGTGATGGCCGCCGCGCCCATGGGGCAGAATTGCAGCGCGTCACTTGCCGCGTGCAGGCGGGCAATATCGCGCAATAGCACCTCGATCATGGCCGCCAGATAGTGGCCATAGGTGCTGGGCTGCGCCGGCTGGCCGTGGGTATAGGCAATAATCAGGGTTGCTTTTTCAGCCACGGCCTTTTTAATCAGCGCCTCTGCCAGCCCATGCGCTTGGGTTAGCAAAGCCTGCGTCCGCTCGCGCAGAACCATTTTAAAAACCGTATGGTCCATATCATTTCGCGAGCGCGCTGTGTGTAAAGCCCCGGCCAAATCAGCGCCAAGGCGGGCCTTTAGCTCGGCCTCAACAAGGAAAAAGTAGTCCTCGTATTCGCCGGTATATTCCAGCGCCGCGAGGTCCACGGTTTCGTCAATATCCTGCAAGGCTTTGGCGATGGCAGCGGCATCCTCCGCGTTCAAAATACCCACATCATGTAGCATTACCAAATGCGCCTGATTAATGGCCCGCACCGAGGGGGCAAAATGGGCTTTGGCCCCTTCAAACAGCGGCGCGAGCACGGTGCTTTTATAGGTCGGGTCCGGAAAAACCGAGGTATCATTCATCCTTTTATCCCCGTCATTACAACGCCGCGAATGATGTAGCGCTGGAACACCAGAAACACGATCAGGGTTGGAATAGTTGCCAAGGCGGCGCCGGTCATTATCAGCTCCCACTCTACCGATTGCTCGACGCTAAAGGTGGTGAGGCCAACAGGGAGGGTATAAAGCTCGGGATCATTGGTGACGATGAGCGGCCAAATAAAGGCTGTCCAATTGCCAAGGAAAACGAAAATGGCGAGGGCAGAAAGGGCGGGGGTTACGAGCGGCATAGCCACGCTCCACCATATCTGGAACTCGTTTAGCCCGTCAATCCGCGCGGCTTCCAGAAAGTCATTCGGGACGCTTTCAAAGAATTGCTTCATGAGAAAGGTGCCGAACGCTGTCATTATACCGGGGAACATGATGCCCCAATAGGAGTTGAGCCAGCCGAAATCTTTTGCCATTAAATACCACGGGATCACCAGCATTTCGGTGGGGATCATCAGGGTGGAGAGAATGGCGACAAACACGATCATCCGGCCGCGAAAACGGAATTTGCACAGGGTGTAGCCGACGATTGAGTCAAAAAGGACGGCAGAAATGGTGGTGATGGTGGAGATCACCAGCGAGTTCCAGAACCATTGATAAAAGCGGCCATCTTCCAACACATACGTGTAGTTCTCAATCGTTGGCTCATCGGGGATGATCTTGAGATTGTAGATTTCGTGCGGCCACTTAAACGAGGTGGAAAGCATAAACACGATCGGCATAACCATGGCGATGCCGCCTAGGGCCAGCAGTGTCCAGCGGATGACCTTGGCGGGGGCAATGCGCTTTCTGGAGTAGTCAAAAGCATTAGTCATATTTGCGCTCCCGCATGATGAAGAGCTGCACAAGCGAAACGATGAGCAGGATGGTGAAGAGAACAACGGTTTGGGCCGCGGCATAGCCCATATCAAACGCATTAAAGGCGGTGTCGTAGATCATCAAAACCAAGGGTTTGGTTGAGTTAAGCGGCCCGCCGGGGTCGTTGGTTGTCATATTGAAAACTTGGTCAAAAATCCGCAGAAAACCGATGGAGGAGAAGACAACGAGAAAGACGATGGTGGGCTTTAGAAGCGGGATGGTGATCTCGCGCAATACGGTCCAGGAGCCAACGCCGTCGATCTCTGCGGCCTCATAATAGGAGGTGGGAATGGAGCGTAGGCCGGCCATAAAGATGATGATTTGGAAGCCAAGCCCGGCCCACACAGCGGGGGCCAAAATGGAGGGCAAGGCCGAGAAGGTTGAATTGAGAAACGGCAGCTGCGGAATGCCAATGCTGGCCAAAATGTTGTTAAACAGGCCAATAGGCACCGGCTGGTAAAACCAGCGCCAGAGCCAGGCCATGGCCACGGCCGAGGTCATAAACGGCAGGAAATAAAGCGCCCTAATGGTGGCGTGCATAAAGGTAACTTTATCAAGATGGTACGCAATGGCAAAGGAAATTACGAGGCTGAGGGGGGTGCCGATCAGCAGATATACAAAGGTGTTTTTGAACACTTTCCAGAAAACCGGATCACTAAACAGCTTTTGGTAATTCTCGAGCCCGACCCATGATTTATCACTCAGCAGGTTCCACTCCTGAAAGGAAAGCACAACCGCGCCGAAAGTGGGGTAAAAGCGGATAACAGTATAGAATAGCACAGGAATCGCCAGAAACGACCATGCCCAGACAACCTGCTTTTGTTTAATTGAAAGGTTTCGGTAAAAGTTCATAAGGCGCTTTCAAGGCTAAGGATTGTGGCGGCGAAATCGCCGCCACAAGATAGGTTTAGTCGTAGTAGTCGTCCAGAATTGCTTGCTCCGCATCCGCGGCAACAGCCATGGAGTCGGTGGCAGACTGGTCTTCCAGCAACATACGCTGCATCGCATCCATCAACACTTGGCGCTGTGCGCTTTCGTTGACAAATGTGGTGGTGTGGGCATACGCCAAACCACGGATGAACGGCCCAAATACCGGGTCATTGCTGTTTTGCTCGGTCAACGCCGCTGAAGGCTTGGCAGGCAATTCGCCAACCGTATCCAGCCAAATCTGCATCGCCGCATCTGTGGTGATAAACGCCAAGAATAGCGCCGCAGCTTCGGCCTTTTCGCCCTCGGCTTTGGTGGTAATCGCATTCACCCAGTAGCTGGAGTAATTGGACCGCATGCCATCCGGCCCCGCTGGCAATTCAGTAACCGCCCATTCCAATCCGCGCGTTTTATCAAGCGCACCAATACGGAAAGAGCCATCAATCAGCATGCCAGCACGGCCCGCTTTAAACGCGGCCTGTGGTTCGTCCATAAACCCGGCCAAAGTGGCGCCGTGGGTCATTTGCAGATCGGCATAGAATTGCAGCGCCGCTACCCCCGCATCATTATTATAGGTCACGGTTTGGTAGTCGCCAGTATAGGGTTCACCCCCCATTTGGCGCACAAGAACCTCGCGCCACCAATGGTGGTCTTGCGCGTTCATGCCTGTGGCAATGCCCACTTGGGTTATATTGCCCGAAGCGTCGGTTTTGGTCAGCGCCGTGGCAATTTCGACCAGCTCGTCGAGCGTGGTTGGCGGGCCATCAATGCCAGCTTCTTCAAATAGGCGGGTGTTATAAAACAGCGCCAGTGAGCGCACGGCTGTAGGCAGCGCCATATATTGTCCGTCTTTTTCCATGGCTTGCACCATCGGAAAAAACTCGGCGCGAATTTGCTCGAGCGGGAAAACGTCAAGCGGCAGCGGCGTGATCAGCTCGGCCTCAACATAATCATTTAACCAGCCGTAAAACAGCTGCACTACATCAGGCCCTTCGCCCGCCGGAATGGCCGCCGCAACCTTGGTGCGATAATCCGCATAAGGGAAGGTGGTTTGCTTCACTGTGATGTCTGGGTTCTCGGCTTCAAACATCTCAATCAAGGTGTCCATCGCGTTTACGCGGGCCTCAAAAAAGTACTGCCAATACTCGATTTCAACAGCCTGACTAGCCGTTGCGCCAAGCGCCAAACCCGCACCAAGTGCGAATCCCGTTAGGTTTTTCTTCCAGATTTTCATATTTCTTCCTCCGAAGTTGGTTTATATTATTGTTATATAACAGATAGTTGAGCGCTCATCACTCTTCACCAGCCGAATTATTTTTCCTGTTTGTGTCCGTAAGTGTTGACCGAAGGCAAAATTAAGTCAATATTTAATTCAAGTTACTTGAGTAATTAAATAGGTGCGTGTATTGCGAAATACTAAGGCGACAATCAAAGGTGGAAATGCTGGCAGAAACCGCGGCCACAACCGGCGTGTGGTGCTGGATTATGTCAGGAGAAACGAGCCGACCGGCCGGGCCGAGATCGCAAGATCATGTGGATTAAGCGTTCAGGCAGTTTCAAATATCACCGACGCGCTGGCCGCTGACGGCCTGCTTCAGGTGGTCGGAAAAACAACCGGAAAGCGCGGAAAACCGGTGGTGCAATACCGGTTTAACCCCGATGAATCCTATGCCGTAGGGATTGAAATGCGCCCCGACGCTATGGTGTGTGCCGTGCTTAACCTAAACGGCAAGCTGATCGTGGCGGACAGAATTGCCATAAGCAACGCCACGCCTGAGCGGGCGATTCCTATGGCCTGTGCGCTGATTGAAAAAACCATCAATAGCGCCGGACGCCCCCCTGACAAGCTGCTGGGTGTTGGTGTGGTTATGCCCGGCCCTTTTGGAGAATCTGCGCTTAGCGGCATAGGCGATGCCAATTTACCCGGCTGGCAAAATACCGATATAAAACACAGTTTTGAAAAAGCACTGGGCTGCACGGTGGTGGTTGAAAATGATGCAACGGCCGCGGCGATATCCGAGCGTGTTGCCGGCGTTGCGACCAAAATTGACGATCTGTGCTTTATCTATTTTGGCACCGGCCTTGGCCTTGGGGTTATTGCTGGCGGCCATTCGCAAAGCGGCGCGTTTGGCAATTTTGGGGAAATTGGCCATATCATTACCCAGATTGATGGCAACATCTGCACCTGCGGAAATTCGGGCTGCCTTGAGACCTATGCCAGCCGCATGGCCGCCAAAACCTATCTGGAAATGCGCGGCCACACGGCGATAGACACACAGGCCATAACCCGCCTTATGGCAGAAAATGACCCCGATTTGCGGGCATGGATTGGCCAAGCAGCCACGCATCTTTCCCTGGCAATTGGCATGATAGAAAACATTTTTGACCCAGAAACCGTGGTGTTGGGCGGAGCGATGCCCGATAGTATTATCGAGGCGCTAATAGCCCAGCTTACCCTGCCCCACGGCTCAGTGGCCAACCGAAAAGACCGTAGCATGCCGCGCATTATCAAGGGTGCTTCAGGCCGCAATACAGCGGCCATCGGCGGCGCGTCTATTATCATTCATCAAACAACAACACCGGCATTATCGCTATTCAATTAAGGGAAAACCATGTCCATTTCTGATCAGAAAAAACTAAAGGACGCTATGCAAAATTCTGAAACTGCACCGCTCTGGCAAGCGCTGCAATCGCTGCGCTCGGTCGTATCTTTTATGAATACCGGGGCGCACCCAGATGACGAAACCACGCGTATGCTGGCCGCGCTCTCGCTGCATGACGGTGTGAAAATCAGCCAAGCCTGCGCCAATCGCGGTGAGGGTGGGCAAAATACCATCGGCACCGAAGCGGGGGCCGCGCTTGGCTCCGTGCGCACGCTGGAGATGGAGCGCGCAGCCGCGGTCATTGATATGACCCATTATTGGCTTGCACAAAGCCCGGAGGACTCGATTTCTGACTTTGGCTTTTCAAAATCCGGCGATGAAACGCTGGAAAAATGGGGCGAAGGCCGCACATTGGCGCGGTTTGTTGAAATCATTCGCACCGAGCGCCCCGATATTATTTGCCCGACATTCCTGGATATTTCAGGCCAGCACGGCCACCACCAAGCCATGACCCGCAGCGCGTTTAAGGCGGTTGAGCTGGCAGCAAGCCCAAGCTATGCTCCCGAATTGGGGCAAGTTTGGCAGGTAAAAAAGCTCTATTTGCCCGCATGGTCTGGCGCCGGGGATGCTTATGATGACGATGTGCCGCCACCACCAAAAACGGTTATGGTAGATGCCAGCGGCGCAGACCCGGTATTTGGGGCTGATTACGCGCAAATCGCCGAATATTCGCGCAGTTTTCACCAAACTCAGGGCATGGGCAGCTGGGTGAAATCGGGGCAGCCCAACCTTTGGCCTCTGAATTTGGCGTGGCATTATCAGGGCAAAACAGGCGCGGAAGACTCGATTTTTGACGGGCTACCAAAAACGCTGCTCAAGTTGGCAGAATATGCAAAGGCCCCACAGCTTGCCGCGCTCTTGCTTCACGGCCATAACGCGATTGAATCCACGCTTTCAGCCTGGCCAGATACCGCCGAAATTCGCATCCACGCGTCCGATGCGCACCAAGCGCTAACAGCCGCCCTGCCCCTTTGCCCTCCGCAAAGCCGCGGTGAAATCATCCATCGCCTTCACGCCAAAATTGCGCAGTTATCGCGGGTATTATGGCGGGCGCGGATGGCGCACCCAAAAATGGCTTTGACCCCGCAAACAATTTTCCCCGGCGATAAACTAACCCTGAAAACCAACCAGTTTCCGGCAGATATAACCGTGAAACCCGTTTTGCCTGCTGGCTGGCACAGCACCGAAACCGCAAAGGGCATATTTGAAATACTGGTGCCTAACACCGCCACGCCAAGCGACCCTTACCCCGATATTTGGCGGCCCGAAGCCGCAAACGGCCCACTGCATCTGGCGCTGAGTTGGTCAGAAAACGGAACTCCCATTTCGATGACGCTAGATTTTGCCCAAAAACCGATGGTTCAACCAGCGGTTTCCGCCAAAATCAGCCAGCACGCGGCGATCATAAATCTTCAGGCCCCCGCACCGCTAACTATTTCGGTTTCGGATATCCACCCCGAGGGCGCGCAGCCCAGTTTCCTCCCCAAAAATGGCTGGGATATATCGCAAAGCGGCTCTGCCTTTACCCTGACCCCAAATCAAAGCATTCAGCCCGGAAATTACAGGTTTCCGCTGTTGCTAAATGGCGAGCCAGCGCAAATGTGCCAAAGCATTTCGTATCCACATATCGGCGCCACCCAGCTGATAAATCAGGCGGAGGTTTCTGTGCAGGTGGTTGATATTTCGCTGCCAAAAGGCCGGTTTGCTTATATCGGAGGCGGCAATGATACCGCTGGCCATTGGCTCAAAAAGCTCGGCCTTAACATCGAATCTCTGCGTGCGGAAGATATGCCAAGCGTAGATTTTGCCGCGTATGATAGCATTTTGATTGGTGTTTTTGCCTTGCGGACAAATGCGGCGCTGGCCGCACGCCTGCCCGAGCTACACCAATGGGTGCATAATGGCGGCAATCTGGTGACCCTTTATCATCGGCCGTGGGATAACTGGGATATCAACACCACCCCGCTGGCCCCGCTGACCATCGGCAAGCCCTCGCTGCGCTGGCGGGTGACAGATGAAAATGCCGAGGTAAAACACTTGCAGCCCGCGCACCCATTGCTCAACACCCCAAACCCGATAACGCCCGCCGATTGGCTGGGCTGGTTTAAGGAGCGCGGCCTCTATTTTGCATCGAGCTGGGACCCCGCCTATGTACCGCTTCTAAGCATGGCCGATAACGGCGAGGCGCCGCTTGAGGGCGGCCTACTTAGTGGCAACTTTGGCAAAGGCCGACACACCCATACCAGCCTGACCCTGCACCTTCAGGCGCAAAATATGGTGCCGGGGGGGCTGAAATTACTGGTTAATCTGCTGAATCCGGTGCCAGATAGCACCTAAACGGCCACCCTTTTCAGGGCGGCCATTTGTTTTGTCCGGCGGGTTATTTCGCAGGCTGCGCGTTGCCATGGGGCTCTTTTGACCCCACAAATTTATTTGGCAACGCAAAGGCAATGGCGATGAAACCAAGGCCAAGCACGATGCCGACAATATCGCCCGGTAGGCCTTCAAACAGAGCCGGATAATTCGTGCCCGGAATGGTTGCCACGGTTGCTTTGCCGCCAAACATACTGTCGAGCACGCCGGTGGATTTTACCCAGCTATAGCTGGCCATATAGGCCGCCGCGCCGAGCAACCCGCCCGCAATGAAAAACAGCGCGTCTTTGCGCCCCGTCGCCGCTGCTGAAAGGCCGGTGCCCGGGCAATAGCCCGTAACAGCCCAGCCGGTGCCGAGCATAAGCCCGCCAATAAACACGCCCAAATAGGCAGATTTTACCGACATGTGGCCAACCTCTATCAGCCCGGCCATTTGGCCAGCAAACATAGCCACAGCCGCCACGCCAATGGCGAGCAAAATGGTTTTCATCAGGTGCAGATTGGTAAGCGCCAGCATTTTGAGCGCATATTTCGGATTAGTGGCCCCGATGCGGTCCAGCACAACGCCAAAAGCGCCGCCAATTACGATGGCAAGAATAATGGTTGTCATGGCTTAGCCCTCCGACTTTTTGTAAAGCATCATGGCGATGGGAATACCCGCACCAAAGGCCCCGAGCGTAAACATATAGCCCGAAATAGATGTCTGCATCAGGCCGCTCATCATGTGGCCAGAGGTGCAACCCCCCGCCAGACGCGCGCCAAATACGATGATAAAACCGCCAGCAAAAGACACGGCAAACCGCTTGAGCGCCGAGTCGCCAAAGTTTTCACGCCAAATATTCGGCATGGTTTTTTCGCCGCCCTTAACGCCGCCACGCAGGAATGATGAAATGGCCGCGCCCGCCATCATCGCGATAACAAACACAAAAGAATAGTTCAGCGGGTTGGATGCATTTTTGGCATATTTCCCGTTGCTTTTCGCCATATAGGCGTTGGTAGAGGTGTAGCCCTCTTCCGTTTCGGTGATGAAACTGGGGCTGATGGCGTCAGCAATTATGCCGTCCGCGATCACAAATTGCGTAGATACGCCAATGGGTTTTACCAGCAGCACCGCTGCCAAAAACACCATGCCAAGGAGTATCCCGCCTGTTTTCCAGGATAGGGTCATGAGAAGTCTTTCCGTTTTGGATCGGTACGATCCGTTACATTCTACATACGGAATATGACGATGGTGGTACAAACATCAACCCTCCTAATTGAAATACTCAGGTATAAGGCGCTGCATCATCAACACCTTGTTTTTAAAACCAAACTATAGTTTTTTCTTTTGTAATTGGCGCTACACAATCGCGCTCATCGCCGCCGTCGTTTCAAGTATAAAATCGCTATCCTCGCCAATAGGACTGACTATATCACCGCCTTTACGCGTGCTGATCTTGCCACCACCTTCAGAACCATACCCGGAACGGCCAGCAACTTTGCCAGCCAGACGCACTATTTGAATTCGGGCAATCTACTACTCCCATCACCAACCAGCTTGGCGGGTTCTTTTTTCGCATATTCCCCTCTTTTCATCTCTGCGCTCATCGACCTTGTCCGGATTTGGATAAGCCTAACTAGAATCACCAGTTACCCACGCCGCAAAAAAGCTTGACGATAGCCGCCCCCCACCGTCTACTCTTTCGCTAAAAAAGGACTGCCGATGCCCCTGCCAGATACGATCGAAGCCACCCAAGCTATGCTTGCCGAAACCGGCTATATTTGCCCGCGCGAACTGGCCATAGTGGTGTTCCTCTCCCTCAAGCTCGGCCGCCCGCTTTTCCTTGAGGGTGAGGCCGGTGTGGGCAAAACCGAAATCGCCAAGGCCCTTGCCAAAGGGCTAGGCCGCCGCCTTATTCGCCTGCAATGCTATGAGGGTTTGGATGCCAATAGCGCAGTTTACGAGTGGAATTTTGCCGCCCAAATGGTCGCTATTCGCACCGCAGAGGCCACCAATAGCGCCGACCGTAAAGCCCTAACTGCCGAGCTTTTCTCCGACGAATTCCTCATCCGCCGCCCGCTGCTTGAGGCCATGCAGCCGCAAGAAGGTGGCCCGCCGGTATTGCTGATAGACGAGCTAGATCGCGCCGACGAACCCTTTGAGGCCTTCCTGCTAGAGGCTCTGTCTGATTTCCAAGTCACCATTCCCGAGCTGGGCACCATCAAGGCCGCCGAGCCGCCGATCGTCATTCTCACCTCCAACCGCACCCGCGAAGTGCATGACGCCCTGAAGCGTCGCTGCCTTTATCACTGGGTCGATTACCCCGATTTTGACCGCGAAATGGAGATCCTGCAATCTCGCGCCCCCGAGGCCACCGAGGCGCTGAGCCGCGAGATCGTCGCCTTTGTGCAGCGGCTCCGCTCTGAAGACCTATTCAAAAAACCCGGCGTGGCCGAAACGATTGACTGGGCCAAATGCCTGCTGGCGCTAGATACCATCGCCCTTTCACCGCAGCTGATCGCCGACACCCTAGGGGCCATTCTAAAATACCAAGACGACATCCTGAAGATCGCCGGCAGCGAGGCCTGCAAGATTTTGGAAGAGGCGAAGAAGGGGCTGGAGGAGGGTTAGACCTCGTATTTCATCAGGTCAGAAATCTGTGCAAGCGGTCCGCATTCTGGAACCCACGTAGAGTCATCACTCCATGTCAGGTGGACCACAAAATAAGGGGCCATCCAATGGTTAACCGAGAACACAAAGGCATCACATCCGCCATGGCGGCCAATATATGTGGGCGAAAGGGCAACAAGCACATGGCCACCCCCCAGCTCACGCCGCAACTGCGCCTCCATGCTTTCACGAGCCAAAGGCGCCGCCTCTTCCCAACCTTCCGGCCACTTGTACACAGGTTCCATCCCCGTTCATTACCGCAATTTGGGCACATCCTCAATGGCTAGCCTCCCCGACCTCACCATCCCTGAAGACGGCAAGCTGGCTGCCAACATCACCTATTTCGCCTGCGCGCTTAGGGCTGCGGGCATTCCTGTGGGGGCTGGCCGCCTGATTGATGCTATTCGGGCAGTAGAGGCCGTGGGCTTCTCCGGCAGGCGCGATTTTTACTGGACGTTGCACACCTGTTTTGTGAGCCGCCCCGAGCAGCGGGTGGTGTTTGGGCAAGTCTTCCGGCTGTTTTGGCGCGATCCGCAATTTCTTGAGCACATGATGGGCATGCTGCGCCCTACCCTGCGCGGCACCAATGAGCCACGCAAAAAGAAGGCTGCCGAGCGCCGCGCGGCCGAGGCATTGCTCGACGGGGCCAATCGCGCACTGCCCAACGTGCCAGAGGACGGCGAGGAGATCGAATTCGAGGCGACCATCAGCATTTCCAGCGCAGAAAAGCTAAAACAGCAGGATTTTGAGCAAATGTCAGCCGAGGAGCTGGCCAAAGCCCGCCGCGCCATCACGCAAATAACCCTGCCGATAAAACCCATCGCTAGCCGCCGCAGCCAGCCCGCAAGCACCGGCCCCCTGCCCGACTGGCACGCCACGCTGCGCGCTGTCATGCGCACGGGCGGCGAGCTGCAAAGCATCAAGCGGCGTAAGCGCAAGCAACATTATCCTAACCTTGTGGCGCTGTGTGATATCTCGGGCTCAATGTCGGGCTACTCGCGCATGTTGCTGCATTTCCTTCACGCCGCCAGCAATGCCAAGGGCGCGGGCTGGGCCAAGGTGCACAGCTTCACTTTTGGAACGCGGCTTACAAACATAACCCGCCACTTGCACCAACGCGACGTAGACACCGCCCTACACGCCGCCGGCCTGCAAGCGCAAGATTGGGAAGGCGGCACGCGCATCGGCGAAAGCCTGCACGCCTTTAACCGCGACTGGTCCCGCCGCACCCTCGGCCAAGGCGCGGTCGTGCTGCTGATAACTGATGGGTTAGACCGCGACGATGCCGCCTTGCTGGCCAAAGAGGCCGAGCGCCTCCGCCTCTCCTGCCGCCGCCTGATCTGGCTCAATCCGCTGCTGCGTTGGGAGGGTTTCACTCCCAAAGCCGCGGGCATTAAAGCCCTGCTACCGCATGTGGATACGTTTATCGCCAGCCATAATATTAGCTCGCTGGAAGCCCTTGCCAAAATTCTGGGCCAAGCCGGGAATAGCGGCGACAAAGCGCGGCTTATGGGCTTGCTCTAGGGGCAACGCCTCAGCGCGGCGCGGGCAGAAGGCCGCCAAAAACACTGCCCTCACCGCGCCGCCACCGTTACGGCGCGGCGTTTATATACTCATACATTTGCACGGCTTCGTTCATCGCCTTCAGCACCGCTTCCATGTTATTAACCACGGCTGCTCGGTCATCATCCGTAATCTCGCCGCCATTTGCCACGGTCCGCAATACGCCTTCAATCGGCACCCAGCGGCTGGCTACTTCGCGCAGTTTATGCCTAATATCGTAGTTAGGGGCTGGAATGACCATACCGGGCAAGCCGTTTTGTAGCCCAACCAATGTAGTATTAAAAATGTCCATTGTCTCGGTAAGGTTGCTCCGATTTTCAAACGGTGCCACCCCCGCGTCAATCAGGCAAAATTCCTTCGCCATTTTCTGGGTCAGCATACGCTGGCGCCCTGCAATATCTATGGAAATTGAAATGATCAGCGGCAAGTCATCTAGCTGTTCGCCATAAATTTGTGAAACACCCTGCACTATGGAGTTTGCGTCATCCAAAAGATCAAGCCCAAGAGCATCAAGGTTCGCGAGTGTGTCGGTTGAAATACCTTCGGGGGATGTCGCCCTATCTGCCAAAGTGGATAACGTGGTCCAATTCGATGAAATATCAGCAAGTTTCTCCAAAAGGGTGGCAGAGCGCTCCTTGCTCAAACCAAACTCGGAATCCCCATTTTGCAAGGCATTGAGAGAGCCTACAAACAGGCTTTGTGAAGCTACCAGCGCTGAGCGATACACCATGCGCTCTATCCCAAGCGATGAGAAACATGCCGATTTGACCACCCGCTGAATCAACATACGCTCACGGCCTGCAATATTTAGGCGGGTTTTGGCTTCATTTGCATTCAGGCTTTGTGCCTGAGCGCCAAATGGGGCGCTTATTGAAAGCGCTAAAGCTACATAAACAACGGTGCGGCTCAGCCGTTTTGAAAACTGGATATTCATCATTTTACTCATCAAATAATTACTAGTAAGTAACAGCTTACTTCCAATGCGCGCAAATAAACACACTAATAATACGTATTTAAGCATGACGTAACGGAACCCTCCACCTATTTGCCCACTCATAGTGGCCCGCATTCAATTGTGGTGATGGCATCACGTTGCTCTAATAATATAGCTGACACATAGCTATAATGGCGGCCTATACATTGCCCGTGGCCATTCTTAAATAAGGCCTAAATCTATTGCGCTCAACTGGCACGCATAGCCAAACCCACCATTGAGAAACCCCGCGCGCACTTGAAACCGCACAAAGCCAAAATCTCCAAAGTCGATATAGAGCTTGGCTTTGGGGTGAGTTTTTAACCAGCTATCTCGCAGGTTCTCATCACGTCCAATAATCTGCGCGTCGGCTTGAAGCGTAAGGCGAGGATGAGTTAGCGGGTCCCCCTTTGCGCCCGGCTCACCAATCAAAAGCGAGCAGCGCGGGTTGGCTTTCAGTGCTGAGGTATGCTGGGCGAGCGTTGAAACCAAAGAAATAATTTCTGCATCAGCACTGAGGGCGATGCGGGTTACAAATGGCGCGCCCTCCAGCATAACCCCAAGCGCCCCAAAGCGCGCCTCCAACAATAGCGATTGCGCAATGTCGCGGGCCTCATCATCCACCGGCCTGAAGTTTGAATTTTCAGTCATATATCCTCCCGCAAACATGCTTTTCCACAGCGTTACACAAGCATGAGCGCCGCCAAGCCAAGAAACGAAAAGAAGCCCACGATATCTGTCACCGTGGTCACAAATGCACCCGACGCCAGCGCGGGGTCTGCCCCGAGTTTATCCAGCGTAATGGGCACCAAAATGCCCGCCATCCCAGCCACGAATAGATTGGCGATCATGGCCAGCCCCAGCACCACACCCAGCATCGGGTTCTCAAACCAAAAGGCACCCACAAAGCCGATTATCACCGCAAATACCAAGCCATTAACAAGCCCCACAAGGGTTTCACGCAGCACAATGCGCATGGCATTTGAGGGGGTAAGGTCATGCGTGGCAATGGCGCGCACCGCAACTGTCAGCGTTTGGGTTGCGGCATTGCCGCCCATCGAAGCCACAATGGGCAGCAGCACTGCCAACGCCACAATCGCCTCGATCACATCGGTGAACTGCGCAATAACGATCGAAGCTAAAATCGAGGTTACAAGATTTACAGCCAACCACGGAAACCGCGCCTTGGTGATCCGCCAAACCTTATCCGTCAGGTCTTCATCCCCTACACCCGCAAGGCGGTTCATGTCTTCCTCAACCTCGTCTTCCAGCACTTCCATGGCATCATCAATAGTGATGGCCCCAACCAGCCGCCCCTCAAGGTCTACCACCGGCGCGCTCACCATATGATATTGGTTAAAGGCATACGCCACGTCTTCGATATCCTGATCCACCGGAATGGTGCGGAAATCCTTTTCCATTAAATCCGATATTGGCGCCTCGCGGCCCGCGCCCATAATGGTGGCAAGGCGAACCTCCCCTACAGGGTGCATGAGCGGGTTAACCACAATAACGTCATAAAAGCTCTCTGGCAGGTTTTCTGCGCGGCGCATATAGTCAATAATATCGCCCACTTTCCAGTGTTCGGGGGCCACAACCACCTCGCGCTGCATCAAGCGCCCTGCGGTGTCCTCTTTATAGCTCAGCGCCTGTACAACCGCGATCCGATCAACAACATCCAGCTTTTCCAGCAGTTTTTCCTGCTGGGGTTCTTTAAGATCCTCAACCAAGTAAACCACATCGTCGGTTTCAAGCTCACGCACCGCTTGCGCCAGCAGGTCATCCGGCAGGTCGCGCATGACCTCGTCGCGAATGCCTTCTTCCAGCTCTGAAAGCACCTCGGCATCAATTTCCCGGCCCCACAAGGTGAGCATGGCTTCCCGCTCGCTGGGGCTTATCTGCTCCAAAATGTCGGCAATATCGGCGCCGTGCAGCGGCTCCAGCAAGCTTAAAAGCTGTTGCTGCGAGCCTTGCTCAACGGTTTCAAGCACGGCTTCAACCAAGGATAAATTAAGGCCATAATCGTCTTCTGCCGGGAAATTACTGAGTTGATCCATCATCGCGCCGCCCTTTTTTCGCTTTAGCGCAACATAAGCGAGGCGCGGGCCGATGTCACCCGTGCATAGCGGTTTTCACCGCGAAGCACTGTAGGTCGCGGCCATCTGCATAAAGGCCTTTATCAGCCTTCGCTCTCGCCGCGCTTTTATGCAAATCAGAGATTCTTGCATGAGGAGAGCTGGGCTGGGCAGGCTGATTGGGCGTAAACGCGCGTCCTGCCCAAATTCCGCGGTTGAAACAAAGCCAATACCATTGCCTGCGGCCACAATTTCCCGCACGGCTTCCCGCCCTTCGGCCACAATAGAAGGCACCAGCGCACGCCCCGCCGCCGCCTCCAGTTTTTGCCTGGTTTTTGAGCCTTGTTCGCGCATCACCAGCGGGGCCTCCGCCAACTCCGCATAGCTCATCCTCACCTTTTTACCAAAAACACCGGCCTTGGCCGCAAACGCAATTAGCGGGGATTCCCCCAATGGCAGCACCTCAAATTTGCTCACAGCAGAGAGCTCCCCCAGCACCCCGATATCGGCAGAATAATCCTGCAAAGCCTTGGTCACCTCTTCCGAGTTCCCCACGCGCAGCGAAATAATTATCGCCGGATACCGCGCCTGAAAAGCTTTTAGAATGGGGGTGACATGGTAGGCTGAATCCACCACCAGCCGCAGGGTGCCAGCCTCTAACGCGCGGTATTCATTAAGATAATCCAGTGCTTGCGCTTCAGCGTCAAACATGCGGTTGGTTATTTCCAGCAGCTCGGTGCCTTTCTGGGTGAGCTGTACCTGCCGTTTAACACGGTCAAATAACAGAATATCATAGGCATCTTCAAGCTTGCGCACTTGGTCCGAAATCGCTGGCTGGGTCAGGAAAAGCGCCTCTGCTGCACGTGAAAATCCGCCATAAGTGGCGACAAAGTGAAAAGCACGAAGTTGGGCGTAACGCATTTATTCATTCCATAAGCTTAGCTTATATGTAGATCTTTTATAACGATTTTACAAACATATTTTTCGGCGCAATAGTCAGGCCATATCCACGGCAAAGGAGCCGCCCATGCCCTTCCCTAACCCCGCCTTAAATGAGCCATTTCTGCTGACCCCAGGGCCGCTCACGACCTCGGAAGCAGTCAAGCGCGCCATGTTGCGAGACTGGGGCAGCTGGGACGAAGAATTTCGCGCTGTTACGCTTGAAATTCGCACGCGCTTACTGGCTATGCTCGATGCGCCTGAGGGCTATGATTGTGTGCCAATGCAAGGCAGCGGCACGTTTTCAGTAGAAGCGATGCTTGGCAGCTTTGTGCCTAAAAACGGCAAAGTGCTGGTGCTGAGCAATGGAGCCTACGGCCAGCGCATCGCCGAAACATTGGCCTATCTGGGCCGCGCGCATACGGTTATAAACAAAGGCGATTATCTGCCGCCACGGGGCGCTGAAATTAGCGCCGCCTTACAAGCCGACGCCGCGATCACCCATGTGGTGGCCGTGCATTGCGAAACCAGCTCCGGTATTTTAAACCCGCTTAAGGAAATTTCTGACGCGGTGGCTGCCGAGGGCCGGACGCTTTTGGTCGATAGTATGAGCGCCTTCGGGGCCATTCCGCTAACCGGCGTGCGCTATGCCGCGCTGGTGTCTTCGGCCAATAAATGCATTGAGGGCGTGCCGGGCTTTGGCTTTATTATCGCGCGGATTTCAGAGCTGGAGGCCGCCAAGGGCCGCAGCCATTCGCTTTCGCTTGATGTGCATGCGCAGTGGGCCACAATGAACAAAACCGGCCAGTGGCGTTTTACCCCGCCCACCCATGCAGTGGTGGCCTTTCTGGAGGCGCTAAAGGCCCACGAGGCCGAGGGCGGCGTGGCGGGCCGCAATGCGCGCTACACTGAAAACCGAGACGTGGTGGTGGCGGGCATGCGCGCGCTTGGCTTTGAAACCTTGCTAGTGGATGACTGGCTTTCGCCCATCATCGTTACGTTTTTTTGCCCCGCCAGCCCGGCCTTTGATTTCACCCGCTTTTATGAGCTGATGAAACAAAAAGGCTTCATTATTTACCCCGGAAAACTTACGGTGGCCGAAAGCTTCCGTATTGGCTGCATTGGCCGCATGGACGCTGCCATTATGCACCGCGTAGTGCAAGCCGCCGGAGAATCCCTCGCAACGCTTGGCGTCAATGACGCCAGTCCGCCGCAATCCGCTTTAATAGAACGCGCCAAACTGGCTGCAAAAGAATAACCTGTCTCAAACAAAGGATCAAACCCATGAGCCAATTCGGAAACTACACCTTCGCCCGCACCTATCGCGGTAAAGTCCAAGCCCTTGTGCTGGACTGGAGCGGCACGCTTGCAGATGCATACGTGATTGCCCCTGCCGTTGTTTTTGTAGAGGTTTTCAAAAACCAAGGCGTCGAAATTTCGATGGAAGAAGCCCGTGGCCCGATGGGCTTGCGCAAAGATATCCATATCCAGAAACTCACGCAGGATCCGGTGATCGCTGCGCGCTGGGAAGCTATTAAAGGCACCCCGCCAACACAAGCCGATGTAGACGCGATGTTTGCTGATTTTGTGCCGGCACAGCTGGAATGCCTGCCGAAATATACCGCCTTGCTGCCAGGTGTTAAGAAGGTTTGCAACGACATGCAGGCGCAAGGCATTAAAATTGGCGTATCCACCGGCTTCACCCGTGTGATGGTTGATGTGCTGCTCGCAGACGTTATCAAACAAGGCATTACGCCAGACGCCACCGTAGCCGGTGACGAAGTGCTGAACGGCGCGCGCCCATCGCCACATATGGTTTACAAAAACCTTGATCTGCTCGGCATCGACGAGATCAAATCTGTGGTGAAATGTGATGACACGGTCTCGGGCATTGGCGAAGCCATGAATGCCGGTTGCTGGGGCGTTGGGCTGGTGCGGTATTCGAACTATATGAATATCAACACGCTGGACGAGGAAGCCACGCTTTCAGAAGCCAATATTGCAGCACGCATGGCAAAAACCCGCAAGATTCTGGAAGAGGCCGGCGCGCATTATGTGATCGACAGCCTGATCGAGCTTCCTGCGGTGGTTGAAGATATCAACGCCCGCCTTGCGCGCGGCGAAAAGCCATAAGCGGCTTTGCCCTCACAATAGTCCTCAGCGCGGCAGTATTGCACGCGCTGTGGAATGCGCTGGTGAAAGCCAGCGATGATCGACTGGCCATAATGGGGCTGATTTCGGCTGGGCATGTGGTGCTTGGGGTGGCTTTGGCCGCTGGTGCACCACTGCCCGCTGTTGAAAGCTGGGGCTATATCGCGGCCTCAACCGTTATCCACTTTGGCTATTATTTCCTGCTTTTTCATAGCTATCGGCTGGGTGATCTCAGCCATGTTTATCCCATCGCGCGGGGCATGGCCCCTGTGCTTGTGGCCGTTGGTGCGCAAGTATTTGCGGGCGAAAGCCTGCCGCCGCTGGCGTGGCTCGGCGTGCTGGTGACCTCAGGCGGGATATTTTTGCTATCCGGTAATATTTTCTCAGGTAAAACGCCACCAATTGTGGTGCTTACGGCCATGGCCACGGGCCTGATGATCGCCAGTTATTCGCTGGTAGACGGCCTAGGCGTGCGCCTGGCTGGCACCGAGCGCGGCTATATCGGCTGGCTGTTTATCGCTGAAATTATCGTGGCGGGCGTGGTTTTTATGCGATTAGGGCGGAGTGTCCGGCAGATTTCCCGAAAAACATTGTTTATGGGCCTGCTCGGCGGCCTTATTTCAGCCGTGGCCTATGGCCTAGTAATTTACGCCAAGTCTTTCTCTCCATTGGCTATGGTTTCAACCCTACGGGAAACATCCGTCGTGTTTGCCGCGCTTATCGGCATGCTGTGGCTAGGCGAGCGCCCGTGGAAACTCAGGCTGCTGGCCTCAGGGGTTGTGGCCGCCGGTGTTGTTCTGATGACCTTAGCCAGTATCTCAGCCTAACCATTGTCTCGCTTCGCGGCAACCTTTGTGCGTGTTGCAAGGGCATACCCGCGCCGCATTGCACCATGTGCGCCAGTAACAAGCGCCGAGGTCGAAGGGCGGCGCGCGTATAACCTCAAAAAGCAGCGCCACGCCTGCCGCGCCGCCACCGAGCATAGCGAGGCCAGGCCCAACCGAAGAGCGGGAGCGGGACGCTTTTTCCTAGAAATACCGTGTGATATTTATACCAACGCTTGTTGGCGCTCCAAGGTAAACCGCCGACCCAGCCGAGGTTTCACGCCCGCCGAATTCTGTGCCATTTGGCCCAAAACCCTTGCCGGCATTCAGGGAAACATCCAAGTTATCACTTAGGGATATCCCCGCTTGCACCGCCACAAACACGCTGCCATCATTCAGGCTGGCGATCAAACTGGGAGAAATCGTCACCGCCGCCGAAACCCCCAGCTGCGCGCCCAGCGCTAAAAAATCTTGCCCTATATTAAAGAGCTGCCCCGTGGCGAGGCGGTCAGCAAGTGCCGTGGGTAGGGCATCCAGCGGCGTGGCGGTATCCACGCCAAAACCATTGTGGAAATACTCGGCAAAATAGGTGATGTTCATCTCGCCTATTGTGCCACTATTGGAGATATTCGCCAATATATTCATGGCTGTGCTACCATCCGCCAAAAACCACTGCCCAAGCTCTATGTTCCACGCGGCATCGCCCACCGGCCCACCTAGGCCGAGGGTTAGCAGCGTGTCGCCGTGGTCTTGCGCCAACAGGGCGGTGCCGTCAAAATCGCCAATGAGCACCGTACTGCGGAGCGCCAGCGTAGACTCTTCCGACGCCAATGGCCCGCCGGCCACCGCGCGGCGGGGCACAAAAACGGCCTCAATATCGTTGCCACTATCAAACAGCAGCTGCGCATAAGCCATATCTACGCCCGGTTTATAGGCGGTATCTATCGCATTCGGTGCAAAAGGCGCGATGATATCTGATGGGCGAAACACCATCCCGCTGCCCCACGTAACCGCTTGCCGCCCGAGCTTGAGCACAAAGCGCTGGCTGGCATAGCTGACAGACAGCCGGTCGATGGCAATAGTCATAGCTTGGCGGAAATCGCTGAAAACCTCCGTGCTTAGATCAAAGAAACTCGCAGGCGGCGCCGAGGGCGACATGCCCGCCAGTGCCGCCGCAAAGCCCACCGCATCTCCCGCCTGATAGCCCAAAAGCACCTGTGCCTCAAAACGCAGCGCGCCCTCGCCGCCTTGCCAGATGAGCCGTGCTTTAGAATCCAGCGTTTGCTGGGTTTCAAAGCCCAAAAGCGCGTCTATACTATCGGCTTCGGCCCAGCCAAAGCTGCCGCCAAGGTCTAGCCTTACGGTAATCGGGCCGGCCAGTGCGGGGCCTGCCAACAGGCTAGCTGCGAGTATCGCTAATAATTTTTCCATCTTCCATCTCGATATGTCGTTTTGAATGCGCCATCACCCGCGGGTCGTGGGTGCCCATCAAAAAGGTTATCCCGCTTTCTTGGTTAAGCCGATACATCAGGGCCACCAGCTCGGCAGTGGTTTTGCTATCTAGGTTCGCCGTTGGCTCATCCGCCAGCACAATGCGCGGCCGTCCGACCAGCGCGCGGGCAATGGCCACGCGCTGCTGCTGCCCGCCCGAAAGCGCTGAGGGGCGACGGTTTTCCATGCCTTTAAGGCCCACTTCGGCCAGTGCTGCATCGGCGCGGCTTCGACGCTCAGCCGCAGGCACTTTGGCGAGCCGCAGCACAAATTCTACATTTTCGCGCGCGCTTAGCACCGGCACCAAATTATAGGCCTGAAAAATAAAGCCAACCTTCTCCAACCGCAGATCAGACAGCGCGCTTTTGCTCATGCCGCTCAGGCTTTGGCCATCCACAGAAACCTCGCCCTCGGTGGGGTGATCAAGCGCGCCGATCATATTGAGCAGCGTGGTTTTGCCCGAGCCAGACGGCCCCGCCAGCGTAGCAAAATCACCTTCCATGATGTCCAGATCAATGCCGCGCAGGGCATGCACCGCCAGCTCACCCTTACCAAAAACCTTGGTAATGCCCTTGCAGCTCACAATCGCCTTCATCTCGTTTCCTTTATGTTGCATGGCGCATCGCCTCTACTGGAGAAATTTTTGCTGCGCGCCACGCGGGCCACAGCGCCACCCAAACCCCCAATAGCCATATGGCCAGCGGGAAAATCACATAGTCCATTGGTCGAATTTCGAGGTAAAGCACCTCGCCAGATTTAAACGCTTCCAAGGCTTGGCTAAAGGCGCTGAGGTCTATGCCACCCGCCAGCCCCCACACCGTGGCCGCCCCAGCCAGCATGCCGATTAGCACGCCAAGGCCAATAAGCAGCATCGATTCAAGCGTTACCAGCACCAGAACATGGGCGGGCTTAAGGCCCAGCGCGCGCAGCAGGCCAAATTCGTGAATGCGCTCAAACACCGCCATAAGCTGGGTATTGATAACCCCGATCGAGATCATCACCATCATCACGCTCATCCACACGTAAACCGTGGCCGCCATAGAGGCATCCATCGCCCCCATAATAAGCGAAAGCTTGCGCCATTGGCGCACATCGTGGGCCGGAGCAGCGGCGCGCAGGCTGGCAATAACGCCTTCCAGCGCCTCGTCCTCTGGCACCTCAAATGCGATTTGCGATATTTCATCGCCCAAGCCGACCATGGTTTGCATCGCGGCACGCCCGGTGAAAATATAGGTATCCTCAAAGGCGGTATCAGCGTCATAAATCCCGACCACATCAAAGCTGCGCTCTTCCAGCCAGCCATCCTGAGCCGTAATCATCAATATCACCCGCCGACCGAGCGCCGTTTTTAGCCGCTTGGCGAGGTTAAGGCCAATGATCGCTCCGTCATCCTCCGGCCCACTCAGATAGCGGCCTTCCACAAGTTTTTGCGGTATCGATGAAATCCGTATTTCAGCTTCAGGCAGCACACCAACCACAGTCACCGGCAGGGTTTTGTATTCTGATCGCACCACGGCGGGCAGCTCTAGCCGTGCGGCCCAGTTGGAAATCTCTGGGGCGTTTAACGCCGCTAGCAGCGCAGTATCCGGCGGGTCCATCAGGCGGTTAATGTTGGGGTTATCAAGGTAACCCTCGGCATGAATTTGCCCTTGGGCAAACAGCAGCCGCAGGGTCGCATCCCGCGAGCTTTGCCCCCATGCGGTGATAAAACTCGCCATGGCCAGAATGGACCACAGCCCGACGGAGACCACAAACAGCGTAATGACCGTACGGCGCGGATTGCGCCACAGGTTGCGCCATGCCAGCGGGGCCAATAACTTAAGGCTTTCCATTATGCGGCCCCCATGGCTGTAACAGGCTCAAGGCCCAGAATGCGGCGGTAGGGGATGAGCCCCAAAATGACGATCGAGATCACGATAACGCCCGGCCCCGCGAACGCGCTAAGCAGGCTCAAATCAGGGTAAACCCGCCCTGAAATGCCCCATTGCCGAAACACCTCGTCCATGCCCGGAAACTCGATACCAACGGCTTGTACCCACAGCGTGATGCCCGCACCAATGGCAATGCCAATACCCGCGCCGAGGAAGGACAAAAAGATCAGCTCCAGCCACACCATGGCGCCAATTTGGGTCGGGCGCATGCCGATAGCCATGAGCCCGCCAAACTCTCGGGTGCGCTCAAGCACCGACATGTAAAGCGTGTTGAGCAGGATAAACACAACAACGATGATCATAACGCCGTAGGTCAGCATCGCGGTGGATAAATCCAGCGTTATCATCTGCTTGACCTCGGGTTGCAGCTCATCCCAGCGCAGGTAAACCGCGCCTTCTTTGGCAGCCATTTGCGCCAGCTCGGGCGCGGCCTTAACCACAGCGCCAAAATCAGCGCCGCGCAGGGCCACTACATTTACGTTGTCGCCAAGGTTAAAAGTATCCTGAAAGCGAGCCAGTGGCATTTGGGTGATTTGGCGGTCTAGCCCTGAAATTCCGGTGCTAAAAATGCCCACCAGCTCCAGCACATCCGCCGCCACCGCGCCGTCATTTCCGGTGCCAAGCATGGTTACATTATCGCCAAGCGTTAGCCCCAGATTGCGCACTAGCCCCTCGCCCATCACAATCGTGGCTTCGTCGCCTTCCTGAAGGTATCGACCCTCGATAATGGTGCTGGCCAGCGTGCTCACACGCGGCTCTGTCACAGGGTCCACCCCGATAATCGCCGCGCCAAAGCTTATGTCGCCGCTGGCCATAATGGCGAATGAACTGGCGCGGGGGGTGGCGGCGTCTATCCCCTCCAAATTCGTAGCCTCAACAAGGTTTTGCCAATTGGGCAGCAGGCGTGAAATATCGGGGTCATCATCATAGCCAACAGGCTGAAACTGGCCAAAGCCATCAAGCAAGCCCAGCGCGCCGACCTTCATTGTGTCATAAATGCCGAATTGAAAAGACAGCATAAACACTAGTAAAAGTGACGAAAATGCCAGCCCGAATAGGCTAAGAATTGAGCGCACTGGCTGCCGCCAGATATTGCGCCATGCAAGAGCGGTCAGCATCATTTACCTCGGGTTTTGCAAGTTGGAACGGGTGAAAAGGTAGCTCGGGATATCAATGTCAAACGCGGCTGATTGCGTAACGATCTTGGTATACTGCCCCGGCGTGGCCACGCTGCTCATGGTGAGCTCGGTCGGGTAAGGCCGCCCGCCCATAGTACGCACGCGGTCTGTGACCATGGTGCGCACAAGGTTTCCAGATTGGTCATAAAACTCTTGCCGAAGCAGTACAAAATCAGCGCGCACATGAACAATTTGCTTGCCCCACACAATCGGCTTGCCACGCTTGGGCACGCTTTCAATCACATAAACCACATGGCCGCTTTGGCGGCGGGTCTCCAACAGCGTGTGGGTGTAATCATTCACCAATTGCTCGGTTTTCGTGAGATCACTATAGCTAAAATCAGACCCCATCCAGCTTTGGCTCATCGCCGATGCCGGCAGCTGGATCACCTGATTTAACCTAGGGTTAAACACATATGTCCGTCGCCCGCTTTGCAGGGTGGCATTGCCGGCATCCCGCGCGGGGGCAATGAAGCGCACAAGTGCCTTGTCACTCCCTTCGGTCCAGCTTTCCATAGTCAGCGAGCGCGTACCGGTGCTGCTGCGAATGGTCATCTCGGCAATGACGTGTGAGCTGGTGGCCCGCCAATTATCAAAGGCCGCCCGCAATATTGCGCCCGGGTCTTGCGCCATGGCCACACTTGGTAAAAGCACGGCGGCGGCGCTGATCATCATCAGGTGGCGGCGGGTTAGGCTGGGCATATCAGGCTCCTACTTGCGTCAGGGGGTGAGGGTCGCTACACTGTTGTGGACCGCTCGGTCCATTCATATTTAACCACGTCCAAAGGCCCTGTCAACCCTATGCAGCCCCACCCGTCCCTCAAGATGAAACCCGAGCGCCGGGCCAAGCTTTTTACGGCTGCCACAGCCGAGTTTACCGCCCTCGGTTTCGAGCAGGCCTCGCTGAACAAAATCATTAGCGAGGTGGGGATGAGCAAAAGCAGCTTTTACCACTATTTCGCCAATAAAACCGAACTTTTTCAGCAAATATTTTCGCAAACATTGGCCCCGATCGCCCAAATTGCAGATGCCTTTCAGCCAGAAACCCTCACCAAAGAAACCTTTTGGCCCGCCATCCTTTCGGCCTCTCAGCACGGCAGTGAATTATTTGCACACCAGCCCGAAATATTTGATGTCGGGCGGATGTTTTACCGAAATCTGAACGAGCCGAGCGGGATATGCAGCAATATGATGAAGGCCCCGCTGGCACTGATGGGCCGCATTTTGGAGCACGGCAAAGTGATTGGCAGCATCCGCGACGACCTGCCAACCTCGCTGTTGATCGAAGCGGCCATGGGCATGGGTATGGCCATTGATAAATGGGCGATCGAGCATATTGAAACCTATAGCAAACCCGAGTTTGACGCCTTTAATGAAAAGGTGGTTGGCATGTTTGTGAAAGTGCTGGCACCGGAGGCCTAAATGGGATTTTACAACACAAAAATACTCCCGTTTTTGGTTGATAAGGCCTGTGGCCTTGGCCAAATTCAGGCGCAAAGAGAGATTGTGGTGCCGCAAGCGCGCGGGGACGTGCTGGAAATTGGCATCGGCTCGGGCCTAAACCTGCCATTTTATAACGCCGAAAAGGTGCGCAAGGTTTGGGGGCTGGAGCCATCGGCCGAAATGCGGGCCAAAGCCAAGATTGTGGCAGAAAAAGCCGCTGTGCCTGTATCTTTTCTGGATCTTCCGGGCGAGGAAATCCCGCTGGACACCCACTCGGTAGATACCGTTTTGGTCACATATACCCTGTGCACCATCCCTGATGTGGCCGCTGCCCTGCTTCAAATGCGCCGCGTTTTGCGCCCTAATGGCAGGCTGATTTTCTGCGAACACGGCCAAGCGCCGGATGCCTCGGTGCGCCGTTGGCAAAATAGACTGGACTCGATCTGGGGCAGGTTTTCGGGTGGATGCCATTTGAACCGGCCGATAGATGCCCTGATTAAGCAAGCCGGATTTGAGATCGAAACTTTGGACACCGGCTATATTGCCAGCCCAAAATTTGCCGGGTTTAATTATTGGGGCACCGCCAAGCCTGAGTGCTAGGGTTTCGTTTGCCATGGCGCGGCAATGTTGCTAGTTTTTCAAAACCAAAATATGCGGACAGATACTCACATTGGATAATCCATACAAAACCCAGCCTCCAAAGGCTTTTTGGCACAGCGCGATTGCCGAGCGAAATATGCTGGATATCGCTGACATGTGGGACCCAAAATTTGACATCAAAAAACACGACCCTATTGCCACATACGGCTCTTGCTTTGCTCAACACATTGGCAAGGCGCTTGATAGCCGTGGCCATAACTGGCTGCGCTGCGAACCCGCTGTTGATGGTATGAGCCCTGCAAACCTGTCTCGCTATGGCTACGAGCTTTTTTCCAGCCGGACAGGCAATATTTATACAACCTCGCAGCTGCGCCAGTGGACAAGCTGGGCCATGGAGCCAAAAGAAATGCCCTCCGAAATATGGGAGGATAATGGCCGGTTTTTTGACCCGTTTCGCCCGAATTTGGAACCGGACGGGTTTGCATCCGAGGCTGAGGTTAAGCGCATGCAGGCTCAAACCCTCAGCGCCTTTAAAGCCAGCATAGAAAAAGCAAAATATATGGTATTTACGCTTGGCCTAACGGAGCGCTGGCGCCACAAAACGAAGGGCTATGAATACGCCATGTGCCCCGGCACAATTGCCGGTGAATTTGATGGCTCCCAGCATGAATTTTCCAATATGAGCTTTCAGGAGGTTAATGAAACCCTGCAAAAATCCGTGGATAATTTGCGGATGATAAACCCTGATTTGCGCATTATTTTTACAGTGTCTCCGGTGAATTTGACGGCAACAGCCACCCAAAATCATGTGCTTGTTGCCAGTGCCCACTCAAAATCCATATTGCGTGCCGTGGCAGGACAAATGGCCATTTTACATGACTTTATAGATTATTTCCCCTCATATGAAGTCATCAACAATCCGCTTTATCGAGGCACTTTGTTGCAGCCCTCCCTGCGCGGCGTAAACCCGTTTGGGGTTCACACGGTTATGCAAACCTTTTTTGGAGCTTTGGAAGGCAAATTTGGTAAAGCCCCCAAAAATGTTGAGCCGAATGGCTTGTCAGGGGTGGACCCGGGCATAATTGATGATCTGATTTGCGAGGAAGAACTGCTCTTTGCCTTTGGTGAAAACTCATGAAAATATGTGTGATCGGAAATTCCCATGTGGCCGCCATTAAGCTCGCCTATGAGGCCCTCGGGCCAAATCCCCCGCATAAAATGACCTTTTTTGCCGGTTTGGGCCGGCGAATTGCCAGTTTCGAAGCCAGCAATGGCCTACTTATTCCGCCCGCGGATGATCATAAAATCAAATTTGCCATAAGCATAACCTCTGGCGGGCTAACCGAAATAAACCCCGCGCTCTATGACCGAATTTTGGTTATCGGGATGTGCGGTGCGCTGCACAAAATGGTTTCAACCGTAAGCCGCCCCCTTTCCGAAGGGGCTAAAGCCTGCGCCATTACGGACTATTGGCAAGCGGCCCACCTGCCCGCCCTTTTGCAAAATCTCCGCAAAATCACACAAAAGCCAATCTGTGTTGGCGCGCCGCCGCTATTGGCTGAAGCTCGGCAACACGACACCAGCACCGGCGCGTATTCGAGCCTTATTAGCCTCTCCAATTCACTGTTTTTCAAGGATTTCACCGCGCAATTTATTGGCCAACCGCTTGATACAATCGTAAATGGAAATGCCACAGAAATCAGCTTCTCTCGCATGTCCGAACGCTTGATTGAAGGCAAAGGGGACTTTGCCGTCCACCATCCAGAGGGTGAAAACAGCCACATGAACCAAAGCTATGGAGCACTGTGGCTCAAGCAGTATTATGAAATCATCGCCGCAGAAACCAAGCGCTAACCCGCCTGCCCGCCTCGCTTTTTTATTGAAACTTGGGGCGAGCTATGGCACTCCAAATCTATGCAAAAATCCCGCGCCATTATGATTCAAGGCACCGGCTCCAATGTCGGAAAATCGCTGTTGGTCGCGGGGATATGCCGTGCGTTGGCGCAGCGCGGGTTAAAGGTGCTGCCGTTTAAGCCGCAAAACATGTCAAATAATGCGGCCGTTGCCCAAGGGGGCGAAATTGGGCGGGCGCAGGCCTTGCAGGCCATGGCGTGCGGGGTGGCGCCCTGCGTAGATATGAACCCGGTTTTGCTTAAGCCCGAATCTGAAACCGGAGCACAGGTGGTGGTGCAAGGGCAGCGGCTCACAACCGTAAAAGCACGGGCATATGGCGCGCTGAAGGCCACACTTATGCCGCGCGTTTTGGAGAGTTTTCAACGGCTTAAGGCCGAAGCTGATATCGTGATTATTGAGGGCGCGGGCAGCCCTGCTGAAGTGAACCTGCGCGCGGGTGACATCGCAAATATGGGCTTTGCCGAGGCGGCGGATGTGCCGGTTATTTTGGTTGGCGATATTGATCGTGGCGGCGTAATTGCCCAAATCGTTGGCACCAAGGCGGTGATTTCGAGCAAGGATGCCGCGCGGGTCTGCGGCTTTATCGTCAACAAATTTCGCGGAGATCCATCGCTTTTTGACGACGGTTTCAAGGCGATAGAAGACCATACCGGCTGGCGGGGCCTTGGCACGCTACCGTGGTTTTCTGACGCCCACAAGCTGCCAGCAGAGGACGCCCTGGACATCCGTTCGAGCGGCTCCGGCGATTACCATATTGCGGTGCCGCAGCTTTCCCGTATGGCAAATTTTGATGATCTTGACCCGCTAGCGCAGGAGCCAAATGTGCGGGTTACCATGGTGCCTGCAGGGCAAGCTCTGCCCGGAGATGCTGACCTTGTGCTCATCCCCGGCACCAAATCCACCATCAAAGACCTTGCGTTTTTTCGCGAACAGGGCTGGGAAGTTGACCTAAAAGCGCATATGCGGCGCGGCGGAAAGGTGCTTGGTATTTGTGGCGGCTACCAGATGCTAGGAAAGGCGATTTCAGACCCTGAGGGCCTTGAGGGGCCGGCAGGAAATACAAGCGGACTTGCGCTATTGGATGTGCAAACAATAATGCTGCCGGAAAAGCGCGTAACGCAGGTGGAGGCAGTTCACACGGCTTCGGGCGCGCCGGTGAACGGGTATGAAATTCATATAGGCACCACAGAAGGTGCTGACAGGGCGCGACCATTATTTAGCGTTGAGGGCAAGCCCGAGGGCGCCAGCAGCGCCAATGGGCAAGTGGCCGGCACCTATTTGCACGGGCTATTTAGCGCCGACAAATTTCGCGCAGCGTGGCTAGGCGCGCAGGGGGTTCAAGGTGCGCTGGCTTATGGGGCAACGGTTGAAGAAACGTTGGATGCACTGGCCAAACATATCGAAGCACATCTTGACCTTAGCGCCTTGATCCGGATGGCAAAATGATATCTGCGACAGACATAGAGCGCGCGCTCAACGGCCCCGCCCCCGCGCCCTCCAGCGATTTTGACTATGCGCCAAACCTGCGGGCAGGCGCACGCACACTGCGCTCAGCAGCCGTGTTAATCGCCTTGCTCGATGGGCCGCGCGGGCTAGACGTTATTTTAACGCGCCGTGCCGCGCATTTGCGCAATCATCCTGGCCAAGTGGCCTTTCCGGGAGGGAAAGTTGAGGACAGTGACGCCGGATTGTGGGCCGCGGCCGTGCGGGAGTCCGAGGAGGAAATCGGGCTTTCAAATGTGCGTTGCCTTGGGGCTCTGCAAGGGCATGAAAGCATTACAGGGTTTGAGATCAGCCCACAAATAGGGCTGGTGGAGGGGCGGTTTACGCCCCGGCCAGATCCGTCTGAAGTCGAAGAGGTTTTCACCGTGCCTCTGGCCTTTTTGATGGACCACCGCAACATGCACCTGCACCAGCGGGAATGGCACGGGCAAATGCGCGGGTATCTGGCTATTCCGTATGGCCCGCATTATATTTGGGGCGCAAGTGCGCGGATGATCAGGAACTTGGCGGAGCGGCTGTGAAAATTACGAATGCAAAATGGCTGGAAGACGCCGCGCCGGTTATGGCAATGTTGGAAACACCCGGCCATCGCGCGCTGGCCGTGGGTGGTGCTGTGCGCAATTCGGTCTTTGGTGTGCCCGTTGCCGATGTAGACATCGCGACCGATGCTTTGCCGGAAACCGTGATGGCACTGGCCAAAGACGCGGGCTTTCGGGCGATCCCTACGGGGATAGAGCACGGCACGGTTACCGTAGTGTTTAGGGGCCAGGCATACGAGATTACCACGTTTCGCAAAGATGTAGAAACCGACGGACGCCGCGCTGTAGTGGCCTTTTCAACAGATATCATGGATGACGCCCAGCGGCGAGATTTTACCTTTAATGCGCTATATGCACAGGCCGATGGCACGGTTATTGACCCTCTCGGAGGGATTGAAGACGCCAAGGCGCGGCGGCTGCGCTTTATTGAAAATGCGTTTGAGCGCATCGCCGAGGACAGCCTGCGTATCTTGCGGTATTTCCGGCTTTATGCCCAATATTGTGACCCTATGGAGGGGCCGGATATGGAGGCGATTGCCGCGATATCTGCCAGTATTGACGGGCTGGATGGGCTATCGGCGGAGCGCGTGGGGGCAGAAATGCGCAAGCTTTTGAATGCGCCAGACCCGAGCGCCTCGCTGGCGCTTATGAAGCAAACGGGCGTGCTGGCGCGGGTGTTGCCCGGGGCAGATGCCCAGTTTATCGGGCCGCTGGTCGCGATTGAAAACGGCGCGCCACTGCGCTGGCTGCGACGGCTGGCGGCGCTGGGGGGCGAGGCCCCTGCGCAGCGCTGGCGCCTTTCCAAAGCCGAGGCCAAGGGGCTGGCGGATATTTATGCCGCCATGACCTTGCCCAGCCTGACAGAGGCCGGCTATCGACGGGGAGAAGCTGCGGCGATAGATGCCCTATTGGTGCAATCCGCCAGCATTAACATGCCGGTAGACCCGCGGCTGGTTTCTCAAATCAAAGCCGCTGCGGCTGAGGTTTTCCCGCTTAAAGCGCCTTATGTGATGGACCGGATTCCACCCGGAAAAGCCTTGGGCCAAGAGCTGAAGCGGCTTGAAACTTTGTGGATTTCTTCGGGGTTTTCCCTGAGCGCTGCTGCGCTTGACAAGATGGTGAAACCCTGAAAAGGTCACTAAAGTTGACCTATAGGAATTCCCATGTCTGTTGATAATCTTCTCGCCTTGCTTGGCATTGTTATGGCCTCGGCCTGGACCCCAGGGCCAAATAATATGATGCTGGCCGCCTCTGGCGTAAACTACGGTTTACGCGCGACAACCCCGCATATTTTTGGCGTATTCCTTGGCTTTGGCTTTATGATATTCGCAATATCTCTTGGCCTTGGCCGGGTATTTATCCAATATCCTATATTGCACGAAATTCTGCGCTGGGGCGGGGCCGTGATGCTAATTTGGGTCGCGTGGAAAATCGCCACGGCCAAGCGGCCCGGCGAGGCGGGGGCGGCCACCAAGCCTTTTACCTTTATTCAAGCAGCCGCATTTCAATGGATCAACCCCAAAGCCTGGATCATGTGTATCAGCATTTCGGCCCAGTTTTTGAACCCCGAAAACCCTGTAGCCAGCGCCGCCACCATTGCAGGAGTTTCAATGCTCGGCGGGGCTACTTCGGCCACGGGCTGGGCATGGTTTGGCATGCTGCTGGCGCGCTGGCTGCATACCACCGCACGGTTGCGGACCTTCAACTGGAGCATGGCGGCCATCATTTTGGTAGGCGTTTTAGTGGTTCTATTTGGTGGCCTCTAAACGAAAACAACGCGCAGTTTCCACTGCGCGTTGTTCAAATATCTTAACTTAAAGCCAGTTCAGGCTAGTCTTTGCGGAAGAATTTCTTCTCACGAGGCTTGCCATCCCAGCCGGGCTTGCCTTTAGGGGCGCCACGATCATCGCCGCCACCAAAAGGCTTGCTGCCACCGTCACGGTCTCCGCCATAAGGCTTGCTGCCACCTTTGTAGCCGCCGCCGTCACGATCACCGCCACCTTTGTAGCCGCCACGATCGCCGCCGCCAAAGCCACCACGATCGCCGCCGCCTTTATAGCCACCACGGTCGCCGCCACGATCGCTGCTACCTTTGTAGCCCCCACGATCACCGCCGCCGCCTTTATAGCCGCCGCCTTCGCGAACTTCCCATTTTTTAACCAGCAATGCGTTAAACGTGTCGCGATGAATGGTGCCTTCGTTGCACCAAATTGTTGAGACCATATCGCCTTCAACACTTTCAATCGCCATGCGGGGCGAGCCCGCTGTGAGGGCAACGATGTCGCCCAGTTTATAATCCGCCATTTTCTCTCTCCAATACAACGCCGCAACATTAGCAGACGCCTTACATAGCGCGTTTGCGCAGAGTTACAATAGGAAAGGTTGGCAGAATGGGTCTAATAACTCCGCTCTACCAGTGTATTGCTGAATTTATCATAGGGCATTGTGCCATTCCACCAGATCATTGGCGCGACCCACCAAAGGATATAAATGAACGTAGCCGTTCCCAAAAATCCAAGCACCAGCGCAATGTTTTCGCCCTTTTGCAACAGCGGCACCACCAGCTCCAGAGAGTAAGCAGGCGCAAAAACCCCGATGAAAAACAACACAATAGCCGGCGCAAATTTAAGAACTTCGCGCTGTGCAACCTGCCTAAAGCTAGGGTAATCCCCGTCAATTTTTATCACTTGCACTTGCGTAATCTTTTTGCCCAAAGTTTGCCCCTGCATTACAAACGTGATCAAAATCAAGAGGGCAAGCACGAGGATCGGCTGCAAATAAGCCACTGGAAAAACGGGCGAAACCTGCTGGCCAGCGCTATCGAGCGCAACGGTAATGGTTATGGCATCATTTGCGATATCACCTTGAGCATTGGTATGGCTGCTCACCAAAAGGCTAGATCCCGCGAAAAACCCGTTTTGATAGGCCTTGCAGAGGCTACCGTTCTCGGCCTCAACCCCGCGCTCAGAAAAATAAGCCTGCGACTCCGGCACAAGCGGCACAATCCGGCAGCTTACAGATTGGTATATCCCACCGCTCAAGCGCACAGTATTGCCATCAGCAAACGGCACCATCATGTAAAATACAAGCTGGCTGAGCAGGATGATATCTATCACCGTCGCTATCAAACGACGCGTAAAATGCCTTGGTTCCACTGCCCTATCTCCTTTGAGCCATTATTGACTTCTTCCCTAACGATATTGTCAGCCCTTGTTGATTCCAACAAAATAGTAACGTGTTGAAGCCGTAAGGAAGCTAAGCGCGCTCTTAGCATATAAATTGCTCATAGCTCCACGTTTAAATGCCCTGCCACCGCAAAAATATCCTTATCGCCTCTTCCGCTCAGGTTCACCACCATCAGGTGGTCTTTCGGAAGGTCCGGCGCAATTTTGGCGGCGTGGGCAATGGCGTGGGCGCTTTCAAGCGCGGGAATAATCCCTTCCGTGGTGCAGAGAAGCTGGAAAGCCTCCAGCGCCTCCGCATCGGTCACCGACTCATATTCAACCCGCCCGATATCGTGCAGCCATGAATGCTCGGGGCCAATCCCCGGATAATCCAGCCCCGCCGAAATCGAGTGGCCCTCTAAAATTTGGCCGTCGTCATCTTGAAGCAAATAGGTGCGGTTGCCATGCAGCACACCAGGGCGGCCGCCGGAAATACTGGCGGCGTGCTCCATGCGGTCATCTACGCCGTGGCCACCGGCCTCAACACCAATAATCCGCACGCTTTCATCGTCCAAAAACGGGTGAAACAGCCCCATAGCATTTGAGCCACCGCCGATGCAGGCCACAAGGCTGTCGGGCAAACGGCCCTCTTGTTCCTCCAGCTGCCAACGGGTTTCTTTGCCAATAATGGTTTGGAAATCCCGGACCATTGCTGGATACGGATGCGGGCCAGCCACCGTGCCGATGCAATAAAACGTATCGTCAACATTGGTAACCCAATCACGCATCGCCTCATTCATCGCGTCCTTCAGCGTTCCACGGCCCGAGGTCACGGGGATAACCTCGGCCCCGAGCAACTTCATCCGAAACACGTTGGGAGATTGCCGCTCAACATCGGTTTTCCCCATGAAAACCACACATTTAAGGCCAAACTTAGCGCACACAGTCGCCGTAGCCACCCCGTGCTGCCCGGCGCCGGTTTCGGCAATAATCCGTTTTTTGCCCATGCGACGCGCGAGCAAAATTTGCCCCAGCACGTTGTTAATTTTATGCGCACCCGTGTGGTTTAGCTCGTCCCGCTTGAGGTAAATTTTGGCGCCGCCAAAATACTCGGTCAGGCGCTCAGCATAATAAAGCGGGCTGGGGCGGCCCACATAGTGCTTCCACAGGTGCTCCATTTCGGCCCAAAAGCTATCATCGGTTTTGGCAAACTCGTATTGGGCTTCCAGCTCCAAAATCAGCGGCATCAGGGTTTCAGACACAAACCGCCCACCGTGAATACCATAACGGCCCTGCTCGTCGGGGCCCTGCCTGTATGAATTTTTAGTGTCGCTCATTTTGAAAGCCTTTACCTGCTGGTTGGGCCATCTTTAGCCCACAACGCGGGCGGCTTCAATAAAGGCTTTTACAAGCGCGGGGTCTTTCACCCCCGGCGCGCTTTCCACGCCGGAAGACACATCGACCTGAAGCGCGCCGGTTAAACGGATAGCCTCAGCCACGTTGCGCGGCGTTAACCCGCCCGCAAGCATCCAAGGGCGCTGCCATTTTCGGCCCGCAATCAGCCGCCAGTCAAAAGAAAGCCCGTTACCGCCGGGTAAAACCGCAGTTTTGGGCGGCTTGGCATCCACCAAAATCTGGTCGGCAACGGCCTCATAACCTGCTATCTGGGCGATGTCGGCTTCATCAGCCACACCTATGGCTTTCATAATGGGCAGGCCATAGCGTGCTTTAATTTCAGCAACCCTTGCAGGGCTTTCAGCCCCATGTAATTGCAGCATATCCAGCGGCACCACAGCCGTTATTTCATCGATCTCGGCATCTGTGGCATTTACCACGAGCGCAACTTTAGCCACCCCGATAGGGGTGCCGATAGCCAGCGCGGCCGCTTGTGATGGCGTTACATATCTGGGGGATTTACGAAAGAAATTCAGCCCGATATAGCGCGCGCCCCCCGCTGCCGCCACCTGTATACTGGCGGCATCTTTAAGGCCGCAGATCTTGGCTCGCATTAATTCAACAGCGCCAAAACGTCGTCTTCATCAGACCCGTTTGACTTTTTCAGCTTAGCAAGCTCGGCGCTCAAGGCAGCGGCTTCACGGTTTTTCACCGCGGCTTGACGGCGATACTTGTGCTCGCGGAAATATTCAAGAAGATACCCCAGCAACAAGCCCGCACCAATGGCCGCAAATATAACCACAAACAGCGGCACTTGCAGGCGGAGCGCATCCGCATAGGGCAGCCCCTCAGGCAAAGCCGAAATGGCCACCACCCCACGGTTGGCCAGAGCCAGTAACACCAAGGCGGCCATGAAGGCCGCCAGAATTATGTATTTAATATAGCGCATCATGCTCTCTAGTTTAAGCGCAGATCACTTGCCGTTCAAGCGGTCTCGCAACAATTTTCCGGTTTTAAAAAACGGAACATGCTTTTCTTCAACATTCACGGTCTCACCCGTGCGCGGATTGCGCCCTGTGCGGGCCTCGCGCTTTTTCACAGAAAACGCGCCAAAGCCACGTAGCTCTACCCGTTTCCCAGCAGCCATGGCCTCGACGATCTCGTCAAAAATGGTTCCAACAATACGCTCAACATCCCGTTGATAAAGATGGGGATTCTCATCGGCGATCTTTTGGACCAGTTCGGATTTTATCATTATTGTTCCCCTCCAAGTTGTCGAGCTATCAAAGAGGCGCCCCGTCAAGCACCGGTACATATTACACTGTTTACATATGTATTGTGCCACGCCTTAGCGGGTTATGGAATAGAGCTGGGGCGATTCAGTGGCAGAAAATCGCTTCAGAAGCGGATTTACGCCCAATAAAGTGGACAAAACCCCGTTATACCAAGGCTCCGGTTGGGCGAGGCTCCAATCTTCCACTTTCAGCTCAGTTAACGTAGGCGTAACCGATTCGAGATACGTGCGGGCTTCCACGTCTCCGCCAAGCGTATCAATCAGCCCATTTGCCACTGCCGACCGGCCAGAAAACACGCCGCCTGTCGTAACGTCATCCAGCTCATTTCCGCTCAGGTTGCGCCGCTCAGCCACGAGCGTTTTGAACCATTGAAAAGTCTCTTCAATCAAGGCTTCTTGCGCAGCCACTTCCTCAAGGCTAGCCGCCCGAAAAGGGCTCACCCCGCCCTTAATCTGAGAGCTGCGGATAACCTGCATTTCCACCCCGACCCGCTCTAGCAGGCCACTAAAATCTGGGTATTCCATGATCACGCCCACCGATCCGGTGATCGTATTTGAGCGCGCCACAATGTGATCAGCCCCCAAGGCCGCAATATAACCGCCCGAAGCCGCCACACCGGCCATCTGCGCCACCACAGGCTTTACAGCCGCCACAGCCCGCAGGTTTTCATAAAGAATTTCGGAGCCAACAACCGTGCCGCCCGGCGAATTAATCCAGACGATCAGCGCCTTTACGTCATCATCGGCAGCAATTTTCGCCAGCACTTCCTCGCGGTAGCGGCTTTGCGTGATGATGCCTTTAATGCTGATGCGGGCAATGTGCTGCCCTGTCGGAAATTCACTTTTAGCATTGGCCAGCGCCCACCATGTAAGCCCGCCAAGCAAGAGCACCATAAAACCGATGCCGCGCCAAAAGCCAGAGCGGCGCCACTTACGGCGCCGCTCCTCGTAAAGGTCTCTTTCGAGACCTTCTTTATTGCCATCCCAAGGGGGCATTAGTCGTCAGAGCCTTTCAGCGCTGCGCCAAGGATATCGCCCAAGGATGCGCCGGAGTCAGATGAACCATACTGCTCGATCGCTTCCTTCTCTTCGGCAATCTCGCGGGCTTTGATCGAAAGACCAAGGCGACGCGAAGATTTGTCGATATTGGTGACGCGAGCGTCAACCTTATCGCCAACAGAGAAACGCTCAGGGCGCTGCTCGGCACGGTCACGAGAAAGATCGGAGCGACGGATGAATGACTTCATGCCATCATACGTTACCTCAATGCCGCCATCTTCGATGGACGTCACTTCAACGGTTACGATAGCACCGCGTTTGATACCGCCAACGGCGCCCTCAAACGGATCTTCGCCCAGCTCTTTGATCGACAGTGAAATCCGCTCTTTATCGGAGTCAATATCGGTCACAACCGCTTTCACGATGTCGCCCTTCTGGTAATCCTGAATGGCTTCCTCGCCGGAGCGATCCCAATCAAGGCCCGAAAGGTGAACCATGCCGTCAATATCGCCCTCAAGGCCGATAAACAGGCCAAACTCGGTGATGTTTTTGACTTCGCCTTCAACTTCAGTGCCCACAGGGAACGCCGCCGAGAAATTCTCCCACGGATTGCCCTGAGTTTGCTTGAGGCCAAGGGAAACGCGACGCTTAACAGTGTCGATTTCAAGCACCATAACTTCAACTTCTTCCGAAGTAGAAACGATTTTGCCTGGGTGTACGTTCTTTTTGGTCCAAGACATTTCGGACACGTGAACAAGACCCTCAACACCGGCTTCAAGCTCAACAAATGCGCCATAATCGGTGATGTTGGTTACGCGGCCTTTGTGGACTGATTCAAGCGCATAACGTGCTTCTACTTCTGTCCATGGGTCTTCTTGCAGCTGCTTCATGCCAAGCGAAATACGCATGGTTTCGCGGTTGATCTTAACAACCTGCACCTTAACAGTTGCACCAATTTCCAGAATTTCGGAAGGATGGTTCACACGACGCCAAGCCATGTCTGTTACGTGCAACAGGCCGTCTACGCCGCCAAGGTCCACAAACGCACCGTAATCGGTGATGTTCTTGACCACACCGTCAACAGTGTCGCCTTCAGCGAGCTTGCCAACGATTTCAGCGCGCTGCTCGGCGCGAGATTCTTCAAGAATGGCGCGACGGGAAACAACGATGTTACCACGACGACGGTCCATTTTCAAAATCTGGAACGGCTGGAGCAGACCCATCAGCGGGCCAGCATCGCGCACGGGGCGCACATCAACCTGAGAGCCGGGAAGGAACGCAACCGCGCCGCCCAGATCCACAGTGAAGCCGCCTTTGACGCGGCCAAACATAGCCCCTTCAACACGCTCTTCTTTTTC
>NVUX02000043.1 GCA_002402045.2 Paracoccaceae bacterium | reverse complement strand
GCGGCTCCATCAAAGCCCATTGCGCATCGGTGATGATAAATCGGTTGCTCAAAATTCAATCCTCCTCTTTGCAAGGAGTGAATCAGAACTTATGCCAAATGTGAATCCTGAATCTCAACAAGCCCTAGTATTTGGAGTTGAAAATGAAGCCTATCAAATCCCTCCCCCCCGTTTTAATCTTGTTAGGTATCAGCACCAGCGCACTCGCCGGCAATTTTGATACGCCTATGAGTGTCAATCCGGTTCCACAAGCCGCCGTAACGGACTGGAACGGCTTTTATGCAGGTGCACAAGTTGGATTTGCGCAAGGCGCTTTAGACGTTTACGGAAATGGTGTGTATGACTACGGTTTACCAACCGAAGGTACACTTTATGGTGGCTTTGCAGGTTATAACATTCAGCGCGGAAATTTTGTCTTTGGCGGCGAGGCCGCTTATGGCTTTGGCAAGCTTGAGGACGGTTCCCATACTTTATGGACAGAAGACCACATAGACCTAAAAGCCCGCGCCGGGTATTCCCTCGGAAACGCGTTGGTTTATGGTTTTGCCGGATACTCAATGGCCAGCATGATGGAATCGGCTATTGCAGTTCCTCAAACAATTGGCGGGGTCAATTATGGCATCGGCGTTGATTATCAAATCAATAACGGCCTTTTTGTGGGTCTTGAGCTTATCGGACGCGCATTTTCAGGCGATTTTGACCCGAATGTTTACCCAGGATTTACAGCTGAAGGCCCGATTGACTCCATAAACCTGCGGGTTGGCAAACAATTCTAAACACCTACTAACTTTAATGAGATTTGGCTCCCCATTTGGGGGAGCCTTTTTCTATTCCCCCTCAGAAACCCCCGCCTGATCAAACGTTGCCATGCCCGAGTGGCAGGCCAGCGCGGCCTTCACGATGTTGATCGCCAGCGCCCCCCCCGAGCCTTCACCAAGGCGCAGCCCAAGGTCCAGCAGCGGACGTTTGCCCAGCTTTTCCAGCAGGCGGCCATGGGCGTTTTCGTCCGAAAGATGGCCCGCAACGCAATGGTCGAGCGCAGAGGGGTTGGCCTTAAACAGGCAAGCCGCCGCCGCCGTGCAAATAAAACCATCCAGAATAACAGGTATGCGAAGGCTGCGCGCCCGGGCAATTGCCCCCGCCATGGCCGCAATTTCACGCCCCCCAAGGCAGCGCAGCACATCAAGGCCAGAAGACACCGCATGCAGCGCCACCCCCTTTTCGATCACGTCAAGCTTGCGCCCATAACCCGTTACATCCACCCCCGTGCCACGCCCAGCCCAATCTACCGCCTGGCCGCCAAACAGCGCGGTCGCAATCGCCGCAGCGCTGGTGGTATTGCCAATGCCCATCTCGCCCGTCACCAAAATATCTGCCGAAATATCCACCGCATTCCAACCAGTTTGCAGCGCTTCAACCAGCTCTTCGCCGCTCATGGCCGGGCCCGTGGTGAAGTCCTGAGTCGGTGTTTCCAAATCAAGCGCAATCACCTCAAGGCTGGCCCCCGCCACCTCGCAAAGCTGGTTAATAGCCGCGCCCCCAGCGGCAAAATTCCCCACCATCTGCGCTGTTACCTCCGCCGGAAAGGCCGAAACCCCTTGCGCGACAACCCCGTGATTTCCGGCAAACACCAGCACCTGTGGCGCCGCTATCTTTGGCGCCACTTCGCCCCGCCAGCCCGCATACCAAATGGCAATATCTTCCAACCGTCCGAGCGCAGCCGGTGGCTTGGTCAGCACGTTATTGCGGGCCATTGCGGCCTCGATTACAGCGGCATCAGGCATCGGCTGATCATCCAGCAGTGCAGAAAATTCATCGAGAGTTGAAAAAGGGGCTGTCATCATTTTGGCTTTCACAATTGCATTTGCCCCCGTATTACGAGGTATTGGCGCAAATGTTGAGCCAAAAACGTATCCGGAGTGTCTGAATTCGCCATGAGGTTTGAATTGCACGATATTGCAGCGGCGTTTTCGCTGCTAACCCGCCTGCCAGTGCCGGTGGACCACGCCCGTGCGGGGGCCAGAGGCGCGGGGGCGGCTTGGGCCTTTCCCATAGTTGGCGCGCTGCTGGGGCTTTTTGCCGGTGGGCTGGGCTGGGCGGCGCTCTCCTTGGGGGTATCAGCAGGGATGGCCGCAATTTTTGTGATCGCGGTTCAGGTCGTGATAACGGGCGCAATGCATGAAGATGGTTTGGCTGATATGGCCGATGGTATGGGCGGTTTCACGGTTGAAAAGCGCCTTGAAATCATGAAAGACAGCCGCATTGGCGCTTATGGCGCAATTGCGTTGGCTTTGGCACTTTTGGCGCGGCATGTTGGGGTCTCTGAAATGGCAGCGGGCGATTTGCCATGGGCAATGGCGGCCCTTGGCGCGGGCTCTCGGGCGCTGATGGTGGCCATAATGGCATGGCTGCCCAATGCGCGCAAAAGCGGGCTTTCAGCCAGTGCCGGAACGCCCGAGGCCTGGCCCGCGCTCGGCATAGGGCTGGCAGTTTGTATGCTTGCCTTTGGCTGGGGCGGATTTTGGATATTCACCGGTATGGCACTGGCCGTGGCGCTGGTTGCCCTCATTGCCAAAGCCCGCTTTGGCGGCCAGACCGGAGATATCCTCGGGGCCAGCCAGCAGAGTGCAGAAATTGTGGGGCTGGCGCTGCTATAGCTGCGCCAGCACCTCGTCAGAAATCTCGAAATTGGCCGTGACAGTCTGCACGTCATCGTCATCCTCAAGCGTCTCGATCAGGCGCATCAGCTTTTCGGCCGCAACTAAATTTAGCTCGGTGGTGGTTTGCGGCTTCCAGATCAACTTCGTCGATTCGGATTCACCAAGCGCCGCTTCGAGCGCGTTGGACACCTCGTTCAAGCTCGCCGCATTGCAATAAATAATATGGCCATCTTCAGAGCTTTCCACGTCATCAGCGCCCGCTTCAATAGCGGCGTCCATCAAGGCATCCGCGTCGCCTGCATCCACAGGATAAACCACTTCGCCAACACGATCAAACATGAAAGACACCGCGCCGGTTTCGGCTAGGTTGCCGCCAGATTTGGTGAAGATAGAGCGCACAGTCGAGGCGGTCCGGTTGCGATTATCCGTCATCGCTTCCACAATCACGGCCACACCGGCAGGGCCATAGCCCTCATAGCGGATCTCGTCATAGTTATCGCCTTCGCCCGCAGCCGATTTTTTAATCGCGCGATCAATCACGTCTTTAGGCACAGAAACCTTCTTGGCTTCTTTGACCGCCATACGCAGACGCGGGTTTTTCTCCGGGTCCGGATCGCCCATTTTGGCGGCCACGGTAATTTCTTTTGCCAATTTAGAAAAAAGCTTGGAACGCACGGCATCTTGCCGCCCCTTGCGATGCTGGATATTTGCCCATTTTGAATGGCCCGCCATAGGTGCCTCCGCTTTATGATGTGTTTAAAACCGTATAAAACGAAACCCCCTGCCCCGCAAGGCGAACCTAACGGCTTGGTCGGCTGGCTTGCCCAGCCCGCGCCGACGAGGGGGGCCTTTAGGCTCCCCGAGGAGGCGCGACGCCGGAACTGTCCGACAGCGCCGCGCTTGCTTTGACTTCGAGGCGGGCAAGCCCACCCCTCAGCCAAAGCACATTTTTCACAAGCTGAAAAACGCCTGCCGCTGGCCGTGGCCTCGCTACGCTCGGCGGGCACCGCAACCAACCATTGCATTTAGAGGCCAATTCCGCTTGGATGGCAGAAAATATAGCGGAGCGTTTATGACCACCGATCAAATCATCCTGTTTTCCCTTTTTGGAGGCGTATTTGTCTTCTTACTTTGGGGTAAGTTTCGCTATGATTTAGTGGCGTTTACGGCACTACTCCTTGGCGTGATTAGCGGAGTTATCCCGACCAAACATGCGTTTGATGGTTTTGGCCACCCTGCCACTTTGGTGGTGGCTTTGGTGTTGGTCGTTTCGGCGGGCCTCGTGCGCTCCGGCGCTGTATTTCTTATCACCCGCACGCTGGTCGACGCCTCCCGCTCACTCGGGGGGCATATTGCGCTTATGGGGGCCATTGGCGGTGTGCTTTCTGGCTTTATGAACAATGTGGCCGCGCTGGCACTTTTGATGCCAGTAGACATTCAAACCGCACGCAAAGCCAAGCGGGCGCCGGGGCTTTCGCTGATGCCGCTTTCTTTTGCGACCATTCTGGGCGGGATGATCACGCTTATTGGCACCCCACCCAATATCATTATTGCAACCATCCGCGAAGACAGCCTTGGCGAGCCATTCGCGATGTTTGATTTTGCGCCGGTGGGCTTGGTGGCGGCTATTGCGGGGCTGTTGTTTGTAGCGCTTATCGGTTGGCGCTTAATCCCGCAGCCAAAGGGGGATGTTGCCTCAGACCCAATGGCGGATATCGCGCAGTATATTGCAGAGCTGACGGTGCCCGAAGGGTCCAAGCTTATTGGCCAACGGCTGTCGGAGCTTTACAAAACCGCAGATAAAAACGACGTGGCAATCCTTGGCTTGGTGCGCGCGGGCAAGCGCCGCTATGGCACGGCGGGCACAACCAAGCTAGCGGCCGGCGATGCGATTGTACTGGAGGCCAGCCCCGATGCGCTGGATGAATTCCGCGCTGCCCTTTCGCTTGATTTTGCGGATGCCAAACGGCAAGAGGCCCTGAGGGCTGACGGCGATGGATTAAGCGTAATCGAAGTGGTTGTTACCGAGGAATCTCGGATCAGTGGCAAAACAGCGATGGCAATCGGGCTGGGGTGGCGACGGCAAACTGTCCTGATGGGGATCGCGCGGCAGGGCCGCAAAATTAGGAGCCATATTCGTAAAACCGAAGTGAAGGCCGGCGATATTCTGCTGCTGCTCGTGCCAAGTGACCAAAGCAATGAGGTGATCGAATGGCTGGGCTGCCTGCCACTTGCAGAGCGGGGGCTGGCGGTAACGGAAGAGAAAAAGGTGTGGCTGGCCATAGGCATGTTTGCCGCCGCCGTGGCCGCTGCGAGCTTTGGGCTGGTTTATCTTCCGGTGGCGCTGGGGCTGGTTGTGGTTGGTTTTGTCTTGTTCAAAATCCTGCCGCTTGCAGAAATTTACACCCATATTAACTGGCCCGTTGTGGTGCTGCTTGGCTCCATGATCCCGCTTGGTGCGGCGCTGGAAACATCGGGTGGAACCGAGCTAATTGCGGGCTGGTTGATAGAGCTAACGGCGGGCATGGCGCCTTGGGCTATTCTCACAATTCTGATGATCGTGACCATGACGCTCTCGGATGTGCTTAACAACACAGCAACCACCATAGTGGCCGCCCCGATTGCCATCAAGATGGCAACAACGCTGGGCGTAAACCCGGACCCGTTTTTGATGGCGGTTGCAGTGGCCGCCAGCTGCGCCTTCCTCACCCCGATCGGCCATAAAAACAACACGTTGATTTTGGGCCCCGGGGGCTATAGCTTTGGCGACTATTGGCGCATGGGGCTGCCACTAGAGATCATTGTGGTTGCGGTCAGCATCCCTGCGATATTGGTGTTTTGGCCTTTGTAAACAAGGTGAGGTGTGATGAGTTTTCTCAAAAAAACGTTTAAGGTGGTGTCAGCTTTGGCCCTAATCGGGCTGGTAGCCTTTTTGGTATTTGGCCCGGGATATGTAGAGCGCAGCCGCAATCAGGTGGCCGAACACGCGCCTTATCTGATATCAGACCGCGCACGTGCGCTGCATGAGAGCCTTGTGATTGGGGATTGGCATGCGGATAGCCTGCTTTGGAACCGGGATCTCTCTACACGCGGCGCCTACGGACAGGTCGATATCCCGCGGCTCATTGAAGGAAATGTAGCCATTCAAGTGTTTACCGCTGTCACCAAGTCTCCAGCGGCGCAGAATTATGCTGGCAATGATGCGGATGCGTTTGACAATATCACCCCGCTTATTATGGCGCAACTCTGGCCAATGCGCACGTGGACCAGCCTTGCCGAGCGCGCACTTTATCAGGCTGAAAAGCTATCGCTGGTTCAGATGGCCGTGCCGGAAAGCCTAAAAATTATCCGCACAATTGACGACCTTGAGGAGGTTTTGGACCGCCGTGCGGCGGGGGAGAAGGTTGTCGGAGGGTTGCTTGGGATTGAGGGCGCACACCCGTTGGAAGGAGATATGGCAAACCTGCTGCGGCTAGAATCGGCTGGGTATCGGCTGATCGCGCTGCAACATTTCTTTGACAACGAGCTAGGTGGCTCGCTGCATGGGCGCAGCAATGCGGGCCTAACAGAATTTGGCCGCGAGGTTGTGGCCGAAGTTGAGCGGCGCGGGCTGATCCTGGATGTGGCACATTCCTCTGAGCAAACGGTGGAAGATGTCCTGGGTATGGTCGATATGCCGATAATCTTAAGCCATTCAGGCATGCGCTCGGTTTGTGATGTGAAACGGAATATTCCGGTGGATCTGATGCAGCGTATAGCCGCTACAGGCGGCGTTATCGGCATTGGATATTGGCAAGATGTCACCTGTGATAACAGCCCGGCGGGAGTTGCGCGGAGTATTCTGGCGGCGACCAATGAGCTTGGCGGAGACGCGGTCTCCCTTGGGTCAGATTTTGACGGTTCGGTGGCAACCACGTTTGACACATCAGAACTTGCAGCGATTACGCAAGAGTTACTGAATCTTGGCATGGACGATGCTCAAATCCGGAAGGTGATGGGAGAAAACATGCTGCGGGTAATCAGAAGCCGGCTGGAAACCCGACCTTAAGGCAAACGCCGCCGAGCACAGCGAGGCCACGGCCAGCGGCAGGCTTTTTTCAGCTTGCTTAAAAATGTGCTTTGGCTGAGGGGTGGGCGGCTGTCTAGCGCGATTTTACAACAAATCGCTGAGGGAGCCCGCCCCGAAGTCAAAGCAAGCGCGGAGCTGTCCGGCAGTCCCGAGATCGCGGTGCCTCGGCGACCCTTCGGGCCACCTCGTTACCGCGTGCAGCGCTTCGCTCGCAACAGGGGGCCAGCCCCCTCGCTGCGCTCACCCCGAGGATATTTGGGCAAAGTAGAAATTAAGTCTCAGACATATCGGCCCGTTGGCGTTGCCACATGGCCGCATAGCGTCCGTTTTTGGCCAGAAGATCGGCATGCGTGCCTTGTTCCACCACATGGCCCTTTTCCAGCACGACAATCTTGTCGGCGTGCACCACCGTGGAAAGTCGGTGTGCGATGGTGATAACGCTGCGGCCATGCCCCATGCTGCGCAGGCTCTCCAGAATACCTTGCTCTGTTTCGCTATCGAGCGCCGAGGTTGCTTCGTCAAGCAGCAAGATCGGCGGGTTTTTCAAAAGGGTGCGGGCAATGCCAACACGTTGTTTTTCACCGCCAGAAAGCTTAAGCCCGCGCTCACCAACCTGAGTGTCATAGCCCTCTGGCAGGCTCACAATAAAGTCGTGAATCTGCGCGGCTTTGGCGGCTTGTTCTACCTCTTGCTTGGTTGCACCCTCACGGCCATAAGCAATGTTGTAGCCCACCGTATCATTAAACAGCACTGTATCTTGCGGCACCACGCCAATTTTGGCGCGCAGGCTACTTTGGGTGATATCCCGCACATCTTGGCCATCAATTTTGAGCGCGCCAGCGCTGACATCATAAAACCTGAACAAAAGGCGCCCGATTGTGGACTTTCCTGAGCCAGATGGGCCAACCACGGCAATGGTTTCTCCCGGGCCAACCCGCAAATTTAGCCCGTGTAAAATTTGCCGGTTTTCTTCATAGGAAAAGTCAACGTTTTCGAAGCTGACTTCGCCACCACTGATATTCAGATCCGGCGCTGCGGGCTTGTCTGTGATCTCTGGTGGCTGACCAAGCAGCGCAAACATTTGCCCCATATCCACCAGCGCCTGCCGGATTTCGCGATAAACCGAGCCCAGAAAGTTCAGCGGCATAACCAGCTGGATCATATAGGTGTTAACCCCAACAAACTCACCCACGGTCAAATCACCGTTTTCCACACCGACGGCCGCCATAATCATCACAATCACCAGTCCGGTGGTTATCATGATTGACTGGCCAAAATTCAGGAACCCCAGCGAATAGCTGGTTTTGATCGCTGCACTTTGGTAGGCGCGCATTGAAACATCATAGCGCTTTGACTCACGCTTTTCAGCGCTAAAATACTTGACGGTTTCAAAGTTCAGCAGGCTATCAATCGCCTTTTGGTTCGCTTCAGTATCCGCCTTATTTTGCTGGCGACGAATATTAACCCGCCATTCGGTGACCTTAAACGTAAAGATGACGTAGAAGAAAATTGTGACAGACACCACGCCAAGATACCGGACATCAAAAAGCCACACCAAAGCCACGCCGACAAAGATAAGCTCTAATATGAGCGGCCCGATTGAAAACAGCATAAAGCGGAGCAGGAACTCAACCCCTTTTACACCGCGCTCAATAATCCGGCTTAGGCCGCCGGTTTTGCGCTGAAGATGGTAGCGCAGGCTAAGCGCATGAATATGCTCAAAAGTTTCGCGTGCCAGCACACGAAGCGCCCGCTGGGCAACCCGTGCAAACAGCGCGTCTCGCAGCTGGTTAAAGCCCACGGTAGCAAGGCGCATAAGGCCATAGCCAATCACCAGCCCCGTGGCTGAAATGCCCAGCAGCCAGCCCACGCTGCCCGAAGCCTCTTCGGGTGTGAGCGCATCAATGGCCGCAATAAAAAACAGGGGCGTAAGCGCGGTGGCGACTTTGGCAAGCACCAGCGTCAGCATTGCCAACACCACCCTCACCCGCAGCCAAAAGCGGTTTTTGGGCCAAAGGTAAGGCGACACACGCTTGATGGTTTCCCAGCCGCTATAAGCGTCGTCTTCGTCTTCAGCCATGGGTATCCCTCGATCTCGCATTGGATACAGATAGGGGCTGCGAGGCCAAAGCGCCAGAGGGTGCGCTGATTATTCCGCCGCGCGAGGAATTGAAAATATTTGCCCGGGGTAAATTAGGTCTGGATCACGAATTGCCGCTTTATTGGCCGTAAAAATCTGCGAATAAGCGTCTCCGTTGCCATAAGCTTCTGTTGCCATCAGCCACAGGGTATTGCCCGGCTGCACAATAATTTTTGCCCCCTGAGAAAAGGTATTTGGCATATCGGCCTCTGGAAACTGGCGCTGGAAGGGCGATTCAGTGCGGCTTCGGACATCACCTGAAGGCGAAATTTCGTCGATCCGCAATACATAGCGACCCTCGGCAATATCAGAGATTTCCAGCGCCCACGCGCCGCCCTGAGCAATATTTGATTCGCCCGCCAATACGCCGTTTGTATAAATGCGCGCTATATTTCCGGGCTGGCCACGCCCTGCAAGCTGCACCGCGCCGCTATCGGTATAGCTCACCAGATCAAGGCTGATATTGCCGGGAATGGCGGGCGTGGAAGGCTGCATAATGTGCACAGCGTCAGGCGTTCGTCGCACAACAATCGGGGTGGCGTCTACCGCATCAGGCGCGGCAGGAAGGATCACGATATCCTCTTGCGAAACCACTAGCGAGGCGCCTTCAGGCATCGCTGGGATATTTTGATCAAGCGTGGTATTACCCGGCGCGTCTAAAAACACAACAAATTCACCACGCGCACTGGCCGTAACTTCAGCCACCGGATTTGTGCCGGAAAACACCTGCACCGTAGCACCGGGAGCGGCACGGCCCGCGATCACCGCACTGCCATCAGGAGATACGCGGACAAGGTCAAAGCTCGGCGAAATTTGGCCAGGAACGGGGGCCTCTCCAGGGGGGAGCACTTGGGCAAGGGAGAGCGGCTGGCTGGCGGCTATGTACAGGGGCTGAACCTCTGGCGCGGGGGCGCTTGCGACGGCAAATTCGGTTTCTTGCGCGACACCTTGCAAGGGGGCGCCAAGCTCCAGCGCAGGCAAATTCGGGTCTGGTTGTGCGATAACCGCCTCACCTTCAGGCAAGGTTGGCTCTGGTTGCGGTTCTGAGGCAACCGCCGGCGAAACAGCAGCTGGCCTAGGGCTTTCTGCGGCCAAAATAGGGGCATCGAATTCTGAGGGCGTATCCGCGTCTAGTGCCGCCACGGGGGCTGGCTCGCGAGGCACATCTGCGGTGGAGGTTGAGGCTATATTTGAAACCGCTGTACTTTCTGCTGCCACATCAGGCGCAGCTGTCTGCTCAATTTGCGCTTCAGTCACAATAACAGGCGGCTCCGTAGTCACCTCGGCTTGCCCCTCCGCCGCAACGGATGAAGCGGTGTCTGCCAAGGCCATCTCGGGTGTAGCAGCAGATGTGGCTGCTAAAATCTCAGCGGGCACCTCCACCGAAGGCTCCACGACAACGGTAGCATCTATTGTCTTGTCTTCGACGGGCAAATCGCCGGGGCGGGATACCACAAATGCCGCGATGCCCAATGCCACCAGCGCCCATATCCACTTTGATTTTGCAATTTTTTCCAAAAAAACGCCCTCCGACAACATGTCGAAGGGTAGTTTGCTTAGAACCCGACATTTATCAAGTAAAACTATTACTTAAGGCGGCCTACGCTAAATGGTAGGGGTCTCTGTTGTGGGTGGCGTTGGGGCCACGCGAGCGTCAAGTATCTCGCTAATTTTACGCTGTGCGGCGTCTTCACCCTGCGCGTCTACGGCCGTTACTTCGCGGGTAAGCCGCTCAAGTGCAGCTTCGTAAAGCTGGCGCTCGGAGTAGGATTGCTCGCGTTGGTCATCATTGCGGTGCAAATCACGCACCACTTCGGCAATGGCCACCAAATCACCGGAGTTGATCTTTTGCTCATATTCCTGCGCACGGCGAGACCACATGGCCCGCTTAACCCGTGCCCGACCTGCCAGTGTTTTCATGCACTTGGCTACCAAATCAGGGGTCGAGAGGCACCGCATACCCACCAAAATCGCTTTTTCGGTCGGCACGCGCAGGGTCATCTTTTCTTTCTCGAAATAGATGACAAACATCTCAAGCACTTCTTCACCCACAGTCTGGGTTTCCACCTCGGTAATTCTGCCCACCCCGTGCGAAGGGTAGACCACAAACTGTCCGTTTGCAAAATCAAGCTGGTTTTTTGACTTACTCATTCAGGCGTATTCCTTGTCTGTTCGGGCCGATGTCACACACATAAGCAGTTAAGGTTGGTTCGCAACCCGCATGCCGTTTTTGTCTGTGTTGGTTTTGTCAATCTGCGCGGTGCGCAGCGTGCTCCTTAGTGACTGGCCCAATTGTTACTACCCTAATATACCACAAAATCAGCATGATAAGAAGGGCGGCTGAAAATGTTTTTTAAAGCGGGGTTTTAGCTGCCTTCTCCGGGCTTCTCCGAGAAATATTTCTCAAGCTTGCCGTCTTCGCCATCACGCGCTTCGGCGTCAGGGAGCGGGTCTTTTTGCTCGATAATCACGGGCCAAAGTTCCGAATATTTGCGGTTAAACTCAACCCATTTTTCGGCATCCGGCTCAGTGTCTGGGCGGATCGCATCGGCGGGGCATTCTGGTTCACACACGCCGCAATCAATGCACTCGTCAGGGTGAATCACCAGCATGTTCTCGCCCTCATAAAAGCAATCCACCGGGCATACTTCTACGCAGTCGGTAAATTTGCAGGCGATGCACGCATCGTTGACGATATAGGTCATGTCTTTGCCTCGTTGCTGTGGAGTTGGGATATCGCCCAAACCTGAATAAAAGCTTAGGGCTTATTAGGCCGCGATTGGGCAGGATTCAAGAGGCTGGCTTCAACTATCCGTGTGACGTAGGGAGTCCATCGCGCGACGGTCCTTTTTCGTGGGCCGAATTCCGACCCGCGCGATCGGCGCCGCCGTAGCTTCGCGCTCAGGCGTCAGGTCCTCATAGAGCAATTGCGCCTCATCCGCAGGCCCGCGCCGGTCGCCCATCGCAGAAATTCGCACAATCCGCAGGTGCCGCCCCTGCATAAAGCTGAGGCCATCCCCTGCCTTAATATTGGAGGAAGGCTTTTTAACCCGCTCGGAATTAACCCGCACATGCCCTGCCGACACAACCTTGGCCGCCAGCGTGCGCGTTTTGAAAAACCGCGCATGCCAGAGCCATTTGTCTATCCGCAGGCTTTCGCTCAATCTTTAGCCTTGAGCGCCGCGAGGGCGGCAAAGGGGTTATCCGGATCAAACGGCTTATCTTTGCGGGGCGCGCGCGCCTGCTGTGCCGGCTTGCCTTGCGCATTGCCGCGCTTACCCTTGGGCTTTTTGCCCCGAGGCTCATTGCGGTTTTGCCGCTGCCCTTGGTTGCGAGGCTTCACAGCCCAGCGGAAAGTGTAGAACACCTCCAGCTCCTCAACCGCCCCGTCTGATTCGGCCGGTTTAGCCGCCTCAGCCTTGGGCGCTTCGGGGGTATCGTCAGCCTTTGGCGCATCCTCTGCACCCTCAGCCTTTGCTTCGGGTTCCGGTTGCGGCTCGGCAACTTCCGGAATGGGCTTAACTTTTGGACGCTCGCCGCGTTCAGCGGTGTAGCCTAGCCCCGCCATCAAGTTGGCGAATTGCTCAAGCGTTAGCCCGGTAATAGACAGCATATCGGAATTGGCCTCAAAGCCACCACGACTATCCATGCCCCGCAGCATGTCTGCCAGCCGCTCCAGCATATCAATGCGGATAGAGCGCTCGCCGGCCAGCCGATAGCCTGTGCGGGCATAATACCCCTCAGGGGCATCAAGCACTGCCGGCACTGTAACCAGCCCGGGGGGCGGGGCTTCGGGGAAAATATCCAGCCCTTTTTGCAAGGACCACAGCACTAGCCGCATCCGCGTGGGTGCGGGCTTCAGCATAAGGTGTTGGAAAATCGTAAATTGCCCAAAGCGCAGCCCGTGCTTACGCAACGTGGCCCGCGCATCTTGGTCCAGCTCTTTGATATCTTTGGCGATTTCGCTACGGGGAATAACCCCAAGTGCTTCCACAATCTGAAAGCCAACGCCCCGCGCCAGCCCCGTCAAGGTCTCGTCATTCTTGATCGCCAGTAGCGGTTCAAACAGCGCTGCCATTTTGCGCTCCATCCAGTGCCCCAAACGGCGACGCACCTTTTCGGCCACCTCAGGCCCCGCTTCGTCATCTACAAACACATCAATCTGTGGGCTAAGCGCATCAGCGCCCGCCACTAGTTTGCCAACCGCGCTATCGCCCCACATCAGGCCGCCCTGCTCGGTGAAGTCAAACTCCGTATCCGGCGCGTTATACAGCTTATCAGAGCGCAAGTTGAACACCGGCTGCAAAGCCGCCAGCGCCGTGGCGCGCAATGTCTTGGCCTCTTGGTCACTGGCCTTCGGGTCCAGAATAAACCGGAAACCATCCAGCTTACCGATAAACTGGTCTTCAACGGTCACATCGCCGTTTTCACTTACTTGGGCCAAGAGCCTCTCCTTTTGCTTCAACCGCCGCATCAAAACACTCGTGCGGCGATCAACGAATCGCTGAGTCAGGCGCGCATGTAGCGCATCTGAAAGCCTATCTTCTACCTTGCGCGTAGCGCTACGCCAATAAGAAACATCACGCAACCAGTCTTTACGCTGGGCAACATATGTCCATGTGCGGATAAACGCCAACCGCTTTGAGAGCTGGTCTATGCCACCATCGGTACGATCAATAGATTTAACCTGCTGCGCCAGCCAATCTTCACTAATGTGCCCCGCGCTAAGCTGGGCATGCACCTTGGCCAGCAAGCCCACATGCTCCCCACCGCTCAGCTTTCTGAAATCCGGTATCTGGCACACATCCCAAAGCCGCCGCACCTCAGGGGCAAAGCGCACTTGATCGATCACATCCGGCATTCCCGCCAGCCCCTTCAGGCTGCGCAAATCATCCGCCTCGCGCGCCCGCAGCAGCTCTGGGTCATCAGGGCCGCGCTCAAGGGATGCCACCAGCCCCTTCAGGCTACCAAAGTTAAGCTGCGGATTACGCCATTCCAGCTTTTTAATCGAACCAAAGCGGTGGTTCTCAATCGCCTCTACCCACTCGGGCTCAAGGTCATGCGCCTCACCCGTCACCCCAAAGGTGCCATTCTCCATATAGCGCCCCGCCCTGCCCGCAATTTGCGCCAGCTCGTTGGGCATAAGGTAGCGCATCCGCCGGCCATCAAATTTGCTCAGCCCCGCAAACGCCACATGCGAAATATCGAGGTTCAGCCCCATGCCAATCGCATCGGTCGCCACAAGGTAATCCACCTCGCCATTCTGATACATCTCGACCTGCGCATTCCGCGTACGCGGGCTAAGCGCCCCCATCACCACCGCCGCGCCTCCTTTTTGGCGGCGAATCAGCTCGGCAATCTGGTAAACATTTTCAACCGAAAACGCCACGATCGCTGCCCGAGGTGGCATTCGGCTTATTTTCTTTGGGCCGCTATATTTCAGCTCCGAAAACCGCTCACGGTAAAGAAACCGTGCGTCTGGCACCAAACTCTCGATCCGCGCCCGCATTGAAGCCGCGCCCATAAACAATGTTACGGCGCGGCCACGGCTGTGCAGCAGGCGCTGAGTAAAAATGTGTCCGCGATCAGGGTCCGCACAAAGCTGAATTTCGTCGATCGCCACAAAGTCTGCCGCCATCCCCAGCGGCATCGCCTCCACGGTGCACACATAATACCGCGCCTTGGGCGGCATTATTCGCTCCTCACCCGTAAGCAGCGCCACCGCGCCCAGCCCGCGCAGATCCACCACTTTTTCATAAACCTCGCGTGCCAAAAGGCGCAGCGGCAGGCCAATCACACCTGTTTGGTGCCCGAGCATCCGCTCAATAGCATAGTGGGTTTTGCCAGTATTTGTGGGGCCAAGAACGGCCGTAATTTCGCGCATAATATTCTCGAAAAAAGAAGCGTCCTAATGGACGATAAACAACGTGTCTTCAACCCGCTTCACCGAGTCAATAATATCTGCCGAATGCGGATTGAGCGCCAGCGCGGCCTTATAAGCCTTCAGCGCATTTTCGGGGTGGTCCAGTTGTTCCTGAATCACCCCCATACCACCCAGAGCGCCAAAATGGCGGGGGTTCAGCACCAGCGCCGTTTCTATATCTGCCATCGCTTCACCATATTTTCCAAGCAGAAAAAACGCTGAAGCCCGGGCATTATGCGCTTCCGCAAATTCGGGCGCATGATCTATCAGCGCTGAAAAATGCCAAACGGCCATCGTGTACTCTTCAGCCTCCATCGCCGCAAACCCCCGTGCTAAAAGCAGGTCCATCGCGGCAGAGCCGGATTGCCGGAAAATCCTAAGCGCCGCACGCTCCGCACCGGCCGCACCCTCGCCCGCCTCGCTCTGCATTTCGGCAAAAAGCTCGTCCAAGCGGTCGTTCTCGCCGAAACCAAGCCCTGGCTGCACCGCCCATGCACTGCTGCCAAGCGCCAGCATCACTATCAAAATCAAGTATCTCATATGCAAAACCTAAGCGCTCTCAGTGCAAAACCCAAGCAAAAATGACAAATCTTGCTCACTTCCCCATGTCTGACGCGAGGGCAACCGCAAGAAACAGTTTTGAATCCCGCCCGAGTGCCTTACCATAAGGGAAACCAACCAATGGAGATTCCCATGAGCGAAATTCTAGACGCCGCCGTAAAAGCCCTTTCTGACAAGCTCGGGGGCGACGGCATTGAAGGCTCGATCAAATTCGAAATCACAGACACCGGCGCCATTCGCATTGACGAAAACGGCGCGAGCCTTGATGACAGCGATGCAGATTGCACAATCACCGCCGACCCAGAGGTGTTCCAAGACCTGCTTTCAGGCAATCTGAACCCCACCAGCGCCTTCATGTCCGGCAAAATCTCGATTGATGGCGATATGGGCATGGCGATGAAGCTCGGCTCCCTCCTTACATAATGGAAGCCGCCCCGCTCTATGAGGATGTGGCCGATGCGCCAGCAGGTGGGCGCGCATTTTATGTGCGCACGCCCGACGGCACCCGCATTCGCTTTGCCCTCTGGGGCGGTGGCACCAAAGGCCTTGCCGTGGTTTTCCCCGGCCGCACCGAATGCCTTGAAAAGTATGGTCGCATGGCAGGCAAACTTTTGGCGCGCGGCCTCTCGGTGGCCATTATAGATTGGCGTGGCCAAGGCCTTTCAGACCGCCTGAATAACAGCACGGCCGTGGGCCATGTTGATGATTTCACCGATTATCAGGACGACCTGACAACGGTGCTCTCCCACCCTGAAGTACAAGCCATATCCGGCCCGCGTATCATGTTCGCCCACTCGATGGGCGGCTGCATTGGCCTGCGGGCGCTGCTCACAGGCAATGCCTTTAGCGCCGCCGTTTTCTCGGCCCCGATGTGGGGGCTAAACCTGCCCGGCGCCACCAAATTTCTCGCGCCGGTTCTGGCAAATGTAGGTGTGGCTCTAGGTTTGGGCAAAAAAAACCTCATTGGCCAACCCAAAGGGTTTTACCTGACCCGCGAACCATTTAACGGTAATAACCTGACCCATGATCAGGATCACTGGAATTATATGCGCGCGCAAATCGTAAAATATCCAGCACTGGCCTTGGGCACCCCGTCATTTAACTGGCTCAAATGCGCCTTGGCCGAGTTCAAATATTTTGAGAGCGTTAAAATGCCAGCCCTCCCAACACTGATGTTTGTGGGGGGCAATGAAAGTGTGGTTAGCCCGCCCGCCATCCGCAAATTGAGCCAAAGCTTCGCCAATGGTGAATTGGTTGAAATAGACAGCGCCCGCCACGAGGTTTGGATGGAAACTCCGGAACGACAGGCACAAAGCTGGGACGCCATCGACTCGTTCCTGCAAACCACCCTCTGAATTTGGAACCGGCTGTGCCTGCACAGCCCGCGCCGACGAGGTGGCCCGAAGGGTCGCCGAGGAGGCGCGCGCTCGGGACTGTCCAGCAGCTCCGCGCTTGCTTTTGTCTCTGCGGGGGTAAACCCCCACTCGACAAATGCACACTTTTTGGCAAGCAAAAAATGCCTGCCGCTGGCCGTGGCCTCGCTACGCTCGGTAGGGCAACATCCACCTTTGTATTATTTATTCAATATTTCCAGAGCTGCCGCATGCACGCGAGCGTCTCCCGCAGCAATTATTTGCCCACCATTATGGGCAGGGTTTCCTTGCCAATCGGTTACAATGCCGCCGGCGCCTTGGATCACGGCAATCGGGCCTTGCACATCATATGCATTTAACTGGGCTTCTATCACGAGGTCAATTTGGCCCATTGCCAACAGGGCATAGGCATAACAATCGAGGCCAAACCGTGTGAGCTTACATTTGGCAGACACCGCAGCAAAGGCCGCGCCTTCTTCCACGCTCCCAACTTCTGGAAAGGTTGTCATAAGAATGGCGCTTTTTAGCCCGTCGCAGGCCCGCACCGAGATTTCACGCTGCGCTTCGCCCCGCGCCCAGTCAGCCTTGCCAAAGCCACCCACAAACCGCTCACCGATATAGGGTTGGTCAACCACGCCAAGCACTGGTCCTTGCCCAGCATCAAGGCCAATCAACACGCCCCAGCTCGGGGCTCCACTGATGAAAGCACGGGTGCCATCAATCGGATCCAACACCCATGTAAGCCCTGAAACGCCAGTGGACTTGCCAAATTCTTCACCAAAAATCGCGTCATCCGGGCGGCGCTTGGCCAGCACGGCCCGCATGGCTTGCTCAGCCTCGCGGTCAGCTACCGTTACCGGATCAAAGCCATCGGCTTCTTTGTTATCCACGGCTAAAGCGTCACTCCGAAAATAGCGCAGGGTCACCTCCCGTGCAGCGTCGGCCATCTCTTCGGCCACGGCTCGCAGTTCCTGCTGCTCTGATTTACTGAATTCCATAAAAAAACCTCCGCCTGTTCCCAGACGGAGGTTTCATATTCTCAGCTTCGCGTCAATGAGGCGCTTACGCTACATCCGTCAAAGCCCGCGCGAGGTCAAACAAACGACGACGCTGGTTTTCCGGGATGGAATAGTAAGAACGCACCAATTCAAGCGCCTCTTTATCTGCCAACAAATCACCCTGCATTTTCGGGCTTTCGGTTTTGGCGTCTTCCGGAGCCATATCCGTTACGCCTTCCTCAATACCCTCAAAGAAAAACCGTACATCCACATCCATCGCTTTGGCGATATCCCAAAGACGGGAGGCGCTCACGCGGTTCATGCCGGTTTCATACTTTTGAATTTGCTGAAACTTAATGCCCACAGCTTCGCCGAGCTGCTGCTGAGTCATCCCCACCATCCAGCGACGGTGGCGAACGCGTTTTCCTACATGCACATCTACAGGGTGTTTCATAACACTTATCACTCCATTGTTTATTTATACTTTAAGGATGCATATTTCGTGCCAGTCTTCCGCAACGATACATTTATCCTTTGATCCTTGATAATCAACAGATAGCACAGTTTTGTAATAATCACAATAAATATCAACCTAAAGGTTGTTGCAAAATGCGAATTTCCGCCTGTAGCAATCTGGGCGTGTTTCGCATTTTGCGAATATTATCCCTCAATCGTTTTAGAAGCCCGCTTACGCTCAGTTGCACCCAAGTGGCGTTTGCGCATCCGAATGTTGTTTGGCGTCACCTCAACCAGCTCGTCATTGTCGATATAGGAAATCGCCTCTTCAAGGCTCATGCGCACGGGGGTTGTAAGCGTTACGGCCTCATCATGGCCGCTTGACCGCACGTTGGAGTGCTTCTTGCCCTTGAGCGGGTTCACTTCAAGGTCATTCGGGCGGTTATGCTGACCAATGATCATGCCCTCATAAACCTGCTCCTGCGGCCCGATGAAGAACTTGCCACGGCTTTCGAGGTTAAAGATCGCGTAGGGCACGGAAGAGCCCGCGTCCATCGAGATCAGCACACCTGCGCGGCGGCCTTCGATTTTGCCTTTAAACGGGGCCCAGTCATGGAACACGCGGTTAATAACACCGGTGCCGCGGGTATCCGTAAGGAATTGCCCGTGATAGCCGATCAGCCCGCGCGAAGGTATGTGCGCGATAATGCGGGTTTTGCCAGCGCCACCGGGGCTCATGGAAACAACTTCGCCTTTGCGCTGGGTCAGCTTCTCGATCACGGTGCCGGTGTACTCGTCATCAACGTCAATAGTAGCTTCTTCGATTGGCTCCATTTTCACGCCGTCAATAGTGCGAAACAGTACCCGTGGACGGGAGATTGAAAGCTCAAAGCCTTCACGGCGCATATTTTCAATCAGCACGCCCATTTGCAGCTCGCCGCGGCCAGCCACTTCAAATGCGTCGCCATCCGCACTGTCGGTCACTTTGATAGCCACGTTGGACTCAGCTTCCTTCATCAACCGGTCACGAATCACGCGGCTTTGCACTTTGTCGCCATCACGGCCTGCCAGCGGCGAGGTGTTAATGCCAAAGGTCACGGTAATGGTGGGCGGATCAATCGGTTGGGCCGGAATGCCCTCTTCGATTGATTTATCGCAGAGCGTATCTGCCACGGTCGCTTTGGTCATACCCGCGATAGAAATAATATCGCCAGATTCAGCCACATCAATCCCGACCTGCACCAGACCGCGATAGGCCAGCACTTTAGTAATACGGAAGTTCTCGATCAGCGTGCCATCCTGCCGGATAGCTTTAATGTGATCACCAGCTTTAGCCGTGCCAGATTCAACCCGACCGGTCAGAAGACGGCCAAGGAAAGCATCGCCACCAAGGGTCGTGGCCAACATGCGGAAAGGCTCTTCACGTGCTTCGATCTGCGCTGGGGCCGGCACGTGCTTGATAATAACGTCAAACAGATCGTTCAGATTTTTGCGTGGGCCGTCCAGCTCATTGTCAGCCCAGCCAGCGCGGCCAGAGGCGTAAAGCATTGGGAAATCAAGCTGGTCATCATTGGCTTCAAGGTTTGCGAACAGGTCAAACACCTTATCGTGCGCTTGGTCTGGTTCACCGTCGGGCTTATCAACTTTGTTGATCACCACAATCGGATTTAGGCCCAGCGCCAGCGCTTTAGCCAGCACAAACTTGGTTTGCGGCATTGGGCCTTCAGCGGCATCCACCAACAGAACCACACCGTCAACCATGCTCAAAATACGTTCAACTTCGCCACCAAAATCGGCGTGGCCCGGGGTGTCAACGATGTTAATCCGCACGCCATTCCAGACAATGCTGGTTGCTTTGGCCAAAATGGTAATGCCACGCTCACGCTCAAGGTCATTGCTGTCCATGGCGCGCTCGGTGGTCGCCTCGTTTTCGCGGTAAATCCCCGACTGTTTGAGCATCTCGTCCACAAGCGTGGTTTTCCCGTGGTCCACGTGGGCAATAATCGCGACGTTTCGCAAATCCATAATTCCGGCCTTTTCAAAAAAAATAGCGGGGCGAGCCTGCAGCCCTCCCCGTTTCCCCGCCTCCTTACGCCGACTAGCGACATTTAGCAAGTTCGGGCTTGTGTTTTCGTGTCGCAGTGCACCAGATACGCAAAACCAAGGATTTCCCCCATGCCCCGCGCCCTCATTACTCTGCTTTTATGCATCGCTCTCGTCGGCACCAACGGCATGATCCTGTCTCCCGTGCTCACAGATATTGCGCAGCAATTCGGGGTGAGCGCCTCAGTCACGGGCCGTGCCATTGCGGCTTATGGGTTTGGCACCATGTTTACGGCGCTTTGGCTTGGCCGATCGCTAGATAATTTTGGCGTGGCACGCGCCTTGCGCTTCGCCTTGGTGGTTGCCGGACTCAGCCAAATTGGCTCGGCGTTTTCGCAGGGTTGGATCATGCTGGTTGGCTTTCAGTTTGTGGCGGGCATGGGCGCGGGCATAGCACTACCGGCCATTTACAGCATTACCGGCGCTATTAGCCCAAAAGGGCACGAATCACGCTATATGGCACGAGTGTTGCTGGGCTGGTCAGTATCTTTGGTGGCGGCAGTGCCACTTGGCGCGGCTATTTCAGAAGTCGTCGGCTGGCGAGTCATGCTGGTGCTTACGGGCAGCCTGTGCGTGGCACTGGTGCCGTTAGTGTTTACGCTGCCTGCTTTTACCGTGCCCGCGCGCACCACGCCCAAAATGGCGAGGTTTCGGCCACTTGCCTTGCCCGGGGGCGCAGCACTTTATGCAATATGCCTGCTGTTTATGATCAGCTTTTACGGCCTTTACGCCTATATCGGAGATTATGCGCGGCAGGCCTTTTCTCTTGGTTCAACGGCCGCCGGGCTTATTGCGCTGGTTTATGGCCTCGGATTTGGCCTCGCCACGTTTTTTGCACCGCTCATTGATAAGCTGGGCCGCCAAACCGCCCTGCGGCTGGGGCTGCTCTTGGCGGCTGGCCTGCTGGCGTGCTTGAGCCTGCCAAGCACATTCGTGGCCCTTCTGCCGCTGGTTTTCTTCTGGGGTTGGGTTAATCACTTTATTCTGAATATGATCGTGGTTGGGCTAAATGCCCTCGCCCCCGCAAACCGCGGCGCCGTGCTTGGGCTTTATTCAGCCACCACCTATCTAGGGGCGTCTATCGGTGCCATATTGCTGGGCCTGCTTTATGAGCAGTATGGCTTTATCGGGCCAACCTTTGCGGCGGCAGGCCTGCACCTATTCGCCATTCTCGTCACTCTTATTAAAAGGCCATAACCATGCGCGCCATGCAACTCCACCAGCTCAGCCAACCGATGCAGCTAGACGATATTCCCACCCCAACCCCAGCCAAGGGCGAGGTTTTGCTGCGGGTGCATGCCTGCGGTATAAACTTCGGAGACACCTTGATTGTCGAAGGCAAATACCAAGAGAAATTCGCCCTGCCCTTCACCCCCGGCATGGAAATTTGCGGCACGGTTGAGGCACTCGGCGAAGGGGTGAGCAGCCCCGCGATAGGCACCCGCATCGGGGCTTACGGAGGCGCGGGCGGGCTGGCAGAATACACCTGCATTTCGGCTAACCGCTGCGTAGAAGTGCCTTCAAGCATGAGCCACGCCGAGGTTGCCGCCTTTCTGGTTGCCTATGGCACCAGCCATTTGGCGCTTGAACGCGCAAGCCTGAAAGCAGGCGAAACCCTGCTGGTGCTTGGGGCCTCAGGCGGCGTTGGCCTTTCAGCGGTAGAGCTTGGTAAGCTGATGGGGGCAAAGGTGATCGCCGTAGCGCGCTCCGCTGAAAAGCTGGAGATTTGTAAGGCGGCGGGCGCGGACCACCTGATTAACTCGGAAACCGATGACATCCGCAACGTGGTGAAAGCCCTCGGCGGCGCTGATGTGGTGTATGACCCGGTGGGCGGCGACCAGTTCAAAGCGGCACTACGGGCCTGTAACCCGCTCGCTCGCATCCTCCCGCTTGGCTTTGCCTCTGGCGATATTCCGCAAATTCCAGCCAATATTCTACTGGTGAAAAACATCACGGTTATCGGCTATTACTGGGGCGGCTACACAGTATTTGCGCCGGAAATCCTGACCAACAGCTTCAAAGAGCTTTTCAAGATTTATGCCACCGGCGCGCTAAAGCCTCATATCAGCCACACCCTACCGCTTGAAAAAGCAAATGAAGCGCTGGCGCTGTTGAAAAACCGAAAATCTACGGGGAAAGTTGTCGTTACGATCTAGCCCCCAAGGGCGCTTGAGCCGTAAACTGAAAGATGGTGCTCTCAGGGCGCTCCACATTCAATTATTTCTCAGCCAGGCCACGCGCCATTTTTTATGCTGCCACACCATAAATCAATGTGATCCGATCTAAATAAGGGCTCGCTTCCCGGTAGGAAAAACTGCATTTTTTTCATCATTTTGAACCTTGGCCGTCGTCTTGCAGCGTGGTGATTGTTCTTCGCATGAAGTCCAAAAACACCGCCCGTTCTTTGTCAGAAAAATCAGATAAAGCGTCTTCATTTACCTCCATCGCCACCTTGTAGGCCGAGTCGCGAATGGCGCGTACCTTTTCAGTTAAATGAATCGTGCGTGCCCTCGCGTCTGCCGGGTGTTCCTTACGCGTAATCAAGCCGTCCCGCTCCATTCTCGTCAGCGTATTGGCCAGTGTTGCCTGTTCAATATCAAGTAACGCCAAGAGCTCCTTTTGGGTTAAGCCGTCCTTATTCCACAGCGCTAAAAGTGCCGGAAACTGGCCCGGTACTATCCCAAGCGGGGCAATGCGCTTGCGAAGCCCCTCGGCAAAAAGCCGGGCCATGTGGTTTACGAGATACCCTGCGGAGGTCATGCGATCAAATTCCATAGATGCTCTTTAGCATTGCATCGTATGCTATGTAATAATATATAGCATGCTATGCAATGCGAATCACAAAGGATACAAAGATGAAAACGCTGACAACAACCTGCGCTCTGCTTCTGGCTCTGTCGGGGCCTGCTATGGCACAGTTAAACGAGACCACACCGGGGCGTGAACTCGCAGAATTGATTTACGGGTCTATCGAGGATAACCCATCGGGCGCGATCGATATGGGTGAATTCATAAATTTCGGCCGTGATATTTTTGTGTCTATGGATTCGGATAACAGCGGCACGGTAAATCTAGGAGAGTTCACCGAATGGGACTTCGGGTTCAACTTCATCGCGGAAGACAGCGGACAAGAACGCGCCTACGAAACCGCGCAGAAAATCATTTTTGCGATTTGGGACCATAATGCCGATGGCAAGATTAATCTCAACGAGTATCACAAGTCGATGGTTTGGGATTTTCGCCGTGCGGACATAGATAACGACGCCTTCCTGACAAAGAATGAATTCCTGCGCGGCTATGTGGTCAATGTTGCATTCCGCGCTGCCATCACCGGCCTGTAGCCCCGGCTCTCTTAACAAATGAGGTAGATTCCATGAAAAGTACCCCAACCAAATACGGATCGGTTGCCGTCACCATTCATTGGCTGAGCGTAATTCTCATCCTTGCCCTGCTTGGTTCAGGTTTCCGGGTGGCCTCCCTCATAGAGAGCGCCGCAAAAGAGGCTTTGTTGACCCTCCATGCCCCGTTGGGCATGGCCATCGCCGCCCTCACACTTTTGCGTTTGGTTTGGTGGCGGCGCGTCGACCAAAAACCGAAACCGGTAGCAGGTGATCCGGCTTGGCAGGCCTTTGTTGCAAAGACGGTCCATGTGCTCTTTTACGTGGTGATCCTGGGGATGGCGGCGAGCGGCATTGCTCTCTTTGTGCTTTCCGGCGCAGGAGATATCGTGCTCGGCGCAAGCACGGGGCCACTTCCTGACTTCGCAGACTATCCACCCCGCGCGCCGCATGGCGTTGGCGCAAAGCTGATGGTGGCGCTTCTTGTGCTTCATGCTGGAGCGGCACTCTACCACCATTTCATCAAGAAAGATGGGCTGATCTGGCGCATGTGGTACGGATCGGATGGGAAAGGAGGCTGAGTGAAATCAATGCAGCCTCCAATATCCTCGTAATTTATAGAGCCGCCGGTTTCTTGACCGAAAAACAGCTTCTGCAGGCATGTTCGCCACGGGGGTTTACATCCTGCAAATAAACAAACTTGTCGCCAGCTATTGGGGCTGCTTGGGCAAAAACACTCGTGGAGGGCAGTGTTGCCGTTCGCATCTCAAAGCCCAAGGCTTCCACGTTTTGTTCTGTGCACACCCTGCCTCGCAACTTGCGCTTGTCACCTTCCCGAAATTTGGCTTCCCAAAAATTGCCGCTGCTGAATAGCCCCTAGATTTGTAGACACCTTGCTTGGTAATTTTGGAAGCAAGGAGGACGTTATGTCCAGAAACAGATTTACAGATGAGTTTAAGCGCGATGCGGTCGCACAGGTGGTTGATCGGGGGT
>NVUX02000042.1 GCA_002402045.2 Paracoccaceae bacterium | reverse complement strand
GAAGAGACGGAATTTTCCAGACAAGTTTAAAGCAGCAGTGGCGCTTGAGGCGCTGCGCGGGGATAAGACGGTTCAGGAGATTGCGGCCGAGCGGCAACGTCCCCCAACACAAGTGAGCACATGGAAACGGCAGGCGATTGAAGGGCTGGCCGGGGTTTTCTCGGACAAAGTGAAGACGGCTGAGCATAAGGAAGGTGAGATCAAGGACCTTCATGCCAAGATCGGTCAGCTTGCGGTGGAAAATGATTTTTTGTCACAAGGGCTGAAGTATTACCGGCAGGCGATTTCTTGCAATCGCTGAGAGGCGATGAGCCCGCCTGAACGCCGCGAGATGATCCGCCAAGAGAATACAGATCTGAGCCTGACACGTCAGTGTAAGCTGCTGAAGATCAGTCGTTCATCAATTTATTACACGCCGGTCGGGTTTAATCAGGCGACGGCTGATCGGATGCATGAAATCAACCGGATATTCACGAAGTATCCGTTTTTTGGCAGCCGTCAGATCGCGGCATATTTGCCCCAGTCAGGGTTCTCGGCAGGGCGACCGCTTGATGACCATCATGGGCTTACAGGCCATCCACTGCTCGGCAGTGCATTGTTATGCACGAGAGGGTACAAAGGCCCCAACACCAGCAAAAAGCACCCTCAACATCGGGTCTACCCCTACTTGCTGAGAAAGCTGGCAATCACGCGGCCCAATCAAGTTCTCCACTCGTGGTTTGCAAGCAAACCCCTGCCGGGCAGCGGGTGCAGCGACATTACCTACATCCCAGTCAAGCGTGGTTTTCTGTATTTGGTGGCAATCATGGATTGGGCGACGCGCAAAGTGCTGACGTGGCGGCTTTCAAATACGCGCCCCTAACGGTGATTGCTCCAATCACCTGCCGGCAATGATCGAACGCTTGTGGCGGTCGCTGAAACAAGAGGCCGTTTATCTGCATGAAATCGCCGACGGGCTCCAAGCAAAACAGGTCATCGATGACTGGATCAGTTTCTACAATACCGAGCGCCCTCACACCGCACTTGATTAGCGCACCCCAGACACCGCATACTTCGCGGAACAACAAACACGAAAAACGGCATGAGCAGAAATCAGATGCATCTTAGCCAAGCCGCAAAACTGTCCTAAAAAGAAAAATCACTTCACGGTTAGATGGGATGAATATTGGGCTAAAAGGTTTTTTACACACCAGAAACACGAACAAATATTTGCGACAGTACCAAAGAAATAGACTCCGGAAAATGTTGATCTTCAGCCACCAGTGGAATCGCGAACCGTCCATACCCTTACCGCTCAAAAAGCTAAGCAACGATAGTGCTGACAGCTGAAAATTACAAATGGTTGTGCGATGTTTACAGCGGAATTAAATAATTATTTCTGCCACCGCAGATTTAGAAGAAATCGCCCTAAGTTTTCGACAGCATTACGATTGAGATCGAGCCCTCAATGAATGTCAGATTTGCTAACTGGATCACCCAAACGGTAATTTTTGCTGAGATAGCGCTGGTGCTGGTGCCACGCAAGAGTCAAAACCAATTGGACAATTGTTTTATAATTATTTGTTATTACCCAATGTTTTAGCCGGTTTTCCCATGCCAAACTAATACAACGTGTCGCCACATTTTCAACACTATTTTCCTTCAATCCGGATTGTAGTTGTAACTTTCACAGGAATCACAATGCGCATCTTATTTACTATCTTTGTACTATTTATAAGTACCGTTGCCGCCCAAGCTCAAAATCGCTGGATGACCATCGAAAACACCTCTAACGAAACAATGACCGAGTTTTATGCGTCTAACGATGGCCAAAACTCTTGGGGTCGCGACTGGTTGGGCAGAAATGTTCTTTATGGTGGACAAACCATTGAGCTCAATTTCGATGATGGCTCCGGCTATTGCTCTTGGGATATGAAGGCCATTTTTTCCGACGGCTCCGAAGCCGTTTGGAATCAGGTCGATGTATGTGTCGAAAGCACTTGGTTCGTTTTCCCCCCTGTTGTTCAATCTGATAACCGCTGGATGACCATCGAAAACACCTCTAACGACACGATGACCGAGTTTTATGCGTCTAACGATGGCCAAAGCTCTTGGGGTCGTGACTGGTTGGGCAGAAATGTTCTTTATGGCGGTCAAAATATCGAGCTCAACTTCGATGATGGCTCCGGTTATTGCACATGGGATATGAAAGCCATTTTCTCTGACGGCGCAGAAGTTCTTTGGAATGAAGTTGATGTATGTGTCGAAAGCACGTGGTCGGTAAGCCCTCCCGTTGTTCAAGCTGATAACCGCTGGATGACCATCGAAAACACCTCCAGCGAAACGATGACCGAGTTTTATGCGTCTAACGATGGCCAAAACTCTTGGGGTCGTGATTGGTTGGGCCGAAATGTTCTTTATGGCGGTCAAAATATCGAGCTCAACTTCGATGATGGCTCTGGCTATTGCTCTTGGGATATGAAGGCCATTTTCTCTGACGGCTCAGAAGTTCTTTGGAACCGGGTTGATGTATGTGTCGAAAGCGCTTGGTTCGTTAGCCCCCCTGTTGCCCAGTCTGATAACCACTGGATGACCATCGAAAACCTGTCGGGTGACACGATGACCGAATTCTACGCGTCAAACGAACACCAAACCTCTTGGGGTCGCGATTGGTTGGGCAGCGATGTTCTCTATAACGGTCAAAACCTTTCGTTTGATTTCTCTGACGGCTCCGGCAATTGCATTTGGGATTTAAGGGCCACTTTTGCTGGTGGTTCAGAAGCCAACTGGACTCAGGTCAACGTATGCGTTGAAAGCAATTGGAGCATTCGCTAAAACTCATTCTCCCGTAAAACTTGAGCCTCGCACCACTCGGTGCGGGGCTTTTATATGGGCTTCCCTTTGAGCAGCCGCGGCAAACCTCCCGATAACCCTGCCAGTTTTCGAACAAATTCCCGCTGCGCTGAGGGGATTTCATTTACATTATCAAGACTGGTAGCTCTCGCCTCATAAGGGCGAGCCATGGTCGCGAGTGCGCTCAACTGTAAGCGCGAAGGTAAAATGGCTTGCCCAAACCAGCGGTCCCCCTTTGGCCAAGACTTATTGGCTCGGAAGAATTGGTGGTGGTTTTGTACGCTTAGCTATCTGAAGCTGGGTGGGGTGCCTCACACAGCGCTTGCAACCGTTCAGCGCCAACCGGCTCTTCGGCCTGCATCGGCACGACGGCATATTGGGTTGAAAGCTCGTCAGCAACTTTGCTAATCTGCACCTGCTCGGCCTGCGCCCTTTTTTGCAAAATCGGTTGCGTGGTTGTGGCCGCTGCAAGGCTTGCGTTCACAATCCAGCCCCATGGGTTAATGTCCGCACGTTTCAGGTCTTCTTGCAGGTGCGTGGCTTCCAGCACGGGGGTGGTTTCTGGTAAAGTCACGATCATGATCTTGGTTTGCGCGGGGTCTTGCAGGCGCATCATTGGGGTCACAAGGCGGGCTTGCGACGCCTCGCCTTGATGGCGCATGATGTCTTTGTGGTAAGACCCGGTGGCATCCAGCAGGAGCAATGTATGGCCGGTGGGTGCTGTGTCCATTATCACAAAGCGCCGCGAGCTTTCGCGGATAACCTTGGAAAACGCCTGAAATACAGCGATCTCTTCGGTGCAGGGCGAGCGCAGGTCTTCTTCCAGCATGGCGCGGGCTTGGTCATCAAGATCTTTGCCTTTGGTCGCCGTAATATGCGCGCGATATTTGGCGGTTTCCGCTTCGGGGTCAATCCGGCTCACCGTCAGGTTTGCCTGCTCGCCGCTTAAGGTTTCGGCAATATGTGCCGCAGGGTCGGTGGTGGTAAGCAGCACATCATGGCCTCGCGCGGCCAGCTCGGTGGCCACGGCAGCGGCCATGGTGGTTTTGCCAACGCCGCCTTTACCCATAAACATCACCAAGCCTTTGCCGGGGGTCTCTATGCCGTCCACCAGCGCGCCGAGCTTGGGGAAATTGCGGGGCGCAACCGTGGCTTCGAGCTGCGGTTTATCATCCGCACCCATCGCAAAACGCTTAAGTGCCTCAAGGCCCACGAGGTTTTCTGAGCGCAGCGGGAAAACTTTACGTGGCAGCGCGGCCACATCAGGGGACATCCCCGCCAGCGCATCTTCGTCGCGCTTCAGCAGCGCCGCTGCCAGCGAGTCACCTCCCGTATCGGTTGGCATCATGCCATTAATTGCAAGTTGCTGATTTTTAATGCCAATCGTGGCCAGCTCTTCCGATGTGCGCGCCACCTCATTCAGCGCTGATTGCCGAGGCCGCGCCACCAAAATCATGCGCGTAGTGTCACCATCTGAAAGCCGGTTAACTGCCGCTGCATACTTATCCCGCTGCTTTTCCAGGCCTGCCAAGGGCCCAAGGCAAGAGGCGTCGCCTTTGCCGTCTTCCAAAAAGCCGGACCACGCGCCGGGCAGCTTGAGCATGCGGATAGTGTGGCCCGTGGGGGCTGTGTCAAACACGACATTGTCATATTTTTGGAGCAGGTCATTATCTGTCAGCAGCGCGGTAAATTCGTCAAAGGCGGCAATTTCAACGGTGCAGGCACCCGAAAGTTGCTCTTCAATGCTGCGGAGCGCGTCTTCGGGCAGAAGGCCGCGCATGGGGCCAACAATGCGCTCGCGGTAGGCGGCGGCGCTTTCTTCGGGGTTAATCTCAATCGCCGAAAGGTTTTTGACACCGTTTATCGGCGTGATTTTATTGCCAATATCGGTGGCAAAAACCTGCCCGACATTGGAGGCTGGGTCTGTGCTAACCAGCAAAACCTTCTTACCGTCAGCCGCAAGGCTAAGCGCCGTTGTGCACGCCATCGAGGTTTTGCCCACGCCGCCCTTACCAGTGAAAAACGTAAATTTTGGGAGATTGTCAAACATGAGAGTATCCTGAGAAATAGAGATTAGCAGCAGCCGGTCGAGGCTTTGGGTTCGGAACTTTCGCCACCGCAGCCCGATGATTTGGCTTTGGTTTCTGCAAAGGCAACGCCCGCCCAGCCCGCCAGCTCGGCACGATCAGGGAAGCGGCCTTGCGAGCGGGTATCGCCATCAATTAAGATCACCGGCAGGCCTTTTACCCCGTCAGAGTCCAGCACGGATTTGACCTTTGCATTGTTAACAAATTCCATAGGTTCGTTGGAAATATTGATGCGCGTTACGTCAATACCTTCGGTTTTTAACCAGTCAAGGTCAGCGGCGAAGTTTACCAAACGCTGGTCAACATCGGGGCCACAAATTCCAGTGGAGCAGCACATTGCGGGGTCATAAACTGTGAGGGTTGTCATTATTGGGTCTCCATCTCGGGGTTAAGAAAATTCGGTTATTGCCGTTGTAAGCTGGGCGAGCGCCGTCGTTAATTTTGCACGGGTGCAGGCAATATTGAGGCGGGCAAAACCCTCGCCCTCAGCCCCGAATGCCTGCCCACGGGTTACGGCCCAGCCAGCTTGGCTGCGCAAAAATTTGGTCAGACCTTCGGGGGATAGCCCCATGGATCTGAAATCGAGCCAAAGCAAAAAGGTGCCTTCCGGCTCAATGAGGTGCACGCGGCCCAGCGGTGCCAACGCGTCTCGCACCAGCGCGATATTTTCCGCCAAATAAGCCAAAACATCGTCAAGCCACGGCCCGCCTTCAGCATAGGCCGCTGTCATGGCGGCGCTGGCAAATGCGTTGTTTTTATTAACCGTCAACCGGCTGTTTTCCACCTGAAATGCCGCGCGGCGGGCGGCGTTGGAGATAACCGTAAAGGCAGAACAACACGCGGCAATATTGAAGCTTTTGGCGGGGGAAAGGCAGGTGATACTGTTATCGGCATAGGCGGGGCCAAGCGCGGCAAAGGGTGTGTAATCATGGCCTTCAAAGGTGATATCTGCGTGGATTTCGTCAGAAACCACCAGCACATTATGGCGCGCACAAATATCGCCGAGCTGTTGCAATTCTGCCCGCGTCCACACCCGCCCGATCGGGTTATGCGGGTTGCACAGGTAGATCATTTTGGCTTTCGAATCAGCGGCGAGGCGCTCCAGCCCTGCAAAATCCATTGTATAGCGGCCATCTTGCAGGATGAGCGGGTTGCGCAGGATTTTGCGGCCGTTTTCTTGCAGAATATCGTAAAAATCAAAAAACACGGGCGGCTGCACGATTACGCTGTCACCTGAGTTGGCGAAGATCGAAGCCGCGATGGCCAGCGTGTTTAAAATATTAGGGGCGCGCAAAATGTGACTGGCCTCAATATCCCAGCCGTGGCGGCTGCGCATCCAGCCTGTTAGGGCAGGCATCAGGCCATCCGGCACAGTTTCATAGCCAAAAACGCCATGATCAAGCCGCGCTTGCAGGGCGGCCCGCACAGGTGGGGGCGCCATGAAATCCATATCTGCCACACCGGCCGGAAACAGGTTTTCACCATCAGCGCCCAGCACCATTTTGTGGGTTTTGAGGGCCGGAACGTCTCGGCGGTCTATTTCTATGTCAAACTGGCTTGGCAAAATCTTCCTCCAGCAACCATTTGAAGGTGAAGGTTGCGACAACGGCAGCACAGAGCTGCACGACAATGAAGGCCGCTACATGCGAAGGGTCAATGCCCGCAAAGGTGTTGGAAAACCCGCGCGCTATCGTCACCGCGGGGTTGGCAAATGAGGTTGACGAGGTGAACCAGTAGGCCGCCGTGATATAAAGCCCAACGGCAAAAGGAATGCTTTCGGGGCGGGTTTTTAGGCAGCCAAGAATGGTGGCAACCAGCCCGAAGGTCGCGACAAATTCGCTGATCCACTGGCTAACGCCGGTGCGGGCGTGGGTTGAGGGATCTATCAGCGGGTTCTCAAACATGAGATGCGCGATGAACACACCACAAATACCACCAATGATTTGGAATATAACAAATAATGCGGCCTCGTTGGCCGTAATTTCTTTGCGGAGCCAAAAGGTCAGCGTAACTGCGGGGTTAAAATGCGCGCCAGAAATCGGGCCAAACACCAGTATCAGCACCACGAGAATCGCGCCTGTAGGAATGGTATTTCCCAGCAAGGCAATGGCCACATTGCCGCCCGCCAAGCGCTCGGCCATAATGCCGGAGCCAACAACCGTTGCCAATAGAAACAGAGTGCCAAGCCATTCGGCAAATAGTCTGCGCTGCATCTTTAGCTCCTGGTTTTTCGGCGCCATTACGATGATTGCCGAATTGTCGCTTTCTTAGAACAGCAAATAAATCTGTTGTCAAGATTTGATATTTCGGCTATTGACGAATTATCATTTTGTGGTGGAAAATATGACAAATACCTTCAAAGGCCCCGACGCGCTCAAAGATTATTTGAATCCGGAAAAGCACCCAAACCTACCCATGGTAGAGCTTCCCGAATCGCTGAACCCGTTTGCGGTGGACAATGTGCGGATTTTTGCCAAAATGATGGGGCTTTCGCCGCTGGGCAATGTAAAAGCCGTGCCTGCCTTTAATATGGTGCGCGAAATGTATTTACGTGGAGAGCTTGAGGGGGTGGAGTGGCTGGTTGAAAACTCGTCGGGCAATACCGTTTTTTCAATGGCGCTGGCGGCGCGGCAGTTTGGTGTGGAGCGCACCCAATCATATGTGCCGAGCGAAATTTCATGGAACAAACTCCTGATGCTGCAATTCTTTGGCATTGAGCCGATTGTGAATGTTGAACCGCAAGCGCCAGTGGAAAACGACTCCGCAACAGGGGTTTTCAAGGCGCGCAAAGATGGCGAGCAGCCCGATGCCATAAACCCGGGCCAATATGAAAACAACGATAACCCCGAGGCCCATGAAAAGTGGACCGGCCCGCAGATTTGGGAGCAAACCGAAGGCAAGATTGACATTTTTGGGGTGGGGCTGGGCACAACGGGCACCTTGATCGGCAATTCACGGTATTTGAAACGCCAAAACCCGAAGATCAAGGTTATCGGTGTGATGCGCGCGCCTGATAATTATGTGCCGGGGGTGCGCACCGAAAACCTGCTGAACGTGGTGGATTTTAAATGGCGAGACCATGTGGATGCGCTGGTTGGCGTTAAAACCGAGACGGCCTACCTGACCAGCATGCAGATGTGCCGCCTCGGTATTTTGGCTGGCCCAAGCTCTGGCCTCGCGCTGGCGGGCGTGCTTGAACACCTGAAACACCTAAAAGAAACGGGCGAGCTTGAGGGGTTTCGCCGCGCGGAGCGTGGCGAGATCACCTGCGTGTTCCCTTGCCCCGACGGGCCGATGGCCTATTTGGACGAGTATTTCAAATATATAGACGCCAGCCATTTTCCAGCTATAACCAACGAAGATGTTTTGGTTAACAAGCCCTGAAAGGTAAGTTTATGGACCAGCTAAAAGCCATTGAAGCGTTTGCCGCCCTCGCGCAAGATACCCGCATGTCTATCTATCGCCTTTTGGTGAAGCGGGTCTCACAAAGCGTGCGCGCCAGCGAGATTTCGGACCTGTTGAAAATTGTGCCCTCTACGTTATCCGGCCATTTGGCCATATTGAAGCGGGCGGGTCTTTTAAAAGCCACCCGCCACCAACGCGAAATTCGTTATGCGGCCGATATCGCGGCGATGAATGAGCTGATTAGCTTTTTGCTACAAGACTGCTGCGATGGGCAAATGAGTAATTGCGGCGAAATACTCACCTTATTGAAAGCGCCTGAAAACTGATTGGCCAAAAATGAGCGGGTTGCCTTTGGCATGAAAAACCTGTTCAGGAGCGCAAATCCACTTCCCTCAAAAGATATTTATATGTTAGATGTGTTTGGATAGCCCTTTTAACATACTCATGCCAGGAAGAACCTGATGACAACTTGTGAAGCCCTCTTGTGCCTTATATAATTGCGCCTAGCCCGTCGAAAAAGGGCCTGTCGCGCGTGGTTTCTGGGCGAGATCAAAACGGGGTTGAGCAGAAGATTCATGTGGTTGAAGAGCGGCCACTGACGATCTACCTGAACAAGCAAGAGATCGTAACGGCTATGACCATCGGGGATTACCCCGAATTTCTTGCCGTGGGGTATTTGCGCAATCAAGGCATGCTTTTACCTGACGATAAAATCACCGGTATTGATTTTGACGAAGAGGTGGAATCTGTAATTGTGCGCACAGTGCGCGAGACCAATTATGAGGATAAGCTGAAGAAAAAGACCCGTACATCTGGCTGTGCGGTGGGCACTGTTTTTGGCGATATGATGGAAGGGCTTGAGGATATGACCCTGCCCCATGCCGAAGTGCGCACAAGCTGGCTTTATGCGCTGGCCCATACCATAAATACCACCCCGAGCCTATACTTGGAGGCGGGGGCCATTCATGGCTCGGTGCTGTGTAAAGCAGATCAGCCGTTGGTTTATATGGAAGATGTCGGGCGGCATAATGCGGTTGATAAAATCGCGGGCTGGATGGTGTTGGAGGGCGCGGAGGCTGCCGACAAAATTCTTTATACCACAGGGCGGCTGACCTCGGAAATGGTGATTAAAACAGCGCTTATGGGCATTCCGGTGCTGGTATCTCGCTCTGGGTTTACGGCGTGGGGCGTGGAGATAGCGCGGCAAGTCGGGCTAACGCTGATCGGGCGCATGCGCGGGCAGCGGTTTATATGCCTTAGTGGCGAGGCGCGGCTGGTGCGCGATGCAGATCCGGCCAAAGCTAAGGGCGACCCCAAGCGGAGCCAGCGTAAATGAGCGGGTATTCTGACGGGTTTGGCGGCGCTTGGAAACTGATTTTCACGCTTGATCCCGATCTATACGAAATCATCTTCTTGTCGCTACAAGTGACCATTACCGCGGTCATCATTGCCTCTATTATCGGCCTTCCCATGGGGGCGTGGCTGGCGGTAAACCGTTTTATGTTTCGCCGCTATGTAATTGCGGTGCTTAACGCGTTGATGGGCCTGCCGCCGGTGGTGGTGGGGCTGTTTGTGTATATGGCGCTTTCCCGTGCTGGGCCGCTGGGAGGCTTTGGGCTGCTGTTTTCTCCGGCCGCAATGATCATTGCGCAGGTCATCATCATCACGCCGCTCATTGCTTCAATTAGCCACCAAACCATTCGCGACCTTTGGGCCGAATACCATGACCTGCTAATCTCGATGAACGCCACCCGCACCCAACGGATTAGGGCGCTTTTATGGGATGGCAGGCGGGCGCTGCTAACCGCCACTTTGGCGGGGTTTGGCCGGGCCATTGGCGAGGTTGGCGCAATTATGATTGTTGGTGGCAATATCGAGCATGCCACGCGGGTGCTTACCACGGCCATTGCGCTGGAAACCGGCAAGGGCAACTTTGCTTTTGCCATGGGGCTGGGGTTAGTGCTGATTGTAATCGCTGTGATCATTAATCTCGCCATCCATATTGTTGGAAAAACCGAGCGGGCCAGCACATGGTGAGCATTCTGCCCCTTGTGCTCACAGATGCCACCGCACATATGCGCGGCAAAAAGCTGGTTGGCCCTGTGAGCCTTACGCTATCCCCTAAGGGTTTTACCATGGTTATCGGCCCCAATGGCGCGGGGAAAACCACGCTTTTGCGGCTGATGCACGGCTTGCAGCGCTGCACCAAAGGCCAAGTGGAATGGGCCGTGCCGGCTGCGCAAGCCCGAGACCGGCAGGGCTTTGTATTTCAATCTCCAATTATGATGCGCCGCAACGTGGCTGATAGCCTTGCTTACCCATTGCGCCTACGCGGCATGAGCAAGGCTGAGGCGCAGGAAAAGGTGGCCAAATGCGCCGGTAATTTTGGCCTCTCTGACCTCCTTGAAAATGTGGCGCCTTTGCTTTCGGGTGGCGAAAAACAAAAGCTCTCGCTTGCGCGCGCCCTCATTACCGAGCCTGAAATTTTGTTTTTGGACGAGCCCTGCGCCAATCTTGACGGCCGCGCCACACGTGAAATTGAGCATATTTTACAGCAAGTTCAGGCGCGCGGTACGCGGCTGGTGATGTCTACGCATGATATGGGCCAAGCCCGCCGCTTGGCACAGGATGTGATCTTTCTGATGCAAGGCAAGGTGCATGAGCACGCCGCCGCCGAAAGTTTTTTTAGCGCGCCAACAACCGCTGAGGCCAAGGCCTTTATCAACGGAGATATTGTGGAATGAAACTTATCCTTACGGCCCTGTTTACAGCATTTTTGGCTATGGCTGCCCATGCAGAAACTATGCGCGTGGCCGTCACCACGTCGTTCTATAATTCCGGCCTTTCCGAGGTTTTGCTGCCCGAAATCAAGGCAGAGCTTGATCTGGATGTCGAGCTGATTGTGGTGGGCACCGGCCAAGCGCTGCGCCTTGGTGAGGCCGGTGATGTAGACGCTATTTTGGTGCATGCCCGCGCCGCCGAAGATAGCTTTCTGGCGGCTGGCTTTGGCACCCATCGTCGCGAAATTATGTATAATGATTTCGTTTTTGTTGGCCCTCCAAGCGACCAAGCGAACGTGGCCTCCGCCCAAAGCGCCACCGCCGCCTTGCAAGCCATTGCCTTGGCAAGCGCCCCTTTCGTTAGCCGCGGTGATGATAGCGGCACCCATAAAAAAGAACTGTCCCTTTGGGCAAGCGCTGGCATTGTGCCCGAAGGCACTTGGTATCGCGCCGTTGGCTCTGGCATGGGGGCCACCCTAAATGTAGCCAGCGGCCTGAATGCCTATACCTTCACTGACCGCGCCAGCTGGCTGAATTTTGGAAACAAAGCAGACCTGATCTTGCTTTATGCCGGCGACCCGGCGCTATTTAACCAATACGCTTACATCCCCGTCAACCCTACCCGGTGGCCACATGTGCGCTATGATCTGGCTCTGGAATTGGAAAACTGGCTTACCAGCGATAGGGCAAAAACCCTGATAAATGCCTATATGATAAACGGTGAAAACCTGTTTTTCTTTAATGCGGTCCGCCCATAAAGAATGGCCCTAGTCACTGACGGCTTCGAGAAATATGAAAAAGCTTGTGCCTTGGTCAGGCAGGCTTTCCACCCATATTTTTCCACCACTGCGTGAAACCAGCTTTTGCGTAATTGATAAGCCCAAGCCTGTGCCTTCAGCCTTTTTGGTGGTGAAAAACGGGTCGAATATTTTGTCGAGCACCTCGGGCTGCATGCCCGATCCAGTATCGGAAATGGTTATCAAAACTCCGGCCTGCGCCTCCAGCTCGTAATCTGTAGTGCTGATCGAAAGCACCCCGCCGCTGGGCATGGCCTGAATGGCGTTGATGATCAGATTGATCAAAACCTGTTGCAGCTCGGTGCGGTTTATCGCAACCTGCTGCGTGCTGGAGAGCGAAAGGGAAAGCTGGATATCAGATTTGCTGAACAAGTGCTGCACCAACGGCATCGTGTCTTCAATCGCAATATCAGGCGAATGGGAGCTCACAGTCTCGGCAAATTCTTCAGGGCGGGCAAATTGCAGCAGTTTATTGACCATGGTATTGATCCGGTGCACCTGCTCGTAAATCAGCGAAAATTCCGTTTTCAAGGGGGCTGCCGCGTCTCCAATGCCTTCATAAATCACGTCAATATTACCTTGAATAACCGCCACAGGGTTGTTGATCTCGTGGGCAACAGACGCCGTGATTTCACCGATTGAGGCTAGTTTTTCCGAAAGAATAAGCTGCTTGGTGGTGGCCTCCAGCCGCTTGTTGGCGTCTTTTAGCGCGCGGGTGCGAGCCTCTACGCGGTTTTCCAGCTCGTCGGCCCATTCGCGCAAACGGTGGTCGCGCTCTTGCACCTGTGCCAATACCGAATCCAGATGGGCCGACACACGTGAGACCTCGTTATGGCTGTCTTTCAGCCCCGTGCGGGCCGAAAGGTCTCCGGCCTCGACCTTGGAAATGGTCTCGACTATATTTTCCAACGGCTTAAAAACCCCGCGGGCGAGGCGCAAAAACATGGGAATAGACAGGGCCAGCAGGAAGAAGAACCCGCCCGATATAAGCCACAAGGTTTTGGCTTTGGCGGCGCGATAAGGGCTATCCAGAAAGCCTACATATAGCATGCCAACCCGCGCGCCAAAGCTGTCAATCAGCGGCTCATACGCTGAGATATACCAGTCATTCACCACAAATGCACGATCAAGCCACGTGCGGCCTTCGTCCAGCACGGCCGCACGCACTTCAACCGAAACCCGCGTGCCGAGGGCGCGCACATTTTCAAACAGGCGGACATTGGTTGACACGCGAACATCTTCCAAAAACAGCGTTGTGGTGCCGCGGCTGCCCTCGGTTAGGCTGGCCTCGGGGTAAACCAGCGCATTGATGGCGTCGATAAAATCCAGATTGCGGTTGAGAAGCACGCCCGCGACCAAAATGCCTTCGCCGGCCTTAACGGCCGCGGCCGTGTGTACCACCATGCCGCGCGCTTCACGCGTGCGGGTGGTGGGAAGGGCGGCCTTGGTCGGGACCAGCGGAATGTCGGCGCGCGTCGCGAGTGCTGGCGTAATCTCTGTCAGATCTTTTGAGCTAAAAATGTCAATTTCTGTGCCTCCGGTGCCGGCACGGGCGCGTTCAACTACGGGCCATCGGGTAGGGTCGGCGGGGGCCGTGCCCTCACTGGCCGGCATAACCTGGCCCTCTGGTGAAATATAATAAATGAAATCAAAGCCATAGGCCTGCCGTTGCGCTTCCATCAAGTTTGGCAACGTGCCGTCTTGATAGGCTTGCAAGAATGCCGCTGAAGCCCCCAATGCTTGCACATTCTCAAATGCGCGTTCTTTCAGGCCCTCCAGATATTGGTGGGCGATGGTCAACTCTCCATTCACTTTGGCAATGAGGAGGTTGTCAAAACGGGTTGACCAATTATATATGACAACCCCGCCAAACAGCGGCATAAAAAGTAGCATTGGTAAAAGCGCAATTATCAAAAGCCGCGTGCGGACAGATTTTGTCCAGGGAATGCCGCGTGATGTTGGCGGCTTACGCATCCCACATCGCACATTTTCGATCAATGGTCTTGCGGGAAACCCCAAGCCTGCGCGCAGCTTCCGCGCGGTTACCGTTACAATCCGCGAGCACGTTCAAGATATGCCTGCGCTCTACCGCCGCCAAGGAATCCACGGCTAATTCGTCGCTATGGTCTTCGTCGCTAAACTCAGGCGGAAACTCCCCAATAATCAGCGAGCGCTCTATCAGGTTGCGCAATTCGCGCACATTCCCCGGCCAATCATAGCTCGAAAGCTTTAGCAGCACGCCCTCGGTTAGCGGCAGGGCCGGCACACCCAGCTCGTCAGAAATCCGCTGCATAAACATGTTGCTGAGTTCCAGCAGGTCGCCTTTGCGCTCAATCAAGAGGGGCATTTTTATGTTGATTACGTTGATACGGTGAAAAAGGTCCTCCCGAAAACGCCCCTCGGCCACGGCCTTCTCAAGGTCTGCATTTGTGGCAAACATAAAGCGCAGGTTTAGCGGCACTTCTCGCAGAGAGCCGATCGGGCGCACCCGCATTTCCTCAATCACGCGCAAAAGCATGCCTTGCACCTTGAGCGGCAACTCAATTATTTCATCCAGAAACAGCGTGCCACCGCGCGCATGAAACAATAGCCCGTCTTGCTGGCTATCCCCCTCAATCGGGTCATGCCGGATACAGCCAAAAAGCTCGTTTGCTATGGTTTCGGGAGAAATAGCCGCGCAATTTACCGGCACAAAAGGGCTATCGGCGCGCTCTGACATACTGTGTAAAGTGCGTGCAACCACCTCTTTGCCGGTGCCACTCGCGCCGGTAAAGAGCACTGAAGTTGGCAGCGGGGCCACCCGCTCCAGCGTGTCGCGAATAGAGACAATTTCGTCTGACCTGCCCAATAACCGCCCATGCGCGCACAGTTTTTCCGAGGCGAGCTCAAATTTCAGCAAATAGTTTTCTCGCCGCAGTTCCTGCCGGTCAAAGCAGCGCGCCACCGCATTTAAAATCTGGTTGGAGCGGAAGGGCTTAAGCACAAAGTCGGCAACGCCAGCGCGCAGGGCGGCGATGGCGGTTTCAAGATCAGCGAAAGCGGTGATAAGAATGGCATCGGCAAAAAACCCGAGCTTACGTTGCTCTTTCAGCCAGTCCAGCCCCGATTTACGCGGCATAACATTATCAAGGATCACCACGTCAAAGTGGTTTTGGTCCAGCAGCTTGGTCGCCTCTTCGGCGTTGCTCGCGCTCTCTACCCGCAGGCAGCGGGGGCTAAGGATTTTGGTCAGAAAATTCCGCATCCCGGCTTCATCATCTACGATTAGCACCGAAGAATGCGCCAAACCGGCACCAAATTCGTCAACAGAAATTATAGGAGCATCGCGGTTCATTGCTGGGGTCTACCTTTTACGGGCCGATTAAAATCAGACCATTCTGCGCAGATCCGCCCCTAAACTCAACCTTGTTTTTGATCGTCCTCTTCTAGAGTATCTGCGATAAGCTCGCTGAGGCCCAGCACTTCAAGGTCCATCTCGTATTCGTCCAGCCCATCCTCAAACACCGCGCGGCAGTTGCCACAGGGCACCACCACGGCTTCAAGGTTTTCCACGCCGTTTAGCTGCTCAACCTTTAAGGAAAACGCCTTTGTTTTCAGCTCATTTGCGCGTGGATTGGCAGAAACCCCGCCGCCACCGCCGCAGCAAAAATTGGCAATGCCTGCGCTCTTCATTTCGACAAAATCTTCGCAGCTTTCGTCCAGAAGCTTGCGCGGCTCTCTCAGCAGCCCACCCCGGCGGATAATTTGGCAAGGGTCGTGCAAGGTCATCCGGCGGCTATCTTTTTTGCCTGCCGGAATTTTTCCTTCACGGCGCAGCTTGTCCAGAACTTCGATGATATGAACCACTTCAAATTTAAACTGCCGCCCCATCAAATTTGGCCCCGCCCAGCGTATAGCGCCATAAGCATGGCCACATTCGGGGCTGATCACATATTTAACCTCAAGCGCTTCGGCGGCGTCCACCACCCGCTCCAAAATCTCTTTCGCCATTGGGGCCGAGCCAATTTGCACACCCACATTTGTGGCTTCATAAGCCACCGAAGAAATCGTCCAGCTTAAGCCAGCGCGCTTGAAAAGCTTGGCATAAGCGCCCAGCACCTCGGGGTAGCCCATAATTTCCATTGAGGAAAAGGTGCACATATAGTCCGCGCCCTTTTTATCCACCTCAATTTTAATACCGGTGGCCTTTTCCTGATGCGAAATCTGGGCTTTCAGCGCCTTGATCGTAACCCCCATCGGCGAGCTGGTTTTTTTTACATATTCAGCCGCGGATTTCAGCCCCTCGGGCACCAGCCCCGCCGCCGCGTAGCCCTCACGCATTTTGCTAATGGTGCCGGCAATGTCTATCCCCATCGGGCAGGCCAGCGTACAGCGACCACACATATTGCAGCTATCATAAACCAGCGGTTCCCATTCTTTCAGCTCCGCCTCTGTTACCGGATTCGGGGCTAGCCCGAGCATCTTTTTCAGAGATGAAAATGGCGCTTTGTCACGCTGATAAGCGCGCTGCATCGGGCGGAGCTTGTAAATAGGCGTTTGGCGCGGGTCACCCGTGGCCAAATGAAAGTGGCAGGCTTCGGCGCATTGGCCGCAATTCACGCAAGCCTCGAAGAAGGACGCCGCCTCGCTATCGGTATGCTCAAGGAATTTCTCAACGGCGATTTCAGTGATGGTACTCATAGGTCTATCCCCTTACGGCCATATGTTGCGCCCGAGTTTCCGCGTGAAAGCACAAAGGTAAACCCGTGCATCAGGCGGCTAAACGGAAAGTACACCAGCCAGATATCAACCAGCAGCATGTGGGTGGCGCGCAGGCTGTCATGTGCTTGCTCAAGCGCAAAGCAGCCCGAGAGCATTACCAAAAAGGTGAGCCAGCTGCCGATATGGTCGTCTTTGCTTGAGATCAGGCGCATGACAGGGTCTGAAATGCGGCGGACCCAAAGCATGATCAGGCCGGAGAATGCGACACCCGAGACCATAAGGAAGGCCCAGCGCGGCATGGCGGGCCATGAAACGCCCAAAATGCGCTCGTTCAGGAAATCAATGTGGTAGGCCCCGAAAAAGATCAGGGCAAACAGGCCGAGATGGAAGCCGTAGCCGCCCACGATATGCACCATCGTGCGCTTGGCAAAAATGCCGCGCGGGATGAAGTGGCGCAGGTTGCCCCGAATAAAGCCCGCAGCTGCTGAAGCTTTGGGCGGGGAAATGTCTTTTTTGCGGCCAATGCGGATGATGCCGATGAGCCGCCAGAGCGCTCCAAGCACGAAAACCGCCGCCGCAAAGATAAAGAGCGGCCCTTCAACGATTTGCAGAAAACTCATGGGGTTTCCTCCGGTGCTTTGGTCTCTGAGGCAGATTTCCCCGTCATCTCTTCATACCACAGGTCGTGGTGCTCTTTGGCCCAGTTTTCATCCACCTCACCCTTGAGCATCGAGTCAAGCGAGCCTTCCATGCCAATGGTGCCAACATAAATATGGCCAAAAGCCACGGCAATAAGGCCCACGGCCCCCAGCGCGTGCAGAATGGTCGAAAGCTGGAGCCAGCGGATATCATCCACTAAGCCCGGAAACAGCATGATAACGCCGGTGACACTGATAACGCTACCCACTATGATGACCATCCAAAACCAGCTTTTTTCGCCAAAGTTAAATTGACCAGAGCTAACATGCCCACCAAAAAAACCGCCGAGTTTAGAGATCCATTTCAGATCAACCCATTGGAAAAAATTACCACGAATGAATTTGATAAACAGCCAGATGAGCGCAAAGATAAACACGGGGCCAAACAGATTATGCCCTTGCATGGCGGCACTGGTCAGCACCGAGTTGAACTCAAGCCCAAAATAGGGCGCAATCACCACGCGGCCGAGCAAAATGATCATGCCTGAAAGGCCAAGAATAATAAACACCGCGGCCATAAACCAGTGCGCCACCCGCGCCGAAAGCGTAAAGCGCGGAATGGTTTTGCCTGAGCGGCCTGCGGAAATTTTCATCGGACCTTTAGCAAAGTAAAACACTGCCAGCAGGCCGATCACGATCAGCGGGGCCCAGCCAAGATATTTACGAATAAACTTCTCGCGGATCATCCGCCATTGCTGGCCGGTCGTGGTCATCACCTGCCCCTCGGGGGCGGGCGCGAATATATCTCGCGGGTTGCCACCGCGAAAGTTATCCCAAATTTCAGTGTCAGACAGATCACCCAAGGCATTAGACGGGCCTTCCTCGATACCATCATCAAGGTTAACCGCATTGCCGGGGGGGCGCACGCTTTGCGCGGCGACAGGGGCAGCAAAAGCTGCCAGCATCAGCATAAGCACGCTGAGCCTTAGGAAATTACGTAGGGAATGGAATTGGTTTTGCACAGCCGTGACCTCTCAAACAAGCCGTTGGACAGAGGCGCGCGAAATCCCGCGCGCCTCCTTATTAGATCAGCGTATCAGCCGCCTTTTTGGCCATAGGCCGTGCCCCAGCCCCAAGCGCCGGAACCAAAGCCGCGGGAAACCACGCGCTCGCGGTAGATCGAGGACACAATGTCGCCATCTCCGGCCAGCAGCGCTTTGGTTGCACACATCTCGGCACAAATCGGCAGCTTGCCTTCCGCAATACGGTTACGACCGTACTTTTGGAACTCAGCGGCTGAATGGTCCTCCTCAGGGCCACCGGCGCAGAAGGTACACTTGTCCATCTTACCACGGGAGCCGTAATTGCCCGATTGCGGATATTGCGGCGCGCCAAACGGGCAGGCATAGAAGCAATAACCACAGCCAATGCAGAGGTCTTTGTTGTGCAGCACAATGCCGTCGGCTGTTTGGTAAAAACAGTCGGTTGGGCAAACGGCCATACAGGGCGCATCCGAGCAGTGCATGCACGCCAGCGAGATAGAGCGCTCGCCGGGCTTGCCGTCACCAAGGGTGACGACTTTGCGGCGGTTAATGCCCCACGGCACTTCGTGCTCGTTTTTACAGGCGGTTACGCAGGCGTTGCATTCAATGCAGCGTTCTGCGTCACAGAGAAACTTAACTCTTGCCATTTCTCAATTCTCCTTATGCTGCAGTGATTTTGCAGAGCGACACTTTTGTCTCCTGCATTTGGGTGACGCTGTCATAACCATAGGTCATGGCGGTGTTGGCACTTTCGCCAAGCACATATGGGTCAGCGCCTTCGGGGTATTTGTCGCGCAGGTCTTTGCCTTGGAAATGGCCGCCAAAGTGGAAAGGCAAGAAGGCAACACCTTCGCCCACCCGATCGGTGACCATCGCCGCAACCTTGATCGCGGAGCCTTCGGCGCCCTCAACCCAAACCTGCTGGCCATCGCGAATGCCGATATTATTGGCGTCGCGCGTATTTACCTCAACAAACATTTCTTGCTGAAGCTCAGCCAGCCACTTGTTAGAGCGGCTTTCATCGCCCCCACCCTCGTATTCCACCAAACGGCCCGAGGTCAGGATCATTGGATACTCTTTACTAAAGTCGTTTTTCTGGATGCTCTCATACATGGTTGGCAAGCGATAGAATTGCTTGTCCGCATATGTAGGATAGTCTTTCACAAGATCACGACGGTTGGTGTAAAGTGGCTCACGGTGCACCGGTACTGGGTCGGGGAAGGTCCAAACCACGGCGCGGGCTTTGGCATTGCCAAAAGGCGCACATTCATGGCTGATAGCCACCCGCTGAATCCCGCCCGAAAGGTCGGTTTTCCAGTTGGTAGCGTCCCCTGCGCCGGCTTCAATGGTTGCCAGCTCGTCCGCTGTCAACTCGCCATCCCAGCCCAGCTCTTTGAGCATGGCCAGTGTGAACTCAGGGTAACCATCCTGAATATCGGAGTCTTTTGAGTAAACCCCTTCTGCCAGCAGGTTCACCCCATCACGCTCCACGCCAAAACGGGCGCGGAAGGTCAGGCCACCTTTAGAGACAGGCATAGACATGTCATAAAGGTTGGGTGTGCCCGGGTGCTTTTGCTCGGGCGTGCCCCAGCACGGCCATGGCAGGCCGTAATATTCGCCATCTGCGGGGCCACCAATGGCCTGCAAGGTGGTTTTATCGAAGGTATGCTGGTTGGCCATGTGCAGTTTAATCCGCTCAGGGCTTTGGCCAGTATAACCGATCGTCCACATCCCACCGTTAAACTCGCGGGTGATGTCTTCGATGTTTGGCTCGTCCTCACCGTCCATGCCGATATTGCGGAAAAGCCGATCCGCAAAACCAAACTTCTTGGCAAATTTCGCCATGATAATGTGGTCTGGCAGTGATTCAAACAGCGGGTCAACCACCTTGTCACGCCACTGCAGCGACCGGTTAGACGCGGTTACCGAGCCGCGGGTCTCATACTGGGTAGAGGCCGGCAACAGGTAAACGCCATCTGTGCGGTCATGCAAAACAGCCGAAACGGTTGGGTATGGGTCAATCACAACCAGCATATCCAGCTTTTCCATCGCGACCTTCATTTCAGGGCCACGAGTTTGGCTGTTGGGCGCGTGGCCCCACAGCACCATGGCACGCACGTTGTCTGGCTGGTCGATATTATCTTTATCTTCCAACACGCCATCAATCCAGCGCGACACCGGAATGCCCTTGAGGTTCATCAAAGATTTTTCAGAACCGTCAGCCGCTGTGAGATTGTCAAAACGCCCTTTGAGCCAGTCAATATCTTCGCCCCACACGCGCGCCCAATGCGCCCAAGCGCCTGCCGATAGGCCATAATAGCCGGGCAGGGAGTGGCTGAGGATACACATATCCGTTGCGCCCTGCACGTTGTCGTGGCCACGGAAAATGTTGGTGCCGCCACCGGAGGTACCCATGTTGCCAAGGGCCAGCTGCAAGATGCAGTAAGCGCGGGTGTTATTGTTACCCGTAGTGTGCTGCGTGCCACCCATGCACCAAATCAGGGTGCCGGGGCGGTTGTTGACCAAGGTGCGGGCAACGCGTGCCAGCTGGCTACCCGGAGTGCCGGTTACGCGCTCCACTTCTTCAGGGTTCCAGTTTTTTACTTCCTCGCGGATTTCATCCATGCCGTAAACGCGGGTGCGGATAAACTCTTTATCTTCCCAGCCGTTTTCAAAGATGTGCCACAGCAGGCCCCAGATAAACGCAACATCGGTGCCAGGGCGAATACGAACATATTCGTCAGCATGCGCTGCAGTGCGGGTGAAACGTGGGTCTACCACGATCAACGGCGCGTTGCTTTGCTCTTTGGCTTTCATCAGGTGAAGCAGCGAAACAGGATGTGCTTCGGCAGGGTTGCCACCAATAACCAAAATCGATTTTGAGTTATGGATGTCGTTGTAGCTGTTGGTCATGGCGCCGTAGCCCCATGTGTTCGCAACGCCGGCAACCGTGGTCGAGTGGCAAATACGTGCTTGGTGGTCTACGTTATTGCTACCCCAATAGGCGGCAAATTTGCGGAACAGGTAGCTTTGCTCGTTGTTGAACTTCGCTGACCCAAGCCAGTAAACAGAGTCTGGCCCGCTTTCTTCGCGAATGGTGCCCATCTTGTCACCAATTTCGTTAATCGCGGTCTCCCAGCTAATGCGCTTCCATTCGCCGTTTTCTTTTTTCATCGGGTATTTTAGCCGGCGCTCGCCGTGAGCGGCGTCTCGGGCTGAGGCCCCTTTGGCACAATGGCCACCAAGGTTAAACGGGCTGTCAAAGCCGGGCTCTTGCCCCACCCAAACACCGTTATCCACTTCGGCCATAACCGTGCAGCCTACCGAGCAGTTACAGCAAATAGATTTTACCGTATCAACCGCGCGGCCAACCGTATCAGCCGTTTGTGCCTGCGTGACCGTGCCACCCATGGCACTTATTGAAGCCAAGCCACCAATGGCTAGGCCGGACCCGCGCAAAAAGCTGCGCCGATCTACCGATTTCTCGGCAATATTTGACAAGAGGCTTGTCCGCTGGGGGCGTCTCGCTACCCCATTGGTTTTTTTCCTCAGCATTATATTCTCCCTGATTTATAGAAACATGCTCTGGGCCGTCGGGCGTCTCGCAACCATTGGCCTTTTGCAAATTTCCGCTTAAAATTTGGCGCTATCGAAATAGGCGCGCGTGTGTGCTGTATCGCGCAATCCGCTGCCTGCTTCCTCAAGCTCAACCGCTTTAGCGGCCGTGCCACTTAGCGCGGTGGCGGCAACTGCCGCAGGCGCTGTGGCCGCGGCAAGCTTTAAAAAGCTCCGGCGATCGTCACGCACGCTGTCATCTTTATCGCTCATGTCTTCCCTCCTGTTTTGGCCCGAGGGCCGTTAAGCGGTTAACCCGCATCCATCCGAAACGCTTCGCGCTCGATATCCATAAAAGCCTTACCGGTACTGCCCACCGGGGCGTAAAACACCGACGATTTTGCGGCTTCCAAATCTGCAAAAAAATGTGCGGCCCAAGAGCCGATATGCTTATTAAAAAACGCGGCTTGCTGGTCCAGCGGGGTCACCTCGCCAAAGCGGCCGGTTATCATCCCGCCCATCATTTCCAGCAGGCTGGCAATATTATCTTCCGGCTCATACACATTTGGTGCGCGGCTAATGCGCAGGCCCGCCATGTCTTTCCGCAGCATAGCCAGCGGTTTTTCGTTTAAAAATCCTGTCAGGTAAAAGCTAGTGTAAGGTAGCAGCTCGCCGCGTCCGAGGCCGATGAACAGTGCCATAAACTCGCTTTCAACCGCCTTGGCACTGGTCGCTTTCGTAACCCGCGCCATCGCGTTAATCGCTTCACCCATCGCGCTGTCATCACCCGTCAGTGCTGCCGTCTTACTCAGCGTTTCTTTGCTGGGCGGCCCCGATAGTAGGAGGCCCAGAAAGTTATACATATCGGCCCGAAGCTGGTCTTCCTCAGTGATATTCATATCTGTTACTGTCGCGTTCATGTCATTTCCGTTTCGTTGGAGGCCGGCAAGGCACCTGCCTCAAATTCAAACCGCATGCGGCGGCGGGGGGGCAGGGCAGCAGCGGGGGCCTCGGGCGCGGGCATCGGCGCGGGTTCGGTCGCCTCGAATTCTGCCACCACAACCTCGGCTTCGGGGGCCTCAGCCACCACCTCTTCGTCCTCGGTTTCTTCTTTGTCTGGCAGCATCCCTTTGCCAACGCGGTATATCGTTTTCACAATGCCCACAGGGTCGCTCGCCCCCGTGAAATCTTCGCCGTAATCCACCAGCATATCCACATTGGCCAGCACAGGGTCGCTCCGCCAAAGCGTGCGCAAAGCGCGATTGCGCAGGGCGGCGGGCACGGTTTCTTTCATGAATACGCTAAAATCATCGCCCGGCTGCATGTCGTCCGGGTTTGGTAGGTCAAGCTCAGCCAGCACCTCGGCCTCGGGCTTTTCAGCGAGCGCGGCATGCTGCTCGGCAATTCCCGCGGCCTGCTCGGCATTTTCAAGCGCCTCAGCCTCTGCCTGAACGGCGGCTTTTCTGCTGGCCCATGCGCTCAATGTACCGTCTCCCGCTTGGCGTTTGGTGCACGGTACACATCCGTCAGCTGCGAAACCCGCGCGTCTCCGATACCGTCTTCCACCGAGTCCGTGCGGCTTTTGTTACGCTGCCGCTTCACAAATTTCTCTTCTTTATAGTGCAGGTCTACCCATTCCCGCACCAGCGCTCTCAGCGCGGGCGGCATTGGTACCAGCTCCACAATATCTTCGCCATTATCGGCGTAGTCTTGCCCGTCAAAAGGCGAGGCCGTGGCCAGCACCACCTCCAGCCCGCTATCAAGCTCGGTGTTTTCACGCAGCACCACATAGATAGACGGTACCTTGGTCGAAAGCTCGGTCAGGTAGGCTTCGGTGTCAGTCCGGTGAAGCTCCAGCGGCACGGTGGCCGCGTGGTATTCCACCACATCACCCTCGCGGCGCAGCTCTCGCCAATTGGCAGGGCCCGCCCCGGGCAGCACCGCCACCGCGCGCCAAACCCACTTGGCCCAGCGCGTCACACCCGGAGATTTCCGCAGCACGATGCCAAGAGGCAAGGTATGTTTTTTTTCTGATGCTTTCGGCACGCATGTCTCCAGAGAACGGGTTTTAACGCATTCCTGTGAGCATGGTGAGTTGTGCCGCCTCCGCATAGGAAAAGTTTTGTTTCCCGCGAATTTAGTTAACAATCTGGACAATTAGACCGCAATAATTGCGGCATTTTCTCTCGACGGACAATCTGTCCTTTTAGGCTAATCCTGAAGGTTTTTGTCAGGTTTTAGCATTGGCAAAAAACGAATCACTGCGGCGGAATTTTCGGGGCTATTCGGGCTGGAAAAAGGCTTTACTCCCTTATCATTTGCAGCCTAAGTGAACGAAGAATTTGTTGAATATTTGGTGAATACTGGGGGGTATCTATGCCTAATACATTGATATTATGTGATTGTTCAGGTTCACAAAAGCTCAATGCCAAAGCGCTGGCTACGGCAACGGGCAGTGCATGCTCCCGTATTCATACGGCGCTCTGTACCGCCGAGCTGGGGGATGCGGCAACGCTAATCAAGGCTGGAAGCGCCACGATTGCCTGCTTGCAGGAGCGCCAAATATTTGAAGAACTCGCCGATGAACTGGGCGTGGAAACACCGGCATTTGTGGACCTGCGGGACCGTGCAGGCTGGTCGGATGAGGGCGAGCATTCTGCCCCCAAAATGGCCGCGCTTTTGGCGGATGCTGCGCGCGCGCCCCAAGCTGTCAGCGTTTTTGATATCCAGTCTGAGGGGCAATGCCTGATCATTGGTCCCGAGGCTGTGGCGCTGGCTGCTGCCGCGCAGCTTAGCGAAGTGCTCACGGTAACAGTGCTGCTGGAAAGCGCCGAGGACATCCCCCTGCGCCGTGATTTTGATGTGGTCGTTGGGCGGCTACGTAGCGCCTCGGGCAGCCTTGGGAAATTCGTGGTAAAAATTGACGCGTTGCAAATGGTGCAGCCGGGTGGGCGCGGTGCACCGCAGCTAACGGCCCCGCGCGATGGTGGCCAATCTGAATGCGATATTGTCCTTGATTTGCGAGGGGATACCCCGCTTTTCCACCATAAGCGTGACGGCTACTTACGGGCAGACCCGCGCCACGCCGAGGCCGTCAGCAAAACCATTTTTGAGGCCAGCCAGCTTGTAGGCGAGTTTGAAAAACCGTTTTATGTGGCGCTAGACACGCTGATATGCGCCCATACCCGCTCCGGCATAACCGGCTGCTCCAACTGCATCAATACCTGCGAAACCGGTGCGATAAGCGCTGATGGCGAGCATGTGAAGATAGATCCGCTGGCCTGCGCGGGCTGTGGTGGCTGTGCCTCGGTTTGCCCCTCGGGGGCAATTACGTATGAGGCGCAGAGTTTTGGAAACTTGCTGCAACGCATTGAACTCATGGCGAAAACCTACCGTGAGGCGGGTGGGAGTGCCCCGCGGCTGTTGGTGCATGATACTGAGTTCGGCGGTGAGATGATCTCGCTTTCGGCGAGGTTCGGGCGTGGTTTGCCAGCTGATGTAATCCCGCTTGAGGTTGAAGCGCTCACTACCTTTGGACATGCCGAAATGCTGGCCGCGCTTGGCTGCGGTTTTGCGGCCGTTGATCTGCTGCTCACCCCAAAAACCGAGCGCCCGCCGCTGGAAACCGCCCTCACGCTGGCTTTGGCGATCAGCGATAACGCAGCCATTCGGCTGCTGGATATCACCGACCCCGATGCGCTGTCTGAGGCGCTTTACGGCCAAACAATTGCCAAACCCTGCGGCGCTATTTTGCCATTCGGAAACCGCAGGCAGGTTACCCGCCTCGCCGCCAAAGCCCTGCGCGGCGAGCTCGATGCGCCGATCGCCCTGCCATTGGGTGCGCCCCATGGCGCCGTGGTGGTGGATACAGAAAAGTGCACGCTGTGCCTTTCCTGCGTGTCCCTCTGCCCCACGGGCGCGCTGCTGGATAATGAGGACACCCCGCAGCTACGTTTTCAGGAAGATGCCTGCCTGCAATGCGGGATTTGCAGCCACGCCTGCCCCGAAAATGCCATCACTTTGCAGCCCCAGCTAGACCTGTCCGACGCCGCGTTTTCCCAGCGGATTTTGCACGAGGAAGACCCCTTTGCCTGCATCTCCTGCGGGTCGTTTTTCGGGGTTAGATCCAGCGTAGAGCGGATTATTGGCATGCTGGCCGATAAGCACCCGATGTTTACTGGCTCCGACAATGCCAAGCTTGTTCAGATGTGCGATAAATGCCGGGTTGAGGCGCAATTCGGCAATACGACAAACCCGTTTCAGGGCGGCCCACGCCCCCTGACGCGCACCACGGAAGACTATCTCAAAGAGCGGGAAACTTAATGCTGCACCAGCGGCGCACCAAGGTCGGCTGGGGTGAGGCCGCTGACAAAAGTCAGGATGTCTTCAAGTTGCTCCAGCGTCAGCCACAGGGGCTGGTTTGCAGGCGGGAAGGCAGGGTCAAACGGCTTCGAAACGCCTTCAAGTTGCACGATAGACGGATGCGGAATGCGGGCATAAAACGTGCTGAAACGCTCTTCCCAATCGGGCAGGCTCCGCAGCACGGGAAACGACGGCGTAGAGCCGATGCCTTTCATCCGGTTACTGTCTCCGACCACATGGCAGCGGCCACAATTGGTGAAAGAGAATCGCTCGCCCAGCGCGGCGCTTCCTTGAAATACTGTAGCTTGTTCAGCGGCTTGCAGGGTTTCGATCGGGGTGAATACCTGCACGCCATCAATCTTGAATTGCGCAACGGTGCGCCTGCCGGTATCAGAATCAAGCCACGCCGCAAAGCGCTGCGCTTTTTTGCCGCGCGGGGTGGCTGCCACCGTGGTTTGCAGATAAAAAACCAGCCCCAACCCGTTCATCAGCGGCACGCCGTCTTCTGTCGAGATAATCGCTTCGGGGTTGTTAGCTTGCAGGTCGATCCGAATGCCTGTTTTCAGGGAAAACCTCGGCAGCAGGAAGCGCAAAAAGCCGTTTTCTTGCAGGGCTGCTGGGCTGGAAAGGCCAAACCCGGCCTCTTGCGGAACAGCTGCCACAGGGAGCAGGCACGCCAGAATAGCCAAAGCGGAATTTGTAAATTTACGCATCATGCCCAAAGGGTGAGCAAAGAGTGCCGCGCTGTCAATCCAAAGAATTCAGGAGTTTAAAATGAGCCAGAGAGATGCGGTATTGGCCGCGCTAAAAACCGTAAAAACCCCCTCGGGGGCAGATATTGTGAGCGCTGGCATGGTGAAGGCCCTAACGGTCGATGAGGGCAAAGTGCGCTTCGTGTTTGAGGTATCAGCCGCGCAGGCCAAGGCGCTGGAGCCAGTGCTGGCGGCGGCAAAAGCGGCGGCTGAAAATGTGGAGGGCATTGAGACCGTTTCCGCGGTGATGACTGCTCATAGTGCGCCGCAAGCCCCGCCTGATTTGGGCACCAGAAAGGCAGAGCCAAAGGGGCCACAAAAGATCCCTGGTGTGGATAAGATTATTGCCATTGCTTCGGGCAAAGGCGGGGTTGGGAAATCCACCCTTTCGGTTAATCTTGCCGTGGCTTTGGCGGTTGAGGGCAAGCGCGTGGGCCTGCTGGATGCCGACGTATTCGGGCCCTCGCAGCCGCGTATGCTCGGGGTGTCTGGCCGACCAGCATCGCCTGATGGTAAAACCATTTTGCCGCTGCGAAACCACGGCGTTACCATGATGTCTATCGGGCTAATGACAAATGACGACGAGGCCGTGGTGTGGCGCGGCCCAATGCTGATTGGGGCGCTTCAGCAAATGCTGAACCAAGTGCAATGGGGCGCGCTCGACGTGCTTATTGTGGATCTGCCGCCGGGCACGGGCGATGTGCAAATGACACTGGCCCAGAAAACTGTGGTAACCGGCGCAATTATTGTGAGCACCCCGCAAGACGTGGCCCTGATTGATGCGCGCAAAGCGATTGATATGTTTAACAAACTCGGCACGCCGATTTTGGGCATGGTCGAAAATATGTCGTATCAGATTTGCGAGGAATGCGGCCATAGGGGCCATCCGTTTGGCCATGGCGGTGTGGCCGATGAAGCCGCCAAAATAGGGGTGCCGCTGCTGGCCGAGCTGCCGCTGCACATTGATATTCGTATTGCATCTGACGGCGGGGCGCCTATCGTGGTCTCTAAACCAGACACCCCGCAGGCAGAGGCTTTTCGCCGCCTCGCACGGCGGTTGATCAAGGATGGAACCATATGATCGACGATATTTTTGAGGCCCCGATGCCCGCCAGCTTTCCGCCGTTGTTTACCGGCGAGGCCGTAAGCGGACGCACAGACCCCTTTGCCAAGGCCTGTACGCAAGCCATTATTGGGGTGGATGCCGGGCTTTTGGTGCATAGCATCACGCCTGATTTCATTAAGGCTGCGATAGTGTTTGCCCCTGAAACCCCATTGGAAGAGGCCATGGTGGCGATGATTGCCTGCGCGGTTGGCTTTCAAAACGCCATGGGGGCGCTGGCCCCGCCTGAGGTGGGTGTGCATTTTGGCTGGCAGGGCGAAATCTATGTAAACGGTGGCCGTGCCGGGCGTTTGCGCGTGGCGGCCTCGGGGAATGACCCGAGCAAAGAGCCGGATTGGCTGGTGGTTGGGCTGGAGCTGGACCTGCTGCCGCAAGGCGAAGGTGAAACCGGGGAGCACCCCAATGATACCTGCCTGATGATGGAAGGCTGCGGCGATATTTCCCCCATCCGGCTGCTGGAATCATGGTCACGCCACACATTGGTATGGTTGAATGACATCGAAACCGACGGCCCTCGCGCGCTACACGAGCAATGGCGCGGGCTGGCCAAGGGCATGGGCGACGAGGTTATTATAGGCGGCACTTCTGGCACATTTGTGGGCGTTGATGCACAATTTGGCCTGTTGCTAAAAGTTGCTGGCGATACCCAGCTCATTCCGCTTTCAAGCATTCTAAAAACCGGAGGCACCGCATGAATCTCGCCCGCGCTATTCATTTTGACGAAAGCGATATGAACGTTTTCCATAGCCCAGCGCGCACCGGCGAGTGGGCCATTTCCGGCGGGTTCGAGTTTTCGAATTGGGGCGAGGGGGATCTAACTGGCAAAGCACGGCAGGCGTTTTCTAACGGCTGGCTGGGGTTAGAGACCTTTGGGCGTGTTACTTTTGTGGCTGTTACCAAGATTGAGCCAGCCGAATACGAGGCGCTGCTCACGAGCCTTGCACAGCATTTTGTAAATATCTACGGCGCGCCTTCGCTTGAGGCCGCGCGCCCCGTAGCGGTTGATGAGCTGGCCCATATGGTTGATCTTTGTGACGACCACGACCCAAACATTTTGCTAACAGTGGCGCGGGAACTTACCGAAACCGGCGTGGCCGAGGCTTACCGGACGATTGACCCACCCGAGGCCAGCCTCGATATTTTAGCGGTGCACGGAGACCTTGAGGACGCCCCCTAAAGCTCGTTTTTGCCGGCCTTAATTTCGGCCCCGCGCTCGGTGAGCATTACGCTGATGATATCAGCCATTTGCTTGCCAGCCGCGCGCCCTGTAGCGCCGCCAATGCCAATATGCTTGCCAAACGCCCACCACAGCCCCGGCGCCCAGCCGCGCTGCACCGGTGTTTTGCATATTATTACAAAGCCGGATGATGGTCGGAAGGCAAAAAAACCGCGATCCACCTTCTCAATATCGTCAAAGCCACAAAACGGGCGGCCATTTCCGTCAAACAAACCCTCGGTGGTGAGTACCAGTGCCACGTCGGTGGCGCGCCAGAATTTATACGCAAACCAGAGCATGATAAAACCCGATCCTGCCAAAACAAGCGTGCCGAGCAGCTCGTCGCCGGACCCTAAGGCCACGATATAGAGCAAAAACAGCCCCAGCCCGCCTTGCATGGCAATGCCAACCGTGCGCCTTGCTTGCGAAACTTCCAGCCTTGCGAGTTCTCGTGCCATATTTCCTCCGAGCGATACCGCTTGCCTTATGCCCGAGATAACCAGCCGTGGGAAGCGGCAAACGGCTCACGCAACGTTTCAACCTTGTTTCAACCCGCAATTCAGCGTTGAAATTGGTATGGTCTTGCCGCAAAAGAAAGCTGAGCAGAAAAAGGACACGCAAAAATGTGCGGTATTATCGGAATTTTGGGCAAGTCTAATGTAACGCCAACGCTGGTAGACGCCCTGCGGCGGCTAGAATATCGCGGATATGATAGCGCTGGCGTGGCGGTTATAAGTGATGGCGTGCTTAAGCGGCGGCGTGCGGTGGGCAAGCTATCAGAGCTGGCAACCGCGCTGGAGGCCGCGCCTTTGAGCGGCACAAGTGGCATTGGCCACACCCGCTGGGCCACCCACGGTGCGCCAAACGAGGCCAATGCCCACCCGCACCGCGCGGGGCCGGTGGCTGTGGTGCATAACGGCATTATCGAAAACTTTCAGGAATTGCGGGCCGAGCTGCAAGCCAAAGGCCATGTGTTTACCTCTGAAACCGACACCGAGGTCGTGGCCCAATTGTGTGCCGAATATTTGGCCGCGGGACTTTCTCCGCAAGCTGCCGTGGCCAAAAGCCTTTCGCGCTTTGAGGGGGCCTTTGCGCTGGCTTACCTGTTTGATGGCGAAGACGACCTGATGATCGGCGCGCGCAGAGGCTCTCCTTTGGCCGTGGGCCATGGCGATGGCGAGATGTATCTCGGCTCTGATGCGATGGCGCTGGCCCCTGTGACCAACCGGATTACCTATCTGGATGAGGGCGACTGGGTGGTGATGAACCGCGCTGGCGCGCAGGTGTATGACGCGCTGGGCAATGCGGTAACGCGGGCCGAAACGGTGGTAAACCTTGACGCCATGCAGGTGGATAAGGGCAACCATCGACATTTTATGACCAAGGAGATTTTTGAGCAACCTTCCGTGATGGCCTTGGCCCTTTCGCATTACCTTTCGGCTGATCATAGCCAGATTGTGGTGCCAGAAGGCGCGCTTGATTTCACAAAGTTTGACCGCCTCGTGCTGGTGGCCTGTGGTACGGCATTTTATGCCTGTCATGTGGCGAAATACTGGTTTGAGCAAGTGGCGCGGATACCGGTGGAGATCGACGTGGCATCTGAATTTCGCTATCGCGCCCCACCGATTGGCCCGCGCGATGCGGTTATTCTCGTGAGCCAATCGGGTGAAACCGCCGACACACTGGCGGCATTGCGCTATGTAAAAGGCAAGGCGGGGCAGGTGATTGCCATAATCAACGCGCCGGAAAGCTCGATCGCCCGCGAGGCCGATCTGGCCCTGCCGATCATGGCGGGGATTGAAGTTTCGGTGGCCTCAAGCAAGGCGTTTACCTGCCAACTTACAGTGTTTGCCAGCCTCGCCATTTTGGCGGCGCGCCAACGCGGGCAACTGGATGCCGCCGCTGAAAAAGCGCTGATAGACGTGCTCAAACAGGCCCCCCGTGTACTTGACGAGGCCCTCAAAGCTGAGCCCCAAATGGCCGAGGCCGCGCGGGAACTCGCCAAGGCGCGCGATATTCTTTTCCTCGGCCGCGGCCCGCTTTTCCCACTGGCCCTTGAAGGCGCGCTTAAGCTCAAAGAGCTGAGCTATATCCACGCCGAGGGCTATGCCAGCGGCGAGCTAAAGCACGGCCCCATTGCGCTGATTGATGAAAGCGTGCCGGTTATCTGCTTTGCGCCTGTCGATGCCCTTTTTGATAAAACCGTGAGCAACATGCAGGAAGTCATGGCGCGCGGCGGTAAGGTGCTGCTGGTGAGTGATGCCGAAGGCATTGCGCGGGCGGGCGACGGCACATGGGCCACCATAGAACTGCCTGCCTGTGATCCGTTTATCGCGCCGATGGTCTATGCCATTCCCGCGCAGCTATTGGCCTATCACACGGCTACCGAAAAAGGCACCGATGTGGACCAGCCTCGTAATTTGGCGAAATCGGTAACGGTGGAGTAAGCGGCGCTACCGCGCACGCATCGCCGATTTCGGAAGGCAAATGTTGAACCGCTCGCGCAGGGCTTCGTCAATGTCTTCAGGAATGTAGCTCGGGAAATGGCTGGCCAAAATCTGGTCTTTCCGTTTGCCGGCTTCGGCCACGATCGCGGGTTTTTGCATCTCCGCCCATTCCTTAGGGCTAAGGCGGCTGGCGATCTCGGGGTAAACATATTCTGTTTGCATAAGGCGCAGAGTTTGCTCGGTGCCAAGGTAATGCGCTGGCCCGCCCAGACAGACCGCGCGCATGGTGTCCAAGCTTAGTGTATCTTCATTAATCTCGATTCCGCGAATGGTGCGCAGCACTTGCCCCAGCATATCATTATCAATGATCAGGCTTTCAAAGCAAAACCCCATTAACGACCCGTGCATTCCGGCGGCCTCATACACCATATTAAGGCCCGAAAGCCCTGCCATTGTGGTGGTAATCCCCTTTTCATAACCCGCCTGAATATCGGGCATTTTGCTATCACTCATCCCCGCCGCCGAGCCCGATGGCAGGTCATAAAACCGCGCCATCTGGCTTACGGCGGCACTCAGCAAAGCCTGCTCGCCCGAGCCACCAGACATCGCCCCCGTGCGCAGATCAGACACAAACGGCCATGTGCCAAAAATCGCGGGGTGCCCCGGTGAAATTGCATTTACATAGATCAGCCCCGCCAAAACTTCGGCCACCGACTGCACTACCGAGCCCGCAATAGCGGCGGGTGAAGTCGCCCCCGCTTGCCCGGCAGACAGCAGTAAAATCGGCACGCCGCCTTTTACAAGGCTCTCCATAATATCGCACGCATCCTGCGCAAACCGCATGGGCGGCACCACAAAACACACGGAAGCGCTCACAAAAGGGCGGGCGCGGTAGGCCGCCTCTCCGCCCGCCACCATATAGAGCATTTCCAGAAAGGGCGCCGTGTTTTCCGGCACGGTTACCGAGGTGCCCACATGCTTGTTAGTGCCCGCCAAGCTGGCGTAAAGCGTATTCAAATCAAGGTCGAGCGTGGTTTCCATATCCCGCGCCACCATCGGGCGCTGGAAGAAATGCACGTTGTCTTGCAGGTCTGTTATGCGGGCGGCATTATAGAGATCTAGCAACGTGCTATCGCGATATTCGTTGTTTTCAACATCCACAATATGCACCGCCGCGCCCGCCGTGCCAAAGTGGACCTTGTGGCCAACCGGGTGCAGATCATGCTTTGGGTCGCGGCCATAAAGCTTAAAATCGCGGTTGGCAGATTTGATGGCGGCCTCTACCAGCGCGGGCGGAAAATAAAGCCGCCCATCCCGCAGCTCGGCGCCCGCTTTGGTGCAATATGCCGCCGCTGTATCCGTCACCTCGTTTAGCCCGATGGTCTCTAGCGCCTCTAACGCCGCCGCATGAATTTGTGCCATGTCATTCTCGGAAAGCGGCCTATATTGCCCGCCCTCCAGCCCGGCATATACCGGCTTCACTTCAAGCGGTGCCGCGCGCAGTTTTCTACGGGCTTGCCGCCCACCAGACCGTTTATTCATCCGTCCTCCTTTACCCGCGCCGATGTCGGGTCATACAGTGGCTTAAGGCTGGCGGTGGCTTTAAAGCGCGCCCCCGCGATTTCGATTTCATAACTTGAGGCCAGCACGTCTGCCGCGCTTTGCTCTTGGCTCGGCACATAGCCCAGCCCGATGCTCGCCCCCAGCGCATGGCCGTAGCCGCCCGAGCTCAGGTGGCCCACAATTTTGCCATCCCGCAAGATGGGCTCGTTGTGGTAAAGCATCGGCTCGGGGTCGTTTAGTTTGAACTGCACAAGGCGGCGGGTAAGGCCGGTTTCGCGCTTTTCCAGCACGGCTTCGCGGCCAATAAAATCGCCTTTGTCGGGCTTTACGGCAAAGCCAAGACCGGCTTCCAACACGTGATCCTCATCCGTAATATCATGGCCAAAATGGCGATATCCCTTTTCCAGCCGGCAGCTATCCAGCGCGTGCAGCCCGCAGGGTGTGGCCCCCGCACCCAGAATTTCCTCAAAGATATGCGCGGCTTGGTCGGTGCTGGCATAAATCTCCCAGCCCAGTTCGCCAACATACGTAACGCGGTGGGCGCGGGCGATGCCGAGGCCTATCTCGATCTCCCGCATCGTGCCAAACGGATGGGCCGCGTTGCTGAAATCCGCTGGGCTGATTTTTTGCAAAAGCGCGCGGCTGTCTGGCCCCATCACGGCAAAAACGGCCTCGCCAGCGGTTATGTCGGTTATCACCACAAACTCATCTGCAAAATGCCGCCGCAGCCATGCCAAATCCCGCTGCAAAGTTGCCCCCGGCACCACCAGCAAAAAGGCGGTTTCAGAAAGCCGCGTCACCGTCAGGTCGCACTCTATCCCGCCGCGCGGGTTCAGCATTTGGGTATACACAATTCGGCCAGTGGCCACGTCCATCTGGTTGGCACACACCCGTTGCATAAAGGCCAGCGCATCGCGGCCCTCTACGCGAATTTTACCAAAGCTTGTCATGTCAAACACGCCCACGCCTTCGCGCACAGCCATATGCTCGGCGCGCTGGTTTTCAAACCAATTTTGCCGCCCCCAGCTATATTCGTATTCTCGCTTCTGGCCTTCATTGGCAAACCAGTTCGCCCGCTCCCAGCCCGCCATTTCCCCAAACACCGCACCGCGCTCTTTCAAGATTTCATGCACCGGAGAGCGCCGCACCCCCCGCGCCGTTTCCATTTGGCGATAGGGGTAGTGATCGGCGTAAAGCAGCCCTAGCGTCTCGGTTACGCGCTCTCTCAAATAGCGCCGGTTGCGCTGGAATGGCTGGGCGCGGCGGATATCGACATCCCACAAATCAAACGGCGGTTGGCCGTCTTCCATCCACTGCGCAAGCGCCATGCCCGCACCACCAGCAGACTGGATACCAACCGAGTTAAACCCCGCGCACACCCAAAAATTACCAACCTCGGGCGCTTCGCCGAGGTAATACCGATCATCCGGCGTAAAGCTCTCTGGCCCGTTAAAAAACGTGTGAATTCCAGCCTCCGCCAGCAGCGGCATCCGGTTAATCGCCTTTTCCAGAATTGGCTCAAAATGGTCAAAATCCTCGGGCAGTTGGTCAAACTCAAAATCCTCCGGAATGCCGTTCATGCCCCACGGTTTGGCCACTGGCTCAAACGCCCCGAGCAGTATTTTACCCGCGTCCTCCTTGTAATACGCGCACTCGTCAGGCACCCGCAGTACGGGGAGTTTCCCAAGGTTATCAATGGCCTCGGTGACAATGTAAAAATGTTCACAGGCGTGTAGCGGCACGGTAACCCCCGCCATCGCGCCCACCTCACGGCCCCACATACCGGCGCAATTCACCACGTGGTCACAGGTGATTTCACCTTGATCTGTCAGCACTGATGCTACGCGGCCGTTGGCTGTCCTAATATCCAAAACCTTCACATTTTCAAAAATATGCGCCCCCATCTGCCGCGCGCCCTTGGCCATGGCCAGCGCAATATTTGCGGGGTCACCCTGTCCATCTGTCGGCAAATAAACCGCGCCCAGCACGCCGTCGATATTCAAATGCTCATAGCGCGCTTTCACTTCCGTGGCCGAAATTTCCTCCACCGGCACGCCAAATGCCCGCGCCATAGAGGCCTGCCGGTAAAGCTCCTCTAGCCGCGCTTCCGTGAGCGCGACCGTAATCGAGCCGGTTTGCCGCAAGCCCGTAGCCACGCCCGTTTCGGCTTCCAGCCCTTGATAAAGCTCAGCCGAATACTTCGCTAAGCGGGTCATGTTTGAGGACGCGCGCAGCTGGCCAATAAGCCCCGCGGCGTGCCACGTGGTGCCGGAGGTGAGCTGCTTGCGCTCCAGCAACACCACATCTGTCCAGCCCAAATTGGCGAGGTGGTATGCCACGCTAGCGCCGGCCACGCCGCCGCCAATAATGACAGCACGAGCGTGCTTTGGAAGCGTTTTCATGCGCGAATCCTTTCGTTTTTTGGGTCATATAGCGGCCCATTGGGTTGTACTTCGGCCGGGTAGCGCTGGCCGTAAATTTCTATCTCAAGCTTGGTGCCTGCAACTGCGCACTCAGTGCCAAGCATGCAGAGGGCAATCGAAGCGTTTATTCGGTGGCCCCAACCGCCCGAGGTGACCTCACCAACCACGGTATCACCGTGCCAAACCGTTGCCATATAAGGCGCGTCTTGGTCGCCTGCCGTCACAATGAGTGTTGCAAACTTCTTGGAGGGGGGCTCGGAACCAAGCGCCGCTTTGCCAGGGAAATCCTCAGCTTTATCAAGCTTGATGAAGCGCGAAAGCCCCGCTTCCAGCAAAGTATAATCGCTGGAAAGATCGCCTTTCCACGTCCGGTATCCCTTTTCCAGCCGCAGGCTATCCAGCGCATACATGCCAAAGGGCTTTGCCCCTGCGGCTAGCACAGCGGCGTATATTTTCGGCATATCAGCATTGGCTGCATGCACCTCCCAGCCGAGCTCTCCTGCAAAGGATACCCGCGCCAAAAGGGCAGGGCGGCCTGCTACATTGGTGCGTTGGTGGCTGAGCCACGAGAGGCTTAGGTCGGCATCAGAAATGCCTGCAAACAGTGCGCGGGTTTTGGGACCACTGACAATCAAAGCAGAGGACGCCTCCGTGACGTTGCGCAGGGTCAGGCCCTCGGGGAGGGTGGATTTCAGCAACTCAAAATCGTGCCATTCCGCCGTGGCGGCGGTCATGAGAAGGAAGTTATTTTCCTCAAAGCGCATGACCGACATTTCGGTCAGTATTCGCCCGCGCGTGTCGGCAAAATAGGCGAGGTTCATTCGGCCTATTTTGGGCAAAGCACCAGAGATTTGGCTTTTCAACCACGCCGCCGCCCCCGCGCCGCCCAGCTCAAAACGGGAAAACCCGGGGAGGTCCAGCACCCCCGCGCCCTCAGCCACTGCCGCGCATTCTTCGGCTACGCGGGCAAACCACGGGCCTTGGCGGCCCCACGTATGGGTGCTTTCTTCACGGGTATCATCGCCAGATTTTGCAAACCAATTCGCCCGCTCCCAGCCCGCATACGCGCCCATTACGCCGCCCAAAGCGGTGACTTTATCGTGGTTCTGTGAAAGCCGTTTGCCCCGCCCTTCTGGCCATTCATGATGTGGGAAATGCATGGCATATTCATTGGCGTAAACCTCGCGGCCCTTCACATTTGTGTAGCTCTGATCAGCAAAACTGGTAAAGCGGCGGGGGTCCACCGCCCACATATCCCACTCTGTTTGGCCTTCCGTTACCCACTCCGCCAGCACTTTGCCCGCACCGCCCGCTTGGGCAATGCCAAAGGTAAACACGCAGGCCTCAAAGGCGTTGGGCACGCCGGGCATAGGGCCGATTAGCGGGTTACCATCAGGCGTGTAGGGAATTGGGCCGTTAATGACTTTGTTAATACCTGCGGTGCCCAAAATAGGCACCCGTGCCATCGCGTCTTCCATGTGCCATTCCAGCCGCTCAAGGTCGTCTGGATAAAGCTGAAACGAGAAATCATCCGGCATAGGGTCGCTCGGGGTTTGCCAATGGGGCTTGCAGTTGGCCTCATACGGCCCAAGGTTCAGCCCGAATTTTTCCTGCCGCAGATAATAGGAGCTATCCACATCGCGGAGCAACGGCAGCTTTTGCCCCGCGCTTTCGCTCCACGCTTGAAGCTCTGGTATTTCGTCAGTTAGCAAGTATTGATGCGACATGGTCATCATCGGCACTTCGCGGCCCCCATGCGGGATAAACATCCGCCCGAGTTCCTGTGCGCGGTAGCCTGCTGCATTCACCACGATTTCGGCCCGCACTTTGCCCTTTGGGGTGCTCAGTATCCATTCGCCATCCTGCCGACTCACGGCGGTAACGGGGCAAAAACGCTCGATCTTTGCCCCCATATCCCGCGCCCCTTTGGCCAGCGCTTGTGTAAGCTGCGAGGGGTCGATATCGCCATCGGCGGGGTCATACATGCCACCCGCGAGGTCGTGGGTTTCCAAAAACGGATAGCGCGCTTTCAGGTCTGAAACCGCACACATTTCGAGGTTCATCCCCTGATGCCGCCCCATGCCGCAGGCCCGCTCAAATTCCATCATTCGGTTGCGGTTATGCGCAAGGCGCAGGCTGCCCGTCATGTGGTAATTCATCGGATAATCCACTGCCTTTGCCAGCCCTTGGTATAGCTCGACCGAATAGCGCTGCATATTCATCAGCGACCAAGACATTGAAAACGTAGGAACATTACCCGCTGCATGCCACGTGCTGCCACTGGTCAGCTCATTTTTCTCCAGCAGCAAGGCGTCGGTCCAGCCGGCCTTGGCAAGGTGGTACAGGCAAGAGGCTCCTATGGCCCCGCCCCCGATAATCACAACCCGTGCATGGCGTGGTAAACTCACAATATGCTCCTAATACACCGGCGGGCTAACAACCCAGATAATAACGCATTGTACTTGGCCTTTGTTGTGCCAACGGTGCGATTTATGGTCAAACCGAAAGCTGTCTCCCGCCTTTAGGCTGAAACGCGTTTCATCAATCCAGAAATCAATTTCACCGGCGGCGATATAGCCCGCTTCCTCAGTGTCGCGCTTCAGCAGTTCAGACGACGCCGCCCCCGGCTCAATCACCGTGCGAAACATCTCGAAGGCCCCGCCCAGATCGGGCGAAAGCAGTTCCTCTAAAATGCCCTCTTCAGAGGTGCCCAAAGCCCGCCGCGCGCCTGTGCGCACAATGAATTTTTGCTCAGGTGTGTCTATGTCTTCCAACATGAAAAACCAGCTGGTGGGCACCTCAAAAGCGCCGGCTATGCGCCGCAGGTCGGTTATGGATGGCTCTGAAATCCCGCGTTCTATCTGGCTGATAAAACCCACAGAGCGGCCAACTTTAAGGGCCAGCTCTTTCAGTGTTATTCCGCGTGCTTTGCGTAGGCCACGCAAACTTCGGCCAAGCGCGCCGGGTGCGGTATCAGTGGTTTCTGCTAGGTTGGACATGGCGCGCCTTTTGTTGTTGCGCCTTTAGTTAGGGATGATTTGGTGAAATTGTCAAAGAAAATTTCACCAAAAGAAAAAACTACTGTGAAATTTCATGCAAGCCAATTACGAGCAACCCCTGCGCTGCGATATAAGTTACCCAAACCACTTTACTAAGCGCCACTCTGGTTTCCTTTTTTGTGATCACAAACATCTCAAGCGCCAATACGCTGTCCGATACAGCAAAGGAAAAGCTTCCCAAAACCACCAGCATATAGCCGGTTGGCAGCATGAGCGCACTGGCAACCATTATTGTGATCACAATAATATAAGCCAGCACAGGTATGCGGTGCTCCCCCGCTCTTGGCCATAAATATGCGCCATATATAACGGTATAGGCCACCATTGCGCCTTGGCCCCAGCTAAAGCTAGCCACCTCGATTAATTCCCAAAACAGCCATATATAAATTAGATGCGCGCTGAGGAATGAGACCAGCCCAATGGTGAATTTGTCTTCATCGCGAGAAAGTAAGTAGTCTCCGATGGCGCTGAGCGCGAGGGCCAAGGTTAGGAGCCAGCCCCCAAAAACAGCGACAAAAAGCGCCATAATTGCTACGGGCAAGGTTTTCCAAAAGCTGCGCCAATGGCTTATTTCAGCGTTGAGAAAGCCAAAGCCATAAATGGCGGCTGAGGTAAATATAACCATGGCGGCTGCGGGGAGGATGAGGGAATCTGTCATGTCGTAAGCCTAGCGGCTCTGTGCGGATATGGCTAGCACGGCCCGCTTGCCGCCCCGCGCACAACGCGCTAGAAATCACCAAAAGGAGACCGCCATGCTCACCGTTATTTCCCCCGCCAAAAAGCTTGATTTTGAGGGCGTAGCGCTAAAACTTGATGCCACCGAGCCTGCCTATCAGGCCGATGCCTACAGCCTTAGCCGCACCGCCCGCCGCCTCAGCGTGGCTGAGCTGCAAAAGCTGATGAGTATCAGCCCCGCGCTGGCCAAGCTCAACCAAGCCCGCTTTAAAGATTTTGCCGAGGCTCCAACGCCCGAGCAGGTAAAACCCGCCGCGCTGGCCTTTAACGGCGACACATATACTGGCCTGCAAGCCGATACCCTAAGTGCCGCTGAGCTTGCTTATGCGCAAAACCATCTCCGCATTCTGTCTGGCCTATATGGCTTGCTGCGCCCGATGGATAATATTCAGCCCTATCGGTTGGAAATGGGCAGCAGGCTTGCCACGCGACGCGGCAAAACGCTTTATCAATATTGGGGCGCGCGCATTGCAGAGGCCATTAATGAGATCGAATGCGAAACGCTACTCAACTGTGCGTCTGTTGAATACTTTAGCGCTGTGAAGCCCGAAGCGCTTGCGCCAAAGGTGACCACGCCCGTGTTTATGGAGCTAAAGGACGGCAAAGCCAAAATCGTGAGCTTCTTTGCGAAAAAGGCAAGGGGGATGATGGCGCGCTATGTGGTGCAAAACCGTATCGAAAGCCCCGAGGGTATCAAAAACTTTGACCAAGGTGGCTATTGCTTTCAGCCCGCAGACTCAACGACCACACGTCTGGTTTTCACCCGCGCCTATCCTGATACGACCCCGTAGAGGCTCTTGGTTGCGATGCCATTTTACCGGCTTCGGCGAAAGTGCATTGGAAAGGGTATTTGCGGATGGCCTATAAGCCGGATTTTGTTCCGGGCATAAAGCCCTTCGATGACCATTCATCTGCGCGCATTGTTACCAATACGCTCTAGCAGCCAACCCGGGTCTCTGGGTGGAAGCACCCGAGGCGAACCTCGCGAGACCCCTATTTGGCTTTGCTCCTGGCGGGGCTTGCCGTGCCCTCAAAGTTACCTCCGAGGCGGTGGGCTCTTACCCCACCGTTTCACCCTTACCTGCGTTTTGCCGTAGGCGAACCCACGACATTAGCTGGCGGTTTATTTTCTGTGGCGCTTTCCCTCGGGTTACCCCGGCCGGTCCTTAACCGGCGCCATGCCTTCCTGGAGTCCGGACTTTCCTCGCTTTCACGCAGTCATCCAGCCATCCGCATTGGCGTTTTAGCAGTTTAACTCGGAGGTGCAACGGGGAAATATTGTCCAGATTTCAATTTGCCGATAATTTTCTTAACATTCGCTGCTGATTCGGCTGCTGTGGTCGATTTTCACCGCGACAACAACCCTATGGGGAGCCTTGCAGATGCAACTCTCCGAAGGCACAGTTAATTTGGCTTCCAAATATCAATTTGCAACTATTTTGTATGCATTTTGGGGTTTTGTGTCTTATTTCTGACACGAAACAATACTATTCTATGAAATTAATCAACTTAGCTATTTTGGTTTGACGCCGCACGTAGCGCCGGGCTAATTTGGGGTGATATACATAGTAAATGAATTGCATTCTAATATTATTTTAAATTGATGTTGGTGATTGTTGCCAAGTCAAAGTAAGGGGTGAAAAATGCCAGAATATGTACTTGATTGGACGACTGCCAATTTGGACACGTCTCCGGGAAATACCAACGATTTTGTCGGCACAGGCACTAATACCGCGAGCGTGGATGTTTTCACCCCGGTTAACGGCAACGGTGAGCAATGGGGCATAGGTGGGGCCGTAGGCCAGGGAACGCTCGAATCTGATTTTCCGGACCAGCCAACAGAAGTTATCGTAAAATTCAACGAAGATATGGCCAACGTAACGTTCAACCTTTACGATGTTGACGGGAATGCCGCTGGCGGGAACCTTAGCTGGGATGATCTGGTGACCATCACAGCCGTTGATGCTATGGGGAACCCGGTTACGGTAATTTATACAAATTTAGATGGCCAAACGGTATCCGTACCTGATGGGTCAATTGAGGGCGAAACGAATACCGCTGTCAGCGAATTTGTAACCGTGACCTTCTCCGCGCCAATAGCATCTTTTACTGTTACATTTACGAACGGAGCAGATCACGTAGACACGGGATATGTTGGCATTGGTGATGTTAGCTTTGATGAAGCCGTTCCGGATTGTTTTGTGCGTGGCACGATGATTGAGACTGACCGTGGTGAGATCGCGATTGAAGCGCTTGCGGTTGGCGATTTGGTGCGCACGGCGGATAATGGCTTTCAGCCTATCCGCTGGATTGGGTCCCTGAGTGTAAAGGCCAAAGGCAGCAAAGCGCCGATTCTTTTCCGCAAAGGTACCATTGGCAATACGCGCGATCTTTTGCTCTCTCCGGCTCACCGTGTAATGCTACAAGGATGGCAATCTGAAGTGCTATTTGGCAAGGGTGAGCTTCTGGCATCTGCACAATCACTGGTCAATGACAGCACAATTATTCGCCAGAGTGCAGATGACAATGTGGATTATTTCCACATCTTGTTTGATACGCACGAGATCATTTTTTCGAACGGTGCCGCCACGGAAAGCTACCATCCCGGCAATGCCGCGGAAGCTGGAACCATGGCGCAAGAAGCCCGCAATGAGATTTTTAGCTTGTTTCCGGAGCTTGAATATGGCTTCGGAAGCTACGGCGCATCAGTTCGTTCCACATTGCGCCCACATGAGGCGGCCTTACTGAAAATGTAAGCGCCTTATTGAGGCTATATAAAATTTAGAGGCACCCAAATTGGGTGCCCTTTTTATGTGTGCTATACGTTTTCCAGCAAAATCTCGGGGCTAAGCGGCTTGGCAATGCACGCAACCCTCGGGTGGGGCGCATCTGTATAGCGATGGTGTTTTGGCAGGCGGCCTGACGTGATGATCACCTTGGCATTGCTGCACATTTCCAGGCACTTTTCAGCCAGTTCCCAGCCCATCTGCCCCTCATTCAAGTGCAAATCTGTTACCATCACATCAAATCGGCATTTGGTATCGAGCGCAGCTTTACCCTCTTCAAAGCTGCGCGCCTGCACCACTTGATACCCGATAGATTTGAGCTGGGCGGCCACCGAAGCTAGCGCCTCAGGGTCATCCTCAACCAAAAGCGCGCGGTGTAGCAGGGCGGGTTGTGCGGCTTTGCCCATAAAGCGGGGCAGGGTGAGGCGCACTTGGGTCCCAATGCCCGGCTGGCTCGATATCTGGATGTCACCGCCTGTTTGTTTAATAAACCCATACACCATAGATAGCCCCAGCCCGGTGCCTTCGCCATCGGCTCGCGCCGTAAAAAATGGCTCCAGCGCTTGAGAAAGCACGGCTTCGTCCATGCCGCAGCCTGTGTCGGAAACCGTAATTAACACCGTTTCTGAGGGCGCTTTTTGGATGTGCACGCATATATTTCCCACACCGGTAATGGCTTGATTACTGTTAAGGCACAGATTTAAAATTGCGCTTTCAAGCTGCCCCGGATCTACGCGCACAAAAAGAGGTTCATCAGCCGGAATCGTTTCCAGTGTTACCCCGTCTTGAAGCCCAATGCTGACCAGTTCTTCAAGGCCTTCAATGAGTTCGTTTAGCTCCACCACCTCGGGGGCCAGTGCTTGCTGGCGGGCAAAGGCGAGCAGGCGCTGCGTGAGCGAGGTGCCCAGCTCGACGGCGTTTGAGATCCGCTGGAGCAAAACATCATGGCTCACGGTTTTGCTGCCGGTTTGCAGCAAATGCACGTTAGAATTCACCGCTGCGAGGATGTTGCCAAAGTCATGCGCCACTTCGCCAGTCACCTTGCCCAAGCTCTCGATATGGCGAATTTGGCTGAGGCGGTCATCCATTTTGCGCCGTTCAGTGGCATCGGCAAAAAGCCAAATTCCGCCACCATCGGGCAGTCGAGAACATCGGACTTCGAGCGTCCGGCCATCCTTTCCTGTCACTTCAGTAAATCCGCGAAAGCCGGCTTTTAGCCCTGCCTTGGTGGCCTCATCGGCAAAGGCTGTGTGGGCCAGATATGTAGCAATATCGGGCTTTTCAGGTAGGTTTTTATCTGGGCGAAGCACCGTCACAAAATGCGGGTTTGTGGCGGTAAGATGGCCCGTGTCATCCGTGATAGCCACCCCGTCAGAGATATTGGCAAAGATCTTTTCAAACAGCGCATTTTGTTGGTGTAGTTGGCGGTGGCTCCGGTCTAGCCGCAGGGCGTTGGCCCGGAAAACGCGAAAGGCCGCATGGAGCTTGCCGATCTCGTCATCATTGTGGATTTTCAGTCGCAATTTTGTGCCTCTGTCGCCAGCGGCCAGCCGCTGCATGGCATCAGAAATGGCGTGGATATTTTGGGTCACGTAGCCTGAAACATAGAGCGCGGCGATCAGCGCAATCGCGATGCTCGCCAGCAAGGCCCCCAGTATCAGCACCTTGGCATAGCTGATCGAGGTTGCGGTGGCGTTGCGTTCGTTGGAGAGAAAACCTTCTGCATTGGCCGCAAATTGCGCGGCGAGGTTGGATATTAGCGCGGCATTATGGCGAATGCGAAACAGGGCATTTTGGCTATCAACATGGTGCGTTAGCTCGCGGCGACGCACGGTAAAAAGCCCGTCTGTTCCATAAGCAAGCGCATTTAGCTTTTGCGCCCATTCCCAGTGGGGTGGCGAGGCATTGAGAAAGGAAAAATCCCGACGCAATTGTTGAAAACGCCGCCGCCGCTCGCCAACCCCTACAAGGCTGCCTGCATGGCCCGCGCCCACAAGCTCGTTGGTTTCTGTTTGCAAAGCAAGCCACAGTCTCTGGTCTATCCCAAGGGTGCCTTCGTTGGCCATTTGCTGGAAAAACCGGTTTTCAAGCACAAACAATGTCGCGTTTATTGTGCGGGTTTTTTCACGCTCCACACTTAGGTTTTGCGCCGCAATAACAAGATCGGAAATTGCAATCTGCATGCGGCGAACCGCCAGCGCGATTTCGCCGTCAAAAGCATAGACCTCGGGCATATGCCGGTTTTCGCGGGCTGGCCATTCTTCCAAAACAGGTGCGAGCGCGTCAACAAGCTCTTGGCCTTCTTTCTGGATCAAATAGGAAGATTGCAGATTTAGCAAATAGGGAGCCGAAGTGGCCAGATCAGAGGATTGCTTGGACAGGCGCAACGAGCGGGCAACTTCTTCCAATGTGCGCGAATGCAGGGCTTGCAGGCGCGTGTCGGCGCGGTCCAGCGCGTACCAGCCGATGCCGCCAACAAAAAGCGTGGAAAGCGTTAACAAAGCCAGCGCCAACCAAAGCCGCGCTCTAATATCAGGGCGGCGCCAACGCAGGCTCACGGGGTATTGCCCAAAACGAAAATATAGCCCTGCCCACGGCGGGTTTGAAGATGCACGGGCTTTGAAGGCACAGCCTCAATTTTGCGGCGCAGGCGCAGGATGAGCACGTCTATCGTGCGGTCCACATATTGCGAAAGGTCTGAGCCAAGCTCGGTGAGGAGTTGCGGGCGCGGAATTATAACATCAGGATGGCGCAAGAAATACTCCAGCAGGCGGTATTCCGCATTGGTGAGCGGAATTTCTTCACCATCGCGCGTGCTGAGCTGTCGCGCTTCAGTATTAAGAATTTTGTCACCAAAAATAAGGCCATCTTGCACTGGCTGTGGCACATGCGGGGCCGCGCGGCCATAGCGGCGCAGCACGGCGCGAATACGGGCAACCAGCTCTCGCGGGTTAAACGGCTTCATTAAGTAATCATCCGCGCCGGTTTCCAGCCCGACGATTTTGTCAACCTCATCACCAACGCCGGTAAGCATTACAATCGGCAAATCAAACCGTTTTCGGATGTGTATTGCCAGCGCAAGGCCGGATTCTCCCTTTAATTTCAGGTCAATCAGCGCCAGATCCACCTCCGGCGTCGGGCCAAGCGCATGGAAATCATGGCTGCCTTTAAGCAATATTGGGTCAAACCCATTTTCAAAGAGCAACGCTTCCAGCGCTAAGCGCATATCGGCATCATCATCTATGACAGCGATTTTTGCCCTATATTCTGATGGTGGATTGTTCAAAATGCGTTGGCCTTTTATTCCCGTTCTCGAATGTATTTACGCATGATTTACCGCGTTTGCCTAATGGTATTTAGCTTACAAAAATCACTTGCTGTGAAATATTGTTAACCAAAAGGCGGCGCGTTTGTAGGTTTGTTAATGGGGCGAGCCTCGCCAAGCTGTGCGGTGTAGGCGTAGGCTTTGGGCATAAAGGCGCGGCCCGCGTAAGGGTTGGCCAAAAGAAAACCAACGGAGGAAAATATGAAAAAACTATCCATTATAAGTGCGGCCCTGCTGGCCAGCACTGTGCTGGCGGGCCAAGCCGCCGCGCAAGAGCTGAATGTAATCTGCTCAAACGAGCAAGATTGGTGTGACCTGATGGTCGGCAATTTTGAGGATGCCACAGGTATTGATGTTTCCATGGTGCGTAAATCCACCGGTGAAACGCTGGCACAGGTACGTGCCGAGGCTGGCAACCCAACGTTTGACGTTTGGTGGGGCGGCACAGGTGACCCGCACCTGATTGCCGCGTCTGAAGACCTGACCCAACCATCCGGTGCTGATACCAGCGAGCTGCTTGGCTGGGCTGTGAATTTGGCTGAAATTTCCAACGGTCGTGCCATTGGTATCCACCTTGGTGTGCTTGGCGTTGCGTATAACAGCGAGATTTTGGCTGAAAAGGGCATTGAGCCACCAGCGTGCTGGCGTGACCTTGCAAACCCGGCTTATGCGGGCGAAATTCAGGTGGCAAACCCGAATTCATCCGGCACGGCTTATACCGAGCTGGCCACATTGGTGCAGGTATTCGGCGAAGATGACGCTTTTGCGTTGCTGCAAGAAATCGGCGCTAACGTAAACAGCTACACCAAATCTGGCTCGGCCCCATCTAAGGCCGCTGCCCGTGGCGAAACCGGCATTTCGATCGGTTTTGAGCATGATATGGTTAAGCTAAAGCTGGCTGGTTTCCCGCTGGAAATCGTGTCGCCTTGCGAGGGTACTGGCTATGAAGTTGGTGGCGTGAGCATTATTACTGGCGCTGATAACTTCGACGAAGCCGTGCAGTGGGTTAACTTTGTGATTAGCGCAGACGCGCAATCAGCTGGGCCGGAAGTGGGCGTTTATAACGTGCCGTCCAACAGCAATGCGATTTTGCCTGCCGAGGCCCCTGCGGTCGAGTCCATCAAGCTGATTGACTATGATTTCGCCACCTACGGCTCCTCTGACACCCGCGCGCGCCTGCTGGCTCGTTGGGATGCAGAAGTAAAGCCACAAGGCTAAAACCACATGGCGCGCGGGGTTTTCTCGCGCGCCAAACTCTAGGATTTCCGTATGAAACGCACCACCGGCCTTTGGCTGTTATTCGGGCTTTTTGGCTACGCACTATTGCCTTGGTATACGCTGAAACGCGGCTTTTGGTCGTTTGAATGGGTGCCCAAATTTGGCGATGCCATTTCGGCTCCCGCCCTGTTTGAAGTGCTGAATTACGGCCGGTTTTGGCTTGCGCCCGGCGGGCTGGCGCTGCTGGTGGCCGCGCTGTTGTTGCTCATGAATGATCCCGTAAAGCGCGCTCGTTGGACAGCGCTCGCCGCGCTGGTCGGGCTATTTATGACAGCCTTGCAAGGACTGCTTATCGTACGCGGTGGGCCGCGCGCCTTTGGAGACCTATTCGCCTTTGGCGGCATGGAAGACGGCCAGATCGGCTTTGGCGCTGGGGCATTTGTGCTGCTGGTATCGCTGCTATTCGTGCTGACCACCGCCATTTCCGGCATGGGCAAAGGCCGCGGAGATGCTTTTGTCGTCGGCCTCATCGGCCTGATAATCGCGCTGGTCGGCGTGTTTGTATTTTTCCCCGTGCTGCATATTCTCATCCGCGCCTTTGATACACCCGATGGTTTTTCCCTCACCGCCTTCCTGCCACGCCTCTTTTCCGCAAAAATTTGGGGCCTTGGCTGCCTTAGTGGTGGGTCTTGCGGGCCGGGCATCAACTCTGTGGTGCTGGCCATTATGACAGGTGGCACGACCACCCTGCTTGGCCTCGCCTTCGCCCTCATTTTCACGCGCACGCAGTTTTTCGCCAAAAGAATACTGCGGCTGCTCACGGTCATTCCCATCGTTACCCCGCCCTTTGTAATTGGCCTCGCGCTCATCTTGCTCTTTGGCCGCACCGGTGCTGTGACAGAGATGTTTGCCGACCTATTCGGTGTTGAAAAAACGCGCTGGATTTATGGTTTCGGCGGCGTTTACTTGGCGCAGGTGCTTTCCTTTACCCCCATCGCGTTTCTCGTGTTGATCGGCGTCGTTGAAGGCGTTTCGCCCTCAATGGAAGAGGCCTCCCAAACGCTAAATGCTGACCGCTGGCAAACCTTCCGCTATGTTTCCCTACCGCTTATGCGCCCCGGTTTGGCCAACGCCTTCCTGCTCGGCTTTATCGAAAGCCTCGCTGATTTTGGTAACCCTTTGGTGCTCGGCGGCAATTATGATGTGCTCTCCACCGAGATATATTTCTCGATTGTCGGCACGGTGGCTGACTCGTCAGGCACCGCCATTCTCTCCATCGCGCTCCTTATGCTCACTCTCGGGGCCTTCCTGATCCAGCGGCGCTGGGTTGGCAAAAAGTCTTATGCGACGGTTACCGGCAAGGGCGATTCAGGCCGCCACGCGGCGCTAAGCAAAAGCGTAAAATGGGCCTGCTATCTCACCGCGCTGCCATGGGCGACCTTCACGGCCATTGTCTATGGCATGATCATTTACGGCAGCTTTGTTAAGCTCTGGGGGGTGGATAACAGCTTTACGTTTTTCCACTACATCCGCGCCTTCGGCATTAAAATCACCGAGCACGGCTGGCGGTTTTCCGGTGTGGCGTGGGATAGTTTTTTCACCACGCTCACCATTGCGTCTATCGCAGCTCCGCTCACCGCGCTGTTGGGGTTGGCCACCGCTTACCTGTTGGTGCGGCAAAAATTTGCCGGTAAAGAGGTGTTCGAATTCAGCACCATGCTGAGCTTTGCCATCCCCGGCACTGTGATTGGCGTGAGCTACATTCTCGCCTTTAACTTCCCGCCGATCGAGCTGACCGGCACCAGTATTATCCTCGTAATCGTGTTTGTGTTCCGCAATATGCCGGTGGGTGTGCGGGGTGGCATTGCCGCCATGAGCCAGCTTGATAAGAGCCTTGATGAGGCTTCTATTACCCTCGGCGCCAACAGCTTTACCACCGCCCGAAGGGTGATAGCCCCGCTGCTGGGGCCCGCTATTTTGGCAGCACTCACCTATAGCTTTGTGCGGGCCATTACCTCGGTCAGCGCGGTTATCTTTTTGGTGTCTGCCAAGCACAATATGGCCACGTCGTTTATTGTTGGGCGGGTGGAAAACGGCGAGTTTGGCATTGCCATCGCCTATTCCACCGTGCTGATCGTGACCATGATCACAGTTATAATGCTGCTACAGCTCCTGATCGGACGGCGCAAATTGCGCGCGTCTGACCGTGTCGAAACCTAAGGAATTATCATGAATACGAATACGCCCGGCTCGGTGACCTTTGAAAACGTGGTCAAAAAATATGGCGATGTAACGGCGCTCAAATCGCTGAATCTTACCATTGAACCCGGCACTTTGGTTACGCTGCTTGGCCCCTCGGGCTGTGGAAAAACCACAACCCTGCGGCTGATCGCGGGGCTGGAGACCGCAACTGAAGGCAAAGTTTTTATTGGCGGCAAAGATGTGACCCATCTTTCTGCCACTTACCGCGCGGTTTCTATGGTGTTTCAAAGCTACGCGCTATTTCCGCATATGACCGTGCGCCAAAACGTGGCTTACGGGCTTACGGTTAAAAACATGCCGAAGAAAGAGACTCATGAAAAAGCCGAGCAAGGCTTGGAAATGGTGGGGCTTAAGGGCTTTGGAGATCGGCTTCCGAGCGAGCTTTCAGGTGGGCAGCAGCAGCGCGTAGCCGTGGCCCGCGCCATTGTGCTTGAGCCCGAAGTGCTGCTGCTTGATGAGCCGCTTTCCAACCTTGACGCCAAGCTGCGCCGCCATGTGCGCGAAGAAATTCGCCAGATTCAGCAGGAGCTGGGGCTAACGGCGGTGTATGTGACCCATGATCAAGAGGAAGCCATGGCGGTATCTGACCGGATTATCGTGATGCGCAATGCTGAAATCGCGCAGGAAGGCTCGCCGCACGATCTTTACGAGCGGCCAAGCTCGGCCTTTATTGCCGACTTTATTGGCGATGCCAATCTGGTGGATTGCGAGGTGTTGAACACCGCCGATGGGGGGGCTGAAATTGCTGTGGCGGGGCAAAAGCTGATGGTGCCAAACGAGGCGGGCCATAAAGGCACGGCCAAAATGGTGCTGCGCCCGCACCATATCCGGCTTGCGGATGGTGGCGAGGGCTTTGCGGGCAACATCACCTATGCGGCCTACCTTGGCAACCAAATCCAATACACGCTCGACGGCGAGCTTGGCCCGCTTTTTGCCATTGCTGACACCACGGCAAACCCGTTTACTATGGGGCAGAACGTGCGCATTAGCTTTGATGCCGCCGAAATTCGGCTGGTGGCAAGCTGATGAAACAGGCGATTTTTTGCGATATTGATGGCTGTCTCGGGCCGGGAAAACACAAAGCTTTTGATCTGGAGGGGCTGGCGCAGGTGCGCGCGCTCGTCAAGCAACTGGCGGGGCAGGGCACCAGTTTTCATCTTTGTACCGGCCGTCCGCAGGCTTTTGCCGAGGCCATGGCGCAGGTGGTTGATGTGCAAACACCCTTTATTTGCGAAAACGGTGCGATGATTTTTACGCCGGAAACCGACCTCGCAACCGCGATGATTTCGGTGGCTGCGCTGGAAACCGTGCGGGAATTGCACGCAGCGCTCTCCGCCGAAGGCTTCATCATGGAGGTCGGAAACGAATATTCTTTATGCGCTTCATGGCCGGGGATTTCAGAGGCGCCGCAAACCGAGATTGTGGCGCGCAGGGAGGGACTTGAGGCGCGATACACGCGGTTTGGCTTGAATTGGACCAACTCCCACACCTCGATTGATGTGACGCCATATGGCGTGAGCAAGCAAAGCGCAGTGGCCGTGATGCTTCAGGACATGGGCCTGCAGCCTGAAAGCGCCATCGGGATCGGTGATAGCCATAACGACCTGAAAATGCTGGGATATGTTGGCCGGCCGCTATGCCCTGCCAATGCCAATGCCGAGGTAAAGGCGGTTTGCAAAACCATAGCGTCCCGGCCACAGGTGGCAGGGGTTATTGAGCTTTTGCAAGGGCTGCTTACAGCGTAAACGCAGTGCGGCCAAGATCAAGAAAGCGTTGGCGGCGGGCCTTAACGAGGTCTGGGCCAGCGGTGCCTTCAAGCTCTACCAGCAGCTTTTCAATCGCGTTGCCTACTGATTCAATGGTGTTTTCCCGCTCACGATGCGCGCCGCCTACTGGCTCGGGGATCACTACATCCGCTATTGAAAGCTTCTGCAAATCTTGCGCAGTTAGTCGAAGGGCCTCGGCGGCCTCGCGCATTTTTTCGGAGTCTTTCCACAAAATTGCGGCGCAGCCCTCGGGCGAAATTACGGAATACACCGAGTGCTCCAGCATCGCCAGCTTATCAGCTGCCGCAAAAGCTACCGCCCCTCCAGAGCCGCCCTCGCCAATAATAACCGCAATCAACGGCACACCAATTTGCAGGCACTTTTCAGTCGCCCGCGCAATCGCCTCAGATTGCCCGCGCTCCTCGGCCCCTTTGCCGGGGTAGGCGCCTTGGGTGTCCACAATCGTGATCACAGGCAGCTTAAAACGGTCAGCCAAATCCATCAAGCGGGTGGCTTTGCGGTAGCCTTCAGGCCGCGCCATGCCAAAATTACGCTTGATCCGTGTATTGGTATCATGGCCTTTTTCATGGCCGATTACCACCACGGGGCGGTCATTAAAGCGCGCGAGGCCGCCCATAATGGCGTGGTCATCCGCGAAGTTCCTGTCACCCGCCAAGGGGGTATATTCCTGAAACAACGCTTCAATATAATCTTTGCAATGCGGGCGGTCGGCGTGGCGAGCCACTTGGCATTTGCGCCACGGCGTGAGGTTGCGATAAAGCTCGACCAGCAAGGCCTCGGCCTTTTTATCCAGCGCCACCGCTTCGTCTTCCACGTCCATCTCGGGGTTTTGCCGCGCCATGGCCCGCAGTTCTTCAGCTTTGCCTTCAATCTCGGCCAGCCCTTTTTCAAATTCCAGATAGTTCCGCATATCAACCCCGTGCAAATTCTTCTTATATATGGCGGGCAGCGGGGCAGATTGCAACGGCGAAAGACCCGCGCAATACCCCTTGCAGCAACTTTCCGCGATGCTTAAGTTAAGCCAAACAAGGGGAAAACGGTGAGCAACCACAACCAAAGCTATGAGCGGCGCATTTTGCGCGTGCTCAGCCATATACATGATAACCTCGATGGGGACTTGAGCCTGGAGACGCTTGCCAAGGTTGCCTGCATGTCGCCCTTTCATTGGCATCGGGTGTTTTTTGGCATCACCGGAGAGACCTTGGCCAACTGTATTCGCCGTGTTCGGATGGACTGCGCTACATTTTTATTGCTGCAAACCAAGCAAAGCGTGGCCGAGATTGCTGTGCAATGCGGCTATGGCAATGTGCAAAGCTTTGCCCGTAGTTTTCAGGCCGACTATGGGCTGACCCCCTCAAAATTTCGTAAATCAGAGATCGCTTACCGCGCCTCCGATCCGCCCAAGCTTTCGGCCCCCAAGGCTTTTGATATCGAAATCCGGCAGCAGCCCAAAATTCGATTGGTGGCGGACTCCCATAAAGGCGATTACCAATTTTTGGGCCGCACAATATCGCAGCTTCACGCGCGCCTTACATTGCGCGAAATTGACTTAAACACCCAATGCGGTGTTTCGGCGGCGGTGCTGCATGATGACCCGTTTTTGGTGGCCGAGCCTGACCTTCGCAGCGATATCGGCTTTATTATTTCAGAAGATACCGCCTTGCCAGACGATTTTAGCGAGGTTTGCATTGCCCCCAGCCGTTGCGCTGTGCTGCATTTTACCGGCCCTTACGTTGGCCTTTTTGAGGCTTACCGGTATCTTTATGGCCAATGGGTGCCCAATAATAGCGTCGAGCTTTCAGACTCGCCGATTTATGCGATGATTTTGGAAGACCCGAGAGAGGTCTCCCCCACAGACCTGCGCACCGATATCTGCCTGCCGTTAATTGATTAGCTCGGCCTGCCGCACAATCACTTCGGCCTGCTTGATAGAGGCAATGTCCACCAGCCGCCCCTTATAAACCGTGGCGCCTTGTCCTTCGGCCTTGGCTTGCTCCATGGCGGCCAAAATTTCGCGCGCTTCCGTAACCTGCGCCTCTGAGGGTGTAAAAACCTCGTTCGCCAGCGCGATTTGCTTGGGGTGAATGGCCCATTTTCCGACCATCCCCAGAGTGACAGAGCGCCGCGCTTGGGCTGTAAAGCCCGCATCATCAGAGAAATCTCCGAACGGCCCATCAACCGGCAGCAGCCCATGGGTGCGGCAGGCCGCAACAATGGCCACTGTCACCGCATGCCACGGGTCTCCCCAATGTTTTTCGCCATCCGGCGTGCGCATATAATAGGCCTCTTGCGTGCCACCAATGCCGGTGGTTTGCATGCCCATTGAGGCCGCATAATCTGCCGCGCCAAGGCTCATGGCGTTCATCCGTGGGCTGGCAGCGGCAATCTCTTCCACATGGGCAAGGCCAGCGGCGGTTTCGATGATCACCTCGAATTTGATAGCTTTTTCGGCGCGTTTGCTCATTTCAATCGCAGAAACCAGCGCGTCTACTGCGTATACATCACTGGCATTACCAACCTTCGGGATCATAATTTGGTCAAGCCGCCCGTTGGTTTGCTCCAACAGGTCTACCACATCTTTATACCAAAATTCGGTATCCAGCCCGTTTATCCGGACACTCAGGGTCTTGTTGCCCCAATCAATTTCATTCACGGCCTTAATCACATTCGCCCGCGCTTGGGCTTTGTCTGAGGGCGCCACGCTGTCTTCCAAATCAAGGTTCACCACATCCGCCGCGCTGGCCGCCATTTTCTCAAAAATCGCGGGGCGGGAGCCGGGGCCGAAAAGCTGGCAGCGGTTGGGTTGGGCGGGGCTGGCGGGTTGGACCTTGAAGCTCATGTAATTTTCCTGCGATATAATGTTGCGCTGAATTAAGGTTAGTAGTCACAATCTTGCGCTCTTATGTCAACCGTAAAATGCTGCACCTGCGAACGGATCAGGAAAACCCGTCTTTGCCCAGCGGCTCGGCCCGTTTTGCGACCCAGATTACATAAAAGCTAGCCAGTATGGCCAGAAGGGAAACGGCAACCATAAGGGCAAAAAGCGGCATCGCCCCTGTTTCGGGCGTTAGCAGCGCCCCCGCTAGGGCTGAAAGCGCGGCGCCGCTGCCAATGGTAATGGCCCCGCTCAAACCTGAAGCGCTGCCTGCCAGATGTGGCCGCACTGAAACAATACCAGCATTGGCATTGGGCAGGGTCATGCCGTTTCCGATGCCAACAAAGAACATTGGGCCAAAAAGCGAGAGCGGATGTAGGATGCCAAATTCAAATAGGGCAAGGCTGATAAGCGCACCGAACGTTGCGACAACGCTCCCCATGACCATCATCAGGTTAATGCCCGCGCGCTGGGAATATCGGCCCGAAAAGAAATTTCCGACCATATAGCCAAAGGCCACAATGCCGAAATACCCCCCCATTTCGGTGGCGCTCAAGCCCAGAACTTCTTTTGAGATAAACGGAGCGCCCCCCAGAAACGAGAAAAAAGCACCCGAGGCAAAGCCCGCCGTGAGGGTATAGCCCCAAAACCGTCGCGCACGAATAAGATCTGGGTAGGCACGGAACTGCGCCCCAAAACTGGCGCTTTTATGCTGGTTCGTTTCCCCTAGGTCGGCATAGATGAGGAACAAAACCAAAAGGCCGGAAACCCCGAGCATGATAAAGCTGGACTGCCAGCCAAAAGCATCATTCAACACGCCGCCAAGCGCGGGGCCGATCATCGGCATCAGGCTCATGCCCATGGTTACATAGCCGATCATACTCGCCGCTTTTTCCGGTGGCACCATATCGCGCACAATGGCGCGCGAAAGCACAATACCCGAGGCTACCGCTGCTTGCAGCATGCGAAACCCGAGCAAGGTTTCTATGTCGGTGGCCAGAACGCAGCCGAGTGTTGCCAGCACAAAAATACCCAGCCCGCCGAGCAATACGGGGCGGCGGCCAAAGCGGTCTGATAATGGGCCAATGATAATTTGCAGCAGCGCAACCACGCCTAGATAGGCTGAAATTGCCAGCTGAATCAGGGCGTAATCTACATCAAAAAAGCTGGCCATCGCCGGAAGTGCGGGCAAGAAAATATTCATGCTCAGCGCGCCAATGCCCGCTATGGCCACCAATGTGACCACATGCGGGGGCGTGGTTTTGTCTAGCCAAACGGGTTTAACGTGATTTTCCACGCTACGTCCTAACTTGTTCGATATGTGCAAGTTAAGGGCCGGCATGGCCCTCAAATTGTTGTTTTATTGCAAATCAGCGAATGCCAATTGCAGCCGTGAAACAGCATCTTCCACCATTTCTCGCGGGCAGCCAAGGTTAAACCGAAGGAACTTCTCGCCACCTTTGCCAAAAGTCTCGCCGTAGTTTGCCGCAATTTTGGCGCGGCTTTGCACGCGGTCAATTACCTCGGGCATGTCCATGCCCGTGCCGCTAAAATCAACCCACGCCAAATAGGTGCTCTCAAGGTTCATTGAGCGCAGTCCCGGAATGGCATTTACGCCTTCATCAAACACCCGCTTGTTTTCGGTAAGGTAAGCCAGCAGCTCTTCCAGCCAGCTTTCGCCCTCGGTATAGGCCGCCTCTGTCATCATCATGCCAAAGCGGTTGGGCGAGGCCCCCGCGGCCTGATGCGCCTTTGCAAACCGCGCCCGCAGCGCGTCGTCTGAAATCACCACAACGCCGGTCATACCACCCGCAAGATTAAAGGTTTTTGACGCCGCCACCAGCGTCACCAGCCGGTCTGCAATTTCGGGCGCGGCCAAAGCCATCATCGTATGTTTATGCGGCGCAAACACCAGATCATGGTGGATTTCGTCAGACACTAAAATCAGATCATGCTTCACGCAAAAATCAGCGACGGTGCGCAGCTCATCTCCGCTCCAAACTCGCCCGCCGGGGTTATGGGGTGAGCACAAAATCACCATTTTTTCACTGCCATCAAGCGCCGCTTCCAGCGATGCGAGGTCCAACTCGTAGCGGCCAGCCTTAAGCGCCAGCTCAGCCTCTACAATTTTCCGCTCGTTACTATTAATCATCTTGGCAAAGGCGTGGTAAACGGGGGTAAACAAAATAACCCCGTCGCCCTTTTCAGTATAGGCCTGAAGCGCCAGCGCTACTGCCGCCACCAATCCGTGTGTGGTAGAGATCCACTCGGGCTTAATCTCCCAGCCATGCCGCCGCTGCATCCAGCCACAAACGGCCGCTTTATAGCTGGTATCAGGTGCATAATAGCCATGCACGCCGTGGTCAGTCATTGCCTGAAGTGTATCTGTCACCGCTTGCGGCGGGCGGAAATCCATATCGGCAACCCACATCGAAAGGCCATCTTCTGGCGAAACGCCATACACGGCTTCCATCACATCCCATTTGGCACTATGGGTGCCGCGCCGGTCGATCATCTCGTCAAAATTAGCCATATCATTCTCCATTTCGGGCCACGCTACGCGCATTATGTCTCAAGGAAAACCCCCAATCACGCCCTTGCTTGATCAGGCAGGTTGGATTATGTCAGCGCCATGAGTTTAAAGAAAATCATCATCCATCCTGACCCACGCCTCAAGAAGGTGTGTGAGCAGGTAGACGGCATTTCGCCCCAGCTGCGCAAGCTGGTAACAGACATGCTTGAAACCATGTATGACGCGCCGGGCATTGGCCTCGCTGCGCCGCAAGTGGGCGTTTTAGAACGGTTTTTCGTTATGGACGTGGCGGGGAAAGAAGCCGCGCCAGAGCCGCGCGTGCTGATCAATCCGCGCATTACATGGGTGTCTGACGAGCTGAACGTGCATGAGGAAGGCTGCCTCTCTATCCCCGGAATTTACGAGGATGTGACTCGTCCTGCCAAGGTGCGCATGCAGTTCAAAGATATTGATGGCAATGATCACGAGGAAGAATTTGAGGAAATTGCCGCCACCTGTGCTCAGCATGAGCTGGACCATTTGGATGGCAAGCTGTTTTTGGACTACCTTTCGGGGATCAAGCGGCGAATGATAACGGCCAAGATGAAAAAGCTGAAAAAAGAGCGGGCGCGGGACGAATGACGCGCCCTTTTTTGATGTTTCCCGATAAGCGCCTGCGCACCGTTTGCCCACCCGTTGCGGCGGTAGATGAACATGTGCGCGCGGTTTGGGATGAAATGCTCGCCGCGATGTATGCCATGCCCGGCGTTGGGCTGGCAGGGCCGCAAATTGGCGAAATGTTGCGGCTGGCCGTGGTGGATTGCTCGGACGGGCGCAATGAGCCGGTGCGGATGGCCAACCCTGAAGTTTTGCATGCCTCTGCCAAGATGCGGGAGCATGAAGAGGGCAGCCCGAATATTCCTGGGCTATTCGCAAAAGTGCTGCGCCCGAGGGCGATAACTGCGCGGTATATGGATGAAAACGGCGCGCTTATCGAGCGAGATTTTGTTGGGCTGTGGGCAACATCGGTGCAACACCAGATAGACCACTTAAACGGTAAACTATTTGTAGACCACCTTAGCCCTGTGAAGCGCAAAATGCTGCTGGCGAAGCACGCCAAAAACATGAAGCGGAGATAATATGCGGATTGTATTTATGGGAACGCCCGATTTTTCGGTGAGCGTTTTGGAGGCCCTGCATGGCGCAGGGCACGAGATTGTGGCTGTTTATTCCCAACCGCCACGCAGGGCAGGGCGCGGGAAAAAGGCGCGGCCTAGTCCTGTGCAGAATTGTGCCGAGGGCTTGGTGCTTCCGGTGTTTACCCCGCTGAATTTTAAAGACGAATTTGACCGCGCTGCTTTTGCCGCGCATAATGCCGACATCGCGGTTGTGGTGGCTTATGGGCTGATTTTGCCGCAAACGGTACTGGATATGCCCGCCAAGGGCTGCCTTAATATCCATGCATCTCTCTTGCCACGTTGGCGCGGGGCGGCGCCGATTCAGCGGGCGATAATGGCCGGAGATAAAAAGACCGGCGTGTGCATTATGCAGATGGAAGCCGGGCTAGACACAGGGCCGGTGATCGCACGCCGTGAAATCGAAATTTTGGTAAATGACACTGCGGCCAGCTTGCATGACAGGCTGGCAGAGATAGGCATGAGCCTAATTGTGGAGGTGCTGGCTTCCGGAAAGTTTAGCGCTGAACCACAATCTGATCAGGGCGTTACCTACGCCTCCAAGATTGACAAATCAGAGGCCAAGATTGATTGGAGCCAATCAGCACAAGCCATCGACCGCCAAATCAGGGGGCTTTCACCCTTTCCTGGGGCATGGTGCGAGATGAACGGCGAGCGGGTTAAACTTTTGGGCTGCGTTGTGGCTGATGGCGAAGGGCTTGCTGGCGAGGCGCTGAATGGTGAGTTTAAAATTGCGTGCGGCCAAGGAGCGGTGCAACTTTTGAAACTTCAACGTGCTGGCAAGGGGCCGATGGACGCTGCAGTCTTTTCTCGTGGGTTTCCGCTGCTTAAAGGCGAAAAGCTCGCCTAGGGTCTGGAAATCATTCATCCGACGCCCTATGTTAATGGCAGAAACATTGAGGAGGCCGCGATGGGCGTGATTGTATATTGGATAATTATTGGTGCGGCGGCGGGCTATGTTGGCACGCGTCTGCTGAAAATTGATCTGCCATTGCCGCAGACAATCGCACTCGGCATCGTTGGCGCGCTGCTCGGTTGGTTGGCGCTGCGCATGGTGCTCGCGGTTTTGGGCGTAGCGGCGGGCTTTATCGGGGCGATACTGGGTGTGGCCGTGCTGGTTTACCTCTACAAACGCTTTGTCGAGAAAAGGTAGTTAAGCCTTAAACGGTTTCATGCCTTTGTTGGCCAAATCATCTGCCAGCTCGTTTTCTGTGTGGCCTGCGTGGCCCTTAACCCATTTCCAACTGACCTGATGGCGGGCTTGCGCTTCATCTAGAGCTTTCCACAACTCTACGTTTTTCACGGGCTTCTTGGCGGCTGTTTTCCAACCGTTGCGCTTCCAGCCATGCATCCATTTACTGATACCGTCTTTGACATAATTGCTATCAGTGATCACGGTTACCGAACTTGGCCGTTCGAGCGCATTTAAGCCCTCAATCGCGGCTGTTAGCTCCATGCGGTTATTCGTTGTGTCAGCTTCACCGCCGCAAAGCTCACGTGATTTCAGCAGCTTGCCGCCTTCTTTGGCCAGCAGCAACGCGCCCCAGCCACCGGGGCCCGGATTGCCGGAGCATGCCCCATCGGTGTAAATAAATAGCTCAGACATAATAGGCAAAAACCAATACGCCAATGGCGATAATACCGGAATATATGCGCAACGAAAGCCACCATTTTGGGGCCATACCGCGCGAAATATAGATCATATCAAACAGCAACATGCCCGCAATGCCGATAGCGTACGGCAGAATCGGCGTTGGGGAAACCGATGCTGCAAAAGCCACAAAGGGTGGCACCAATGCGATCAGCACATCAATGATAGTTGGCCGTTTGGCCGCAAAACCCCAATAAACCCCGCCGAGCATCCCGAGATAAATCGCGCCGTAGGAATTAAGCACCGTATAGGGGCTGGCCCAAAAGGCGCGGGGCGGGGTGATAAGCCCAGCCAAAGCTGCGCCCGCATAAATAAACGGTAAAATGAGGATCAGCCCAAACAGGGCCGGGAGGAAAGGAACGGGTTTCATGCGAGGTCTCTCAATATGCGCGGCACCTTGAACGAGACATTCTCGGTGGCGGTTTCCACGATTTCTACGTGCAATGTATAGCGTTCCCGAAACGCATCCAAGACCTCATTAATCAATACTTCGGGAGCAGAGGCCCCCGCTGTAATGCCAATTGCGTGAGCGCCATCCAGCGCGCGCCAGTCAATATTTACGGCGCGCTCGACCAGTTGCGCATAGGCGCAGCCCGCCTTTTCCCCCACTTCTACCAAGCGGCGAGAGTTGGAGGAATTCGGCGCGCCGATCACCAAAAGCGCGTCAATTTTTGGCGCGATTTCCCGCACGGCAGCTTGCCTATTGGTGGTGGCATAGCAAATATCTTCTTTGCGCGGGCCGATGATAGCCGGAAACCGGGCTTTGAGGGCGGCAATAATATCGGCAGCATCATCCACGCTGAGCGTGGTTTGGGTGATAAAGGCGAGGCGCTCGGGGTCGGCTGGATTCACGGTTGCGACATCGTCCGCTGTCTCCACCAAAAGTACGGCGCCCTCGGGCAGTTGCCCCATGGTGCCAATGGTTTCGGGGTGGCCTTTATGGCCAATCATGATCATTTGCAGCCCGTCATTATGGTGCCGCTCGGCCTCCATATGAACCTTGGAAACAAGGGGGCAGGTGGCGTCTACGTAGAGCATATTGCGGCGCTCAGCGGCTTCAGGCACCGATTTTGCAACACCGTGCGCGCTAAAAACCACGGGGCGGTCATCAGGGCAATCGGCAAGCCGCTCCACAAACACTGCGCCTTTGTCTCGCAAGCCATCAACCACGTATTTATTGTGCACAATCTCGTGGCGCACATACACCGGCGCGCCCCATTTTTCCAGCGCCAGCTCAACCACCTTAATGGCCCTATCAACCCCCGCGCAAAATCCGCGCGGGGCCGCTAGATAAATGGTCAGATCGGGCTTCACAGGCTCTCTGTTTCCTCAAAAGCGCCCATGCCGCTATCGGGGCGTGTTGGCCGGCCAATCACGTCACGCAATTCATCAAGCTCGATGAAATTGTCACATTGGCGGCGCAGCTCGTCGGCGATCATTGGCGGGCTGGAGCGGATGGTGGAGACCACCGAAACCCGCACACCTTGCCGCTGAAGGCTTTCGACCACGGGCCGAAAATCACCGTCTCCCGAGAAGATCACGATGTGATCCACATGCGGGGCCAGTTCCATGGCGTCTACCGCCAGTTCAATATCCATATTGCCCTTAATCTTCCGCCGCCCCATGGAATCGGTAAATTCCTTGGCGGGTTTAGTGCGCATATGGTAGCCGTTATAATTCAACCAATCGACGAGGGGCCGGATGGGGGAATATTCTTCATTCTCCAGAAGCGCCGTATAGTAGAACGCTCGCAATAGCTTGCCGCGCCGCATAAATTCGGTGCGCAGGAGTTTATAGTCGATATCAAAACCCAGCGCTTTGGCGGCTGCGTAAAGATTGGACCCGTCAATGAACAGCGCGAGCCGTTCGTCACGATAAAACATAGGTTAAAGACCCTTATACAAGAAAATACTTGTGCGAATGAATATCTATATGACGTATACTCTATCGCACAATGGCTGAAATGGGAAATAATAGCGAATGAGTGAGAAACAAGGGCGAAAAACCGCCAAATTGTCGCGCATCGGTTACGTAGCGCTGGGATCAAACCTGCAATCTGCAACCAGAACATCTCTGGAAATTGTTAACGAAGCGCTGAGGTTGTTCGCAGGTGCAGCAATCCGAATCACTAAGCAAAGCCAATGGTATAGCGCGCCTGCCTTTCCTGCGGGCATTGGGCCGGACTATGTAAATAGTGTGGTGGAAATTGAGAGCGCGCTTTCTGCAAAGGCCGTGCTGGCCGCGCTTCACGATATCGAGGGTGCGCTGGGCCGCACCCGCCCCAAACGCTGGGCTTCACGGGTAATAGACTTGGATCTGCTTGCTTTTGGGGATGAAATCGCGCCCAGTCTTGCGGGGTTTTCCCATTGGCAGGGCCTATCGCTGGCCGCGCAAATGGACGCCACCCCCGAGGGACTAATCCTGCCGCACCCGCGCATGCAAGACCGTGCTTTTGTGCTGAAACCCATGGCCGAAATTGCGCCTGCTTGGCGGCACCCTGTTCTTGGTAAAACCGCCAGAGCGATGCTGGCAGCACTCCCCGCCGAGGCCCGCAATGAAATCCGCCCACTTTAGCCGTTTTCCCTTGTATTTGTCCTCGCCTGCCATTACATAGCTGACTCTTCGGGTCCCCTATTTGAATGGAGCAGATCGCATGGCACGCGTAACGGTAGAAGATTGCATTGATAAAGTAGCCAACCGCTTTGAGCTGGTTGTGTTGGCCGCTCACCGCGCGCGCGAAATCTCCGCTGGAGATCCGATCACGGTAGAGCGCGACAACGACAAAAACCCTGTGGTGGCTCTGCGTGAAATCGCGGAAGAGACCATTACTGCTGAGGCGCTGCGCGAAGCCGCCGTGGGTGAGCTGCAAGAGCATAACGAAGTGGACGAGCCGGAAGAAGATTCCATGCCGTTGCTGATGGAAAAAGACAGCCCCGACGCACCAGCCGAAGACGATATGTCTGAGGAAAACATGCTGCGTGCCTTGATGGAAGCTCAAAGCCCGAGCTAACCTCTGGAGGGCCTTAGATTGATCACCGCTGACGATTTGATCACAAAGGTCCTTGAATATAATCCGCATTCAGACACGGACCTGATCCGGCGCGCCTATGCTTATGGCATGGCCGCGCATGAGGGTCAGTTTCGTAAATCTGGCGAGCCGTATTTCACGCATCCGGTTGAAGTGGCGATGCTGCTGACCGAGGTGATGCTCGACGATGCCACTATCGTAACCGCGCTTTTACACGATACGATCGAGGACACCCCGGCGACCTATGCCGAGGTTTCTGAGCAGTTTTCCCCCGAGATTGCTCAGCTGGTTGATGGGGTTACGAAACTTACGAATCTTGAGCTTTCCAGCGTGGAAACCAAGCAGGCGGAGAATTTTCGCAAGCTGTTGATGGCGATGTCCAAGGACCTGCGGGTGCTGCTGGTAAAGCTGGCCGACCGGCTCCACAATATGCGCACCATCCGCTCGATGACCAAGGAAAAGCAACGCCACAAAGCTCGCGAAACCATTGAGATTTACGCGCCGCTGGCGGGCCGCATGGGCATGCAGTTTATCCGCGACGAGCTGGAAGACCTCAGCTTTCGGGTGCTTAACCCTGAGGCGCGAAACTCGATTATGCGGCGGTTTATCAACCTCAGCAAAGAGAATGACGACCTGATTCCGCGTATTACGGAAGATATCCGCGTGGCGCTGTTTAACTCGGGTGTTGAGGCGCGGGTAACGGGCCGTGAAAAACGGCCTTATTCCATTTGGCGCAAAATGGAAGAGAAAAACGAGCCATTTAACCGGCTTTCCGATATCTATGCCTTTCGGATAACCACAGATTCTGTAAAAGATGCCTATATAGCGCTGGGCGCGGTTCACCAGCGCTGGAACGCCGTTCCGGGCCGCTTTAAAGACTATATTTCGCAGCCAAAATCCAACGGTTATCGCTCGATCCATACTACGGTTTCAGGCCGGTCCGCCAAGCGCGTAGAGATCCAGATTCGCACCCAAGAAATGCACCAAGTTGCGGAAAGTGGCGTGGCGGCGCATTGGTCCTATCGAGACGGTGCGCGCGCCGAAAATCCCTTTGCCGTGGACCCGTTCCACTGGTTGCGCTCCTTGGCCGAACGCTTTGAAGCCTCTGAAAACCCCGATGAATTTCTAGAGCATGTGAAGCTTGAAATGTTTCAGGATCAGGTGTTTTGCTTTACCCCAAAAGGCGAAGTCATCAAGCTGCCGCGCGGGGCGTCTCCCATAGATTTTGCCTATGCAATTCACACCCGAATCGGCGACTCCTGTGTGGGCGCCAAGGTGAATGGCCAGCGGGTGCCGCTTTGGACAAAGCTGCGCAATGGCCAGTCGGTTGAGATTATTCGTGCTGAAGGCCAGCGCCCGCAATCAAGCTGGGAAGATATGGTGGTAACGGGGCGCGCAAAATCGGCCATTCGCCGCTATATGCGCGATGAGCACCGCGATGCGCACATTCGGCTGGGCCGCGAAATTGCCCGCGTTTCTCTTGGCCGTGTTGGCAAAAAACCAACCGATAAAGCACTAGAAACCGCCGCTAAACTGTTTACGCTTGTAAGCGGAGAGGCCCTGCTGGCCGAAATTGGCGCTGCCCAAATTAGCGGCTCAGAGCTGGTGCAAACGCTTTATCCTGAGTTGGTGAAATCGGGCGTTAGTGCTGGCCCCGGGCCAGATGAGGACCGGGTGATTGGCCTCCAGCCCAACCAGTCTGCTGCCCCTGCGCCCTGTTGCATGCCCGTGCCCGGTGAGCGCATTGTTGGCATCGCTATGCCAGGTCGGGGCGTGCTTATCCACGCGATAGATTGTCCGATACTGGAAAAATTCGAGGGCAATGATCGCCGCTGGGTAGACTTGCGCTGGACACCGGATTCAAGCCTCGCTTTCAACGAAACCAAGATAGAAGTGGCCATGGCTAATGATGCCGGCGTGCTGGGCCGTATCTGCACTTTGGTCGGCGAGCACCGCTCAAATATTGTCAACATAAGTTTTACCGCCCGTAAGCCAGATTTTTACCGAATCCGGCTAGACATTATGGTGCGAGATATTGAACATCTCACAAACGTGGAAACTGCGCTGAATGCAGATTCGGATGTGGCCGAAGTTATCCGCTTCAGAGATACCAGTCTGTGCGAGCTGGCTGATAATGATGGTGGCAAGTAGTTAAAAGGTAAACCAATGGTTTTTAAGCGCCGCAATAAACTGCACTGGGTTGAAACCCTGCGCAGCTATGTCTTGCCCCGCGCGGGCTGGCGGCGCACGCTGGTTTACCTTGGCCACCGGCTGCGCCGCATTCCTGATAGCCCAACCCGCATTGCTCGCGGCGTGGCATTTGGCATTTTCATATCGTTTTCGCCGCTCTTTGGTTTTCATATCGTTCTTGCCGTGCTTATGGCCAAAGTTATGCGCGCTAACCTCATTGCCTCGCTTGCCGGTACGGCTATAGGAAACCCGCTTACGTTCCCTTTTATTATTGGCGCGGCCTTAAAAATTGGCACCTTTGTTTTAGGGCGAGACCCGGCTGAGCACGATTTGAAGCACGTTGGTCATGCCTTCCGCGAAGCTTTTCGTGCCATCGGGGAGGCATTTAAGGCACTCTTTGGCTTTGGCAATGGAGATTTGAGTGGGTTGGGCGCGTTTTTCTCCGAAGTCATGCTGCCATATGCCATTGGCGGCACCCTGCTTGGTCTTGCCTTCGCCTTTGCCGGATTTTACATCACCAAACCCATAATCGTTGCGTATCAGAAGCTCCGCCGTAAAAATCTTGCAAAAAAAGCAAAAAAGAAGCACTCTGAGGGCTGACAATACGCCATTTCCAGCCTAGCGTTATCACTTATTATTATTGGAGGTTTGCTCATGAGTACGTTTTCCCGTCTTCGCCTTGGCATCAACATTGATCATGTCGCGACCGTGCGCAATGCCCGAGGTGGAGACACCCCGGACCCCGCCCGTGCCGCCAAGCTTGCGCAAGCGGCAGGGGCAGATGGTATTACGGCGCATCTGCGTGAAGATCGCCGCCATATCACCGATGCTGATATTGAGAAAATTTTGGATGCCATTGATATCCCGCTTAATTTTGAGATGGCCGCCACCGACGAAATGCAGGAAATAGCGCTGCGCCATAAGCCTCACGCCGTATGTATCGTGCCCGAAAAGCGCGAAGAGCGCACGACGGAGGGCGGATTAGAAGTGGCGCGCGAGGCGAACCGTATTGCCCATTTCATCGCTCCGCTGCGTGACGCCGGTTGCCGCGTTTCGATATTCATCGCCGCAGAGCGCCGCCAAATTGAGGCCGCCGCTCAAATTGGCGCGCCCGTTGTGGAGCTACACGTCGGCGCATATTGTGATGCCCTTGCCGAAAGGCGCTTTGAAGATAGCGACCGCGAATATGCCAAGCTGAAAGACATGGCCACCCTCGCGTTTGATCTCGGGTTAGAGGTGCATGCAGGCCACGGAATCACTTTTGACTCCGTAAAGCCGATTGCGGCTCTGCCCGAATTACTTGAACTCAATATTGGCCACTTTCTCATCGGCGAAGCCATCTTCTCCGGCCTTGATTCCTCCATCCGGCGCATGCGCGCATTGATGGACGAAGCACGACAACAGGCCAGTGGCGTGATCGTCGCATGATACTTGGTATAGGTTCGGATATGGTAAGTATTGAGCGGATTGAAGGCACAATTCAGCGGTTTGGTGTTCGATTTGTGCAACGGGTGTTTTCTGAAACTGAGAAAAAAACGGCCGAATATCGCGCCGCTACCACCGAAACCTATGCCAAACGTTGGGCTGCCAAAGAGGCCTGTTCCAAAGCGCTAGGCACCGGCCTGCGCATGGGGGTGGCATGGAAAGAAATGGCCGTTCGTAACCTCAATACAGGTCAGCCGGTGATGGAGTTGAGTGGTGGTGCACTTGAGCGCCTCAATCGCCTCACCCCAAAGGGCCATACCGCCAAAATTCACGTTACCCTTACGGATGATCACCCATGGGCGCAGGCTTTTGTCATCATCGAAGCGGTGCCAGATGCTTGACATTTACGCCCCACACCCTCACATAGCGCCTTATCCCGATGGAAAGAGTCCCAATGGCTAAAAGTGAAAAGAAAAAAGACGGTCCGATCATGGAAACCGTTAAAACCGTGGTCTATGCGCTCCTGATCGCAGGTGCCATTCGCACGCTTATTTTTCAGCCGTTCTGGATTCCGTCAGGCTCGATGAAATCCACGCTGTATATCGGTGACTTCCTCTTTGTTAATAAATTCGCCTACGGCTACTCTTACGCCTCCTGCCCCAGCATGTTTGGCGTTGATTTTTGCAGCTTTGCGAAGGGCAGTGACGAGCGCCTCTTTGGCTCTGATCCGGAGCGCGGCGATGTTGTGGTATTTAAGCACCCTGTTCTTGGCTCTGATTATATTAAACGCCTAATTGGCCTCCCCGGCGACCGCATTCAAATGATTGACAGCCTTTTGTATATCAACGGCGAACCCGTTTCGATAACGCCAGCTGCCGACTTTATAGAAACCTATGCGCCGCAAGGCCCCGAGGGTAGAAGCCCAAGCTGTTCTAACCGCCCAGCGATTGATGGCGCGTGCATTAAAGCCAGCTATACCGAAGTATTGCCGAACGGGGTTAGCCACAATATTCTTGATATCCGCGAAACCCACGTTGATAATACCGCTGAATTCATCGTACCGGACGGCCAGTTTTTCTTTATGGGTGATAACCGCGATAACTCGGTTGATAGCCGCTTTTCGCAAACGGGCCCCCAGCGTGGCGTTGGCTTTGTCCCACGTGAAAACATCATTGGCCGGGCTGACCGGATCATTTTTTCCTCGGCTGGCAACTCTATGTTCTATTTTTGGACATGGCGGTCTGACCGGTTTTTCAAGGCGGTCGAGTGAGCGTCAATTCCGCATTACAGCGCTTTTCAGAGCGCCTCGGCTATCGCTTTAAGGACGAGGGCTTGCTTCTGCAGGCCCTTACCCATGCGTCAGCTGCCAGAAATAAAGAGCACGATAACCAGAGGTTAGAGTTTTTGGGCGACCGTGTGCTTGGCTTAACCATTTCGCAAGCGTTGTTTGAGGCAGACCGAGGGGCCCGCGAAGGCCAGCTTGCGCCGCGCTTTAACGCGCTTGTGCGTAAGGAAGCCTGCGCCGAGGTTGCCGAGCAAATAGACCTTGGGGAAGCCCTTATGCTCGGGCGTTCAGAAATGCGCTCCGGTGGTCGCCGCAAGGTGGCTTTACTAGGAGATGCGATGGAAGCGGTTATCGCGGCTGTCTATCTTGATTCAGAATTTTCCACCACGCAGGCATTGATTTTGCGCCTGTGGGGGGCGCGGATATTTACAGCGGAGGACCGTGCCGCTGATCCAAAATCTAGCCTGCAAGAATGGGCACAGGCGCGCGGCCTCCCTACGCCTGTATATACAGATATTAGCCGCAGCGGTCCGGATCATCAGCCGATTTTCATCGTGGAAGCTGTTCTTGAAAATGGGCATTCCGCCCGTGGCGAAGCCGCTTCGAAAAAATCTGCACAGGTGAAGGCTGCCACTGCCCTGCTTAACGAAATTAAGGACGTAAAATGACCCAACGCTGCGGATTTGTAGCTCTCATTGGTGAGCCGAATGCTGGTAAATCTACTTTGCTAAATCGCATGGTCGGCGCCAAAATTTCAATTGTAACGCATAAAGTACAAACCACGCGGGCGCGTATTCGCGGCATTGCGGTGGAGGGCGAAAGCCAGATTGTGTTTGTAGATACGCCCGGCCTGTTTCGCCCTACCCGCCGGTTAGACCGTGCCATGGTGTCGGCTGCATGGAGCGGTGCTGCCGATGCAGATTCAGTGCTGTTTCTTATCGAAGCAAACAGAGGGATCACCGAAGGCGTTAAGGCCATACTTGACGGCTTGGCAGAGCACATCCCTCGTACGGTACGGGTGTCATTGGTCATCAATAAAATTGACAAAATAAAGGCTGAAAAGCTTTTACAGCTAACTAACGATTTGAACAAACTATATAATTTTGAAAATACGTTTATGGTGTCAGCCGAAAAAGGATACGGAGTAGATTCCCTTAAAACCCAAATCGCAGACACCCTACCGGAAGGCCCGTGGCACTATCCCGAAGACCAAATTGCCGACGCGCCCCTTCGCCAAATTGCTGCCGAGATTACGCGTGAAAAGCTGATTCTTCGCTTGCATCAGGAGCTGCCCTATCAGCTAACCGTAGAAACTGAGAACTGGGACGACCGTAAAGACGGCTCGGTGCGAATTGATCAGATGATTTATGTGATGCGCAGCGGGCATAAGGGCATTTTGCTTGGTCCCAAAGGGGCCACCATCAAAGGCGTATCTATGGATGCGCGCAAAGAGCTATCCGAATTCCTCGACCGCACCGTGCATCTATTTTTGCAGGTTAAAGTTCGCCCCAATTGGCTTGAAGATCGTGAGCGTTATAGCGAAATGGGACTGGAATTTAAGGACGGGGACTGATGCCTCGGCTAACGGCCAAATTTTGGGTGCAGGCCTATTTGCGGCGGTTAGATATTGCAAATATTCCGGCCTTTGTGGTTCACATTGGAGACCCAACCGCCGGCGCCGTGTTAGTAAAAGCCAATCCGCTCGATAAAACGAGCACATTGTATCATCGCATATATAATGGTGAGGGTCAGCGGATGTGGAGTGAGTTGGCGGAAGGTTTAGAATTGGAAATGGATGATATCGTCAAACGTCAGCGCCAATTTGATCCAGATCTTTGGGTGATCGAAGTCGAGGACCCGAGCGGCCGCACGCTTCTCGACGAAGAGGGCCTATTCGGTTAAGCTCTAGCTATGGAATGGCAAGATCAGGGTGTATTATTAACTGTTCGGCGGCATGGTGAAGGCGCGGCGATAATCGAGGTGCTGACCGAGGCGCATGGCCGGCACGCGGGGCTGGTTCGTGGGGGAGGCTCGCGAAAATCCGGGGCGCTGTTGCAACCAGGCAACCATTTGGCAATCACTTGGAAGGCGCGGTTGGAGGATCAGTTAGGGTCGTTTACCGTTGAACTAAAGCGGTCACACTCAGCTGATCTCCTGTCTTCTCGGCTAAAGCTCTATGGCTTCAATGCGCTGTCAGCGATGCTTACCCGATATTTGCCAGAGCGCGAGCCAAACCCGGCTATCTTTTTTGCAATTTTGGATTTGCTAAAACGGTTTAGCTCCGATGAAAACTGGCAGCACCGATATTGTCTTTTAGAGCTAGAATTGCTGAATTCGCTCGGCTATGGAATTGACCTAAGTCAGTGTGCTGTCACCGGACAACATCATGATCTTACACATGTTTCACCTAAATCGGGGCGCGCAGTAAGCCGATTATCAGCAATGGGTTGGGAGGACAAACTGCTTTCATTTCCTGATTTCCTACAAGCAGAAAGCCTCACAAATATTTCTTCAGAAGAATTCCGTCAGTCCTTAAAACTCAGCGGGTATTTTTTTGAAAAACATGTCCCCATAAACCCACCAAAACTACCGGAGGCGCGGTTGCGGTTTGCCGATGTTGTTTAATGTTAAGCTAATATCCGGCGCGCTATTACATTCGCCTGAATTTCAGCAGCACCTTCGAAAATACTCAAAATTCGCGCATCGCAAAGTATTCGGCTAATCGGGTATTCGAGTGCAAATCCATTCCCTCCATGAATTTGCACGCCATTATCTGCAGCAGCCCACGCTACGCGCGCAGCTAACAGTTTTGCCATGCCTGCTTCAAGGTCGCAGCGCCGCCCCTCGTCTTTTTCGTTTGCCGCAAAATAAGTGAGTTGCCGAGCAATTGTAATTTCAACCGTCATCATGGCAATTTTACTGTAAACCCGCGAAAATTTGATCAGTTGCTTGCCAAATTGTTTTCGGTCTTGCGCGTATTTCAGGCTTACCTCCAACGCATTTTGCGCAACCCCTACTGCGCGCGCTGCCGTCTGGATTCGTGCGGCTTCAAATGTCTTCATCAGTTGCTTAAAGCCTTGGCCCTCTTCGCCGCCAAGTAGGTTCTCGGCCTTTACTTCAAATCCGTCAAACCCAAGCTCAAATTCTTTCATGCCTCGATACCCAAGCACCTTGATTTCACTCCCCGACATGTTTTCAGCCGGAAAATCTTCTGTAAGATCGCCGCGTGGTTTCTCAGCCAAAATCATAGACAGGCCCTTATAGTCGGTGCTTTTTGGGTCAGTTCTTACAAGCATGGTCATAACATCGGCGCGCGCTGCATGGGTTATCCAAGTCTTTGCGCCGGTTACTTTATAGTGATCCCCCTCGCGCACAGCTCGGGTTTGCAGGCTGCCAAGATCAGAACCAGTGTTGGGTTCGGTAAATACTGCAGTTGGCAAAATTGAGGCATCGGCAATTTGGGGCAGCCATTTTTCCTTTTGAGCCTCGGTCCCGCCGCAAATTATCAGCTCGGCGGCGATTTCTGATCGGGTGCCAAGCGAGCCAACGCCAATATATCCGCGTGCCAACTCTTCGGTAACAACACACATGGCGGTTTTGCTCATACCAAAGCCACCATATTCTTCGGGGATAGTTAGCCCAAACACCCCGAGCTCACCCATTTCCATGATAATCTCGTCTGGAATGAGCTCATCTTTAAGGTGCCATTCGTGGGCAAATGGCATGATCCGTTTTTCAACAAATTTGCGAAATTGGTCGCGGATCATTCCGTATTCATCGTCCAGCCCATCTGGCCCATAGGTCAAGTCCGCCGATTGCAGAATAATCTCGTTTACTAGAGCCTTACGAGCAGCGTCTGTATTGCCGTTTTCTATTAGTAATTTCGTGGAGCGGCCTTGCTCCACATTCCCTATCATCTGTTCCAGGCGAATGAATTCGCCTTGAGACATGGGAATCCCATTGTAAATTTGAGTGAGGTATTCGGAAAAGCCAATTTGCAGAGTTAACTGCGATAATTTACTGGATAGGCGATTTGTTACAAGTGATTGATGCCAGTTTACAAGTGTTGATAGGCTTTGATAGTAAGTTGTTATCCAAGATAGCCCGTGTGCAACATATTGGTTCTCTTCCAAAAGTGCTGAATCTATCCGCCCATCAACAGTCGTCAGTGTCGCCACGTGGGTTTTCACCCTTTCAACCAGCGGCGTGATTTCAGTTAGCGCCTCGGCGCATAGAGCCGCGAGGTTTTCTAAAATTGGATTTACACTATCTGACATTTGACGGGCCTCATTATTGTGCGATGCAACATGGGGCATGCTTAAAGATAATCCATATGCCCGTCAATGGCGGAGTAATATAAATACAATTTTCGCTGGCTGTGCGTAATTATAGTTCTCTGAGCTGTCATGCAAGCGAGCTCGCTTGCATGACAATTTGAAAGTTATTTAGGCTTAATCGCGGCGGCCAATACGTCTTCATCAACGAATTGTTCGTATTGTTTGAAATTATTGTCAAACATTTCCACCAATTTCTTGGCTTGGACATCATATTCCGCACCATCTTCCCACGTGCGCCGTGGGTCCAGCAATATTTTCGCCACCCCTTTTACGGCAACAGGCACTTCGAACCCAAAATTTTGATCAACTCGGAATTCTCGTTCATCCAATCCGCCACTAAGGGCAGCGGTTAGGAGTGCGCGCGTAGCCCGAATCGGCATTCTGGAGCCGCCTTTACCCTTTGGTCCGCCGGTCCATCCGGTGTTTACCAACCAACAATTCACACCATGTGCGGCAATTTTCTCGCGCAACAGGTTTCCATAGACTTCTGGCCGGCGGGGCATAAAGGGGGCACCAAAGCATGTTGAAAACGTAGGGATCGGCTCGGTCACGCCTTTTTCGGTGCCAGGCACTTTGGCTGTAAAGCCCGAAAGGAAGTGATACATCGCCTGCGCAGGCGTTAACCTAGCGATGGGGGGCAGCACACCAAAGGCATCACATGTGAGCATGATGATGTTTTTCGGCAACCCGCCTAGTGACGATTCTGAAGCATTATCAATGTAATGCAGGGGGTAAGCACAACGCATATTGGGCGTTAAACTATCGTCAGTGTAGTCAATTTCTCGGGTGTGCTCGTCATAAACCATGTTTTCGACCACAGCGGCAAATTTGCTGGTTGTGGCAAATATTTCTGGCTCGGCCTCTTTGCTCAGGTTGATAGTTTTGGCATAGCAGCCACCCTCAAAGTTAAATGTGCCCTTGTCAGACCAGCCGTGCTCGTCATCGCCGATTAATGTGCGGTCTGGGTCCGCAGAAAGCGTTGTTTTACCTGTGCCGGAAAGCCCAAAGAAAATGGCTGTGTCTTCGGGGTTTCCAATTGCGTGGTTGGCGGAGCAGTGCATGGGCATCACATTTCGATCTGGCAAAAGGTAATTTAGCACTGAAAATACAGATTTTTTATTTTCACCGGCGTATGATGTTCCGCCAACCAGCACGAGCTTTTTCTCAAAACTAAGGGCAATAACGGTCTCAGAACGGCAGCCATGGCGCTCTGGATTGGCTTTAAAGCTGGGGCAATTGATAAAGGTGAATTCAGGCAAAAAGCTCTCGAGCTCCGCCAATGCGGGCCGTCGTAGCATTGTGCGGTTAAAAAGCGCGTGCCACGCAAGTTCGGTTATCATGCGCACGTTTAGCCGATACTCTGGGTCTGCACCGCCATATAGGTCCTCGACGAAAACTTCGCGCCCTTTCAGGTGCTCCAGCATATCTTTATATAGGTTATCAAAGGCTTGCATCTCCATTGGCGGATTGTTTTCCCACCAGATGGTATCTTTAACCGAAGGTTCATTTACCACAAACTTGTCTTTTGGAGAGCGGCCGGTATGCACACCGGTTGAAACCAGAAACGCCCCGCCAATGCCTATATCTCCTTCACCGCGCGCCACCGCGTGCTGCATCAAGGCGGGCTCCAACAGGTTATAGTGAACGGTTTTTATGCCGGAAATACCTGTAGCTTCAAGCGTTTGCGTAGGATTTACCTTGCCAGTCATCATAGTTTGGGTGCTCCAGTTTCGAGGCCATTGGCCCCGGTTCCCAAGAAAGATATGCGCCGGACACCGATAATTCGCCCCGCGCGCTTACGTAAATTTTGTAAAGCGGATCGGAATAGCAAAATCCAGTGCTATTTTCACTTGTTGCGAATAAATTGTCGCAGTGCAACAAAACGGAACATTTCCGAAGATCGGTTGCAAGTTTCTTCAATATGGGAGACAGTGGCGAAAAGCGAAAGCCGGAGGTCAATATGGCAAAAATAGCTTTGGTAGATGACGATCGAAATATTTTAATTTCTGTTTCAATTGCTCTTAAGTCTGAGGGGTTCGAAGTTGAAACCTATAATGATGGCGAGTCCGCGCTCTTTGGGCTGCAGGATAACCCGCCGGATTTGGCAGTTTTTGATGTAAAAATGCCTCGGATGGATGGCATGGAGCTTTTGCGGCGATTGCGGCAAAAGTCGACCCTACCAGTGATATTCCTTACTTCAAAAGACGATGAGATGGACGAGGTTGTCGGCCTGTCAATGGGGGCGGATGACTATATCGCCAAGCCTTTTTCCCAGCGGCTTCTGATAGAGCGAATCAAAGCCGTGCTGCGGCGCAATGATATTGCCCTAAATGGAAATGGCGAGGAAAAGCCCGAGGAAGAGTTGATATCTTGTGGGTCGCTTATCCTTGATAAACAACGGCATAAGGTGACGTGGAAAGATCAGGCGGTGGTGCTCACAGTAACAGAATTCATCATTCTTCATGAGCTGGCGGAGCGCCCGGGTGTGGTAAAATCACGTAATCAGCTGATGGATGCAGCCTATAGCGACCAAGTTTATGTTGATGATCGTACCATCGATAGTCATATTAAACGCTTGCGTAAAAAGTTCAAAAAGGTGGACGACAATTATTCATCTATCGAGACGCTTTATGGGGTCGGCTATCGATATAACGAGGCCTAAATGGCAAAAAGGGGCGACAGTTCTTCTGGTTTGCTAAGTTTGGATCGCGTTGAGCACCGCGGTGCAAAATCCAAGCGATTTCTGGTGTTTAATCGCTCGCCATTGGCGCGAAAAATCATCCTTTTTAATTTGATTGCGCTTGGTATTTTGGTGAGCGGCGTGCTCTATTTGAACCAATCTCAAGATACTCAAGTCGATTTTCGGAGTGAAGCCCTTAGCCGGCAAGCGCAAATAATGTCTGCTGCGATACGGAGTCATGCAGGGGACCCCGATTTCGAAAATATAAACGGACCCGTCTTTCGGTCGTTTTTTAATTCGATGGTCGTCAACTCTGATTCGATCGTCCAAGTCTATAGCAAGTCAGGTGACGTGGCGTTGAGCTATGTGCCGCGGGAGCGCCCAAAATCTACCAAAGAATTGAGCACAAACGTGTTCACAAGATTTTTTCAAAGCCTATGGTCAAAACTGACCTTTCCAACAAAAACCGGGGCCGAAGACGGCGCCCAACAAAATTTGGATCGACACCTTTACGAACTAGCCAATGAAGCCATTTCTGCCAATGGGAAAACAAAGAACGTGGTCCTTTCTATTGGAGGTAAGATATTTATTGCGGTGGCGATCCCGATAGAAGCGCCAGATGGTGCAGAGGGCGCTATTTTGGTTTCCACGCGAGAGGGCGAAGTTGATTCGATTATTCGAACCGCGCGCGAGCAAATTTTGCAGATGTTTTTGCTGGCGACCATTTCCTCCATTGTGCTTTCGATTGTTTTGGCAAACTCCATTGCCCGCCCGCTTCGAAGGCTGTCGGCTGCGGCCAAAAATGCTCAAAATGAAGCTGGAGAAAAAATTAACCTCGCGCGGGTTAACATTCCTGATCTTTCAGCCCGCCCCGATGAAATTGGCGATCTATCCCGCTCGATGCGGAATATGACAGATGCATTGCTGGATAGGATTGACGAAAACAAATCCTTTGCCGCAGATGTATCCCATGAGATAAAAAACCCTTTAACATCATTGCGTTCAGCGGTTGAAACGCTTGGATACGTAAAGGATGACGAGTCCCGGACCGCATTGCTAGAGGTGATTCAAAATGACGTTGAACGGCTGGATCGGTTGGTGACTGATATCTCTAATGCGTCGCGGCTAGAAGGAGAATTGGTGCGTGATACATGGGAGAACATTGAGCTTTGCGCCATGCTTCAAGGCCTAATGAAAAACTTTGAAGCTCGAGGTGGCTGTCCTGAAGTCAAATATATTTTTGAAACTTCGGTTAAGGATTGTATGATTCGAGGCCTATCAAGCCGACTTGATCAAGTGTTTTCTAATCTGATTTCCAACGCGCTTAGTTTTGTGCCAAAAAATGGTTGGGTGAAGATTTCGATATCCGAAACGTCCGATTATTACGTGCTCGTCGAAGTCAGCGATAATGGCCCAGGTATTCCGGAAAACAATCTTGCAGATATATTTACGCGATTTTATTCCGAGCGCCCTGCTGAGCAATTCGGTGAACATTCCGGCCTTGGACTGGCAATTTCAAAACAAATTGTGGAAGCCCATGGAGGCTCGATAACCGCAACGAACACAGAAGCAGGTGGCGCTTTGTTTAGCGTTAAACTACCGTTTTGACGACGCAACACGGCACCGCTGTATCCCGCAATGGCCGCGCGGTGCTCATTCTTGGAAGGCCGGGAGCCGGCAAATCCAGGCTTGCTTTTCAGTTGCTCGCTTATGGCGCAGAATTGGTTGCGGATGATGCTGTGGAGCTCACCCCAAACCACAAAGGCATTATGCTGAGCTGTCCTAGCGAAATCAAAGGCATGATAGAGGCTCGGGGCGTTGGTCTCCTGACTGTGGATGCAATTGAAAAAGCAGCACTGGCATTTGTGGTGGATTTGGATAAAACTGCAGATGCGAGATTGCCCCAGCCTAAAGATGTTTTGCTCCATGGGATGAAATTCCCATTGGTTTTCGGTAAAGGCAATCCAGATTTGGGCGCGATTGTGTGGTGTTTATTAGGAGAAGGGCAGATTCTGCCGGTAGATTAAATGGAACAAAACCAACACAAGCAAGAGATCGTGATCGTAACTGGGCCTGCAGGGGCAGGGCGCACCACCGCGATCAAAGCGATCGAGGATTTTGGGGTCGAAACCATCGACAACCTGCCGCTAAACCTGATTAACCGGATCTTGTTTGGCCCCCCAACGGGGGATACCTTGGCCATTGGAATAGACACTCGGACCCGCGGTTTCTCCACCGACGCATTGCTAGAGATCATTGATAGCATTGGAGAACACCCGAACTATAAGCCCACACTTCTTTACCTTGACTGCCGCAAAGAAACCCTCCTTCGACGATTTAGCGAAACCCGGCGCCGGCATCCGTCTTCGCCCGATGGCACCCCGGCTATGGGGATCAAACAGGAGGTCGAAACCCTCAATCCGCTACGAGATCGCGCCGACATACTCATTGACACATCCGAGCTTAGCCCTCACCAGCTTCGCGCTGAGCTTGCCCGTTGGTTTGATAAATCAGAGGGACGGGGGCTTTCGATATCTGTGCAATCCTTTTCCTATAAGCGCGGGACACCGCGTGGCGTGGATATGATGATTGATTGCAGGTTTTTACGCAATCCACACTGGGAGCCGGCTCTGCGCCAGCTTACGGGCTTGGCGCCGCAGGTCGGAGAATATGTCACTGAAGATCCCCTTTTTGATGCATTTTTCGAAAAACTTCAGGATTTTGTCGAGCTTCTCTTGCCAGCATATCAGGCCGAGGGTAAAGCCTATTTTAGTATTGGAATGGGCTGCACTGGCGGCCAGCACCGCTCGGTTTTTGTGGCTGAAAAGCTCGCAAAGGCGCTGTCAACAAAAGGTTGGATGGTTAATACGCGGCATAAAGAAATGGAACGTTGGCCAAAGGGGGGCGCGCAAAAATGATTGGAATTGTGATCGTGGCGCATGGTGGACTTGCGGCCGAATATTTAGCAGCGATGGAACACGTGGTTGGACACAAGCCTGGTACGCGCGCCATTTCGATTTCGCGTGGTGATGATCGGGAGACTAAACAAACCGAAATACGCTTAGCGGTAAACGAAGTAGATGATGGTGACGGTGTGGTGGTTGTCACCGATCTTTTTGGCGGCACACCGTCAAATTTGGCGATAAGCGCTTGTGAAAGTGGTGCGCGTAAAGTGATTTATGGGGCGAGCTTGCCGCTGCTGGTGAAGCTTGCGAAATCGAGGCATCTGCCGCTAGATGAGTCCACCAGATGTGCCTGTGAGGCAGGGCGTAAGTATATGAATACTATGGAACCTTGTAAGAAAAGCGACGAATAGATGATCTTGGATATCAAAAACGAAAAAGGTCTGCACGCGCGGGCATCGGCCAAATTTGTTGAAATCTGTGAGCGTTTTGACGCGACCGCGGCCGTCAGCAAAGACGGGGAAACGGCCAATGGCGACTCGATCATGGGGCTGTTGATGCTGGCGGCCTCAAAGGGCACACAAATTGATGTGACCACAGAGGGCCCGGAAGCCGACAAGCTGATGACGGCGCTTTATGCACTGGTAAATGATTTCTTCGGTGAGGGCCGCTAGCGGGTCGGCACTGGGGTGCCATCGCGATAATCGTAAAAACCGCGCTGGGTTTTGCGGCCTAGCCATCCGGCTTCAACATATTTCACCAAAAGCGGGCAGGGGCGATACTTGGTATCAGCCAGCCCCTCATGCAGCACATTCATAATGGCAAGGCATGTATCTAGGCCAATAAAATCCGCTAGCTCTAACGGCCCCATTGGGTGGTTGGCACCCAATTTCAGCGAAGTATCAATGCTTTGCACCGTTCCCACGCCCTCATAAAGGGTATAAACCGCTTCGTTAATCATCGGCATCAAGATGCGATTCACGATAAAAGCGGGGAAGTCTTCTGCACTGGTTGAGGTTTTTCCAAGCCGCACCACCACGTCTTCAAGCGCCTTAAATGTTGGCTCACTGGTGGCAATGCCGCGGATGAGCTCTACAAGCTGCATAACCGGCACGGGGTTCATGAAGTGAAGCCCCATAAATTGCTCGGGCTTTGCTGTGGCAGCAGCCAGTCGTGTGATCGAAATTGACGAGGTGTTTGAGGTCAAAATCGTGTGCTCAGCCAAATGAGGCGCAAGGTCGGCGAAAATCTGATGTTTGATTTTCTCCACCTCGGTGGCTGCCTCGATTATCAGGTCACATTTTCCGATTATGGCAAGGGAATCAGAGGCTTGGATGCGCGAAAGCGTTTCCGCTTTCTGCGCTTCTGTCAGCTTCTCTTTTTTGATCTGCCTGTCCATATTGCCCGAAATTTTGGCAAGTGCGGCAGCAACGGCCTCGGCGGAAATATCATGCAGCAATACATCAAAGCCAGCAGACGCAAAAACATGGGCAATTCCATTGCCCATTTGCCCCGCGCCAATAACGCCAACAGATTGAATAGCCATGATATTTCCTTAAATGAAAGTGGCCCGCCAATGTGGCGAGCCAAGGTGTTAGAGCGCTTTGGTCAGCGCGGGCACGGCGTCAAACAAGTCTGCCACCAAGCCAAAATCGGCGATCTGGAAGATCGGGGCTTCCTCGTCTTTGTTGATCGCCACAATCACTTTAGAGTCTTTCATCCCTGCGAGGTGCTGAATAGCCCCCGAGATGCCCACGGCGATATAAAGATCGGGCGCAACCACTTTTCCGGTCTGGCCAACTTGCCAATCATTCGGAGCATAGCCCGAATCCACGGCGGCCCGAGAGGCTCCGACGGCAGCTTGCAATTTATCTGCCAATTGTTCGATTAGTGCAAAGTTTTCCTCCGATCCAACGCCGCGACCACCGGAAACTACAATTTTAGCCGATGTTAGCTCAGGCCGATCCGTGGTTTGCAGCTTGTCTTCAACCCATTCCGAGAGGCCCGGATTGGCCGCAGCGGCTATGCTTTCAACAGCAGCACTTCCGCCCTCAGCAGCGGCTTCAAATCCGGTTGTCCGGATCGTAATCACCTTTTTGGCGTCAACCGATTGCACGGTTTGCACTGCATTGCCCGCATAAATCGGGCGCTCAAATGTGTCGGCGCTCACAATGCCGGTGATGTCCGAAATCAACATCACATCCAGCAAAGCTGCAACCCGTGGCAAAATGTTTTTGCCGCTTGTTGTTGCCGGCGCTACGATATGCTCGTAATCGCTGGCGAGGCTCACCAAGAGGTCTGCAATCGGCTCTGCCAGCCCATTGCCATAAGCGGCATCGTCGGCACACAGCACGTTGGCCACGCCGTCAAGCTTGGCAGCGGCTTCGGCAGCCCCACCACAGCCCGCACTGGCGCATAGCACCGTTACATCGCCCAAAGCTTGCGCGGCCGTTACGGCCTTTGCGGTTTGGTCAACCGAAAGCTCAGCCCCGTTGACCTCTGCCAATAAAAGAACAGCCATCAGATAACCCCCGCGTCTTTAAGTTTGGAAACCAGTTCGGCCACATCAGCCACCTTCACGCCTGCACTGCGGCCCGAGGGCTCAACCGTGCTGGTGATGGTCAGCCGAGGCGTCACATCCACGCCGTAATCGGCGGGTGTTTTCTCGTCCATTTGCTTGCGCTTGGCTTTCATGATGTTGGGTAGAGACGCATAGCGCGGCTCATTCAACCGCAAATCCACAGTCACAATCGCCGGCATTTTCGCCTTGATCGTTTGTAGGCCGCCATCCACTTCGCGGGTCACGGTGGCGAAATCGCCATCAACCGCAAGCTCGGAAGCAAAGGTTGCCTGAGACCAGCCCAAAAGCGCCGAGAGCATCTGCCCTGTGGCGTTCATATCATTATCAATCGCTTGTTTTCCAAGCAAAATAAGCCCTGGCTCTTCTTCGTCGGCCACGGCTTTAAGCAGCTTAGCAACCGCGAGCGGCTCAATGTCTTGGTGTACATCGTCAGCCGCAATGATCAAAATCGCACGGTCTGCGCCCATGGCCAAAGCCGTGCGCAAGGTCTCTTGATTTTGCTTTACGCCGATAGAAACCGCGATGATTTCGCTCACCGTCCCCGCTTCTTTCAGGCGAATGGCTTCTTCCACTGCAATTTCGTCAAATGGGTTCATAGACATTTTAACGTTTGCCAGATCAACTCCGCTACCATCCGCTTTCACGCGAACTTTCACATTATAGTCAATCACACGTTTGACAGGCACAAGCACCTTCATAGCGCGAATCTCCAGTTTGGGGCCCAAAATCGGGGTTCGCGCGCAGTCAAACAGCATTTTTGCTGCACTGCAAGAAAAACTTGCGTTAGCCGTTAGCGATTAGCACCGGGCACCCAAAGAACGTCGGATTTTCCGTTTTCGTTGGCCGCGCGCGCGGCCACAAAAAACCAGTCTGATAGCCGGTTAAGGTATTTGATCGCCACAGGGTTTACGGCTTCAATACGAGATAGTTCAACGCTTAACCTTTCGGCTCGACGTGAAACCGTCCGGCACAGGTGCAGATGCGCCGCCAAGGGTGAGCCCCCCGGCAAAATAAAACTTTTCAGGGTTTCCTGATCCGCATTCATCACGTCAATTTCGGCTTCAAGCCGGTCTACCAATGCCGCATTTACTCGCAGGGGCGGGTAGGGGACGTCGGCGTCTTTCGCCATGTCGGGGCGGCACAAGTCTGCCCCGAGGTCAAACATATCGTTTTGAATACGCGCTAGTGCGGCGTCCATTTCGCCCTCGGCATAAAGCCGCGCCATGCCGATGGTGGCGTTGGTTTCATCAACCGTGCCATAGGCCGCCACACGCAGGGATTCTTTGGCCACCCGCACGCCGTTTCCCAGCGCGGTGTCGCCGCCATCTCCGGTGCGGGTGTATATTTTATTGAGCGTTACCACGGACGAAAATCTTGGGTAAAGTATACCCATGTCATAAACAGGGCCACGGTGAGAAACTGAAGCCCCACCCGCCAGCGCATAATTTTATTAGAGTTCCGCTTGTGGAAATTACCAGATTTGGCAAAGCTCATCAGGCCAAGCACCAGTACGGCCAGTGTCGAAAGTCCGGCTAAAATTACCAGAATAAACAGAGGGTCAGAAAACATTTTTCACTCCTTACATTCCGGCATATATACGGTCGAGCAGTCGCTTAGGCAAGAAGCGCCGCGTGATTTCTGTAATAGCCGTGGCCTTTGTGACCATATAGCGCGGCTTGGGATTCGGCGCCTCAATTGCTTTTATCAGGGCGTCCGTAACCGCTGAACAGGGTAGCTGAAAGCGGTCAGGCTCGCCAGTTTCATCATAAAGCCGCGGGATCAGTTTTCCTTCATAGGTCGCCCGATGCGCTGAGTTTTCCCAATCAATCCACTTTTCAAAATGCGGAATGGAGTTGGCGCGGATGCGTGTTGGAATCGGCCCCGGTTGAATGGAAATGACTTTCAATTCGGTATGGTAGTTCTCATATCGGAGTGCATCGGTCATCGCTTCCATAGCAAACTTGGTCGCACAATAAGCCCCGCGCATCCGCAGGGCAGCAATGGCCAGAACCGAAGAGCAATTTACCACGCGCCCCGCTGGCCGCATTGCGGGAAGCAGCCGTGCAATCAGGTCAAACTGGCCAAACACATTCACTTCGAAAACAGCCCGAAGCGCATCCCTCGGTAGGTCTTCCGTTGCCCCCGGAATGGCGTAGGCCCCATTGTTAAACAGAGCATCCAGTGTGCCATCGGTGCGGGTGAGGACCTCGGCTACGGCGGCCTCAATTGAGGCCTCGTCGGCATAATCCAGCTGGAAGCTCTCCAGCCCCTCGCCCCGAAGCCGCTCGCAATCGGCCTCTTGCCGACAGGTGGCAAACACCCGCCAGCCGCGTTTATGCAGCGTGTGCGCCGCGTCATAGCCAATGCCGCTTGAGCAGCCCGTTATCAAAATAGTTTTCATTTTACGCCCCGTTTTGCGTGCATATTGCCGCCAATGCCCGTCCGTCACAAGCGCAAACACCGCAGCGCGGCGCAGGAGCTCCCTCGCCCAAGCAAAAAGGCCTGCGCGCCGCGAGGCCACATTTGCGCTAGACCATCTTCCATAGCCGATATACAAAACATTTATGGCCAAAAAAGCAGATACCCCCGATATTGATGATGGCGGCATAATCACCCGCGAGCCGCTCAAGCAAGCGCTGGGGGAGCGTTATCTCACCTATGCCCTGTCCACCATCATGAACCGCGCGCTGCCCGATGCGCGTGACGGCCTCAAGCCCGTGCATCGCCGCATTCTTTATGCCATGCGCGAGCTTAAGCTCGACCCAAAGGGCCGCTACCGGAAAAGCTCAAAGATCACTGGCGATGTGATGGGCAATTACCACCCCCACGGGGATAGCGCGATTTATGACGCCATGGCCCGCCTCGCACAAGATTTTAGCGTGCGCTATCCGCTGGTTGATGGCCAAGGCAACTTTGGCAATATTGATGGCGATAACCCTGCCGCCGCCCGTTACACCGAAGCGCGGATGACCGATGTTGCCGTGGCTCTTATGGAGGGCCTTTCGGAAGACGCGGTTGATTTTAAAGACAATTACGACGGCACCCTGCAAGAACCCGTGGTGATGCCCGCCCGCTTTCCGCACCTGCTCGCGAATGGCTCCAGCGGCATTGCCGTGGGCATGGCCACCAACATTCCGCCGCATAATCTGGGCGAGTTGTGTGACGCTGCCATCCATCTTATCCGCACGCCAAATGCCCGCGACGAAACCCTCGCCGAGCTGGTCCCGGGGCCAGATTTCCCCACAGGCGGCATTTTGGTTGAGCCGCGTGAAAACATCCTCAAAGCCTATGCCACCGGCAAGGGCAGCTTCCGCCTTCGGGCGCGTTGGGAGACTGAGGATTTGGGCCGTGGCCAGTGGCAGATCGTGGTCACCGAAATCCCGTATCAGGTGCAAAAATCCAAGCTGATTGAAAAGATCGCCGATATTATCAACCAGAAAAAGATCCCGATTCTGGCCGATGTGCGGGATGAAAGCGCCGAAGATATTCGCCTGATCCTTGAGCCGCGCGCCAAAACGGTGGATGCCCAAGTGCTGATGGAAACTCTGTTTCGCCAGACGGACCTCGAAATCCGGTTTGCGATGAACATGAATGTGTTGATTGACGGGCTAACCCCGCAAGTCACCAGCCTGAAAGGCATGCTGCGCGCCTTCATTGACCACGCGCGTAACGTGCTGGTGCGGCGGACAAAGTTCCGGCTTGGTAAAATCGAGAGCCGCCTGGAAGTGCTCAGCGGCTACATTATTGCCTTTCTCAATCTTGACCGCGTGATCGCGATTATCCGTTATGAGGATGAGCCAAAAGCCATGCTTATGGCCGAGTTTGAGCTGAGCGATGTGCAAGCCGAAGCCATTCTCAACATGCGCCTGCGCAGCCTGCGCAAGCTTGAGGAAATGGAGCTGAAGCGCGAGCAGGACGAGCTGCTGGGCGAGCAAGCTGGCCTTGAAGGCCTGCTTGGAGATGTTACCCAGCAATGGCAGAAAATTATCGCCCAGCTGCGCGAAACCAAAAAGCAATTCGGCTCAGCCGAAATTGGCGCCCGCCGCACCACATTGGCCGATGCGCCAGATGTGGAAGAGGTGCCGATTGAAGCCATGATCGAGAAAGAACCTATCACGGTTGTGTGCTCCAAAATGGGCTGGATACGGGCGCTTAAGGGCCACGCGGCCCTTGATGCCGAGATGAAGTTTAAAGACGGCGACGAGGGCCGGTTTATCTTCCACGCTCACACCACCGACAAGCTTTTGCTGCTCGGCGATAATGGCCGCTTTTACACCTTTGCCGCTGCCGGCCTGCCCGGCGGGCGCGGCATGGGTGAGCCTGTGCGGCTGATCGTTGATCTGCCAAACGAGTCCGCCATTGTTGACCTGTTCATCCACACCCCCGCCCGCGAGCTTATCATCGCCTCCAGCGCAGGTGATGGGTTCGTCGTGTCTGAATCCGATGTGATTGCGCAAACCCGCAGTGGCAAGCAAGTGCTGAATGTGAAGGGTGACACCCGTGCGCGCGTTTGCATTCCGCTGATCGGCACCCATATCGCCTGCGTTGGCCTTAACCGTAAACTGCTGGTTTTCCCAGCGGCTGATCTGCCGCGCCTTGGCCGTGGCAAAGGCGTGCGCCTGCAAAAATATGCCGATAGGGATGGCGAGCTGAGTGATTTGAAAAGCTTCGATCTGGTAAACGGCCTGCAATGGCTTGATGCCGGTGGCCGCACCCGCACCGTCTCAGAACTCGCTGATTGGCAAGGCAAACGCGCCGCCTCTGGCCGCATGGCCCCGCGCGGCTTCCCGAGGGATAACAAATTTAACCTGTAATTTGTTCGATCATACGGTTTTGTCGTTGCTCCAAAACGAATGATGCTGACGGTTGTTAATAATTCAATGAATCCCTCATCCCAGACAGGGGTTTCCTCGTAGAATGAAAGTGCGTGCTCGGCACCTAATCCCGAGCACGCCCTCCCCAAAGTTAGACCTTTAAAGGCTTATCGCCACGTTGCCATGCGAGCGGTTGAAAAACCTCATCAACTGGTGTTTGCGCGACGTGGTTGACGTAGTTTGACATAGTTTTTTGCGCTAGGCCGAGGATGACGTCCAGCACAGCGCGATGGTCATAACCGGCGTCAAAGAAAGCGTTCATCTGTGCGTCTGTCACATTGCCGCGCTCACGTACCATTTGAACGGTAAACCTGCGCAATGCCTCAAGTTTGCTTGACGGTAGCGCTGTTTCGGTGCGCAGGGCCTCGGTGATTTCGTCAGACACCTTCATCATTTTTGCGATGCCGGTATGGGCCGGAACGCAATAGTGGCACGCGTTTTCAACATTAATTGCCTGCCAAACGACCGTCAGTTCATCTGCATTAAAATCCGTTTCGGTGAACAGTTTGTGTAGCAGCTGATAGCCCTCATATGCTTGTGGGCTTTCGGCTAGAACCTTGTGCAGACCGGGCAGCCGGCCAAAGGCTTTTTGTGATTTCTCCAACAGGGGTTTGGAGGCCTCTGGGGCTGTGTCGAGATCATGGGATGGGAAGTTCGTCATGGGGTGTCCTTTCAAAAACGTTTGATATGTGCTTTTAGGCTTTCTTGAGTGATCACTCAAGTATATAATTGAGTGACCATTCAAGAATAGGTGACCCGATGCCACGCAAACCAGAATACGACCGTAATGATTTGATAGATCGTGCTCGCGATCTATTCTGGCGACGAGGCTGGGCGGGAACGTCCCTCAAAAACCTTGAGGCTGCATTGCAAATGAAACCTGGTAGTTTTTACGCGGCCTTTGGATCAAAAGATGCATTGTTTGAACTTGCCCTTGATAGGTATGCGAAAGATGGCCAACTGCGCTTGCAGATTTTGGCCGCAGAGCTTGGCCCGATCAAAGCGCTACAGCGGTTCCCCGAGATGGCGATTGAGAACGACGCGGCCCCCGCGAAGGCCTGTATGCTGGCCAAGACTGTGCTGGAATTGCACGCGCGCGACCACCCGCTGGCTAGCCGGGCAAACGCCCATTTGTTAAAGATGGAAACGCAGTTTGCAGAGCTGTTTCAACAGGCGCAATCGGCTGGCGATGTCGATAAATCACTTGATCCGAAAGTGCTCGCTCGGCGATATCAGTCTGATCTATTAGGGCTTCGCGTATCTGCTGAACGTGAAGGTGTTGACGCTAAAGCGATCGCTACTGAGATCGCGGATAGTCTCAGCCTGCTTTAAGTCTGAGCGTGGCGAGCTGATTTTGATGTACGGCGAGGTGCATCTCAAATCGCGTAAGACGCTTCTGCGGGTTCGCAGGTGACTAACCGGCGGCATAAGGTGGCAGTTAGATTTAACCTGGTGTGCTCATTTGAACCGTAGCACAAATGCTAGTTTAGTCCCGTTAAGAGCCTACTCACAAAAAAGGGCCGCCCGAAGGCGACCCCTAATACTTTAGCTAAGCGGCAAAGCTTACATCATGCCGCCCATGCCACCCATGCCGCCCATGTCTGGCATACCGCCAGCGCCGCCAGCAGGTGCTGGCTTATCAGCAACCATAGCTTCGGTGGTGATTAGCAGACCAGCGATAGAGCCAGCGTCTTGCAGAGCTGTACGCACTACTTTAGCCGGGTCAATTACGCCGAAGTCAAACATGTTGCCATATTCTTCTGTCTGCGCGTTAAAGCCGAAGTTAGCGTCGTCGCTTTCGCGAACTTTACCAGCAACAACTGCACCGTCAACACCGGCATTGTCGGCGATTTGACGAAGTGGCGCTTCGAGCGCTGCGCGCACAATGGCGATGCCTGCATCTTGGTCAGAGTTTTCACCCTTAAGACCAGCCAAGCCTTTGGCTCCTTGCATCAGAGCAACGCCACCGCCAACAACAACACCTTCTTGCACGGCCGCACGGGTCGCGTTCAAAGCATCGTCTACGCGGTCTTTGCGCTCTTTAACTTCGGTTTCAGTAGCACCACCAACGCGGATAACAGCCACACCGCCAGCCAATTTGGCCAGACGCTCTTGCAGTTTCTCTTTGTCGTAATCAGAAGTGGTTTCTTCGATCTGTTGCTTGATCTGGGAAACACGTGCTTCGATTTCAGCTTTTTCGCCTTGGCCATCAATGATCGTAGTTTCATCTTTGGTGATGGTGATTTTCTTGGCTGTGCCGAGCATTTCAATGCCAACATTTTCAAGCTTCATGCCCAGATCTTCTGAGATCACCTGACCACCGGTCAGTACTGCGATGTCTTGCAACATGGCTTTACGACGATCGCCAAAACCAGGAGCTTTAACAGCCGCAATTTTCAGGCCGCCGCGCAGTTTGTTCACAACCAAAGTCGCCAGCGCTTCGCCGTCGATGTCTTCAGCGATGATCAGCAAAGGCTTGCCGGACTGGATAACAGCCTCAAGCAGTGGCACCATGGGCTGGAGGGAAGAAAGCTTTTTCTCGTGCAAGAGCACAAGGCAGTCTTCCATGTCAGCGATCATTTTGTCAGGGTTAGTCACAAAATAAGGGGAGAGGTAGCCGCGGTCAAACTGCATGCCTTCAACAACTTCGGTTTCTGTTTCCAGACCCTTGTTCTCTTCAACAGTGATAACACCTTCATTGCCAACGCGCTGCATGGCGTCTGCAATTTGCTGGCCGATAGCGGATTCGCCGTTGGCTGAAATTGTGCCAACCTGAGCAACTTCGTCGCTGTCTTTAACTTCACGCGCCATGTCTTTGATGGCTTCAACAACATTGGCAACAGCCATGTCGATGCCGCGCTTCAGGTCCATTGGGTTCATGCCAGCAGCTACGCGCTTCATGCCTTCGCGCACAAGCGCTTGAGCCAAAACAGTAGCAGTTGTTGTGCCGTCGCCTGCGGTGTCATTGGTGCGGGAAGCAACTTCCTTAACCATCTGCGCGCCCATGTACTCGAACTTGTCTTCAAGTTCGATCTCTTTGGCAACGGTCACGCCGTCTTTAGTGATGCGCGGGGCACCAAATGATTTGTCGAGAACCACGTTACGGCCTTTAGGGCCGAGGGTCACTTTTACAGCATTGGCAAGAATATCAACGCCAGCCAGCATTCTGTTGCGGGCGTCTGTGCCAAATTTTACGTCTTTTGCAGCCATTGTTACAGCTCCTTATATATTGGGATAATTAGGCAATGATGCCCATAATATCGGATTCTTTCATGATCAGCATGTCTTCGCCGTCAAGTTTGATCTCGGTGCCGGACCATTTGCCAAACAACACTTTGTCGCCAGCTTTAACGTCCATAGCGATGCGGTTGCCCGCTTCGTCGCGCGCGCCTGCGCCAACAGAAATAATCTCGCCTTCGGAAGGCTTTTCTTTTGCGGCGTCAGGGATAATAAGCCCGCCAGCAGTTTTTTCGTCGCCTTCGATGCGGCGAACCACAACGCGGTCATGCAATGGTGTAAATGCCATTTTGGATGCTCCTCTTGGTCTGTCAAATGGTGGATTTTCATTTAATAGCACTCACCACCTTTGAGTGCTAACGAGTGGTATCTAGGCAGGGGGGCAGGGTGAGTCAAGGGCAGGGGGGGGGCAGTGCCCGGCTAGTTAAATTAAATCCGCATAATTTTTTGTCTTCCCGTTAGATTTAAGCGAATCAACCAATGGACAAGGAAAATATAATGACCTCACTCAAACAAGTTACACAAATTCTGATGATGAACCTCCTGCGTGATATGTACGTTAACCAAACTACGGAAGTAATATCTGTGTGGGCTGGACTGTTTAGCAAAAGTAGCCGTTTGGTCTTAAAGATTTGGCACGATCATGACCAAAACAAATGGCGGGTATGGTCTCCATATGGAGATAACGCCGAGTTTTACTTGCTATCGGATGCTTTGGACAAGGCACGAACCGTGTCATACGAGCTACGCGCTTCCGAACTCGTTTAACCACCCCACATATCCCGCGCTCTACCAGCCTGAACAAGCCGTAATGGCCAGCCGCAAGCTTTGAATGCAAATGAGAGGGCGTCTCGGCTTATTGGCCGACGGTGCCAATCTTGGAGCACCCGAAGCGCTGAATTTTCCAGATAGAAGGGGATTTCCGCCTACTTTATGGCGCTATGGTTGAATGCGTTGACTAATAGGGCTAGGGGAAGGCAATTCATTAAATTTTGAAAGGTTTGAAAAATGAATAAGTCTATAATGATGATTATTGTTGCCGTGATCGCAATTGGTGGTGGTTACTATTATTATTCGTCTCAGCAAG